>DATGGP010000015.1:0-116910 GCA_035308425.1 Casimicrobiaceae bacterium | reverse complement strand
CTTCCTTTACACGGTTGAGAATGACTGCGGCGTCCTCGCCGGCATTCTCGACGATTTGACGCAACGGCTCTTCGATCGCACGCGCCAGGATCTTCACGCCGACCGCCTGATCTTCGTTGTTTGTCTCGAGCTTCTCGAGAGACTTCTGCACACGGACCAGAGCGACACCACCACCCGGCACCACACCTTCCTCGACGGCCGCACGGGTCGCGTGCAGAGCGTCTTCGACGCGCGCCTTCTTCTCCTTCATCTCGATCTCGGTCGCAGCACCGACCTTGATCACGGCAACGCCGCCGGAGAGCTTGGCAACGCGCTCCTGGAGCTTCTCCTTGTCGTAGTCGGAGGTGGCTTCCTCGATCTGCTGACGGATGCTCTCGACGCGGGCCTTGATGTCGGCCTGCTTGCCGGCCCCGTCGATGATCGTGGTGTTCTCTTTCTCCACCAGGATCTTCTTCGCCTCGCCGAGGTCGTTCAGCGTCGCCTTCTCGAGCGAGAGGCCGACCTCATCGGAGATCACGGTGCCGCCCGTGAGGATGGCGATGTCCTGCAGCATGGCCTTGCGGCGATCGCCGAAGCCGGGTGCCTTGACCGCGGCAACCTTGACGATACCGCGGATGGTGTTGACCACGAGCGTGGCGAGCGCCTCGCCCTCGACGTCCTCGGCCACGATCAGCAGCTGACGGCCGCCCTTCGCAATGGCCTCCAGCAGCGGGAGCAGCTCACGAATGTTGGAGATCTTCTTGTCCACCAGCAGGATCAGCGGCTTCTCGAGCTCGGCGCTCTGGCTCTGCTGATTGTTGATGAAGTACGGCGACAGGTAGCCGCGGTCGAACTGCATGCCCTCCACGACCTCGAGCTCGTTCTCCAGACCCGAGCCCTCTTCGACCGTGATCACGCCTTCCTTGCCGACCTTCGACATGGCGTCGGCAATCGTCTTGCCGATGCTCTCGTCGGAGTTCGCGGAAATCGTGCCGACCTGCGCGATCGCCTTCGGGTCCTTGCACGGCTTGGAGAGCTTCTTGAGCTCTTCCGTGGCCGCAATGACCGCCTGGTCGATGCCGCGCTTCAAATCCATCGGGTTGGCACCCGCGGCGACCGACTTCAGGCCCTCGCGGATGATCGCCTGGGCGAGTACCGTGGCGGTGGTGGTGCCGTCGCCGGCCTCATCGGAAGTGTTGGAGGCGACTTCCTTCACCATCTGCGCGCCCATGTTCTCGAACTTGTCCTTGAGCTCGATCTCTTTCGCGACCGACACGCCGTCCTTGGTGATCGTCGGCGCGCCGAAGCTGCGCTCGAGGACGACGTTGCGGCCCTTCGGACCGAGCGTGATCTTGACGGCGTCGGCGAGGGTGTTCACGCCTTTCACCATCTTGTTGCGGACGTTTTCGCCGAAGCGAACGTCTTTGGCTGCCATGTTGAATTCTCCTGATGCGTGTTACGTGTGGGGTGGATCAGTCGACAATGCCGATGACGTCGTCTTCGCGCATGTGGAGCAGGTCCTGACCGTCCATCTTGAATTCCTGGCCGGAGTACTTGCCGAACAGGACCTTGTCTCCGGGCTTGACGCCCATCGCGATGAGCTTGCCGTGATCATCGGTCTTGCCGGGGCCTGCGTAGAGGACTTCGCCGATCGACGGCTTTTCAGCGGCGGTGTCGGGGATGACGATGCCGCCGGCGGACTTGCGCTCCTCTTCGAGCCGCTTGACGATGATCCGGTCGTGCAGTGGACGAAGCTTCATGTTAGTGCTCACTCCTGAAATGGATGCCTTGATACCGAATTTGGGAAATCGAAACGCCGGGCCGATCGCATGTGCTACCTCACATCCATGGGGACGCGCCGATTAGCACTCAACCCATGCGAGTGCTAATAGTACGGGTTCTCCGGAGGGAATTCAAGAGGAAAAAGGGGCCAGGCTCGATTCTCGGTCGCGTTCCCGATAAATCCCTGGCCCCTTTTGGTCGCGCATCGTTACGGGTGAGCCGCAGCGGCGATGGATTCCGCCTGCCAGCCGCCGCCCAGCGCCTGGATCAGCGCAATGGCCGCCGCCTGCCGGCCCGACTCGAGTTGCGAAAGCGTCTGGCGCGCCGTCAGTGCGGTCACCTGGGCAGTGACGACCGTCGTGTATGGCACCTGGCCCTGAAGGTACTGATTGAGCGTCAACTGCTCGGTCCGATCGGCGTCGGCGGACGCCGCGCGGCGTGCGCCTTCCTGCTCGGCGAGCGCGCGCAGGCTCGATAGCTGATCCTCGACCGACTGGAACGCGGTCAGCACCGTCCCGCGGTAGTTCGCGATCGCGACGTCGCGCGATGCGCGCGCGGCCTCGACCTTGGCGGCCGTTGCGCCGGCGTCGAAGATCGTCTGCGCGACCGACAAACCCAGCGACCAGACATTGCTCGATGCGCGAAACAGCGCGGGCAGTGTTGTCGCGACCGAGCCGTCGGAAGCCGTCAGCCCGAAGCTCGGGAAATAACCGGCGCGCGCGATGCCGATCTGCGCGTTTGCCGAGGCGACGGCGCGCTCGGCCGCTGCGATGTCGGGGCGCCGTTGCAATAGGTCGGACGGCACGGTCAGCGGGATTGCGGGAATCGTCATGTTCCACGGTGCCGGCGCGATGGTGAAATCGCCCGGCGCCTTGCCGACGAGAATCGCGATCGCGTGCTCGAGTCGCGCACGCTCGCCGACCGTCGAAACGAGGTTCGCCTGCGTCGTCTCGAGTTGCGTCTGCGCCTGAAGCACATCGGTGCGTTGCGCGATCCCGACGTCGTACTGGTTCTGCGTGATCTTGAGTGACCGCGCATAGGCATCGACCGCCGCGGTCAACAGCTTGATCTCGTTGTCGGCCTCGCGCAGCGCGAAATAGTCGGTCGCAACGGCGGCTTGCGCGGAGAGTTTGGCGCCGGCGAGATTGGCGTTACTCGCCTGCGCATTCGCCTGCGCACTGGTCACCGCGAGCCTCAGCTGTCCCCAGACGTCGGGCTCCCAACTTGCCCCAAGCGTCCAGTCGAAGCTGTTGCCGGCGGCGCGCGCCTGCGACGTGCGACCGCCTCCGCCCCCGCCGCCCGCGCGCGTCGCGCTCGCGTTCAAGGCGAGCGTCGGAAAGAGCGCCGCGCGCGCTTCGCCAACGAGCGCCTGCGCCTCCGCGTACTGGGCGACGGCGGCTGCGACGTTCTGATTCGACACCTCGACCTGCCCGAGCAGGTCCGACAACACGGAGTCGCCGAAGAGGTTCCACCAGGGACCGCGGTCGAGCTCGTCGGCGGGCGCCGCGGGAAACCAGGTCGCGTGCGCAGACGGCGATTCCTTGTACGACGCGGGCGCGGGCGTGCTTGGGCGCTCGTATGGCGGCGCAAGCGAACAGCCGGCGAGCGCCGCGATCGCAGCGACGGCAACAATGAAACCGGATTTCATGCCGGTCCCGCGGCCGTCTGCCATTCGTCGGTGCCCGCGCGGCTCAGGCGTCGCTCGTCGGCGCCTCGCCTTCTGAAGTTGTCCAGGAGCATGTACACGACCGGCGTCGTCAACAGAGTGAGCAGTTGGCTC
Source organism: Casimicrobiaceae bacterium (assembly GCA_035308425.1). Lineage (GTDB taxonomy): Bacteria > Pseudomonadota > Gammaproteobacteria > Burkholderiales > Casimicrobiaceae > VBCG01. The sequence goes on along the minus strand of DATGGP010000015.1, from coordinate 113,369 downwards.
GCGATCAAGCCGCCGATGATCGCGACGCCGAGCGGCTGGCGAAGCTCGGCGCCCTCGCCGAACCCGATCGCGAGCGGCAGCGCGCCGAGGCCCGCGGCGAGCGTCGTCATCAGGATCGGACGGAAGCGCAGAAGGCTTGCCTCGCGTATCGCTTCGAGCGAGCTCAATCCGCGCGCGCGCTCCGCCTCGAGCGCAAAATCGATGATGAGGATCGCGTTCTTCTTGACGATGCCGATCAGCAGGAACACGCCGATCAACGCGATGAGCGTGAAATCCATCCGGAAGAGCAGCAGCGCGAGCACGGCACCCACGCCCGCGGACGGCAGCGTCGAGAGCACGGTGATCGGATGCACGAGGCTCTCGTACAGGACGCCCAGGACGATATAGATGACAATCAGCGCCGCGACGATCAGAAGCCCCTGCTGCGCTGATGTCTGCTGCGCGAGGAGCGCCGTGCCCGCGAACGCGCCGCGCACGCTGGTCGGCATCGCGATGTCGGCCTCGGCTTGCGCGATCGCCGCGCGCGCGTCGTCGAGCGTCGCGCCTTCGGCGAGGTTGAACGAGATCGTGTCGGCGAGCTCGGTGTCCTGGTGATTCACCGACGTCGCGGTAGGCCCTTCGACGAAGCGTGCGATCGCCGAGAGCGGCACGAGGCTCGCCGGGGTATTCGAAAGCACGTTGCCAGTCGAAGCGTTGCGCAGCGCCGGATTCGGGGAAACCGGGATCGCGGGCGTGGTGGTCGTCGCGCTCAGCGACGATGTCGCGGACGTCGATGTCGCGGAGCTCGATCGCGTGCCCGACGCACCGGCGGACGACGCGCTGCTCGACGAACCTGTTGGCGTGCCGGCACTTTCGACCTGCACGATCTGCCCGCCCTGGTTGACGAGCGTCGTCCCGGGCACATAGATGTCGGCGAGCGCGTTCGGGCTTTGGGTATACGTGGGCGCCCATTCGAGCACCACGTGGTACTGGTTGAGCGCCGTATAGATCGTCGCCGCCTGCCGCTGGCCGAACGCGTCGTAGAGCGCCGCGTCGACGGCCTTCGCGCTCACGCCGAGGCGCGCCGCCGCGTCGCGGTCGACGACGACGTTCGTCTGCACGCCGTTTTCCTGGATGTCGCTGTTGACGTCGGTCAGCTTGTCGTGCGTCTTCAGCGCATCGACGAGCTTGCGCGTCATATCGCCGAGCGTCTGGCTGTCGTCGCCCTTCAACGTGTACTGGTACGTCGCGTTGCTCGATCGCCCGCCTGCGCGGACGTCCTGCACCGGCTGCAGGAACGCGCTAAGGCCGGTGACGCGCTCGAGCTGCGGGCGAAGCCGCGCGATCACCGCGAGCCCGTGCTCGCTGCGCTCGGAGACCGGCTTCAACTCGACGAACATGAATCCGCCGCCCGCGCGCGAGCCGCCGATGAAACCGACGACCGATTGCACGGCCGGATCATGGCGCACGATGTCGACGACCTGGCGCAGCTTCTCGCCCATCGCATTAGTCGAGATGCTCTGGTCGGCCGAAAGCCCGCCCAGCAACTGCCCCGTGTCCTGCTGCGGAAACAGCGCTTTCGGCACCATCACGTATAGGTAACCGTTCAGCACGATCACTGCGAGCAGGATCAGCATCACGGTGCCCTTGCTCGAAAGCGCCCAGTCGAGGCTTCGCTCGTAGCGCGCGAGCATCCATCGATAGCCGCCTTCGAGCGTTCGCGCGAGCCAGCCTTGGCGCGCGCGGGCTTCCGACGGACCGCCGGGCCGCAGCAGCCACGCGCACATCATTGGCGTCGTAGTCAGCGAAATGACCAGCGAGATCATCACGGCGACCGAGAGCGTGACCGCGAACTCGCGAAAGAGCCGTCCCGGCAGCCCCGGCATGAACAGCAGCGGGATGAAGACCGCGACGAGCGACAGGCTGATCGATACGACGGTGAAGCCCACCTCGCGCGCACCGAGCAGCGCCGCCTGCATCCGCGTCATGCCGGCCTCGATGTGGCGACTCGTGTTCTCGAGCACGACGATGGCGTCGTCGACGACGAAGCCCGTCGCGACCGTCAGCGCCATGAGGGAGAGGTTGTCGAGGCTGTAGCCGAGCAGGTACATGACGCCGAACGTGCCCAGCAGCGCCGTGATCGTGGCCACTGCCGGCACGAGCGTCGCGCGTGCGCTGCGCAGGAACGCGCTCACGACGAGCACGACGAGGATCACCGCGACGATCAGCGTCACTTCGACCTCATGCAGCGACGCGCGGATCGAATGCGTGCGATCGGAGGCGACGTGAAGCTCGACGTCCGCCGGCAATTCGGCCTGCAGCGCAGGCAGGAGCGCGCGCACCGAATCGACGGTCTTGATCACGTTGGCGGCCGGCTGCATGCGGATCAGCACGATGACCGCGCGATCGCCGTTGTACAAGCCCAGCGTGTGCGAATCCTCGACGCCGTCGACGACGTCGGCGACGTCCGAAAGCTTCACGGCCGCGCCGTTGCGCCATGCGATCACCATCGGCGCGTAGTCGCTCGCGTGAAGCCCCGGCGTCTGCGTGTAGATCCCGAGCCTGCGCCCGCTTCCCTGCACGAAGCCCTTCGGCCGATTCGCGTTGCTCGCCTGGATTGCCGCCCGAACGTCCTCGGTGCTGATGCCGTAGTGGTTGAGCGCGAACGGCTGCAACTCGATGCGGACCGCGGGAAGCGAGCCGCCGCCGATCTGCACGTCGCCGACGCCGTCGACCTGCAGGAGCTGCTGATTGAGGATGTTCGACACCTCGTCGTAGATCTGGCCGGGCGTTTTCGTCTTCGACGTGAGCGCGAGGATCATCACCGGGGCCGCCGACGGGTTCACCTTGCGGTACGTCGGGTTCTGGCGAAGCGTCGACGGAAGATCGACGCGCGACGCGTTGATCGCCGCCTGCACATCACGCGCGGCGCCGTCGATGTCGCGATCGAGGTCGAACTGCAGCGTGATCCGCGTCGCGCCGACCGAGCTCGTCGACGTGATCTCGTTGACGCTCGGGATCGTGCCGAGGTGCCGCTCGAGCGGGGTCGCGACGCTTTGCGCCATGGTCTCGGGGCTCGCCCCGGGAATGTTGGCATTGACCGAGATGACCGGCAGGTCGATCTGCGGCAACGATGCGACGGGCAGCAGGAAGAAGCCGCCGATGCCCGCGAGGGCGACGCCCGCGGTGAGTAGCACCGTGCCGATCGGACGCCGGACGAACGGACGCGAGAGGTTCATCGCGAGTTACGCGTCACCGGCTCCACCAACCTCGCGGGCGCCGGCAGCTTCCTGCTCGCCGATCTTCCGCCGGGTCCGCCCGCCGCCCAGGCGATCGAACGCGAGATAGATTACCGGCGTCGTGAAAAGCGTCAGAAGCTGGCTCACGATCAGCCCGCCGAAGATCGCAAGACCGAGCGGGCGGCGAAGCTCGGCGCCGACGCCCCACGACAGCATCAGCGGAATGGCCGCGAAAAGCGCCGCGAGCGTCGTCATCAGGATCGGCCGCAGCCGAAGGAGCGCCGCCTGACGAATCGCATCGCGCGCCGGCAGGCCTTCGTCGCGCTCGGCGTCGATCGCGAAGTCGATCATCATGATCGCGTTCTTCTTGACGATCCCGATCAGAAGGATGATGCCGATGATGCTGATCACGCCGAGATCGTTGCCGGTGATGATCAGCGCGAGCAACGCGCCGACCCCCGCCGACGGCAGCGTCGACAGGATCGTCAGCGGATGGACGTAGCTTTCGTAAAGCACGCCGAGCACGATGTAGACGCAGACGACCGCGGCGAGGATCAGCCACAGCTCGTTCGACAGCGACCGTTCGTACGCGCCCGACGCGCCCAGGAAGTTCATCGTGATCGTCGAAGGCAGGCCGATGTCGTGCGCGGCCTTGCGGATCGCGTCGACGGCCTTGCCCAGCGCCACGCCAGGCGCCGTGTCGAAATTGAGCGTGCTCGCCGGGTACTGCCCTACGTGCGTGATCTGCAGCGGCGCGAGCTTTTCGCTGATCGTCGCGAACGCCGACAGCGGCGTGGGCTTCCCGCTCGTCGAGATGAGCTGCAGCTTGCCGACATCCTGGGTGCTCGTCGCGAGCCCCGGCAACGCCTCGAGGATCACGCGATACTGGTTCGTATCGGTGAAGATCGTCGACACGATCCGCTGGCCGAACGCGCTGTAGAGGGCGTCGTCGACGGCGGACGCCGAAATGCCGAGGCGCGATGCGGTGTCACGGTCGACGTCGACGTAGCTCGTCACACCTTGCGCGCCTGCGTCGCTCTGGACGTTTCGCACTTCCGGCACCGTCGCGAGCTTCGCGATCAGCGTGTGCATCCATTGCGTGATCTTGCTCGCATCCACCCCTTCGAGCGACGCGCGGTATTCGGTCGGACCCGTCTCCGCGTCGATCGTCAAATCCTGCGTGGGCTGCACGTAGAGCGTCACACCGGGCACCGCGCGCACGCGATCGCGCAGGCGATTCATCACCGCCTGCTGATCGCCATGCGACGGCACGAGATTCACGAGCATGCTGCCGGTCGACAGCATCGTGTTGTTCGCCGCGTCGACGCCGACGATCGAGCTCAGGTTCTCGACGGCCGGATCGGCGAGGATCGCGCGCGCCGCCTGCGCCTGAAGGTCGACCATGCGGTCGTACGAGACGTCCTGCGACGCTTGCACGCGCGCCTGGAGCTGGCCCGTGTCCTGCGTGGGGAACAACCCCTTGGGAATCGTGATGTAGAGAAGCACGGTGAGCGCGAGGGTCGCGAGCGCAACGAGCAGCGTCGCGCCCTGATGGTCGAGCACGAAGTCGAGCGAGCGGTCGTAGCGATGGAGCACCTGCTGGAAGAAGCGCTGAGCGCGCGAAACGACGCTGCCGGCGGCCGCCTCGTCTTCCTTGCGCCGGAACCAGCGTGCGGACATCATCGGCACGAGCGTCAGCGACACGACCGCCGAGATCAGGATCGTCATCGCGAGCGTCACCGCGAACTCGCGAAAGAGCCGACCGACGACGTCGCGCATGAACAGAAGCGGAATCAGCACGGCGATCAGCGAGATCGTGAGCGAGATGATCGTGAAGCCGATCTGCGTCGCGCCCTTCAACGCCGCGCGTAGCGGCGGCTCGCCCTCCTCGACGTAGCGCGCGATGTTCTCGATCATCACGATCGCGTCGTCGACGACGAAGCCGGTCGCGATCGTCAACGCCATCAAGGAGAGGTTGTTCAGGCTGTAGCCCAGCAGGTACATGAGCCCGAACGTGCCGATCAGCGAGATCGGCACCGCGACGCTCGCGATCACCGTTGCGCGGAGGCTGCCGAGGAACGCGAAGATCACGAGCACGACGAGGGCGACTGCGAGCAACAGCTCCTTCTCGACGTCGTTGACCGACGCCCGGATGCCGTTGGTGCGATCAGCGAGGACGTCGACCTCGATCGACGCCGGCAATCCCGCCTGCAACTGCGGCAGTTGCGCCTTGATCGCGTCGACGGTCTTGATGACGTTCGCGCCCGGCTGCCGCTGCACGTTGACGATGATGGCCGGGATCAGCGCCGCGCTGCCGCCCGTGCGGCACTCCTCGCGGGGCATCGGCGCAGCGGCGACGGAGCCTTCCGGCTGCGCGCCGCTGCATTGCATGCCTGCCCATGCGCCAAGCTGGTTGTTCTCCGCGCTTTGCAAGACGTCGGCGACGTTGTCGAGGCGAACCGGCGCGCCGTTCTTGTAGGCGACGATCAGCTTGCGGTAGTCGTCGGCCGTCAGAAGCTGATCGTTCGACGCGATCGTGTACGCGCGCTTGGGCCCGTCGAAGTTGCCCTTCGCGGCGTTCGAGTTGGCGTTCGAAATCGCCGTGCGCAGCGTGTCGATGCCGATGCCGTAGGAGGCGAGCGCCTGCGTATTCGCCTGAATGCGCACGGCCGGCCGCTGTCCGCCCGAAAGCGACACGAGGCCGACGCCCGAAACCTGGCTGATCTTCTGCGCGAGCCGCGTGTTGACGAGGTTCTGCACGTCGGTGAGCGGCATCGTCTTCGAGCTCACGGCGAGCGTGAGCACGGGGGCGTCGGCGGGATTGACCTTCGCATAGACCGGCGGCGCCGGCAGATCGGCCGGAAGGAGCGAGCCGCTCGCGTTGATTGCCGCCTGCACTTCCTGCTCGGCGACGTCGAGTGAAAGATCGAGCGAGAACTGCAGCGTGATCACCGACACGCCCGGCGCGCTCGTCGAGCTCATCCGATCGAGCCCCGACATCTGCCCGAACTGCCCTTCGAGGGGCGCGGTGACGGTGTTGCTCATCACCTCGGGACTCGCGCCGGGGTAAAGCGTCTGCACCTGGATCGTCGGGTAGTCGACCTGCGGCAGCGCGGACAGCGGCAGGAAGCGATAGCCGACGAGGCCCGCGAGCACGATCGCGAGCATCAAAAGCGACGTCGCGACCGGCCGCTCGATGAAGGGTCGGGACGGGCTCAGCATGGCCACGACAAGGACGCGTTACTGCTGCGTGCTGGAATTCGCGTCGGCGCGCGCGCCGCGCCGGCGGCCGCCGCTGCGACCCGCTTCGGTGCCGGTGGGCGGCGTATTGCCGGCACCCGGTGCGTTCGCCATTCCCGCCGGCGCGTTCTGGCCAGCACCGCTCGCCTGCGCGGCACCGCTCGCCTGGGCACCGTCATTCCCCGGCTTCGCGCCGGACGCCCTTGCATGGCGACCGTTGCTTCCATTCGCGGCCTCCTTGGCAACGTCCTCGCTCGTCTGGATCCGCGCGCCGTCCTTCAAGCGGTCGCCGCCTTCGGTGACGACCTTTTCGCCGACGTTCAGGCCCTTCGTGATCTCGACATCGTCGACGCTGGCGATGCCCGCCGTCACGTCGCGAAGGCTCACCGTATGATCGTCGTTGACGACGTAGACGAAATCGCCGCTCGGCCCGTGGCGAAGCGCGATGACGGGCACGACGACGGCAGCGTCGATCGTGCGCAACAAAAGGCTCGCGTTGACGAACTGATTGGGAAACAGCACGCCGCTCGCATTCCCGAAGCGTGCCTTCGCCTTGACGGTGCCCGTCTGCACGTCGATCTGGTTGTCGAGCGTCAGGAACTCGCCGTCGTCGAGCTTGCGCGTGCGGCTCGCGTCCCATGCCGATACAGGTAGCTTCGCCTGCGCCGCAACCTGCGTCTTGATGTCGGGCACGCGCTCCTGCGGAATCGAGAACTGGACATCGATGGGCGAGATCTGCGTGATCGTCGCGACGCCTGCCGTGTTGCCGGCGGCGATGTAGTTGCCGACGTCGATCGGGCGCAAGCCGACGCGACCGCCGATCGGCGCGACGACGCGGGACCATTGCAGGTTCAGGCGCGCGCTGTTCTCGTTCGCGCGATCGACGCCCACCGTGCCGATTAGCTGCTTCACGAGCGCGTCCTGCGTGTCCACCGTCTGGCGCGCGATGGAATCCTGCTTGAGCAGGACCTGATAGCGCTCGAGTTGCACGCGTGCGGCGTTGAGCTGCGCCTCGTCGCGAACGCGCGCCGCGGTCGCCTGATCGAGCGTCATCTGGAACGGTCGCGGATCGATCGTCGCGAGCACCTGTCCCTTCTGCACCATCTGCCCTTCGGTGTAGGGCAAGCTGGTGATCACCCCGGACACCTGCGGCGCAACCGTCGCGACGGCGATCGGCGTTACCGTGCCGAGCGCGTCGATGTAGACGGGAATGTTCGCGTGGCGCGCGGTGGCGACGCCGACGGTGCTAGGGGGCGCACCCCGCGCTGCGCCGCCACGCCCACCGCGGGACGCGGAAGTCCCTGGAGGACCTCCATTCGCAGAAATCGGCGAGGGACGATGCGTCAGGTACCAGGCGAGCGCGATGATCGCGGCAAGCACGATCAGCGCAATCACGGTGCCGAAGCGGCGGCCGCGCCGGGAAACAGAAAGCGCGAGTGCGCTTTTCGACTCGGGTCGTTTCGACGACGGGGGATCTTCCATTCGAGTTTCAGTGTGGGCGGCGCGCGAATCGATCGTCGCGGCGTCGTCGCGTGGGCGCGAGCGCCATCACGCGACTCGAGCGCGAGCGGACACGAAGTATGAACCAGCAAACGACGTCGAAGCCCTCGGGGAACGTGATGCCAGCGTCATGAGCGTGGGCGTTCCGCTGCCGCCGCTCGCGCCCGCGACTTCCGAAAGCGAGCGCTCGCTTTCCCGGCTTTGCAAGCGCTTGTTGCCCGCAAGCGACCGCCGACTCTCGCCTCCTGCCGATCACGTCAGACGGCGACGCGCGCGAATAGGTTCGGCGCACGCCGATGCGCGGCGTGCGACGCACGCGCTCAAATTGCAAGGAATCGTTGCAGCGCGATGAAAGATGGCGGGCGAAAAACCGCGTCAGCAGCGCTCGACGCTGCGATCGAGCGGTGGGGCCGCGAGCTTCGCCGGACGCGCCGTCGCCGAGCCTGGAAACGCGATCGGCGCGCCGCGCTCGACCGAGTGTCCCGCGGCGATCCACGCATCGATCCCGCCCGCGAGCGGGCGAACGCGCCGATAGCCTTTGGCGAGCAGGATTTGCGCGCCGCGACGCGCTGAAGCCTCGTTGGGGCAGGCGCAATACAGAACGATGTCGCGATCGTTCGGGAAATCGTCGAGGCACGCGATCGCGTCGAGGTCGAGGGGGACTGCGCCGGGAATGCGCGGGCGAGCGTCGTGCGCGAGCGACGATCCGACGTCGATGATGAAAGGCCGCGGCTCGCGTGCGTTGCGCTCGCGCAATTCGTCGATCGACATCATCGCCGAGGCGAGCAAGCGCGTCATCCGGTAACGCTGGAACGCGCGGATCGTTGCGTACAGTACGACTGCGGCGCCAACGACGAACGCGGCGACGGTTGCGTGCGCCACCATCCATGCAATCGCGAAATCGATCTGCGAGGCGAACAGTGCACCCGCGCCGATCGCAGCGCCGGCCCATAGCGCCGCGCTCGCTGCCGAGGCGACGATGAACGCGCCCACCCGCATCGAAAGCGCGCCGGCGATCGGCGGGGCAACGGTCGAGAAGCCGGGAACGAACTTCGAGACAACGACCGAGTAGAAACCCCAGCGCTCGAAAATGCCTTCGGTTTGCCGCACGCAGGTGTCGGGCGAAAGGGAGATACGGCACAGGAAGCGCAACACAGGGTAGCCATAGCGTCGCCCGGCCCAGAACCACAAAAGGTCCGCGACGAGCGATGCCAGCACGGCGAGACCGAATGCAGCGATGCCGCTGATGCGCCCCGACATCGAAAGCGCGCCGGCGAGCATCATCGTCGGCACCGCGGGAATCGGCAGCCCCAGTTGCTGGAGCAGGACGTTCAGGCCGACGAAAGGGACGCCGAAATGCGCGAGCTCGTTTGCAATTGCATCCATCGCTGTCGCTTGCCGTACGGAGAGGCGTTTAAGATGGGAGCGGAAGCACGGCTTCCCAAGGCCTGCTCGTTTTTTGGCGAAAGGTACGCGACAATCTCGTCCCGGCGCCACAAGGCCGTCTTGCATTCGTGAGGAACGCGCGTGGATAGCTCGCGGTCGTCTCGCGATAATTCTCGAGGAAGAGGACATGGATAACCAACCGTTATCCCCATCGCTGTCGCCCACTGGCGACTTCGAGGGAACCGCGCCCCCGCCGCGGCTTCTGCCAGCAAGCGACGGCGCTGCGTGGTGGGGCGAAAGCTGGCGCATCTTTTGCGCCGCGCCGCTCGCATGGATCGGCATTTTCGTCGTGTTCGTCGTGCTGTCGTTTCTGCTCATGAAGATTCCGATCATCGGCAGCCCCGCCCACGCGGTGCTCACGCCGGTGTTCGCCGGCGGCGTGATGCTCGGCTGTCATGCGCTCGCGCGCGGGGAGCCGCTTTCGGTCGCGCATCTGTTCGAAGGCTTTCATGGCGAGCACCTGGCGCCGCTCCTCACGCTCGGACTTCTGTGGCTTGCCATGCTGATCGGGGTGGCCGTGCTGATCGTCGGCACGGCGTTCCTCGCGCTCGGCATCGCCGGGGTCGCGGCGCTCGTCAACTTCGCATCGTCACCGATCGACTACTACTTCGCGCTGACAACGGCCGGCATGTGGATCGCCATCATCGCGCTCGTCGCGTTGACGCTGCTGCTTCTCGCCGCGATGGCCTACTGGTTCGCGCCGGCGCTCGTCGTGCTGAACGGAGAGCCGCCGATTTCCGCGCTTTCGAAGAGTTTCGCCGCGTCGTGGCGAAACTTCGGCGCGTTCCTGCTGTACGGGTTGATCTACATCGGCCTCGCGATCGCGGCGACGATTCCGCTGATGCTCGGCTGGTTCGTGCTCGCGCCGATGCTGGTCGGCAGTTGCTATGCGGGGTGGAGGACGATTTTCGGCAAATAGGCAGGGTGGCAAATGTACGGTGTTACGTTTTCCGAATGGTTCGCGCAAGACACGTCGACAACTCGCCCGCGGCGCGCATGCGCCGTTCGCGCCAGACGCTGCGCCGGCGTGGCGGCCGCCTGGTCCAGTTCAAGCTCGACGTCGCCGGGCCCCGCGCCCTGCCGGCGCTCGAATTGACGCAGTACGCCGCGACACGTCACGGGATCGGCACCGACGCGCTTTCGAAACTCGCGAGCGAGCAATGTTTTCCGCTATTGCTTTCGCGCGAGGAGGAAGTTCGGCTCGCGACGCTCGCGACCGGCCGGGTGACGATCGACGCGTTCCGGGCGCTGGGGAGCCCGATCAGCCTCCGTCGCTTGTTCAACCTCGTCGATGCCGAGCGCGCGATTGCGGCAGCGCGAGGCGCTCGATGAAACAGCGGCGCTCGCCGCAGTCGCTACGTCGACGCTTTCGCGCGACTCATCAAGCGGATCGAGGCACTGCTCCGACGCCAATTGCAACGACATGCTCGGGCCGCTGCACGAGAATGCCTTCGGGCCGGTCGACCTCGCGATCACGAAGCTCGCCGTTTCTCCAAAGCACAATCGCGAGGACACCGAAGCGCTCGCGCGCGCGCGTTTGCTCGCCGCCGACCCTTTCGAGCGCCGCGCCAAAGAAGCGCTCGATTACTACGTCGGCCGTCCGGCGGCGCCGCGAGCGAACCTTCGCGAAGCGGTGAAGATCGTGCGCGCCTGCTCGAAGACGCCGAAGTCGTCTCGCGGTACACGACGCCGAGCCTCTTAGGGCCTGTTAACAGGCCCTAGTGGGCGCGCTCCCAATTCGGCCCCTGCCCGACGTCGACCTTTAACGGCACGCGCAGCGTTGCCACCGACGTCATCAGCGCCGGCAGCTCGCGCACGATCCGCGGTACTTCTTCGTCAGGCGCTTCGAGCACGAGCTCGTCGTGCACCTGCAGGATCAGCCGCGTGCGCATTTTTTCGCGGTCGAGATGCGCGAGCACCGCGATCATCGCGAGCTTGATCAGGTCGGCTGCGGTGCCCTGCATTGGCGCATTGATCGCCGCGCGCTCGGCGCCGGCGCGACGGGGCCCGCTTGCCGCGCGAATGTCGGCCAGAAAAAGGCGGCGGCCGAACACCGTTTCGACATAACCCTGCGCGCGCGCGAGCTCGCGCGTGCGCTGCATGTAATCGGCGACGCCGGGATAGCGCATGAAATAGCGGTCGATGAACTGCTGCGCGGCGGCGCGCTCGATGTTGAGCTGCGTCGCGAGCCCGAACGCGCTCATCCCATAGATCAGCCCGAAATTCACCGCCTTGATGTAGCGGCGCTGATCGGCGGACACGTCCTCCGGCGCAACGCTGAAGATCTCGGCTGCCGTGACGCGATGAATGTCCGCATCGCCGTGAAAGGCGGCAAGCAGCGCCGGATCCTGGGACAAATGCGCCATGATCCGAAGCTCGACCTGCGAATAGTCGGCCGAAACGATCGTGTGTCGGGGCGCGGCGACGAACGCTTCGCGAATGCGGCGACCCTCCGCCCTTCGCACCGGAATGTTCTGCAGATTCGGCTCGAGCGATGCGAGGCGACCCGTGACCGCGGTTGCCTGCGAGAACGTCGTGTGCACGCGGCCGGTCTTCGGATTGATCATCGCCGGCAGCTTGTCGGTGTACGTCGATTTGAGCTTGGTGACGGCGCGATAGTCGAGCAGCACCCTCGGCAGCGGATAGTCGGCGGCAAGCGCTTCGAGGACGTCTTCGTCGGTCGACGGCTGGCCGGTGGCCGTCTTCTTCTTCACCGGCAGCTTCATTCGCTCAAACAGCACCTCGCAAAGCTGCTTCGGCGAGCCGAGATTGAACGGCGTCCCGGCGAGCCTGTGCGCTTCGTCTTCGAGCGCCTTCGCGCGCGCGCCGAGCTCGCGGCTTTGCGCGGCGAGCAGATCGCGGTCGACGAGCACGCCTTCGCGCTCCATCCGAAACAGCACGTCGCGAACCGGCAACTCGATGTTCTCATAAATGAAGCGAAGCTTGTCGTCGCCTTCGATCCGCGGATAAAGATGACGGTGCAGGCGCAACGCGACATCGGCCTGCTCCGCGGCATACGCCGTCGCAGCGTCGACCGGGACCTGATCGAAGGCGATGCGCGCAGCCCCGCGGCCGGTCACCGCATCGTAGGTTGTCGCCGCGACGTCGAGATGGCGCAGCGCGAGCGTCACGATGTCGTGCGGCTTGTGCGACTCGAGCACGTACGATTCGAGCAGCGTGTCGTGCGCAACGCCCGCGAGCGCGATGCCATGATTGGCAAACGCGTGCTCGGCGAACTTGAGATCGTGGCCAGCCTTCGCGCGTTTCGCATTGCAAAGCCAGGGCGTCAGGCGCAGGAGCACATCGTCGCGCGAAAGCTGCGACGGCGCACCCGCGTACCGATGCTCGAGCGGAACATAGACGCCGCGTCCGGCATCGGTCGACAACGCGATGCCCGTGATTTCCGCGGTCATCGGATCGGCACTCGATGTTTCGACGTCGATCGAGACGATCTCGGCTGTATCGATCGCGGCGAGCCAGCGATCGAGTGCGTCGCGTGTCACGATCGTCTCGTATTCGCCGCGCGGCGGAGCAGCAGCCGGGGGTTGCGATTCGCGCGGCTCTCCGTTTCGCACGCGTGGCGCAGGCGCGACTTCGACGTTCACGTCGGTACGTCCGAGGTCGCGCGCCCAGCCCTTGAACTCGTAGCGCTCGTAAAGCTCGCGCAGCCGATCGAGCGCCGGCTCGGCAAGCGTCAGATCGGACACGCGCGTCGGAAGCTCGCAATCGACCTTTACCGTGAGGATCTGTCGACCCTTCGGCAGCCATTCGAGCGCGCTTCTCAAGTTCTCGCCGACGACGCCGCTCACTTCGTGCGCGCGCGTCATCAGGTTGTCGAGCGTCTGGTACTGCGACAGCCATTTCGCGGCGGTCTTCGGGCCCACCTTCGCGACACCGGGAACGTTGTCGATCGCATCGCCGGTCAGCGTCAGAAGATCGAGCACCTGCTCGGGACGCACGCCGAACTTCGCGATGACGCCCTCGCGATCGAGACGCTCGTTGGTCATCGTGTTGACGATCGTGACGCCATCATCGACGAGTTGCGCGAGATCCTTGTCGGATGTCGAAATGACCGTCTGGATGCGCGCCGCCTTCGCCTCGCGCACGAGCGTGCCGATGACGTCGTCGGCCTCGACGCCCTCGACCATCAAAAGCGGCCAGCCATGCGCGCGCACGAGCTCGTAGAGCGGCTCGATCTGCAGCGATAGGTCATCGGGCATCGCCGCGCGGGTCGCCTTGTATTCCGCGTAGAGACCATCGCGAAACGTCTTGCCGGGCGCGTCGAACACGACCGCGAAGTAATCGGGCTTGTCGTCGATGACCAAACGGCGCAACATCGACAGCACGCCGCGCAGCGCGCCGGTCGGCTCGCCCTTCGACGTGCGAAGGTCGGGCAGCGCGTGGAAGGCGCGGTACAGATACGACGAGCCATCCACGAGGACGAGCGTAGCCATGCGGTTAGAAACCCACAAGATTCCCGAGCTGATTGACCCGCAGGCGCTTTATTCGACGAACGGACAGGAAGCGTGGCGGGTGCTCGGAATTATGGCAGAGTTCCAGATCGCGTCCGATCGTCTGAACGGCGTGCGGCCTGCGGTCAGCATGTTCGGCAGCGCGCGCATCGGAAGCGGCCATCCGTTTTACGACACGGCGAAGACGATCGCGCGCAAGCTTTCCGATGCCGGCTTCTCGGTGATCTCCGGCGGCGGTCCCGGATTGATGGAAGCCGCGAATCACGGCGCACACGCGGGACGCGCGCCCGCCATCGGACTCAACATCGCGCTGCCGCACGAGCAGCCGAGCAATCAGTTCCAGGACATCAGCCTCGACTTCCGCTATTTCTTCGCGCGGAAAATGATGTTCGTCCGCTTCGCGTCGGCGTACGTCGTGCTGCCTGGCGGCTTCGGCACGCTCGACGAGCTGACCGAATGCCTGACGCTCGTGCAGACGGGAAAGAGTCGGCGCATTCCGATCATTCTCGTGGGCGGCACGTTCTGGCAAGGCTTTCTCGATTGGCTCGACGACAAGGTCGCCGCCGAAGGCATGATCGGCGAGAACGATCTCGGCCTGATGCGCGTGATCGACGAGCCCGACGCGGTCGTCGAAGCGATCTTCGAGTTCTACGAGAATCGCGGCTTCCAGCCGTCGCGCGACGAGCGCGAGAAACTGCTGAATCTGTGAGCTTCACGTGTGGGCGTCTCGCGGACAAAACAATCCGCTGCGCGCCGACACGTTTTCGCGGCCGCGGAACGCGCCGAGCGATACCTCCTTTTGCTAGAATGACCACGTCGCATCGCACTCTTTCGCCGCTCACCCTTCCATCCCATTCTTCACTTCTCGCCATGGATGCACGTCGCCCTGCATTGATGCTGCTTCTCTCCATGGTCGCCGGATGGAGCTTTGCCCAGGCGCCCGCCAGGACGGAGCGATTGCCGCAACCACCTCCGCCACCCGACGTGCTCGGCGATTCGGACGTCGAGCCGCAGGTCACGGTCATTCAAAACGCCGACGGCGGATTCAGCGAGGAAGTGCGCGTACAGGGACAGTTGCGCTACATTCGCGTGACGCCGCGCTACGGACGATCGTACTATCTGCTGCCCGACCCGAAAGACACCGCGTACATCCGCCGCGACGGCATCGATCCGACGGTGAAGGTGCCGATGTGGACGATCTTCTCGTGGTAATGGGTGGCGCGAGCGCGTGCAGCGTTTCCAAACGCGCCTTTTGATCCGAACATCCTGAAGTCGTATCTTCCCGTGCCGCACCGCCTGCGGCGCGCGCGTTTGGAATGTCCGTCTACACCACGGTCACTGCCGACGAACTCGATGCCTGGCTCGCGCGCTACGCGCTCGGCGCGCTCGTCGATCTGGCGCCGATCGCCGCGGGGATCGAGAACACGAATTACTTCGTGACCACCGAGGGCGGGCGCTACGTGCTCACGCTCTACGAGCGCTTGCCATCCGACGAGTTGCCGTTCTACCTGAACCTGATGGCACATCTCGCGCGCTGCGGCGTTCGCGTGCCGGCGCCGGCGCCTGATCGAACGGGTGCGCTGTTCTCGCATTTGAATGGTCGCCCCGCCGGCCTCGTATCGAGGATCGACGGCGCACCGATCGAGCGGCCATCGGAAGCTGAGTGCGCTGCGGTCGGTGGCGCGCTGGCCAGGCTTCATCGCGCATCGCAGGACTATCGCGCGCGGCTTACCAACCGGCGCGGCCCCGCATGGTGGCGCCAAGCCGCGCGAGCAGTGCGGACGTTCGTCACGCCCGAGCAGAATGCGTTGCTTGCCGCGGAGGTGAAATTCCAGACAGGGTTCGGCAAGGTGAAGCTGCCGAAAGGCGCGATCCACGGCGATCTCTTCTGCGACAACGTGCTGTTCGCCGACGACGAAGTCGTGGGCATCATCGACTTCGGATTCGCGGCGACCGATTTCTTCGCTTACGATCTCGCGATTGCCGTCAACGACTGGTGCATTGCCGGCAACGACGACGGCGCGCTCGAAGACGCGCGCATGCGTTCGATGGTTCGTGCATACCACGAGGTGCGCCCGCTCACCGATGACGAGCGGGGCCAATGGCCGGCGCTGCTTCGCGCGGCGGCGCTGCGCTTCTGGGTATCGCGCCTCTACGATCTCTACCTGCCGAGACCCGGCGAGCTCACGCACGCGCACGATCCGACGCCGTTCGAGCGGATTCTCCGCGCGCGCGCGGCCGCGCCGTCGCGTCCGCTCGATATCTGACGTTCGGGCGGTTTCGCGCGATGGCGACGACTGCTCACGACATTGGCTATACGCGCTACGAAGGTCGGCGCGGGATCCTGTGGCTCCGCGAAAGTTACGGAATGTTCGCGCGCTATCGCCGTGCCTGGATCATGCTGCTGCTCGCGTACTACGCGACGCTTCTGCTCGTCCAGGCGCTGCCATGGGTCGGCGCCGTCGTCGCGCCGCTGATCAAGCCGGTGCTGTCGGTGGGTTTCCTCGCCGCGGCGTGGACGCAGGAACGCGGCGGCAAGCCCGCGATGTCGATGCTGTGGCGCGGTTTTCGCGCGAACCTCCGCGCGCTGCTGCCGCTCGGCTTCGTCTTTGTCGTCGGCATATCGATCGCGTTGACGGCGACGGCGCTCGTCGACGGCGGCCAGCTTCTCGATGCGCTGTATGGCACGGGACCGTCGGCCGACGACGATCCCGATGCCGCGACGCGCGCGTTCGTGACCACGCTTCAATCGCCGCGCGTGATGGCCGCGATCGTGTTCGGCGCGCTATGCGCGTTGCCGACGTTGCTCGCGCTATGGTGGGCGCCGGCGCTCGTCGTGTTTCAGGATGCGGGACCGTTCACCGCGCTCCGCGCGAGCATTCGCGCGGCCATCGGCAATTGGCGAGCGACGCTGCGCTACGCGGTTGGCATCGTCGTGTTCGGCGTCGTCATTCCAACATCGATCAGCGCGATGCTCGCGCTCGTGTTGCCGCCGCCGATCAACGCGACACTGGCGGCGCTCATCGTGCTTCCGTACGTCGCGTTCTTCGTCGCGACGCTGCACATTTGCGACTACGTGAGCTATCGCGACGTGTTCCACGCGGGCGAGAAGGCGACGTAGGGAAATCGGTGCCAGAGATGTATTTCCCGAACGAGCGTCGCGATTCGCGACAGCGGAGCCGGGAAATACATCTCTGGCACCGATTTCCGGGCACGCTCCAGCGCTACGCCGCCTCGAGCCGCGCGTAATCGAGCGCGAGCCACTTCACACCGAAGTCGCGAAAGTTGACCTGCACGCGGGCGTCGCTTCCGCGACCTTCGGCGTCGATGATCACGCCGACGCCGAACTTCGCATGACGCACGCTCTGGCCGATGCGCCACGACGGCGCCGGCGGCGTACGCGTCGGGCCGCCGTTGTTCGCGCTCGCTTGCGACGACAAGGCGCTCGCCGCCCATTCGGAGCGCCCGCTCGCGTATGCGCCGCGGCGCTCGCGCGGCGACAGCCATTGCAGGAGATCGGGCGGAATTTCGTCGAGGAACGGCGACGCGAGCCGGTAGCGCGTCTGTCCGTGCAGCATCCGGCTTTGCGCAAGCGACAGATACAGGCGGCGCCGCGCACGCGTGATCGCGACGTACATGAGCCGTCGCTCCTCTTCGAGACCGCCCGGTTCGTCGATGCTGTTTTCGTGCGGAAACGTGCCATGCTCGAGGCCCGTGACGAACACGGTGTGAAACTCGAGTCCCTTGGCGGCGTGGACGGTCATGAGCTGCAACGCCGGCCGGCCTTCGGCCGCCTGCGTCTCGCCCGCTTCGAGCGCCGCGTGCGCCAAAAAAGCGGTCAGCGGATCAGTCGCTCCCTCGATCGCTGCGTCATCGCGTTGATCGCTCCCTGACTCCTGATCCCTGTCCTCTGATTCCTGATTCCTGATAGGAGCATCGACCGCCAGATCCGCCTCGCGAACAAAGCTTTGCGCCGCGTTCACGAGCTCCTCGAGGTTCTCGACGCGCTCCGCGCCATCGCGCTCGTCGCGATAGTGTGCGAGAAGACCTGACGCTTCGATCACGTGCGCGACCGTCTCCGATAACGGAAGCCCGCGCGTCGCCTCGCGCGCGCCTTCGATCAACCGGATGAACGCGGCGAGCGACGATCCCGCCTTGCCCTTGATGGCGCCCGCGCACGCGGCCTGCCACAACGACGTGCCTTGCGATCGCGCCGCGGCCTGCAACTGCTCGAGCGTGCGTGCGCCGATCCCGCGCGGAGGAAAGTTGACGACGCGAAGAAAAGCGCCGTCGTCGCCCGGCTCGGCGAGAAGCCGAAGATAAGCGAGAGCGTGCTTGATCTCGGCGCGCTCGAAAAAGCGCATGCCGCCATAGACGCGATACGGCAGTGCCGCGTTGAAAAGCGCGTGCTCGAGCACGCGCGACTGCGCGTTGCTGCGATAGAGCAGCGCGATCTGGTCGAGCGCGAGTCCCTCGCCGACGAGTCCCCTGACGACGTCGACGATGAACGCGGCCTCGTCGAAATCAGTCGGCGCGTTGAACACGCGCACCGGCTCGCCCCTGCCTTCGCTCGTCCACAGGTTCTTGCCGAGCCGCGTCGCGTTGTTGCGGATGAGCGCGTTGGCGGCGTCCAGGATGTGGCCATGCGAGCGGTAGTTCTGCTCGAGTTTGATCAGGCGCACCGGCATGTCCGGTCGCGCGAAATCGCGCTCGAAATGCTGCATGTTCGCGACGTTCGCGCCGCGAAACGCGTAGATCGATTGGTCGTCGTCGCCGACGGCGAATACGGCGGCGCGGGGTCCGGTCAGCGCCTGCAGCCACCGGTATTGCAGCACGTTGGTGTCCTGGAACTCGTCGACGAGCAGATGCGAAAAACGGTGCCGGTAATGCTCGCGTATCGTGTCGCGACCGGCGAGCAGCTCGTAGCAGCGAAGCAGGAGCTCTCCGAAATCGACGACGCCTTCGCGCTGGCACATCGATTCGTAGAGCGCATAGTGCTCGACCTGCCGCCGCGTGTAGTCGTCGCTCGCCTCGACGGCGTTCGGCCGAAGTCCCTTCTCCTTGGAATCGGCGATGAACCACAAAAGCTCGCGCGGCGGGTAGCGTTCCTCGTTGATGTCGTGCGCGCGATAGAGACGCTTGATCAGCGCGAGCTGATCCTGCGTGTCGAGGATCTGGAAGAGTTGCGGCAGGCCCGCCTCGCGGTAATGGATGCGCAGCATGCGGTTGCAGAGGCCATGGAACGTGCCGATCCACATGCCGCGCAGGTTGATCGGCGTCAACGCTGATAGCCGCGTCAGCATTTCCTTCGCGGCCTTGTTCGTGAACGTCACGCCAAGAATCGACAGCGGCGTCGCCTGGCCGGTGGCGAGCAGCCATGCGACGCGCGTCGTGAGCACGCGCGTCTTGCCGCTGCCGGCGCCGGCGAGGATCAGCGCCGAAGCATGCGGCAGCGTGACCGCTTCGAGCTGTTGCGGATTGAGGTTATCGAGGAGCGTCAAGGGGAAACTGCGAGCGGGACTTGCGTAAAGCGGCGCGCGGTCCGCTTCGCGAAACGCGGCGCCTCGCGCGAGCACGCCGGGGTGCTGCAATTATAATCGCGCGGCCCGCACGAAACGCACCTCGACAATGGCACGCGCTCCCGACGACACGCCGCCCGTCAACTCGGCGACGATGCGCGCGTTCGTGCACTGGATTCGCATGGCCGCGCCTTACGTGCATGCGTTTCGCGCCAAGACGTTCGTCATCGCATTCGGGGGCGAGGTCGTCGCCGACGATTCGTTTCTAGGCGTCGTCCACGACCTGAACCTCCTGCACAGTCTCGGCATCAAGCTGATCGTCGCGCACGGCTGCCGGCCGCAGGTCGAAGCGATCCTCGCGGCGCAGAACATCGAGAGCCGATACGCGAACGGCGTGCGGATCACCGACAACGACGCGATGGATTGCGTGCTGGAAGCCGCGGGGCAGGTGCGCGCACGGATCGAAGCGCTGCTATCGCTCGGGCTCGCCAACTCGCCGATGGCGGGCGCGCGCAATCGCGTCTCGAGCGGCAATTATCTGACCGCGAAGCCGATGGGCATTGTCGACGGCGTCGACATGCAGCTCTCCGGCGAAGTGCGCCGCATCGATACCGAAGCGATCCAGCAACGCCTCGACGACGGCGACATCGTGCTCATCTCGCCGACCGGCTATTCGCCGACCGGCGAAATCTTCAACCTGACGGTAGAGGAAGTCGCGATGCAGTGCGCGGTGCGCATGGACGCGACGAAGCTCATCTTCCTGACCGACGCCGACGGCGTGCGCAACGCGCGCCGACAGCTCCTGTCGGATCTCTCGACGACCGACGCCGAGAAGCTGCTGGCAAGACCCGAACGGCTGGCCGCCGACATTCGGGTCTATCTGCCGGCGGCGATTCGCGCCTGCAACAACGGCGTCGACCGCGCACATCTGATCAGCCGCCACCACGATGGCGCGCTCCTGCTCGAGCTCTTCACGCGCGACGGCGTCGGCACGATGATCGCGGCGACGGCGCTCGCGCATATCCGCAGCGCGACGATCGACGACGTCGGCGGGATCCTGTCGATCATCGAGCCGCTCGAGGAGCAGGGCGTGCTCGTGCGCCGCTCGCGGGAGCGGCTCGAAAGCGAGATCGAGCGCTTCGTCGTCGCCGAATACGACAATCACATCATCGGTTGCGCCGCGCTCTACGCGTTTCCGGGCGAGCGCGTGGGCGAGCTGGCCGCACTTGCCGTGCATCCCGATTTCAGACGCGAGGGCTACGGCGAAGCGCTGCTGAACGAGATCGAGCAGCGCGCGCGAAGGCTCAAGCTCACCGCGCTGTTCGTGCTGACGACGAAGACCGCGCACTGGTTCCTGGAGCGCGGATTTCGGGTCGGATCGATTGCCGACCTGCCCCAGCAAAAGCAGGCGCTCTACAATTACCAGCGCAAATCGCAGGTCTACTTCAAACCGGTGGTGAGCTGATCATGGCCCGAATGGTGAAATGCGTGAAGCTCGGACGAGAGGCGGAAGGGCTCGACTTCCCGCCGTACCCGGGCGAGCTCGGCAAGCGAATCTACGAGAACGTATCCAAGGAAGCCTGGGCGCAGTGGCTGCGGCATCAGACGATGCTCGTCAACGAGAATCGGCTTTCGCTTGCCGATCCGCGCGCGCGGAAGTGGCTCGCCGAGCAGATGGAGAAGCATTTCTTCGGCAGCGGCGCCGAAACGCCCGCGGGTTACGTGCCGCCGAAGCATTGACGCGGATTCCGCTCGCCGATCGCATCATTGCAGCGCCGCGTTGGCTTTGGCGGCTCGTTCGACCAGGCGCGGCGCGTCCATCCGTTCGGCCCAGGATGCGAAGGCCGCCGTCGGCCCGCGCCAGCGCAGCGCATCGACATCGCGAAAGAGCGGTTCATCGCTGCGTAGCGTCGCGAGTACCTTGAAGCGCAGCGCAAGCTCACGGCGCGCCCCGAGCACCCGAGCGGGAAACTGTTCGATCGCGCCGTATTGCCGCAGCAACTGCGCCGCGGTGACCGGACCGATTCCCGCAATGCCGGGATAGCCGTCCGCTGCATCGCCGACCAGCGCGAGATAGTCGGGAATCTGGGATGGGTCGACGCCGAATTTCCTGCGCACTTCGCCGGCGTCGAAAATCTTCTTCGCGCGCCGGTCGACCTGCACGATGCGGTCTTCGCGTACGCATTGCGCGAGATCCTTGTCGGGCGTCCAGATGCACACCTTGTCGACGTTCGCGTCCTCCGAAGCGATTCGCGCCGCCGACGCGAGCGCATCGTCCGCCTCCAGCTCGACCATCGGCCAGACGACGACGCCCATCGCGGCCAGCGCTTCCTCGAGCGGATGGAACTGCGCGAACAACGCGCGCTCGATGCCCTCCCCGGTCTTGTAGCCGGGCCAGAGCTCGTTTCGGAACGACTCGATCACATGATCGGCCGCGACACCCAGATGCGATGCGCCCTGCTCGAACATCTGCAGCACCGTCTGCAATACGCCGACGACCCCGCCAAACGGCCGATCGCGGCCCTTCGTGAAGCGGCGCAGGCCGTGGAAGTGGCGAAAGAGCTCGTAGGTTCCGTCGACGAGATGGACGATCATTCGTCTCGCTCGTCGTCGAAACGCGGGGAACGAAGCCACGCCGCGCAATCCCAGCCGAGCAGCGACTCGAGATCGCGAATCTCCAGCGCGAGGCGCGCCGCGAGCCATTCCCATTCGGCGCGTTGCATCGGTCGTTCGTAGCTACGCACATTCGCTGCGATCGGCTCGTCTGACGGGAACGAAGATACGCCCAGGAAGTGCGCGATCTGCTCGAGCGTCGGCAGCGGCGCCTGCAATAGCGCCTCGGCACGAAGCACGAGCGTTTGCGCGACCGGGAAGTGTTGCCATAGGCGATGAAGCTGCGCGACGTAGCGCCCCCGCGCGAGATAAGACGTTCGCCGATCGTGTCCCGACGACGAAGCCTCGGCGCGCGAGCGCTCCGCTTCGAGCGCCGCGAGAAACGACAGCGCTTCGCGTCCGCGCTGCCGCTCCTTGTTCCAGTGTGAACGAGCGCGCTCGATCGGATTGCGCAAGACGACGATGATCTTCATCAACGGGTTGTAACGGGCAAGCCGCTCCGCCGCGGGCAGCCAGAAGAGGTAGCTCGGCGTCACTTCGCCGCGCAATTGCCCCGCGCGCCGCGGCGCGAAGTTCGCGTGATACGTCGCGTAATCGACTTCGGCGTCGCGAAAGCGCTTGTCGTCGTCGAAGAAGTGCAGCTCCTTCCGCGTGATGGGCATCGAGATCGACGGGTGTCGCCGAAGATGAAGATCGAGCGACGTCGTGCCGCTTCGCTGCGCGCCCGCGACAACGAAGTCGACGACGTCGTCGTCGGCGGCCTCGCCGTGGCAATGCTTGAAGCGCTTTCCGCTGCCGCACGGGCAGAGCGCGTTGCGTGCGATAGGTATCGTTGACAAGCGAAGCCTCGTCCTCGGCGAATTGTATGTCCGCTTTCGCGAGTGACGATGCTGCTACACTCGGAGCGCATGGAAAACCCGCCGATCAGCCGCTATCCGGTGCCTAGGCTCGACGAGCTTCCCGACGACATTCGCGCGCGCATCGACGAAGTGCAGGAGAAGGCCGGATTCGTGCCGAACGTCTTCCTGACGCTTGCTCACCGGCCCGACGAGTTCCGCGCGTTCTTCGCCTATCACGACGCGTTGATGCTGAAGGAAAGCGGCCTCTCCAAGGCTGAGCGCGAGATGATCGTGGTCGCGACATCGGGCGCGAACGACTGCCTCTACTGCATCGTCGCGCACGGCGCGATCCTGCGTATCTACGCAAAGAACCCGCTCGTCGCCGATCAGGTCGCCGTCAACTACCGCAAGGCCGACATCACGCCGCGTCAGCGCGCGGTGCTCGCGTTCGCGATGAAGGTCGCGACCGACAGCGCGGCGATCGTCGACGACGATTTCGTCGCGCTTCGCACGCAGGGCTTCACCGACGAGGACATCTGGGACATCGGCGCGATCGCGGCCTTCTTCGCGCTTTCGAACCGGATGGCGAACATGATCTCGATGCGGCCCAACGACGAGTTCTACCTCCTCGGCCGCGTCCCGAAGCGCTGACGCCGCTTCGTTGCATCGCTGCCAATCAGCGCGACATCCCGGCCGCCTCCGGGCAGCGAATTCGCGACTTCCCTGCGCGGGCAGCGTAGACTCCGCCGGTTTGCACGCTGATCCAATCCCGTCCTGCGGTGCCCCGCAACGCGGGCACGTAGCGACGTGACGAAGGGAGCGAAGATGGGTCGGTCCTTGCGCGATGCACGCCTGCCGAGAACGTGCGTGGCGTTTTGCGCGCTGCTGCTCGTCGCGGCGTGCGGGAAGCAGGAACGCGCGGTCCCGCCGCAGGCGGCGATCGAAGTGACGACGATCACCGTCGCGGCGCGCGACGTGCCGGTTGCCGCCGAATACGTGGCGCAGACGCAGAGCTCGCAGGCGGTCAACGTGCAGGCGCGGGTCTCCGGCTTTCTCGACAAGCATCTCTACGTCGAGGGCTCGCTCGTCAAAGCCGGACAGGTGTTGTTCCAGATGGACCAGAAGCCGTTCCAGGCGCAGGTCGATGCCGCCAAGGCAGCCATGCAGCGCAACGAGGCCGCTCTCGGCGTCGCGAAGGCGAATCTCGAGCGCACGAAGCCGCTCGCGGAGCAGGAAGCGCTCTCGCAGAAAGATCTCGACGACGCGCAGGGACAGTACGACCAGGCGCAGGCTGCCGTCGCACAATCGAAAGCGCAACTCGAGGAAGCGCAGCTCAATCTTTCGTACACGACGATCCGCGCACCGGTGACCGGCATCAGCAGCTACGCGGCCGTCGCCGACGGCACCTACGTCAATCCGCAAAACGCGCAACTGACGGTGGTGTCGGTGCTGTCGCCGATGTGGGTCAACTTCAGCGTTTCCGAAGGCCAGATGGCGCGAATCCGTGACGAGGCGAGCAAGGGCCTGCTCCGGCTCCCGCCCGGCAACAAGTTCACCGTCGAAGTCGAGCTCGTCGACGGTACGATCTTTCCCCACACCGGCGCGATCACGTTCGCCGATCCGTCGTACAACGCGCAGACGGGAACGTTCCTGATTCGCGCTTCGGTCGACAATCCGGACGGCGTGCTGCGGCCGAACCAGTATGTGCGTGCGCGGCTGCGCGGCGCCGTGCGGCCGAACGCGATCCTCGTGCCGCAGCGCGCGGTGCAGCAGAGCGCGAAGGGGCATTTCGTGTGGGTCCTCGGCAGCGACGATCGCGCGGAGCAGCGGCCGGTGACGGTCGGCGAATGGTACGAGAATGGATGGTTCGTCGCCGACGGCCTTCGTGCCGGGGAGCGCGTCATCGTGGAAGGCACGGTCAGGTTGACGCCCGGCGCACACGTCGTCGCAAAGGCGTATCAGGAGCAGGCGTCGCCGGCAACGGATCCGGCGGGTCCCGCGAAGAACGCAGGCAATCCGGCGAGTCCGCGCTCGGGCTCGTAGCCGCGCCTCGCGCAAGAGCCCGCCATGTTTTCGCGCTTTTTCATCGAGCGGCCGATCTTCGCGGCGGTCACGGCGATCGTCATCGTTATCGCGGGCGCCGTGTCGATGCTGCTACTCCCGGTGCAGCAGTACCCGACGATCACGCCGGTGCAGGTGACGGTTCAGGCGACGTATCCGGGTGCGGACGCGAACACGGTCGCTGAATCGGTCGCCGCACCGATCGAGGCGCAGATCAACGGCGTCGACAACATGCTCTACATGTCGTCGACGAGCTCGGCGAACGGGCAGCTCACGCTCACCGTTTTCTTCTCGCTCGACACCGATCCCGACACGGCGCAGGTGCAGGTGCAAAACCGCGTGAACCTTGCGCTCCCGCAGCTTCCGTCCGCGGTCACGCAGCAGGGCGTCGCGGTCCAGAAGAAATCGTCGTCGATCATGATGCTGATCGCGCTCTTCGCGCACGACGATCGATACGGCGCCGATTACATCGGCAACTACGCGAACGTCTACGTGGTCGATGCGCTGAAGCGCGTGCCAGGCGCCGGGCAAGCGCAGATCCTCGGCACCGCCGACCAGGCGATGCGCATCTGGATGGACCCCGATCGGATGGCGTCGCTTTCGGTCACGACGCGCGACATCGCCAACGCCGTCAACCAGCAGAACGCGCTCTTCGGCGCGGGCCAGATCGGCCAGCGCCCGTCCGCGGGCCCGGTCGATATGACGTTCCCGGTCGTGACGCAATCGCCGTTTCGCGATCCCCGCGAGTACGAAAAGATCATCCTGCGCGGCAGCCAGGACGGAAGCGCGATCGTGCGCGTGGGCGACGTCGCGCACGCGGAACTCGGTCTTCGGCAGTACATCGTCGACTCGAAGCTCAACGGCAAGCCCGCGACGCTGATCGCCGTCTACCAGCAGGCGGGCGCGAACGGCCTCGCCGTGTCGGCGGCCGTACGCAAGGCGCTCGCCGAGATGAAGCCGCGTTTTCCGGCGGGCATCGACTACATCGTCGCGCTCGACACGAACGACTTCGTCCGCCTCTCGATCGAGGAGGTGATCCACACGCTGATCGAGGCGGTCGTGCTGGTCGTCGCGGTCGTCTACCTCTTCCTTCAGAGCCTGCGCACGACCGTGATCTGCACGGTTGCCATCGTCGTGTCGCTCGTTGCCACGTTCGGCGGCATGCTGGCGCTTGGCTTTTCGATCAACCTGCTGACGCTGTTCGGGCTGATCCTCGCGATCGGCATGGTCGTCGACGACGCGATCGTCGTCGTCGAGAACGTCGAACGGAACATGGCGCAGTTTCGTCTTGCACCGCGCGAAGCGACGCTGCACTCGATGGGCGAGATCGCGAACTCGCTCGTCGCGGTCGTGCTGGTGATGGCCGCGGTGTTCATTCCGGCGGCGTTCCTTCCCGGCACCACCGGCCAGCTCTATCGCCAGTTCGCCATCACGATCGTCGTTTCGGTGTCAGTGTCCGGGTTCATCGCGCTGACGCTCACGCCGGCGATGTGCGCCGTCATGCTGAAGCACGCGGCGGCGCCAAAGCGCGGCTTCTTCGCGTGGTTCAACCGCAAGGTCGACGCGGTCACGCGCGCGTTCGGCCATGCGGTCGGATTCGTGATCGCCCGTGCCGTGATCGCGCTCGCGCTGCTGGCCTTCTTCCTGTGGAGCATCTATCACCTGTTCACCGTGCTGCCGACGAGCTTCGTTCCGAACGAGGACCAGGGCTACGTGATGGCGGCGGTCGTCATGCCGTCGTCGGCGAGCCTCGATCGCACGCAAAGCGTGGCCGAGGATGTCGACGCGATCTTCGCGAAGACGCAAGGCGTCGACCGGCGCACGATGGTGACCGGCTACAGCCTCCTCGACGGCGGCTACAAGACGAATGCGGCGACGTTTTTCGTGACGCTCGAGGACTTCAAGGAGCGCTATGCATCGGTCGCCAAGGCACGCGCGGAGAATGCGCGCGCGGTGCTCGTGAACCTGTTCCAGGAATCGCGGCACATCCCCGGCGGTTTCGTGATCCCGATCGCGCCGCCGCCGATTCCCGGCATCGGAACGACCGGCGGCTTCGAGTTCTGGATCCAGGACACGGGCACCGGCGACCCGGTGCAACTCGACGAGACGACGCAGCGCTTTCTGGCGAAAGCGCGCGCACGGCCCGAGCTCGCATCGCTCAACACCACGTATCGCGCGAACACGCAGCAATTGCGCGCCGACGTCGATCGCGAAAAAGCGTCACTCCTCGGCGTTCCGATCGAAGATGTCTACAGCGCGATCCAGGCGCAGTTCGGGTCACTGACGGTGAGCCAGTACAACGAGTCGAGCCGCGTCTGGCAGGTGATCCTGCAATCGGATGCAAAGTTTCGGCAGGACCCCAGCGACCTGACGCGGCTCTATGTGCGATCGACGAAAGCGGATACGTCGGCGCCCGGCACTTCGCCGCCACGATCCGCGCAGATGGTGCCGCTGTCGTCGCTCGTGAGTACGCGGTGGGAATCGGGTCCGGACCTGTTGCCGCATTTCAACGGCTTCCCGGCCGCGAAGGTGATCGGCAACGCCGCGCCGGGCTACAGCTCGGGACAGGCCATCGCGGCGATGGAAGACGTCGCGCGCGAAGTGTTGCCGCACGGCTATACGTTCGCCTGGTCGGGGCTTGCATACGAGGAGAAGAAATCGGGCGCGACGTCGATGCTCGCGTTCGCGTTCGGCTTCGTCCTCGTGTTCCTCGTGCTCGCCGCCCAATACGAGTCGTGGTCGCTGCCCGGCGCCGTCATGAGCGCGGTGCCGTTCGGGATTCTTGGCGCGCTGCTCACGAACTGGCTGCGCGGGCTCGAAAACGACGTGTACTTCCAGATCGGGCTTCTCGTTTTGATCGGACTCGGCGCGAAGAACGCGGTGCTGCGCGTGTCGGCCGCGGTCGATTTCCGCAAGCAGGGCAAATCGATCATGGAAGCGACGATCCTTGCCGGCGAGCAGCGCTTGCGGCCGATCATCATGACCTCGCTCGCCTTCGCGTTCGGGGTGCTGCCACTCGCGATCGCGGTCGGCGTCGGTGCGAACGCACGCCACTCGATCGGCACGGGGATCATCGGCGGGATGATCGGCGAGACGACGCTTGCGATGCTGTACGTGCCGCTGCTCTTCTATCTGTTCGACCGGTTGAAGGAGCGCGGAAGCGAAAAGCGCGTCGTTGCGCAAACGCCAGGCGACGCTGGCGCGGCCACGCCGCAGCCGAGCGAAGGCGATTGACGATGCGCCGCGCGGTCTTCGTCATCGTTGTTTCAGCGTCGCTGGCCGCTTGCACGATGGGACCCGATTACGTGCGACCCGCCGTCGATGCGCCGGCCAGGTTTCGGTTCGAGCCTTCGTCGACCGCCGATTCCGCGGACACGAAATGGTGGACGCAGTACGGCGATCCCGTCCTCGATGCGCTGATCGCCGAAGCGCTCGCGCACAACCGCAACGTCATGATCGCGGCCGCCAACGTCCAGCAGGCATTCGCGCTGCTCGAGCAAGCGCGCGCCGGCGCCTTTCCGCAGATCGGCTACGCGACCACCGCGCAGCGCACGAAGGTGCCCGACGTCGGGCTCGTCGCGATCATTCCGAGGTTCCCGAATCCCCAGACGAGCTACGAGGCGTTGCTTTCCGCGAGCTGGGAGCTCGACCTGTGGGGACGCGTCCGGCGCCTGAGCGAAGCCGCGCGCGCCAACGCGCTCGCGAGCGAAGATGCGCGACGCGCGGTCGTTCTGTCGCTCGTGGCCTCCGTGGCGAGCGACTACATTCAACTGCGCGGGCTCGACCGCCAGCTTGCGATCGCGAACCAGACGCTCAAGGCCTACGGCGAATCGGTGCGCCTCTTCGAGCTGCAGTTCAAGTACGGCCGCATCTCGCGGATGAATGTCGCGCAGGCGCAATCGCAGTACGAGACGGCCGCCGCGCAGATCCCGGTGATCGAGTCGCAAATCGCACAGGCCGAGCACGCGCTTTCGATTCTCGTCGGCCGCGATCCGGGCGCGATCGTGCGCGGGAAGTCGATCGACGACCTCGCGATGCCGCCGGTTCCTTCGGGCGTGCCGTCGGATCTGCTTTCGCGGCGGCCCGATCTCATGCAGTCGGAAGAGCAGCTCGTCGCGGCGAACGCGCAGATCGGCGCTGCGCGGGCGCTCTATTTCCCGACGATTTCGCTGACCGGCGCATTCGGCGCCTCGAGCAGCGACCTGTCCAACCTTTTCACGGGGCCTGCCCGCGTCTGGAGCTACGCGGGCCAGGTAACCGGCCCCATTTTCACCGCCGGCCTGATCCGCGGACAGGTCGCGCAGGCAGAAGCCGCGCGCGAAGCCGCGCTTCTCAACTATCAGCAGGCGATCCACAACGCGTTCGGCGACGTCGACAATGCGCTTGTCGTGAAGCAGAAGCTCTCCGCGCAGCTCGCTGCGCAAACGGAGCTCGTCGCCGCACTTAAGGACTACGACCACCTCGCGACATTGCAATACAACGGCGGCTATACGTCCTATTCGACGGTGCTGCAGGCCGAGCAGGCGCTGTTTCCGGCCGAGCTTACGCTCGCGAACATCCGCGCATCGCTTTTGGCGTCGAGCGTGAACCTCTACAAGGCAATGGGCGGCGGCTGGGTTGCGATTGCATCCGACATGACGGTTTCGACCGGCGCGCCGGCGTCGGAGCATCGGACCGAATGAAGCGTAGGTTGCGAGGACTCGGCGGAATCCGCGACGCTCCGAATAGTCAGCCTTCGTGCACGATGCGTCCGGCGAGAAGCGTCGCGCGCACGCGGCCGACGACTTCAAGCCCCAGGAACGGCGTGTTCTTGCCCTGGCTTCGCAGTGTCCCGGGACCGACCGTCCACGCCGCCTTCGGATCGAACACGCAGACATCGGCCGACGCGCCAATCGCGAGTGACGGCGTTTCGACGCCGAGAATCGCAGCCGGCCGTATCGTGATCGTCGACAGCGCATCGACGAGCGGCACCTTCGCGACGCGCGCCCATTCGAGCGTCAGCGGCAGCAGCAATTCGAGTGCGCTCGCGCCAGGCTCCGATTCGCCGAATGGCATCTGCTTACCGTCGTCGTCGACCGGCGCGTGATCCGAGCAGATCGCGTCGATCGTGCCATCGGCGACGCCGCTCGATAGAGCGTCGCGATCGCCGACGCCGCGCAGCGGCGGAACGAGATGCGCCAGCGGATCGAACCAGCCGATGTCGACGTCGCAGAGATGCAGGTGATGCACGTCGACGTCGCAGGTGATCGGCAACCCTTCCGCTTTCGCCGCGCGCACCATCGCAACGCCCGCTGCCGACGAGAGCCGGCAAAGATGCACGCTGACGCCGCTCTCGCGGATCAAGCCGAAAATCTTCGCGAGCGCGATCGTCTCGCCGGCGACCGGAATCCCGGGAAGACCGAGCCGCGTCGCCACCTCGCCGTCGTGCGCGACGCCGCCCTGCGCGAGATACGGATCCTGCGGCCGAAGCCAGACGCGATGGCCAAACGTCCCCGCGTACTGCAGCGCGCGAAAGAGCATCAGCGTGTCATGAACGGGCTCGTCGGCTTGCGAGAACGCGACACAACCCGCTTGTGCAAGCTCGCCCATTTCGGTCAGCGTCGTGCCTTTCAATCCCACGGTCAGCGCACCGACGGGATGAATCTCCGCGATGCCGATCTGACGGGCGCGGTGCTTAAGCATCTGCACGAGGCCGGGCTCGTCGAGCGGCGGATCGGTGTCGGGCGGGCATGCGAGTCGCGTCACGCCGCCGGCCGCTGCGGCGGCAAGCTCCGACTCGAGCGTCGCCTTGTGCTCGAGGCCGGGCTCGCGCAGGCGCGCCGCGAGATCGACGAAGCCGGGACTCACGACGCAACCGCGCGCTTCGATCACGCGCTCCGCGCGCCATTCGCGCGGCCGCTCGCTGATACCCGCGACGATACCGTCGTCGATGAAAAGCGTCGCCTCGCGATCGAGGTTGCTGGCCGGATCGATGACGCGGCCGTCGCGGAGTTCGATTTTCATCTCAGTTGGCAGTTGTCAGTTGACAGTTGACAGTTGTCAGACGCGGCGGCGTTGTGTCGTCTTCGGTGGCGGGCGATTCACGCGCGATCGACGGCTTTACTGACAACTGACAACTGGCTCCTGGCGTGCGGCAGCGAGCGTGGAGGTCGTCATCTATGTTCCGGCGATGATCGACAGCACGGCCATTCGCACAGCAATGCCGAACGTGACCTGTGGCAGGATCACCGAGCGCGCACCGTCCGCGACCGACGAATCGATCTCGACGCCACGATTCATCGGTCCCGGATGCATGACAATCGCGTCGGGTTTCGCGAGCGCGAGCTTCTCGGCGGTGAGTCCGTAATGCTTGAAGTATTCGCCGGCGGAGGGCAGAAGCGCCCCCTTCATCCGCTCGCTTTGCAGGCGCAGCATGACGATCACATCGCAGCCGCGAAGGCCCTCGCGCATGTCATTCACGACCTCGACGCCGAGCGATTGCACCGCCGTTGGCAAGAGCGTACGCGGGGCGATCACGCGGACGCGTGGCACCTGCATCGTCGTGAGTCCGTGGATCAGCGAGCGCGCGACGCGCGAATGCAGGATGTCGCCGACGATCGCGACGGTCAGCTCGCGAAACTCCTTTTTGTAGTGGCGGATCGTGTAAAGGTCGAGCAACCCTTGCGTAGGATGCGCGTGGCGGCCATCGCCGGCATTGACGACATGCACGTGCGTGCGGCCGGTCTGCGTCAAATGCGACGCGATCAGGTGCGGCGCACCCGACTGGGAATGTCGGACTACAAAAAGGTCCGCGTTCATCGCGCAGAGATTGTCGACGGTGTCGAGCAGCGTCTCGCCCTTCGATGTCGACGAGACGCCGATGTTCAGGTTGATCACGTCGGCGGAGAGCCGCTTGGCCGCGATTTCGAACGTCGTGCGCGTGCGCGTCGAGTTCTCGAAGAAGAGGTTGAACATCGCCTTGCCGCGAAGCAGCGGCACCTTCTTGACCTCGCGCTCGGCGATCGACACGAAAGGATCGGCGGTGTCGAGGATGTGCGTGATGATCGCGGGCGGAAGACCCTCGAGCGTCAGCAGATGCGTGAGCTCGCCATTGCGGTTGATCTGCGGATTGCGAGTCATGCGCGTGTCATCGCGCGCGCGGCTCGGCCCGCTCGCGCCGACGCGCGGGCTCGACGCCGAAAGCGAGTTTCCCGTCCGGATCGCGGGACAGCACGATCGACAGATCGCGCGCGACGGCAAGGCGCGCGCCGGTGTACGTCGGCTCGACCGGAAGCTCGCGGCCGCCGCGGTCGACAAGAACGGCGAGCTCGATCCGTTCGGGTCGCCCGAAGTCGAAGAGCTCGTTGATCGCCGCGCGCACGCTGCGCCCGGTGTAGAGCACGTCGTCGATCAGCACGATCGACGCGCCCGCGACGTCGAACGGCAGCGACGTGCGCCGAGCGTTCGCCTTGAGTCCCGAGATCTCGTAGTCATCGCGATAGTAGGAGACATCGATGAATCCGAGTGGGTGCGCACCGGGCAATTGCGCGGCGAGCCGCTCGGCGACCCACGCGCCACCGGAATAGATGCCGACGAGCGCCGCATCGTGTGCGACGGCGCCGCCCATGCGCAGGACGAGCGTCGCGAGCGCGTGTTCCGCATCGGGCAGCGCTTGTTCCTGATTCATGCGTTCCGATCGAGCCAGGCCTGCAGGATGATCTGCGCGGCGACCTGGTCGCGCAGCGCTCGGTCGGTTCGTCCGCCGCGTCCGTGCGAGGCGAGCGTTTCGCGCGCGACCTGCGACGAATGCCGCTCGTCCTCGAATTCGACGGGCAAGGCGAAGCGACGCGAAACCTCGCCGGCGAAGGCGCGCGCCTTGCCGGTCATCGCGTGCTCGCTGCCATCCACATGAACGGGCAGGCCTACGACAAGGCGCGCCGGCTGCCATTCCCCGATCAGCGCGCCGATCGACGCGAAGCGCGCGCGCGAATCCGCGGCCTCGATCGTCGCGAGCGGATGCGCGGTGCGCGTCAACGTGTTGCCGACGGCGACGCCGATCCGCCGCGTACCGAAATCGAACGCGAGCACGGTCGCGTCCGGTCCCATCGCACGCTCACCCGTGGCCGGCGGTATCGGAGAGCCGCGAAATGTCGATCCCGAGCAAGCGCACCGCGGCGGGTAGCCGGCGCTCGGCCGGCAGATCGAAGAGCACGTCGGGGTCGGCCTCGACGGTGAGCCACGCGTTCTGCGCGAGCTCGTGCTCGAGCTGCCCGGCCTGCCAGCCGGCGTAGCCGAGCGATACGAACATATCCTTCGGGCCCTCGCCGCGGCCGGCCGCCTCGAGCACGTCCTTGGACGTCGTCAGGCCGACCTCGTTGTGGATCGGAAGCGTCGACTGCCAGTTGCCGATCGGCCGATGCAGCACGAATCCCCGGTCGAGCTGGACGGGCCCGCCGAAGTGGACCTGCGCCTCGGACAGCGCGCGGTCGGAAAGCGGAATCTCGATCTGCTCGAACAGCGCTTCGAGCGTCAGGTCGATCGGCTTGTTGATGACGATGCCGAGCGCTCCCTCGTCGTTGTGCTCGCAGACATAGGTGAGCGAATTGGCGAAGTGGGGATCGGCCATGGCCGGCATGGCGATCAGGAAATGGTGTGTGAGGTTCACCGATTCGCCCACTCGACTCGAATTGTAGCCGGCGCGCCCCGGCCCGCACAATCGAAGGCCGGCCGCAAGCGCGACCGAACAGGGCGCCAGCGAACGTTGACCGTCCGTCCAAACCGCTTGTCGCATGCGAATGAGAATGGTTATCATCCTCGTTTCAAACCTAGAACCGAGGAGATGACCGTGCCGATCCGCCTCTTGCTGTCGCTCGCGCTTGCGTGCGCCGTCGGCCTCGCGCAGGCCGCCGGCGAGCCCGAATTCGCGCTGACCATTCGCGACCACAAGTTCACGCCCGCCGAGGTCCGCATCCCGGCGAACACGAAGGTGAAGCTCGTCGTCGACAACCAGGACGCGACACCCGAGGAGTTCGACAGCCATGCGCTCAATCGCGAAAAAGTGATCGCTGGCAAATCGAAAGCGACGGTCTTCATCGGCCCGCTTGCGCCCGGACGCTATTCGTTCATGGGCGAATTCCACGCCGACACGGCGCAAGGCATCGTGGTCGCGCAATGAGAACGCCCGCGCACGTGCTGGCGATCGTCGCCGCTGCGCTTCCGCTGTTGTCGCTCGCGCCGCTCGCGCATGCCGATCCCGACGACTACGTTGCGGTGCCGGCGGTCGAATACGGCGAGCGCGAGATCGAGCTTCGGCTCGGGACTGCGAGCCCGACCGACGATCCGCATCGTCAATCGGCGGCGTCGCTCGCGTTCGGTTATGGCGTGACGCCGTGGTGGGCGACCGAGATCTACGGCAAATGGCATCGCAGCGGCGCGACGAGCTTCGACGCAGTCGAATGGGAAAACAAATTTCAGTTGACCGAGCCCGGCCAGTATTTCGCCGACTTCGGGCTGCTCGTCGAGACCGAGTTTCCTCACGATCACGCCGAAGGTTACGAGTTGCGGATCGGACCGTTGATGCAGAAGGACTTCGGGCCCGTACAGGCGAATTTCAACGTGTTTCTCGAACGCCACTATCACGCGAGCGAGCCCGAGGTCACCGAGCTCGAATACCAATGGCAGCTTCGTTACCGGTGGCAGCCGGCGCTCGATTTCGGCGCACAGGGATTCGGCGAGGTCGGTCAGTGGAACGACTGGGCGCCCGCGCGAGCGCAGGAGCACATGGCGGGGCCGGCGATCTTCGGCAAGTTCCCGCTCGGCGGCCGGCAGGTGCTGAAGTACGACGCGGCGGTGCTGTTCAGACTGTCCGACGCAGCGCCGGCGAGGACGTTCCGCGCGCAGGTCGAGTACGAGTTTTGACGACGGACGTCGATAGCCTGGCCGTCGGCGAGATCTTCGCTCAGCAGGCGCGGGCAACCCGTTGCGCTCGCTGCTTTGACGACCAGCGCATCCCAAAAGGAGAGCTTGTGCAACCGATGGAGGTCGATAGCCCCGAGGATTATTTCGCGGCGCTCACGAATTTAGTCGCGCCGCTCGCGCACGGGGCCGCTTCGCCTTCGCACTTCGGTCGTCGGCGTAGACGAAGATGTTCGTATCGACGAAGACGTGCTCGCCCTTGGCGCGACTCGCAGGGCTCACGCGCCTGGCCAGCGCCAACGGGCACGCGGTTCGCGATCCGCACAGCTCGTCGCTCTCATCGCGGTCGATAACGGCGATGCGTTCCTCGTAGAGCTCGTCCCGCTTTGAACCGCCGGGGGCCCGAGTTTCCAGGTGAATCGCCGTTGCGATCGCGCTTTTCGCTACTCCTCCTCGTGCCGCCGATGCTTCGCATATTCGGTCGCGAGCTGGCTCTGCAGATTTGGCGGTGCCTGCTCGTAATGCGAAAGCGACATCGTCCAGGCGCCGTGGCCGCCGGTCATCGATTTGAGGCGCGCGGCGTAGCCGTCGAGCTCGGCAAGCGGGGCGTAGCCGTTGACCGCGAGCATGTTCGCCTGCAGCGTCTGCGTGCCGGTCACCTGGCCGCGCCGCGATGACAGGTCGCCGGCGACATCGCCCATCGTGTTCGCGGGGCAATTGATCTCGACGCCGACGATCGGCTCGAGCACGATCGGTTTCGCCTTCCCGATCGCATCGAGGAACGCCTTGCGACCGGCCGCGACGAACGCGACCTCCTTCGAGTCGACCGGGTGATACTTGCCGTCGTAGACGGTCACGCGCACGTCCTGCAGCGGGAAGCCGGCGACCGGCCCGGCGGTCAACACCTGCTCGACCCCCTTTTGCACCGCGGGGATCAACGTGTTCGGAATCGCGCCGCCCTTCACCTGATCGACGAACTCGAAGCCCGTGCCGCGCGGTAGCGGCTCGATGCGCAAATACACTTCGCCGAACTGCCCCGCACCGCCGGTCTGCTTCTTGTGCCGATGATGGCCTTCGGCTTTCGCGGTGACGGTCTCGCGATAGGGCACGCGTGGGGGACGCGTCTCGACCTCGAGCTTGAACTGCGTCGCCATCCGCTCGAAGACCGAACGCAAATGGAGCTCGCCCAAGCCGCGCAGCACCGTCTCGTTCGCTACGGCGTCGTGCGCGACGACGAGCGTCGGATCCTCGGCGATCATCTTGTGCAGCACGTCGGAAATGCGCTGCTCGTCGCCCCGGCGCTTCGGCGTGATCGCGAAGCCATGCATCGGCACCGGGAAGCGAAGCGGCCGCATGTGGATCTGATCCTCGTCGTGCGAGTCGTGCAGCACGCAGTCGAACACGATCTCGTCGACCTTCGCGATCGCCGCGAGATCGCCGGGCACCGCGCGGTCGATCTCGATATATTTTCCTCCCTGCACAATGAAGAGATGTCCGACCTTGAACGGCTTGCGGCCGTCGCCGACAAAAAGCTGCGTGTCGCGCGTCACGGTCCCCTGATGGACGCGAAACACGCCGAGCTTGCCGACGAACGGGTCCACCACGACCTTGAAGACGTGCGCGAGCACGTGCAGCTTCGGATCGGGCGCCGAATGGAACTCCGTCGCGCTTTCGCCCTCCCCTTTGATGAAAAGCGGCGGGTTGCCCTCGGCGGGGTTCGGCGCGAGCTTGACCAGGATGTCGAGCAACTCCGAGACGCCGGTGCCTGTGCGCGCCGAGACGAAACAGACCGGAACGAGATGCCCTTCGCGCAACGCCTTCTCGAACGGCGCATGCAATTGCTCGGGCGCGACCTCGCCCTGCTCGAGGTAGAGCGACATCAGTTCCTCGTCGACCTCGACGACCTGATCGACCAGCGCGCCATGCGCGTGCTCGACCGACGAAAAATCGGAATCCCCGGAAGGGTTGAAGAAGCAGTCGACGACGCGCTTGCCGCCGTCGGCGGGCAGATTGATCGGCAGACATTCCTTGCCGAATGCCGTGCGCACCGCTTCCAGCACCGCGGGCAGGTCGACGTTCTCGGCATCGATGCGATTGATCACGACGAGCCTGCAAAGCTTGCGCTCGCCCGCCCATTCCATCATCCGCGCGCCAATCATCTGAACGCTCGTCGCGGCATTGACCACGATGGCCGCGGTTTCGACCGCATCGAGCGCGCCGATCGCTTGTCCGATGAAGTCGGGCAGCCCCGGTGTGTCGATCATGTGGATGCGCGTGCCATCGGTCTCGAGATGGACGACGGACGCGCGAAGCGAATGCTGATACGTCTTCTCGAGCGGGTCGAAATCGCTGACGGTGCTGCCCCGCTCCACGCTGCCCGCGGCCTGAATCGCGCCCGCCTTTGCAAGCAGCGCCTCGACGAGGGTGGTCTTGCCCGCACCCCCGTCGCCCACCCACGCTACGGTACGAATGTTTTCCGTCGCGTAATCCGCCATCGTCGTCTCCTTCGTCGGGTATGGAGGGAAATGTACCGCCGATGTCTGCTCCTGTCAGCCCGAGCGCGTTGCATCGAGCACAAGCGGCACGCTCCGCTTTCGCGAAGCAGGTAGGATGCAGTCGCCGCCCCGACGACGGAACGGCATCGACGAGGTGCGCGACAGCGCGGCTCCCCGGCCCGGAGTTTCCCGCGCGGCGCGCAAGATCGCGCGCGATCCGCTCGGATTCGCGCTGTCGACGATCCGCGCGTTTCGCGCCAATCAGGGTCTGCTGCTGGCGGGCGGCGTCGCCTATTACACGCTGCTGTCGATCGTGCCGCTGATGATCCTGCTCGTGATCATCCTCTCGCATGCCATCGATGCCGGGCAGTTGATGGCCACGCTCGCGCGTTATCTCGAAATCGTGGCGCCGGGACAATCGGCGCCCCTGATCCGCGAGCTTCGCGCATTCATCGCGCATCGCGAGGTGATCGGCTGGACGCTCGCCATCACGCTGATCTTCTTCAGCTCGCTCGCGTTCTCGGTGCTCGAGACCGCGATGTCGGTGATCTTCTACCACCGGGTGCTGAAGCGCCGGCGCCCGTTCATGATCTCGGTGCTGATTCCCTATCTCTACATTCTGCTGCTCGGCGTGGGCTTGCTCGTCGTGACGCTGATGGCGGGCGCGCTGCAATCGCTCGCGCTCGCGCGGCTCGACGTGCTCGGCCACGAGCTGTCGCTCTCCGTCGTGTCGCGCACGCTCTTTTACCTGATCGGCGTGCTCGGCGAAGTGTTCGTCCTCGCGTCGATCTACTTTGTCATGCCGGTGGGACGTCTTTCGTGGCGCCACGCGCTGATCGGCGGCGGCAGCGCGACGATTCTATGGGAAATATCGCGTCACGTTCTCGTCTGGTACTTCGCGACACTGTCGCAGGTGCAGACGGTGTATGGATCGCTCACGACGTCGATCGTCGTGCTGCTGTCGCTCGAGCTCGCGGCGATCGTGCTGCTCTTCGGCGCACAGGTGATCGCCGAATACGAGCGGATCGAATGGGAGCCGGTCGGGCAGCCGCCGAGAGGGCTGCATACGGTTTAGATCACGGACGCAGTACCCCGCGCATCGCACCCAGCAGTTCGTCCTCCTGGTACGGCTTGCCGAGGAAACGCCTGACGCCGAGCTCCGCCGCGCGGTTGCGATGCTTGTCGGCGGTGCGCGACGTGATCATGATCACCGGGATCGCGGCGGTGCGCGCGTCACCCTTGATCGTCTTCGCGAACTCGAAGCCGTCCATGCGCGGCATCTCGATGTCGAGGAGGATCGCCTGCGGCGTATGGTCGGACAGCATCTTCAACGCGTCGATGCCGTCGCGCGCGGTGACGACGTCGTAGCCTTCGCGCGAAAGCAGTCGCGTCGTGAACTTGCGAACCGTCAGCGAATCGTCGACGACCATCACGAGCGGCCGCGCCGGCGCCACGGAGCTCGCGGCATGGTGCTCGCCGCCGAGTCCTGACTCTTCCGAAGGATCGTAGCGAACCACGCCGCTTCGCTGCGTGAGCTGCACCGGATTGATGATCAGCACGATCTCCCCGGTGCCAAGCACGGTGGCGCCCGAGATGCCGGGCACGCGCGCGAGCTGCGACCCGATGTTCTTCACCACGACTTCCTGGTTGCCGAGCATCTCGTCGACGTGGATCGCGGCGATGCCCTGCCCGCTCCGGGCGAGCAGCACGGCGTTGTAGCGCGCCATCACCGGCGTGCTCCACGTATCGCCGAGCAATCGCGGCAGATAGTGGAACGGCCATGCGCGACCCTGCCATTGCACCCGCGCATCGGCATAAAGCGAGCGAAGCACGTCGGCCTTGACCTGCTGCACCTGCTCGACCATCTGCGCGGGCAACGCCCACGTGCGTCCGCTCGCGCGCACGAGAACGGCCTGGGCGACGGCGAGCGTCAGCGGCAGGAACAGATTGAATCGCGTCCCCTTGCCCGGTGTCGTGTGAATGTCGATCCGCCCGCCGAGCGCGGCGATCTCGTTTCGCACGACGTCCATGCCGATGCCGCGACCCGAAATCTGGGTGACACGCGACGCGGTCGAGAATCCGGGATGGAACAGGCACTCGACGAGCTCGTGGATCGTCGGCTCGCTGCCGGGTGCGAGGATCGACAGCGCCACGGCGCGTTCGCGCACGCGCTCGAAGTCGATGCCCGCGCCGTCGTCGGCAAGCTCGATGGCGATCTCGTTGCCGACCTGGCGCACGGAAAGCGAGATCTCGCCCGTCTCGGACTTGCCCGCCGCGACCCGCGCCGCGCGCGTTTCGAGACCATGGTCGAGGGCGTTTCGCAGCAGATGCTCGAGGGGTCCGACGAGCTTCTCGAGCACCGAGCGATCGAGCTCGGTCTGGCCGCCGTGAATTTCGAGGTTCGCGCGCTTGTCGAGCTCGCGCGCCGTCTTGCGCAGGATCCGGTACAGCCGCTCGGACAGGCTCGCGAAGGGCACCGTGCGAATCGCGAAGAGCCGCTGCTGCACGTCACGCGACAGTCGCGCCTGCGCGAGCAGCGCCGCATCGGCGTCGTCGAGATTCTTGAGCAGAGATTGCTGCACCGTCGACACGTCGTTCACGCCTTCGGCGAGCGAGCGCGTCAACTCCTGGAAGCGCGTGTAGCGGTCGAGCTCCAGCGGATCGAAATCCTCCTGCGACGGCGTCACCGACGACATCCGCGACTGGATCTGCGTCTCGGCGGCGAGCTCGATCTCGCGCACCTGGCTTCGCAGCCTGATCACGCTGCCCGTGAGCTCGAGCAGGTTCGCCTTCAGCGCGCGCAATTCGCCTTCGACGCGCGCACGTGCGATCGCGACCTCGCCCGCCTCGTTGACGAGCTGGTCGACGACGTCGGCGCGCACGCGCAGCATCGCGCGGGCACCGT
Organism: Casimicrobiaceae bacterium; assembly: GCA_035308425.1. Taxonomy (GTDB): domain Bacteria; phylum Pseudomonadota; class Gammaproteobacteria; order Burkholderiales; family Casimicrobiaceae; genus VBCG01. The sequence goes on along the minus strand of DATGGP010000015.1, from coordinate 73,167 downwards.
CGCTTTCGACGCGATCGGACGCGCGCCGGCGCGGTGTATCGGTCGTCGCGGCGCCCGGCTGCCACGCAGGCGCATCGTCCGGTGGCGCCGCCTCGGGTTGCGGTTCGGGCGTACGCGGCTCGGGCAGCGTCGCGATCGGCGCGAGCCACGGCAGCGCGACGTTCGCCTTGCCTTCGCGCAATGCGTCGAGCACGAAGCTCACGCGGTCGAGATCGGTGTCGAGCGCCTCGAACAGCTCGCCGCTCGGCATCACCGCCTTGTCGCCGAACGTGAGGCGCGATTCCATCCGATGCGCGAGCTCGCCCAAGCGCATCGCACCCGCCATCCGCGCGCTGCCTTTGAGGGTATGCAGCATGCGGCGCAATTGCGCGGCGCTCGCGCCATCGTCGGGCTCGCGGCGCCATCCGCGCAGAAGCTCGCCGGCCTGCGGGAACAGTTCGCCCGCCTCCTCGAGGAAGATCGGCAGGATCGTCGCATCGAGATCGTCGACGACATCGAGCAGCGATTCGTCGCTCGGCGCCTTCGCTTCCGCGGCGGCGGCGATCAATGCGGCGGCCTGCCACGATGCATCGGGCGCAGCTTCCGACGTCGCTTCGGTATCTGTCGCCGTTTCCGATGATGCGATTTGCGGTGTCGCAGTTTCCGGTGATGCGACTTCCGCGGTCGAGATTTCCGATGACGCGATTTCGAAAGCCGGGAACTCCGGTGTTTCGCGCTGTGGCGTCGCCACATCGGACGGCGCCACTTCCGACATCGACGTCTCGGCCGACGTTTCGTCCGCCACATCGTCGAGCGCGACCTCCGTGGTGTCGTCGTCCACGCCCGCTTCGGCTTCGGCCATTTCCAACGTCGGCTGCGCTTCCGCGGCGGGGACGGTCTCCTTGACAGGAACCACGGGCTCGTCGGCGACGAGCTCGAGCCTGTCGCTCGCCTCATCGACGGGAATCAGCGGCTCGGCCGGCGGAAGGTTGGCAAGCGCTTCCTGGCGCAACTCGTCGAGCTCGCGCGCGACATCGGCGGCTTCGCGTTCGTCGCTCGACGTGAACGGGTCCCTGGCCTTGACGCGGCCGACGAAATGCGCGAGCCCCGCGACCGCGCGCGCGAGCACCGGCTGCGCGACGCCCGGGAACGGCGCGCCGTGCTCCTCGAGCGCGAGCAGCGACTGCTCGAGCGCGCGCGCCGTCGACGCGATCAACGCGATGCCGCCGGTGCGGTGAATGCCGCAAAGCGTGTGGCTCGCGCGAACCATCGTCGCGATCGGCCAATGCTCGGGATCGAACTGCAACACCGAGATCTCGTGCTGCAGGAGCGCGATGTGCTGCTCCGCTTCGTCGCACAGGATTCGCCACAGCGACGACGACAGGCGCACGTCGCCGAACGCGACCTCGTCGGACTCCGGTGTCGTCGAAGGTTCGGCGCGCGATGCGTCGCTTAGAAGCGTCAGGTCGCGCGCGTGCCCCGAAGGCGGACGCGCGCGCGCATCGCCTGCGTGCGTCGAAGTATTGTCGGCGACGACCCGAAGCATCGGCTTGCCTGCATCGCGCGAATCGAGCGGAAGTCCCACGTCGATCGTCTCGCCGAGCGATTGCTCGAGCACGGTGACCGTCGGCGTGGCGTCGTCGGCGAGCGGCGCGCCGAGCTCGGGAAACGTGACGAGCTCGAGGTCCGGCGCGTTCGCGGCCTCTTCGGAAATTTCGCTCGCGTCATGCGACTCGGCCACCGGCGCGGCCGCGACATCCTTCGATCCGCGCTCGTGCGCGATGGCAACGTCCTGTGTCGCGATCGTGTGCGAATCAGCGGCGCTCGAGCCCGGCCATTCCGTCTCGACCGCACGAATCGCGGCAAGCAGCGGCGCCGCGTCGGTCGCGAAACGACCGTTCTCGCGCAACTCTCCGACCCACTTGCGAAACGACGTCGCGGCGACGCCGATCAACGCGAGCATGTTCGGCGTGACGCGGCGATCCTCCTCGAGAACGCGGTTGTGCGCGCGCTCGACGCCCCATGCGAGGTCGCCCAACCCGGTCAGGCCCACCATGCGCCCGCTGCCCTTCAGCGTATGAAACTGGCGGCGAACGGTGACGAGCGCGTCACGTTCGCCCGGCGAATGCTGGAGCACGGCGAGATGCGCATCGACCGTGTCGAGCACTTCGTTCGCCTCGGTCAGGTAGATGTCGAGAAGCTCCGCGTCGAGGGCGCTCGCGTCGGTGGCGAGCAGCCGCTGCGTTTCCTCGGAGATCGCCGGCGCCGGCGCCGTGCCCGATTCGACGATGAGATCGACGCTCGCCGCGAGCGCGGATTCGCCGGCGCCGCCGTCGATCTCGCGAATCGCCGTCTTGACTTGCGCGACGAGCTCGCTGTCACCGATTAGATCGGCGTCGTCGCGAAGGGCGACGAGCTTCTCGCGCAACTCGCCGCGTGCGAGCGGATCGGACGGCGCGTCGCGCACGTCGGCCAGAAGCTTCGGCAGCGAGGCGCGCAATTCGGCGACCGATTCCTCGACCGACGCTTCGACCAGGACCGGCGGCGGCGCGGCGCCTTCGCGCTTGGCGATCAGCGGCGCGATGATGCGTTCGCGATCGGGTCGCTGATGCAGCACCGCTTCGATATAAAAACCGAGACCCGACAGCGATTCGGCGAGAAGCTCGAGACCTTCCTCGTCGACCGGCGTTGTCGGGTCCGCGTAACTTTCGATTTGCGCTTCGCATAGCGCGAGCAGGCGATCGGCATGGTCGAGCTCGAGCATCCGAAGCGCACCGCGAATCTGCCGGCTCTCCTTGGCGAGGCCCGCGAGATCGGCGCGCCGCGTGTGATCGCGGAAGAACGCGTCGAGCACCTGCTCCATGTGACGCAGGTTCACCTGCACCTCGCGCAACACCTGCGACAACAGCACGCGTTCCTGCGCGCGGCGCGACATCTCGTCGAGCACCGGCGCGCCCGCGGCTTGTCCCGCGTTCGCCGACGAAAGCCTCGCGAGCATCGCATCGACCTGCGCGTCGAAATCGCGCGACAGATTGCCGAAGTTCTCGAACGCGCTTTCGGCGAGCAGGAGCGCCGTCGCGAATTCCATCGCGAGCGGTTCCGACGCGTCGCTCGCCGGCAACGTCGAGAAGCGCTCGACGAGACCGCCCGTCAGTTTCACGAGCGCCGGATGGTTGATGTCCCGCGCCTTCGCATGCGCCGCGGCAAGAAGCTGCGCGACCTTCGCGTTGCCTTCGCCGCGTCCCGATGCGGCCTTGAGCCATGCGTCCTTCGCACCCGCGATCTGATCGCGCCCTTCGCGCAGCAGTGGCTTGATGCGCACCATGTCGGCATCGAGCGCCTCGGGCGAGGGCACGAGCGCCGCCAGGCGATACGTGCGCTGCACCGCTTCGATCGAAGGCGTCGCGGGCTTCGCCATCGCGATCTGGTAGAGCACCTCGCGACGCAGGCGATCGGCGACTTTCGCGCTTCCTTCGGTGACGCGGCGGATCTGCATGTCGATCCGCGCGACGAGCTGCTTCACGTTGAACGAGGGCTCGATCGCGTTCTTCTCGAGCGCGTCGAGGAGCGCGCCCGCGGTCCACCAGAACGCGCGAAGCGCCGGCTGCGCCGTCACGTCCTCGATCGACAGGATCGCCTCGCGCATCATCGCCGCGCCGCTTGGCGCGCCGCGCAGCCATTCGAGCAATCCGCGCTGATATTGGCGCCGCTCCTTGACAAGATGCGACGAAAGCCGCGCGGCGGGCATGATCTCCGCAGGCGACGGCCGCGGCGATCGGACGTTGAGCTCGGGATAGAAAAGATCGGCGGCCGACGTCGTCTCGCAGCCGCGCGAGCGACGCATGGCCTCGTACTCGGGCGCCAGGGCGAGCGGTATCGGCGGCGCGCCGTTCGCGACCTCATCGAGAAAGACGCGCAGTCGATCGACAGCGCGCACGACGACGTCGACGGCGGCCGGCATCGCATCGGCGGAAAGCTCCTGCATGCGGCTCACGTGCCGCTCGATCTCGTCGGTGAACGCGACGACGCCATCGAGGCTCACCATCTGGATCGCGCCCGCCGCCTGATGGATATGCGAGCGCGCGTGATTGAGCGCGTTCGTGTCGCCGGGCGCGGCTCGCAACGACGCGAGCGCATCGCTTCCGCGCGACAACGCCTCGTCGATCTCGCCCTGCACCCAGGTGAGCGGACCGAGGTCGAACTCCGGTGCGGTTTCCGTCAGCACGCGCGCGCTCTCCATCGCGAGGCTTTTCAAACCTTGAATCCCGCGACCGAGCTACGCAACTCGGCAGCGAGCTTCGTCAACTGGCCGATCGACACGTTCGTCTGCTTCGTGCCGTCCGTCGTCTCTTCGGAGATGCGCAGGATGCCCTGCATGCCGCGCGTCACATCGGTCACCGACGACGACTGGCGCTGCGTCTGCGCGGAGATACGCCCGATCAGCGCCGCGAGCTCGCGCGACACGCGCTGGATTTCCGCGAGCGCCCCGCCCGCGGCATCGGAAAGCTTCGCGCCTTCCACGACGCCGACGGTCGACTTTTCCATCGCCGCGACAGCATCCTGCGTATCGGCCTGAATCGTCTTGACGATCGCTTCGATCTGCTTGGTCGCTTCGCCGGAGCGCTCGGCAAGCCGCTGCACTTCCTCGGCGACGACCGTGAAACCGCGCCCCGCTTCGCCCGCGGAGGCCGCCTGAATCGCGGCGTTGAGCGCGAGCACGTTCGTCTGCTCGGTGATGTCCGCGATCAACTCGACGATCTCGCCGATCTCGAGCGACGATTCGCCGAGGCGCTTGATCCGCTTCGACGTCTCCTGGATTTGCGAGCGGATGTCGTTCATGCCCGCGATCTGGTTCTGCACGGCGCTGCCGCCCTTCTCGGCAGCCGCGAGCTGCGTCTGCGCGACCTTCGCCGACTGCGCGGCATTGCTCGCCACTTCGCTGATCGATTCGGCCATCGTCAGAACCGACGCCGACGCCTGCTGAATCTCGCGGTTCTGGCGTTGCGACGCCTCGAACAGACGATTGGAGATCGCCTGCGTCTCCTGCGTGGCCTTCGTCACCTGCTCGGTCGCCGAGTTGATTCCGCGCACGAGCGTGCGCAATTCCTCGATCGTGAAGTTGATCGAATCGGCGATCGCCCCGGTCACGTCCTCGGTGACCGACGCCTGCACCGTCAGGTCGCCGTCCGCGAGGTTGCCCATCTCGTTCAGCAGCCGCAGAATCGCTTCTTGATTGCGCTTGTTCTCGCGTTCGCTGTCCTCGGCGCGGATGCGCGCGTCGTCGAGGAACACTTTCGCGATCAACGCGAGGCATGCGAGCGCGATCACGCCGAAGCCGATCGCGAGCCCGAGCGTCAGCGGATGCGCGGCGTCGACCGCCTCGTATTGCTGGGCGAGCGTCGTCGAGTCGTTGAGCAGAACGTCCGAATCGTTGTTGATGCTGCGTGCCGCCTGTTTCGCGACGACGAGGTTCGCCATGTTGGCGAGGATCGCGTTGACGGCGCTCTCGTAATCGCCGAAGCGCTTCGCGAGCTCGACGAGCGTCGTGCGCGCGTCGTCCGATTTGACCGGCGGCAGGCGCAACGCATCGCTACCCTTCAGAAGACCGTTGACGACATCGCGAAACGCGGAGGCGTCCTTGCCGAAGAGGAATGCGACCTCGGGATCGATCTCGTCGGCGGAGGCGAGCGTGTTCGCGTTCTTCGCGATGCGCTGCGACAGGATCGCGAGCTGGTTCGCGTAATCGACCTCGCGCAGCGCCCCGCCTCCCTGTCCGATCTGTTGCGCGGCCTGCTGCGAAAGCTCGAGCAGCGCGCTGTTGCCGCTGTTGATCGAGGAAAGGCCGCGCGCGAGCGACGTCAAGCTCTTCTCGTTGTCGACTAGGCGCGAGGCGGCGGCATCGACGCGTTCCCAGCGCGTCTTGATGGCATTGAGCGTGACGACAGCGCCGGGGTCCTGCGTCGGATCGAGCGTCGCACCGCGAAACGGGCCGCCGGAAGCGAGCGCGCGCAGGTCGGCTTTGAAACGCTCGCGGCTTTCGCGAATCGCGGCGAACGCAAGGGCCTGCCCTTGCGCGGCGAGTGCGGAGCCGCGCGCAAGCCGCTGCGACAGCATCTGCATCTCCGTGGCCGCCGACGAATGCAACGCCCGCTGCGTGGCGGCGCGATTGTCGAGGTAGACCAGGAATACGGCGATCGCGACGAACGCGACCGTCAGCACGCCGAGGATCTGGAACTGGCGGACGACCGGCAGCTTGCCGATCAGCGGAAGGCGTGACGGCGGCGGCGTGTTGCTCGCCGTGCGCATCGTGTCCGTGCTCGACATCGCCGTCAGCGGATCGAATCCTTCCGGAGAACGGATGCCCATGCGCACCTGCGTCGTCGGCACGTCGAAGTCCATGTTCTCCGCCGCGCGCCCTTCGCCGCCGAACAGCTTCGCCATTTTGAGTGCCATCACGGTGCCTCCCCGGACCTGGAGTCCCGGTGTCTGTGCAGCGATTGCCCCCTTGGACGTCCCTCCGCGCTGCGCGCTTCGGGGCCAATTCGCACTCGCAAGCGGCTCGTCGCGCTCACTGGACGGCCCGTCGCGCTCATGTACCGACCTGCAGGAACGCCGGGTCGCGCGAAAGCGTGCCGAGGTCCATTTCCCGCCAGATGCAGCCCTCCGCGTCGTGCCATGCGCCGATCTGCCACGCGGGCGCGCGTTCGGGAAGCTGGTCGCGCTCGAACTGCGCGAGATTGCGAAGGCCCAGCACGCGTTCGACGACGATGCCGGCGCGCTCGAAGCCATTTCTCGTCGAAAGCACGATCAGGCGGGCGAGACCGCCGAGCGCAAGGGGCGCCTCGCCCTGGAACGCCGCGAAGTCGATCACGCTCACCAGATTGCCGCGAATGTTCGCGAGCCCGAGAAACCAGGCCTTTGTGAGCGGCACCGGAACGACCGGCGGCACGGCGATCACCTCGCCCGCATCGCCCAGGCGGATCAGGTAGCGTGCGCCGCCACAGCCGACGCCGAGCCGCGACGATTCGACCTGCGCCGCCGTCTTGCTCGCGAGCCGTGTCGCCAGCTCCTGCTGGAACGAGCGCAGATCGAGGCGGGCGGCGCGAGACATGGCGTCGTGGCGGGAGCGTTTGCGCCGGCTTTCAGCCGAGCGAGGCGATCTTCGCGAGCAGTGCCTCGCGATCGACCGGCTTCACCACGTAGTCCTTCGCGCCCTGGCGAAGGCCCCAGATCTTGTCCGTTTCCTGGCTCTTCGACGTGCACATGATGACCGGGATCGATCTGGTCTCGGGATCACGGCTGATCGCGCGCGTCGCCTGGAAGCCGTTCAAGCCCGGCATGACGACATCCATCAGGATCAGGTCGGGCTTGACCTGGCGCGCCTTGACGATCGCGTCCTCGCCGTTCTCGCTCGAGATGACGTCGTAACCGGCTTTCGTCAGAAGGTCCTTCAGCATGTGGCGCTCGGTCGCTGAATCGTCGACGATCAGGATTCTCTTGATGCCCATCGTAGCTCCCTTCCGGCCGGGCTCGCTCGAACGGGCTTCCGCGACGATCGCCCGCGCGGTGGTATGGCCGGGATCCGTCATGCGCGGCGCCCTTACGCCGCCGCGCGCACGTGCGCGGACACGGCCTTCAGCAGGCTTTCCTTGGTGAACGGCTTCGTCAGGTACTGGTCGGAGCCGACCATCCGCCCGCGCGCCCTATCGAAGAGTCCGTCCTTCGAAGAAAGCATCACGACCGGCGTCGCATGGAAGCGGCTGCTTTTCTTGATGAGCGCGCACGTCTGGTAGCCATCGAGCCTTGGCATCATGATGTCGACGAACACCATGTCCGGCTGGTGGTCGGCGATCTTGGCGAGTGCGTCGAACCCATCCTCGGCCAGGATGACGGTGCAGCCGGCCTGAAGCAGGAAGATTTCGGCGCTTCGGCGGATGGTGTTCGAGTCGTCGATCACCATCACCTTGATGCCTGCGAGCGGGCTCGCGCTTGGAATGTCGTTCCCCATCGGCAAGGTCACTTGCATGCGATCACGCGGCATGCGGCGCCGCACCGAACCCGAGTCTGCCATGGCCCGGGCCGGTTGCCTAGAGCATAAAGCTTGCCGGAATCCGCGTTGCGCTTCGATTCGGGCGAAAACGCAACAAAGAACACAGCTTTTTTCCCGCCCCGTTGCCGTTCCGCGGCATGAGATGACGCGCCCTGAATCGGCCTCCGCGCTTGCGAAGGGGCCCCTCTAGCGGCCGAGAAACATCCTGTACGCGGGATTGGCCGTTTCCTCGACGTAGTCGTAGCCCAGCCCGTCGAGGAAGGCGCGGAAGGCGGCGCTGTCGCCGGGGGGCACCTGCATCCCGACGAGCACGCGGCCGTAGTCGTCGCCGTGGTTGCGATAGTGGAACAAGCTGATGTTCCAGCGCGCGCTCATCCGGTCGAGAAAGCGCATCAGGGCGCCCGGGCGCTCCGGGAACTCGAAGCGATAGAGGATCTCGTGCTCGGCCGCCGGTGCATGGCCGCCGACCAGGTGGCGGACGTGAAGCTTCGCCATCTCGTTGTCGGAGAGGTCGTAAGCCTCGATCCGCGCACGTCGCAGCGCCGACAGCAGGTGATCGGTTTCGCCCCGGTCGGCGACCTCGATGCCGACGAACAGGTGCGCGACCGAGGGATCCGCATAACGGTAGTTGAACTCTGTGATCGACCGCTTGCCGAGCAGCGCGCAGAACTCGCGAAAGCTCCCCGGCCGCTCGGGTATCGTCACCGCGAGAATCGCCTCGCGCTGCTCTCCGAGCTCCGCCCGCTCGGCGACGAAGCGCAGGCGGTCGAAGTTCATGTTGGCGCCACACGCGACGGCAACATAGGTCTCGCCCTTCGCACGCTTCTTCGAAACCCAGGCCTTGACGCCGGCGATCGCGAGCGCGCCGGCTGGCTCGAGGATCGCGCGCGTGTCCTCGAAGACGTCCTTCAACGCGGCACACGTCGCGTCGGTGTCGACGACGACGATCTCGTCGACGTACTTACGCGCGAGGCGAAACGTCTCGCGTCCGACCTGCTTGACCGCGACTCCGTCGGCGAAGAGCCCGACATGCGGCAGCGTCACGCGCCGGCCGGCCGCGATCGAGCGCACCATCGCATCGGAGTCCTCGGGCTGGACGCCGATGATCGCAACGTCGGGCCGCACGCGCTTCACATACGCGGCGATGCCGCTGATCAAGCCGCCGCCGCCGATCGCAACGAAGATCGCGTCGAGCGGACCCTGCCACTGGCGCAGGATTTCCATCCCGATCGTGCCCTGTCCCGCGATGACGTCCGGGTCGTCGTACGGATGCACGAAGGTTGCGCCAAGCTCCTTTTCGAGCGCCTGCGCCCTTTCATACGCTTCCGAATACGAATCGCCGTGCAGAACGACGTTTGCGCCGCGCGCCTCGACGGCCGCGACCTTGATTCGTGGCGTGGTGATCGGCATGACGATCGTCGCCGCGCAACCGAGCCGTTGCGCCGCGAGCGCGACGCCTTGCGCGTGATTGCCGGCGGAGGCCGCGATGACGCCGCGCGCGCGCTCGGCAGCGCTCATGTGCGCCATCTTGTTGTACGCGCCGCGGAGCTTGAACGAGAAGATCGGCTGCTCGTCCTCGCGCTTCAGAAGCAGGCGATTTCCGAGGCGCGCCGAAAGCGCCGGCGCGAGCTCGAGCGGTGTTTCGACCGCGACGTCGTAGACCTTCGCGGTAAGGATTTTCTGGAGGTAGTCGGTCGGCATCTGGATGCGGCGTGAAACGTGCCGGCAACTATCGAGAGTAGCAGGCGCGCTTCTCGCATCCGCATCCGGATGAAACCCTCGCTTAAGTCACATCGGGTGCCATGCTGCGAACGAGCATCGCGCGCGAACCATCGTCTTCACCGCTCGAAAGCCAGAGTGCTTCGCCGGTTCGCATGGTGCGATCGTCGGCTTCGCCGTCGAGCACGAGCGATGCAACACGTCCGAGCGTCGGCTGGTGGCCGACGACGAGCACCGTGCCGCCCGCGTCGGGCCAGCCGATCGCGGCGAGCACGTCTTCCGGCTCGGCGCCGGACGCGAGGCGTTGATCGGTCACAAACGCGTGGCCGAGCGTCTGCGCGGTTTGCTGCGCGCGCACCGCGGGCGACGCGATGATGCGGCAATCGGCGGGCAATCGCGAAAGAAGCCGACGCGCCATCGCTTCCGCTTGACGAAGACCCCGCGGTGTGAGCGTGCGCGACTCGTCCGGCACGCCGGGCGCGGCGTCGCAGTGCCGCCACAGGATTACCTCCATCGCGCGCGTCGCGCTATGGGATGCAGGTCGAAGGCTCGTTCACGCTGCCGCAACTTCGGCCGCATCATCCGTTTCGAGCGCAAGCCACAGGCAGCCAGCCTTGCACTCGCGGGCGAGCGCTTCGAGGTAAGCGCGATGCGCGGCGACCTCGTCGGCGTCGACAACGATTCGATGGACGACGTAGCGCTCGCGCGCGATCCCGCGATCATCGGTTGACAGCGCACCCTCGGTCGCGGGCGCCGGCGTGTACATGTCGATGACGAGGCTCTCCTGTCCCCGCGTCATCGCGAGGTAGACCTCGGCCAGAAGCTGCGCGTCGAGCAGCGCGCCGTGCAGCGTCCGATGCGCGTTCGATACGCCGAAGCGCTCGCACAGCGCGTCCAGGTTGTTGCGCTTTCCCGGGAAGCTTTCGCGCGCGAGCGCGAGCGTGTCGACGAGCGCGGTGTAGATCGACGGCGAGCGCGGCAGTCCGGCGAGATCGAGCTCGATGTCGAAGAACGCGATGTCGAAGGGCGCGTTGTGGATGATCCATTCGGCGCCGCGCGCGAAATCGATGAACTCGGCGGCGATGTCGGCGAAGCGCGGCTTGCCGCGAAGGTCGTCGCGCGTCAATCCGTGCACGTCGGTAGCCGCGGCGTCAATGTCGCGATCGGGATCGAGCCGGTAGTGCAGATGGCGCCCCGTGATGCGCCGGTTCACGACCTCGACCGCCGCGAGCTCGATGATCCGATGGCCCTGCTTCGGGTCGAGGCCGGTGGTTTCGGTGTCGAGGAGAAGTTGGCGCACGTCAGTTGTCAGTTGTCAGTTGACAGTTTTCAGTCACGGCGCCAAGCCGCACCTGGATGGCGCGCCACCGAAAGCCGCGTCGCGCCGGCGCTTCTGACAACTGTTGACTGACATGTGACTCCTGGTGCGGGGCAGCGAGTGGAGCGAGCGTGGGGGGATCGATATTACTTCCTGTATTTTTGTATCGTCGCCTGTATCTCCGCGATCGCGCGCTCGATCTCGTCGTCGGTCAAATCGCGTGGACCGCCGGCGCGATCGGCGAGCGTCACCGTCGCGTCGACCTGCGTCTCGAACTGCCCGAGCTCGAGATTGTCCGTCGTCGTCGGCTCTTCGGCCAGCGTTTCCGGACCCCAGCGCACGACGATCGCCGACAGATTGTCGCCTTCGGGGCCCGCCCGACTCTCGGCCTCGCGCATCATCTGCGGCGCCGTTGTCAGGATCGGCGTCGATGTCAGCATCGTCGCCATTTCGCGATGCGGGAAGACGTTCCAGAGCCCGTCGGTGCAAAGGATCATGATGTCGCCGTTTTGCAATGCCGTGCGCCGCGACATGTCGATGACCGGCTCGCTGGCGCCGCCGAGGCAACTGAAGATCTTGTTGCGGTCGGGATGCATCAGCACTTCCTCGGGCTTGATCAGTCCCTGGTCGACGAGGTACTGGACCTTCGAGTGATCCTTCGTCGACCCGATCAGCCGACCCTGCCGCAATAGATAGAAACGCGAGTCGCCGGCGTGCGTCCAGTACGCATGATCGCCCTGCACGACGACGGCAACGCAGGTCGTACGCGGCGTTTCGAGCATCGAGAACTGGCTCGCGTACGAGCCGAGCGCCGCGTGCGCGCGAAGCATCGTGTCCTGCATGAACTTCATCGGATTGCGCAGGATCGGCTTCGCTTCCTGGTGGAAGCGCTCGATGAAAAGGCGCACGGCGATCTGCGCCGCGATCTCGCCGCCGACGTGGCCACCCATGCCATCGGCGATGACGAGAAGCAGCGTCTCGCGGCTGTACGTGTACGCGATGCGGTCCTGGTTGACCTCGCGCGCGCCCTTGCGGGATTCCTGGAAGATCGTGAAACGCATGCGCGAGAACCTAGACGCCGATCTCGGAGAATAGCAGGCGCTTCAGATTGCCGAAGAAGGTGAGCTTGCGCTTGATCGGCGCGATATCGCGTATCGCGCGCTGCAGCGCGAAAATGCTTTGCGGACGCTCGAGCGGATCGAGGCGCAGGCACCAGTCGATCACTTCGAGCAGATTGTCGGAGTACTGGCCGGACCAGATCTTCTTCGCCGAGACGAGATGGTCTTCCTGCAAGCGCGCGTCGGCGGCCTGCGGGGCGAAGGCGGCGAGGCACGCGAACATCGACGCGCCGGTGCCGTAGACGTCGGTCCACGGTCCGAGCCGGTCGTGATCGCGGTACTGCTCGGGCGCGGCGAAGCCCGGCGTGTACATCGGCGCGAGCTTGGGCCGGTTGGTCGTGAGCGTCTGGCGCGCGGCGCCAAAATCGAGCAACACCGGGCTGCCGTCGGTGCGCAGGTAAATGTTCGCCGGCTTGATATCGAGGTGCAGGACCTTGTGCGTATGCACCTCGCGCAGCCCGTTCAGAAGCTGCATGAACACGTGCCGCACGAACCGCTCGGACATCTGGTCCTGGCGCATCTGGATCTGCTGTTGCAGCGTGCGCCCGCGCTCGTAGCGCATCACCATGTACACGGTCTCGTTCGCGCGGAAGAAGTTCAGCACGCGCACGACGTTCGGATGGTTGATCTTCGCGAGCGCCCGGCCTTCCTCGAAAAAGCACTTCATCCCGTAGCGGAACGAGGTCAGGTTCTCGGCCGAGCTCGCGCGCACGATGTCGCCCTCGGTACGAAGCACGAGCGACGACGGCAGATATTCCTTGATCGCGACCGGCTGGCCGGTCTCGTCGAACGCCCGGTATACGATCGAAAAGCCGCCCCGGCTGATCTGGCGATCGATGCGGTAATTGAGAAGCGCGTAGCTGCTCGGCAGCGCTTGATTGGTGACGGCCATCGGGGAACAGGTAGGCGGTGGACGCGCGCGATATGTGGACGCCGCAAGCGGCGTGCCAGAACTCCTCGCTGCCTTGCGCGAGGAGCGCGCAGCGCATACATTCTCCCGATGCGAATGCTCACTGTAAAGCGGGAATCGACGATCATGCCGGCATTTCGACCATTCGTTTCACGATGATTCTCAGCATGACGGGCTTCGCGTCCGCGAGCGCGGAGCTGCCGGGCATTTCGCTTGCTGTCGAGCTTCGGTCGGTCAATCACCGCTACCTCGACGTCACTGTCAAGCTGCCCGAGGAATTGCGTATGCTGGAATCGCCGCTCCGCGAACGGCTCGCGTCGGCGCAACGGCGCGGCAAGCTCGAATGCCGCGTGACGCTTTTGCGCACGCTCGGCGCATCAGGGACGATCGCCATCAACACCGAGCGCGTGCAGCAGATCGCGGGCGCGGCTGCGGCGGTCGCGCGCACGATCCCCGGCACGCCGCCGCTCACGGCGGCCGACATCCTGCGCTGGCCCGGCGTGATGGTCGATGCGGCGATATCTCAGGAAGCGCTCGCCGAGCAGGTCGACACCCTCGTCCAGCAGGCGCTCTCGGAACTGACCGCAGCGCGCGCGCGCGAAGGCGCAAGGCTTCGCGAGGTGCTCGATGCGCGATGCGCGGACATCGAGACCCAGATCGCACGCGTCGCGCCTCGAATTCCCGCGCTCCACGCGGCGTTCCTGTCGAAGCTCGGCGCGCGCCTCGCGGAAGCGGGTCTCGATCCCAACGAAGATCGCCTGAAGCAGGAGCTCGCGTTCTTCGCGACGAAGATCGACGTCGCCGAGGAAGTCGCGCGCCTCGCGACGCACGTTGCCGAGGTGCGGCGGGTGCTGGCGCAGGGCGGCAGCGTCGGCAAGCGCCTCGATTTCCTCGCGCAGGAGTTGCATCGCGAGGCGAACACGCTCGGTTCCAAGTCGATCGACGCCGAGCTTTCGCAGGTGTCGCTCGAGCTCAAGGTGCTGATCGAGCAGATGCGCGAGCAGGTGCAGAATCTCGAGTAACGCGAGGTTCTCTGCCGTGAGCCCGCGCGTCGATTGGTAACATTACGGCGATGTCCCGCCGCAATCCTGCCGCTCTTCGCGCGTGACGATCACGACGCAGGCCCCGGGTGCGTCGGGCGTACTGTTCGTCGTTGCCGCGCCGTCGGGCGGCGGCAAGAGCAGCATGGTCAATGCGCTTCTCGAGCGCGAGCCGGGCATTCGGTTGTCCGTGTCGTACACGACGCGCCCACCGCGCCCCGGCGAATCGGAGGGACGGCACTATCACTTCATCGACGTGCAAACGTTCGAGGCGCTGCGCGCGAAAGGCGAATTTCTCGAGTACGCGTTTGTCCACGGCAATTGGTACGCTACATCGGCGACCTGGCTCAAAGCCCAGGTCACGGCGGGCCAGGACGTGCTGTTGGAAATCGATTGGCAGGGTGCCGCGCAGGTACGCCGCCTGATTCCCGACTCCGTGCACATCTTCATACTGCCGCCCTCGCTCGCAGCGCTGGAGGAGCGCCTGATGAAGCGCGCGCAGGATGCGAGCGACGTGATCGAGAAGCGGCTCGCCGCCGCGATCGAGGAGATCCGCCACTGCGGCGAGTTCGACTATGTTATTATGAATCAGGACTTTGCGCGCGCAGTCGACGACCTGTCCGCAATCGTTCGTGCGGCGCGGCTCACGTCGGCTCGACAGCAGGCTCGCCACGCGAAGGTGCTCGCGCAACTCCTCTCCCGAGATTCCTGAAGGTCACCATGGCACGCATCACGATCGACGACGTTCTCGCCAGGATTCCCAACCGCTTCGAGCTCACGCTCGCGGCCACCAACCGCGCACGCCAGATCACGTCGGGCGCAGCGCCCCTGGTCGAGCCTGACCGCGACAAACCGACGGTCATCGCGCTGCGCGAGCTCGCGGCCGGCAAGGTCGGCATCGAAATGCTGCACAAGATGGCGCCGACCCCGACGATCTGACCGGGACAGCGCTTCGCCCGATGTCCGAGATTGCCGAATTCACGCGGCACCTCGGGCATTACATGGTGCCGCGCGACATCGCGCTCGTCGAGCGCGCATTCGAGTTCTCCGAATCGGCGCACCGCGGACAGTTCCGAAAGTCCGGCGAGCCGTTCATCACGCATCCGCTCGCGGTCGCGAGCATCCTCTCCGAGTGGCGTCTCGACGCGGAGGGGTTGGCGGCCGCGCTCCTGCACGACGTGATGGAAGACACGTCGGTGAAGCGCAGCGAGATCGAGACGACGTTCGGCAAGCCGGTCGCCGCAATCGTCGACGGGCTCTCGAAGCTCGACCAGATCGAGTTCGCGACGCGCGAGGATGCGCAGGCCGAGAGCTTTCGCAAGATGCTGCTCGCGATGGCGCGCGACGTGCGCGTCATCCTGATCAAGCTCGCGGATCGGCTGCACAACATGCGCACGCTCGACGCGATGGCGCCCGGACATCGCAAGCGGATCGCGCGCGAAACGATGGACATCTACGCGCCGATCGCGAACCGCCTCGGCCTGAACGCGCTGTTTCTCGAGCTGCAGGATCTCTCGTTCAAGCACCTCTATCCGCTGCGCTATCGAATCCTCGCGCACGCGATCAAGACCGCCCGCGGCAACCGCCGCGAGGTGATGAACCGCTTGCTCGACGTCATCCGCGACGGGCTCGCACGCGCAAACATCGCCGCGGTGGTCACCGGCCGCGAGAAGACCGTCTTTTCGGTCTACAAGAAGATGCGCGAGAAGCACTACACGTTCTCGCAGGTGTTCGACATCTACGGCGTGCGCGTGCTCGTCGCCGACAAACCGACGTGCTACGCGGCGCTCGGTGTGTTGCACGAGCTGTACAAGCCGATTCCCGGCAAGTTCAAGGACTACATCGCGATCCCGAAGGCGAACGGCTATCAGTCGCTGCACACGACGCTGTTCGGGCCGTTCGGCACGCCGCTCGAAGCGCAATTGCGCACGCACGACATGCATCGCGTCGCCGAAGCGGGTGTCGCGGCGCACTGGCTCTACAAGTCGGGCGGTCAGCTCGATCTCGCGGAAGCGCAGCGCGAGACGCATCGCTGGCTCCAAAGCCTGCTCGAAATCCAGTCCGAGTCGCGCGATTCGAAGGAATTTCTCGAGCACGTCAAGGGCGACCTCTTCCCCGACGAGATCTACCTCTTCACGCCGAAGGGCAAGATCATGGCGCTGCCACGCGGCGCCACCGCGGTCGATTTCGCGTATGGCGTGCACACCGACATCGGCCATCATTGCGTCGCGGCGCGGATCAACTACGAGCTATTGCCGCTGCGCACCGAGCTCAAGAACGGCGACCACGTCGAGATCCTGACCTCGCCGACCGCACGCCCCAATCCGTCGTGGCTGTCGTTCGTCGCCACCGGCAAGGCGCGTTCGCGGATTCGGCATTACCTGAAAAGCCTGCAACAGAAGGAATCGGCGGCGCTCGGCGAGCGGCTCCTGAACCAGGCACTCGCGACACTCAAGGTCGAGCCCGAGTCGATCACATGGGAGCGCTGGGAGGCGCTCGCGAAAGAATACGGCGCGAAGAGCGAGCTCGAAATTCTCGCCGACATCGGTCTCGGCAAGCGGCTGTCGTTCGTCGTCGCGCAGGCGCTTACGCGCCAGCCCGGCAAGGCCGACGAACCGACGCATTCTCCACAGGGCACGTCCACGAAGCCCGCGGCATTGACGCTGCGTGGCGTCGAAGGGGTGGCGATTCAGTACGCGAAATGCTGCCGACCCGTGCCGGGCGACGCGATCGTCGGGCAGTTTCGCAAGGGACAGGGACTGATGGTCCACCTGCGCGATTGCGCAACGCTTCGCAAGCAGCGCATCGATGGCAGCGAGTTGGTCGACGTCGAGTGGGCCTCCGACGTGCAGGGCGTGTTCGAGTCGGGGCTTCGCGTGCTGGTCGCCGATCGCCGAGGCTTGCTCGCGGACCTCGCGACCGCGGTCGGCAACGCGGACGCGAATATCGATACGGTGTCGATGGAGCGTCCCGACGGAAACGACGTCGCGATGTTCTTCGGCGTGCAGGTGCGCGATCGCCGCCACCTCGCGAACGTGATGCGCGCGCTCCACCGGATCCCGCACGTGCGGCGCGTGCAGCGCGCGCGGACGTAGGTCCGCGGTCAGCGATCCCCGGCTAACCCGCCGGGCGCGGCGCCGCTTCGATCAGGCGGGCTCCTTCGCGAGAAGCTTCTGCAACTCGCCCGACTGGTACATCTCGCGCATGATGTCGCAACCGCCGACGAATTCGCCGTCGACGTAAAGCTGCGGGATCGTCGGCCAGTTCGAGAATGCCTTGATGCCGTGGCGGAGATCGTCGTCGGCAAGGACGTTGAACGACGCGAATTGATCGACGCCGCAGCGGCGGAGGATTTCGGTCGCCGTTGCCGAGAAGCCGCATTGAGGGAAGTCCGGCGTCCCCTTCATGTAGAGGACGACCCGGTTCTGCCTGACCTGGTCCTTGATCGTGTCCTTGATGTCGCTCATGTGGTAGCTCCCGAATCGGTCCGCTCGATAGTGGATTCTACCCACATGCGGCCGGACGGCTTCGGTCACAAGCGTCTTGTCTTCCGGCGATTGAAAGGGGCCAGGGTCGGATTTCCGGGCTCCGATTAAAAGGGGCCAAGGTCGAATTTCCGTGCACTGCCCCCCGCACAAAGGACGCGACAGGGTCCGGAAATCCGACCCTGGCCCCTTTTAATCGGCCGACGGCCGGGGCTTCAAGGAACTACTCCTTCACGGCCCCGGTGAGCCCGGAGACGTAGTACTCGACGAAGAACGAGTACAGGATCGCGACGGGCAGCGATCCGAACAACGCACCGGCCATCAGCGATCCCCAGTGGTAGACGTCGCCTTCGACCAGTTCGGTCACGACCCCGATCGGCACGGTCTTCACTTCGGACGACGAAATGAACGTCAGCGCGTAGATGAACTCGTTCCACGACAGCGTGAACGCAAAGATGCCGGCGGAAATGAGTCCCGGCACCGCGAGCGGCAGGACGATCCGCACGAGAATCTGCCAGCGGCTCGCGCCGTCGATCAGCGCGCACTCCTCGAGCTCGAACGGGATCGTCTTGAAATAGCCCATCAGAAGCCAGGTGCAGAACGGGATCAGGAACGTGGGATAAGTGAGGATCAGCGCAAGCCGCGTGTCGAACAGATGCAGTTCGTACACCATCGTGGCGAGCGGAATGAACAGGATCGACGGCGGCACCAGGTACGCGAGGAAGATCGCCATGCCGACGAGGCGCGAGCCGCGAAAGCGCAGCCGCTCGATCGCATACGCGGCAAGGACGCTGCACGCGATCGAAACCAACGTCGACACGACCGAGATCAACAGCGTGTTCCACAACCACTCGGGATACGAGGTCTCGAAGAACAGCTTATGGATATGCGCGAACGTCGGATGGTGGACCCAGAACGGATTCCCTTCGCGCGAGAGCAGCTCGTCGTCGGGCTTCACGCTCGTGACGACCATCCAATAGAACGGAAACAGCAGCACGATCAGGAATACGCCAAGCGGAATCCAGATCGTGACAATCCGCCGCGGCAGCGAGACGAGATAGCTCATCCCCTCGGAGTCGGTCACGCGCGGCGTGGCGATGGTGGCAGCCATCGAGCTCAGTCTTTCCCGCCCTGCTGCCACGCGCGTCGTTGCAAGCCGAAGTACGAGATCAGGATCGCGGCAAGCAGGAACGGCACCATCGCGGTCGCGATCGCCGCGCCCTCGCCCAGGCTGCCGCCAGGAATCGCGCGCTGGAACGAAAGCGTGGCCATCAAATGCGTTGCGTTGAGCGGGCCGCCGCGCGTCAGCACGTAGATCAACTGGAAATCGGTGAACGTGAACAGCACCGAGAAGGTCATCACGACCGCGATGATCGGCGTCAGAAGCGGCAGCGTGACGTAGCGGAATTGCTGGAACGGCGATGCGCCGTCCAGGCTTGCCGCTTCGTAGTACGAGGGCGAAATCGTCTGCAGGCCCGCAAGCAGCGTGATGGCAACGAACGGCACGCCGCGCCAGATGTTCGCCGCGATCGTCGAGAAGCGCGCGTTCCACGGATCGCCGAGAAAGTCGATGTACTGGTGGATGAGGCCCATCTTCTCGAGCAGCCAACTGATGATCGAGAACTGCGAGTCGTAGATCCACCAGAACGCGATCGCCGATAACGCCGTAGGTACGATGAACGGCAGGAGGACGATCGCGCGCAGGAACGCCTTGAACGGCAAATGCTCGTTCAGGATCAGCGCGAGCCAGAGGCCCAGGCCGAATTTGATGACGCTCGCGATGGTCGTATAGAAGATCGTGTTGAAGAGCGCGAGCCGCGTGACCTGGTCGTGCCAGAGGAAATCGAAGTTGCCGAGCCCGATGAACTCGCCGGGCCGCCCGACCTTCGCGTCGGTGAACCCGAGCCAGGTGCCGAGACCGAGCGGGTACGTGAGGAACACGAGCAGCAGCACCGCCGACGGCAGCAGGAACAGAAGTCCCAGCGCGTTACGGTTGTCCTGCAGGCGGGCAGCGAAGGAAGCCAAGGAGAGGACGGTGGAATGCCGGGAAGCAAATCCGGGTGCGCGGCGCGCGGCGCACCCGACGAAGTCGCCGAAGTCCGGCGACGTGATTATGTGCGCAAAACGTGCTGCGTCGGGTGTTGCGCGCGTTAACCGGCGCCCGTGGCGCCGTGTTCAACGCGCGCCGATATTGCGTCGCGCCGATGAGTCGATGGCAAGCACGACGAAGTTCGCCGGCGCGACGTAATATCAAACCTTGTAGTAGCGCTCCGCCCGCTTCTGCGCCCGCTCCGCCGCGTCCTTCGGCGTCTTCGATCCGGACGCTGCCTCCGCCACCATGTTGACGACGATGAAGTCCGCGAGCGCGCCTGCCGACGCGTAGCCCATCTTGCCCGCGTAGCCCGACGGCAGCATGTTCTTCATCGAGTCGCGATACGGGGTGTGCTTGGGATCGACCGTCCAGATCGGATTCTTCTCGTAGTGCCGAAGCGCCGGCGTCACGTAACCGATCGACGCCTCGACCCACGGGTCCATCTGCTCGGGCTCCATCATGAAACGCAGAAACTCCTTCGCCGCCTTCGGGTACTTGCTGTACTTGAAGATCATCTGGTTGAAGAAGAGCTGGAACTCCGTCGGCTTGCCGGCGGGCCCGATCGGCATGTTCGCGTGATAGATGTCAGCGGCCATCTCTTTGAGCTTCGGGTCCGGCGAATTTTTCGCGGCGTAGTAGATCGAGATTCCGTTGTTCGTGAGGAAGATCTGGTTGTCGAGGAACGCCTTGTTGTTGTTCGGATCGAGCCACGACAACGTTCCCGGCGCGAACGTCGGATAGAGATCCTTCACGTACTCGAGCGCCTTCAGCGTCTCGGGGCTGTCGATGACGACCTTGTTGCTGGTGTCGACGAGCTTGCCGCCGTGGGCCCAGACGATCCATTGGCACCACGTGTTCGCGTCGCCGGTCGCGTTGCCCAGCGCGAACGCGGGCGGTGTGTTCTTCTCCTTGAGCGCCTTGCAGAGTTTCAGGAAGCCGTCGGTGTCCTTCGGGAACGTGTCGAACCCGGCCGCCTTGACGGCGCTTTGGCGATACACCATGCAAACGCCCGCGACGCCGAGCGGCACGCCGATCCACTTCTTGCCATCAGGCTTGAGATACGGCTCGCAGACCGGATAAAAGCCGCCGTATTTGGCGCCGAGGTAGTTGCAGACGTCGGTCACGTCCACGAGCTTCTCGGGATAGAGATTCGCATCGTCGTTCGTGCCGAGGATGATGTCCGGGCCCGCGCCGGTATTCGCGGCGACGGCCGCTTTCGGACGCACGTCTTCCCAACCTTCCTTGTCGACGCGCACCTCGATCTGGTACTTGTCCTCGAATTTCTTGACGTTCTTGAGATACATATCCCAGTCGGCCGGGACGAACTGGCTCCAGCGCAAGACGCGAAGCTTCGCGCCCTTCTCCGGCGTGTTGTGCCACGCCTGCGCGTTCGCGTCCTTGACGAAGATCATCGGGCCGACCGCGGCGCCGGCGGCAAGCCCGGCGGACGTTTTCAAAAATTCACGACGCTTGAAACTGCTCATGGCTTCTCCTCCGTTAAGCGACAAAAGCGAAAACGCTCTCCCTGTTTTTTTGGAACACTACGCCGCGAGCCGTGCGCCGGTCGCGACGTCGAAAAGATGCGCGCGCGAAAGATCGGGCATGAGCCCGATGCGCTCGCCCGCGCGGCAGGCGACACGGTCACGCACGAGCGAGGTCACCTCCTGGCCGTTGAAACGGCAGAAGAGCTGCGTGTCGGCGCCGGTCGGCTCGACGACAACCACTTCCGCCGGCAATCCCGTTCCGGCGACCGCGCAGTGCTCGGGACGCATGCCGTAGAACACCGGCTGGCCATCGTCGGCACGCGCGCCGACGGGCATCGGCAGGCGTATGCCGCCTTCGAACTCGACAACCGACGCGCCGCCGTTTAGGCGCGCCACGCCGGGCAGAAGATTCATCGCAGGCGAGCCGATGAAGCCGGCGACGAACGTGTTGGCCGGCTTGTCGTAGAGATCGAGCGGATCGCCGGCCTGCTCGACGATCCCTTCGCGCATCACGACGATTCGATCGGCCATCGTCATCGCCTCGATCTGATCGTGCGTGACGTAAATCGACGTCGTGCGAAGCCGCTGGTGGAGTTCCTTGATCTCCGTTCGCATCTGCACGCGAAGCTTGGCGTCGAGGTTCGACAGGGGCTCGTCGAACAGGAACACCTGCGGGTCGCGCACGATCGCGCGTCCCATGGCGACGCGCTGGCGTTGGCCGCCCGAAAGCTGGCGCGGATAGCGGTCGAGATAGTCGGCAAGGCCCAGGATCTCGGCGGCGCGCTTGACGCGCGCCGCGATGTCGGCGCTGCCGAACTTCGCGAGCTTGAGCGCGAACGACATGTTGTCCCGCACGGTCATGTGCGGATAGAGCGCATAGTTCTGGAACACCATCGCGATGTCGCGCTCCTTGGGCCGCACTTTGTTGACGACGCGCCCGCCGATGGCGATTTCGCCTTCGCTGATCTGCTCGAGTCCCGCGATCATGCGAAGGAGCGTCGATTTGCCGCAGCCCGAGGGGCCGACGAGCACGCAGAAGCGGCCGTCGGCGATCGCGACGTCGACGCCGCGAATCACGTGCGTCTGGCCGAACCACTTGTGCACGCCCGTGATATTCACCGCTGCCATCGACTGAACTTCCTTTCCTCGCTCACGACTCGGGCCGCCGCGTCCCCTCGACCACCGGATAGTCGGGCCGGCCGCTTCGCCACCATGCGACGATGTTCCGCGCCGCCTTGCGTCGAAGCTCGCGTTCTGCCTCGACCGAGTAGAACGCAGCGTGCGGCGTCAGGATCACGCGCCGATCGCGAACAAGCGGCGAGCCGGCCGGCACCGGCTCATCGGGCAGCACGTCGAGCGCGGCGCCCCGCAGTATTCCAGCATCGAGCGCCGCGAGCAAATCGGCGACGTCGACGACGCCGCCGCGCGATGTGTTGACGAGCGTCATTCCGCGCTTCGCGGCGGCGAAGAAGCGCCGGTCGATCATGCCGCGCGTCGTCGAATCGAGGGGCGTATGCAGCGAGACGACGTCCGCCTGCGCGGCGAGCGCGTCGAGCGTGTGCGCACGCTCGACGTACGCAGGAAAGTCGCCGTCGATCAGGTACGGATCGTACGCGATCACGCGGCCGACGACATTGCGTGACACGTGCGCCATCCGCTTGCCGATGCGGCCGAGGCCGACGATGCCGAGCGTCAGCGTACCGGGTCGGCGAAGCTCGCCGCCAGACAGGTACTGCCAGCGGCCCGCGCGCACGTCGGCATCGTAGCCGACGACGTTTCTAAGCGACGCGAGCGCAAGCGCGAGCGCGTGCGTCGCCACCTCACCAATTCCGTAATCGGGTGAATTCGCGACCCAGACGCCGTGCGCTTCGCACGCCTTCGTGTCGACGGTGTCGTAGCCTGCGCCGATCCGGCTCACGATCCCAAGCCGCGGCATCGCATCGACCACGCGCGCGCCGATCGGTGCGTATTGCAGAAGGATCGCGACGCAATCGCGCGCCGCCTCGATGACTTCCTCTTCTCGCCGGCATTGCGCGACGACGAGCGACAGCTCCGCCTCCGCGAAGATCTCGCGCTCGAGGTCGACGTCGGGAAAGTCGTGGTCGGCGAAGAGGACGCGTGGCATACGGCGGGGGCCAGGCGCGAAGGTGCGCTCGCGCGGCTCGCAGAAGGTACGCGGCAGGGCGAGCGAGCGTCAAGGGCATAGAATCGAGAAAGGCCGCGAATCAGGAGATTCACGCATGACGAAGCCGCTACGTACGACGATCGCCGGAAGCCTTCCGAAGCCGTCGTGGCTCGCCGAACCCGAGAAGCTGTGGGCCGCGTGGAAGCTCGAAGGCGAAGCGCTCGCCGAAGGCAAGCGCGACGCGGTGCGCCTCGTGCTTCGCGATCAGGAACAGGCCGGCATCGACATCGTGAGCGACGGCGAGCAGACGCGCCGCCACTTCGTGACGACGTTCATCGAAGGCCTGGACGGCGTGGATTTCGAGCACCGCAAGACGGTACGCATTCGCAACCGCTACGACGCGGATGTCCCTGTCGTCGTCGGCGCGGTCGCACGCCGGCGCCCGATTTACGTGGACGACGCCGCGTTCCTGCGCTCGCAAACGGATCGCGCCGTCAAATTCACGCTGCCCGGACCGATGACGATGGTCGACACCCTGCACGACGCCCATTACGGCAGCCGGGAGAAGCTCGCGTGGGCGTTCGCGGAGATCCTGAACGAGGAAGCGCGCGCGATCGAGGCTGCCGGCATCGATGTGATCCAGTTCGACGAGCCGGCCTTCAACGTCTACTTCGACGAGGTTCGCGACTGGGGCATCGCAACGCTCGAGCGAGCGGCCGCTGGCCTTCGCTGCACCAAGGCGGTGCATATCTGCTACGGCTACGGGATCAAGGCGAACATCGACTGGAAGAAGACGCTTGGCGGCGAGTGGCGCCAGTACGAGCAGACGTTCCCGCAGCTTGCCGCCTCGTCGATCGATCAGGTGTCGCTCGAATGCGCGCATTCCCACGTGCCCATCGACCTGATCGGGCTCCTGGAGGGCAAGGACGTGCTCGTCGGCGCGATCGATGTCGCGACCGACCGCGTCGAGACCCCCGAAGAGGTCGCGGAGGTGATACGGGCGGCACTTCGCCATGTCCCGGCCGGACGCCTTTATCCCTGCACCAACTGCGGCATGGTGCCGCTCGCACGAGACGTGGCGCGGCGAAAGCTTCGGGCGTTGGGCGAAGGCGCCGCGGTCGTCCGCGGGGAACTGGCGTAGGGCGGCCGGCGCGCCACGGAGGGAGTTGTTTCAGAGCGTGCTTAACGCGCCTCGCCGGCCCGGCCGGCCGGCGCGCGGAATCCCGCGTCTGGCGTGGCTTTCCGCGCAACACTTAACCGCGCCGCCCGCCGGAAAGTTGTCGCTTTTTTGGAAAATCTGACGTATAGTGCGCGCCGTGTTTTGTTCCAGGCAGTAAAGGCACGCTCTGTACGACCGCCACGCAGTCGTTCGACCGCCGTACTTTCCTTGAGATCGAAACATCGGCCGGGCAACGTCCCGTTTACTTCTCGTACTTGAGGAATCAAAGAGAACATGGCAACCGGAACTGTGAAGTGGTTCAACGACGCGAAGGGCTTCGGATTCATCACTCCCGATGGCGGGGGCGAGGATCTGTTCGCTCACTTCTCGGCGATCAACATGCAGGGCTTCAAAACGCTCAAGGAAGGCCAGAAGGTCAGCTTCGAGGTGACGCAAGGTCCGAAGGGCAAGCAAGCCTCGAACATCCAGGCGGTCTGACGTCGCGCTTTCCCGCACAGGAAAAAAGGCCGGGCGCTGCCCGGCCTTTTTTCATTCAGCGCATGTTGCGTGCACGCTGCGCCGTTCGTCGGTGAAAGCACGCCGCCACGACGCGCGGTCGTGCGCGAAGCGCCCATCGTCATTACGATGGACGCGAGGGTGATGCGGTCCGGCGACAGGACGCCTTACGAGTCGCCGAGGCACGCATGATGTGGGCTACACGGCGCATCGGGCTGCAGTCACCCGCAAGCGCGAGAGGAGAGCGGTCATGCCGGGTTCTGGCGATTCAGGCTCGCTTGAGTTCGAAAAAGTTTCCTTGACCGAAGCGCGCAAGGCGCTCGACGAAACCGGTCCTGCCGCGTATGCGGTGCGGAAGTCGCCGGAGAACTGGGAAGAAAAGCGCACGTCGACGCCGCCCGAGCCGCTTTCCGACGAGGCGAATGCGTGGATGGCGGAGTTGCCGGAGTCGGTGCGTCCGCGCCAGCTCGCGCTTCGCTACGGACGGCTTGCCAACCGGATCGCGAAGCTTTGGAGCGATCCGGTCAAATGCGAGCGCTTTCTCGACGATCTGATGACCGATCGTCGCGGCGGCCGCAAAGGCTTTCCGCTCGCGATCGCGAGTGAGCTCGCCACGCTGCACGATCACTACTACCGCCATCACCACGGCAAATCGCCGTGGGAGTTCGTCGAAGCGGGGCGGTAGCGCGAGTTGCGTCAGCCGTGCTGGCAGCTCGGGTGGTCGCAGTTGCAATGCGACGCCCCCGACGCCGATTGCTGCTGGCCCTGCTGCCGGCTCGATCCTCCCTGCTGCTGCGCCTGCTGCGCGCACGACGTGCTGCAATACCTCTGGCCCGGCTGGACGTCGCAGCGACACGCCGCGTGCGCGCATTTGCCTGGTGCATTGGCCATGATTTCCTCCTCGTGCTCGGTTGATCCGCATCCGTTGTGACCCGCGCGGCGCGTGCGGGTTCATCGTCGGTTATAAAGGCGTCGCGAAAAAGAAGGCGAACGCCAGCAGCGCGTAGACGCCGATCAGCAGCACGCCCTCGAACCACGTCGCTTCGCCGTCGCGCGTGATCGCGTTGACGACGAACGCGACGCTCGCGATCGCGACGAGCTCGAGCGGGTTGTCGAAAACGAGGCTCATCGGATGGGAGGTCAGGTGCGACGCGAGCACCAGGATCGGTGCGACGAGCAAACCGACCTGGATCGTCGATCCGAGGGTAATGGTCGCAACGAGGCCCATCCGCGACTGCCGCGCGAAGTAAATCGACGAGAAGTATTCGGCGGCATTGCCGACGACGGCGAGCACGACCACGCCGAGAAAGAACGTCGACACGCCGATCGCGTTCGCGGCCGATACGAGCGCAGCGGAGACGAGCTCGGCCATGACGGCGGTCCCCGCGGTCGCGGCGACGAGCACGACGACCGCGCGCGCGAGCGACCACGTGGCACCTTCGTCGTCGGGCGCTTCGTCGAGCGCGAACACGTCGCGATGCGTGACGAGCGTGTAGACCAGGTTCGCCGCATAGACGACGATCAGCACGATCGCGACGCAGATCGACAGCTTGTCGTCGAGCGCTTCGGTTTCGGCCGCCGCGAGCACCGCATGCTCGGTGTAGTGGAAAAGCGCCGGCACCAGGAGTGCAATCACGACCAGCACGAGCAGGCTCGCAAGCAATCCCGCGCGCTCGCGGTTGAAGCGAAGTTCGCGCCGCCCCCACGTGCCGGCGACGATCGCGAGGCCGAACCCGAGAAGGCCGTTGCCGATGATCGATCCGGTGATCTGCGCCTTGACGACTGTAGCGTGTCCTGCGAACAGTACGAAGATCGCGAGCACGAGCTCCGCGGTATTGCCGAACGTCGCGTTCAGCAACCCCCCGATCGCCGAGCCGGTTCGCCGCGAGATCTGCTCGGTCGCGCGGCGAATCCAGTCGGCGAGCGGAACGATGGCGATGATCGCGACGACGAACGTGACGATCGGTGCGACATCGAGCAGGTAGCGAACGCCGAGCGCGATCGGCACGAGCACGACGAGCCAACGCAGCGTCGCCATCGCGCGCTATCCGCTGGAGATTCGGAAATGGAGCAGTGCGCCGGGAAAATCCTGAAAGAGCCGCGCGAGCGGCATCTCGGCGCTGCCGGCCGCGAAGGCCTCGCCACCGAGCGCATCGGTCAACATCGCATTCGGCGATAACCACGGCAAATCGAGCGCGGTATCGCGCCAGAAAGAGCCGATCGGCAGCGCACCCACGGTCAAGCCGCGCGACACGTAGAGCCGCCCGGCGGCGGCGATGACGCCTTCACCGTCGTGCATGCGCGCGAACGCGACGACATGCTCGGCATGCGTGCCTGTCGCATGGATCGGCCGATAGTCGCCGCTGGCGAAAAGCGCCGGATGCGCGCGTCGCAGCGCGAACCCGCGCGAGAGCACGAAGAGCTTCGCGCGCCCGTCGAACGGCGGGTCGAACAGCGCGCGAAGCGCAGCCGCGCGAGTTGACGCATCATCGCCGATGCGGGCGAGCGACGCGAGACGCTCCCGTCTCGCCGCGTAGTCGACCGGGTGCCGATTGTCGGGATCGACGAGCGCGTAGTCGACGAGCTCGTTGCCCTGGTAGATGTCCGGCACGCCGGGCGAAGCGACCTTGAGAAGGGCCATCGCGAGGCTCGAAAGAAGCCCGAGCCACGCGAACGTCGCGCATTCGCGGCGAAGATCCGGAAGGAAGAGCCGCTCGCCTTCGTCGCCAAGAAGCGCGCCGACGAACGCGTCGAGCGCGGCTTCGTATGCGGCATTCGGCGCGAGCCAGCTCGTATGCACCTTCGCTTCGCGCGCTGCCTTTCGCATGTAGCTCGTGATGCGCTCGCGATACGCGCTCGCCTGCTGCGCATTCATGCGCTCCGGTGGATACGTGCCGACGAGCGTCTGGTAGAGCAGGTATTCGTCGTTGCGCGAAGGCGCCGGCGCGTCGTCGATCTGCGTCTTGCGGCTTCGATTCATCGTCCGATACCGGCGCAGCATCGACCGCCAGACGGCAGGCATCTCGGAGATCGCGTCGATGCGAGCGCGAACGTCCTCCGAACGCTTGTTGTCGTGCGTCGACGTCGCAAGCATCGTATGCGGCCAGCGTGCCGCGCGATCGGCGCTCGCCGCATGAAATGCGCGAAGGGTGATGCCGAACTGCTCGGGATCACCGCCGACCTCGTTCAACGAAACGAGCCGGTTGAAACGGTAGAGCGCCGTGTCCTCGACGCCTTTCGCCGCGACCGGCGCCGTGAACTGCTGAAAGCGCATCGCAAAATCGCAATAGGCGGCAACGGCCGACGCCGGCGCATCGGCACCCGGCTCGCCGAGCAAGGCGCGTTGCAGGAAGTCGAGCACCGTGGGATCGCTGGTGCGGCTTCGCGCGCGCGCGTGGCCCACGGCCCAGCCGACGTGGCGGCGATCCTGCGAAGATGCGCCGTCCGCGTCGACGTAGGTGCGATAGACGGGAAAGCGAGCGGCAACCTCGATGATCGCCTTGCGCAGCGTGTTGAACGTGAAATCGCGCGTGCGCCGATCGGCGCGCGCGAGGCGCAGCGCGCGAAGCGTCAGCACGCGGAGCTCGGAGGCGAGCGGGCCTTCCATGATCGCGCGGCGTCCCTCGTAGCATGCCTCGTCGAAGCCGCGCGCCTCGTCGCCGACGAACGCGCGCCAGATGCGATCGATGCGCGCCTTGGCGCGCGTATCGACGAAGAGGCCGTTGACGACGTTCGCGAAACGATAGCCGGTGGTGCCCTGAACAGGCCAGTCCTCGTGCATGCGCTCGTGCGACGCGGCGATTTTTTCGATGACGACGTAGATGCCCCGCTGCACGCGCTCGTTCGCTTGCGTTCGTGCCGCAACCTCCGCGCGATAGCGTCGCTGCAACGCCTCGAAGTAACCCTTGGGATCGAACAGGCCATCGGGATGGTCGATCCGCAAGCCGCCGATCACGCCGTCGGCGGCGAGCCCGAGGACGAAGGCATGCGTCGCATCGAACACGTCGGGCTCTTCCATCCGCAGCGCCCCAAGCTCGTTGATGTCGAAGAAACGGCGATAGTTGATTTCGTCGGAAGCGACGCGCCAGTGCGCAAGGCGAAACGGCTGCGCTTCGAGCAGCGCGTGCAGTGCATCGAAACTATCTCGCTCGCCCGCCGTCCCGTTGAATCGCACGACCCTCTGCGCGATCGCATCACCGATGCGTGCGTCGCGGCGGACGAGCGCGGCGAGCCGGCGCGAAAGGTCGGGCCCGAGCCTGCGCCGTGCAGCAATGCGCGCGGGCGACGTCTCGTCGTGCGGCGGCAGCGCTTTCAACGTATAGGCGATCGATTCGAGCTCGGAGACGTTGCCCGGCGGCGACGCGCCACGCGCGTCGGACGACGCCGCCAGCAGGATTTCCGCGTAGCACCTGGGATCGATCGGAAAGCGATGATCGTAATAGGCAATCGCGAAGGTGCCGTTGCGCGCATCGAATTCCAGCCGAAGCAAGCCGCTCTCTAGCACAGTGCCGTACGCGTCGCCGAGGACGGGGACGAGCACCTTCCCGGCGAGATCCGAACCGTGCCGGTTCCAGTCGATATCGAAGAACGATGCATAACGCGACGACGCACCGTTCGCGAGCACGTCCATCCACCACGCGTTGTCGCCGCCCATGACCGCCATGTGATTCGGCACGACGTCGCACAAATGGCTCATGCCTTCGCGCGCGAGTGCTTCGACCATGCGATCGAAATCGGCGCGCGATCCGATCTCCGGATTCAGCATCCGGTGGTCGATGATGTCGTAGCCATGCGTGCTTCCCGGGCGCGCGCGAAGGTACGGCGAGCAGTAAACGTGGCTTATGCCGAGCGCCGCGAAATAAGGCGCGAGCGCCGTCACGTCGTCGAACGTGAAATCGCGCGAGAGCTGGACGCGATACGTCGCTCGCGGAATCGCCGCAACGGGAAGCGGCACGGCGTCCGCGCGCCGTTTCACGGCGTCGCGCGTGAACGTTCGGTGGCGATGCGGGCGGCGAGCGCGTGCAGCCGTCCGTCCGTTGCCATGTCATCGAGCGAAACGGGCAACTTGCGTCGCCAGTTCGGATGCTCGGTCGTCGTGCCGGGCAGGTTCGCCTGCTCGATCGCGCCGAACACGTCTTCCGGCTGCACGACGAACAGCGCGCACGGCGTTCGCGCCAGATACGCCTGCAGCGCGGCGGCGAGCGCCAGCGTGAGCGTCGGGACCGCGTTCGGATCGAGCGGCGTGCCCTCGGGCAGCAAGCCTTCACGCACAAGCGCCGCGAGCAGTTGGCCGCGGTCACGAATGCGCTCCGCCATCGCGGATTCAAGATTGGCATTCGCGCCAAGATGGCCGTGTGCCGCGCGAAGCGCAATGTCATGGCCTTCCCACCAGCCGGCAAGCGTGGGCAGGTCGTGTGTGCTTGCGGTGGCGAGCGCCGCTTCCGGATACGCGGATGGCGGATTGAATTCGCCTTGCTCGTTTCGCTCGAAGAGCAGCACGCGGTACGAGAGCAGGTCATTCGACGCGAGCGCGATGCGCACCTCGTCGGGCACGGTGCCGAGATCCTCGCCGATCACGAGACAGCGGTGGCGCTCGCTTTCGAGCGCGAGCAGGCCCGCGAGATCGTCGAGCGGATAGTGGACGTACGCGCCGTCGGCGGGCGTCGCGCCGGACGGCACCCAGTAGAGACGCATGAGCCCCATCACATGATCGATGCGCAGCGCGCCCGAAGCGCGCATGTTCGCGCGCAGCGTCGCGATGAACGGCGCGTAGCCGGCATCGCGAAGCCGCGTCGGAATCATCGGCGGCAGGCCCCAGTCCTGGCCGCGAACGTTGAAGATGTCGGGCGGCGCGCCGACGCTCGCGCGGACCGCGTACAGCGCTTGATTCGCCCACGCTTCCGCACCGCCGCGATCGATCGACACGGCGAGGTCGGTGTAGAGGCCGATCGCGAGCCCCGATTGTCGCGCGCGCGTTGCGATGGACTCACGCTGCAGATCCGCCTGCCATTGCAGCCATGCGAAGAAACCGACGCGCTCGCCATGCTCGTCGGCGAATGCGCGAACGGCACGCGATGCCGGGTCGCGATAATCGGAGGGCCACACCGGCCATCCCCAGATCGCCGGATCGCGCGCATGGAAGTGCGCCTGCAGCGCGTCGAACAGCGCCTGGCGGCGCAACGCCTCGCCACCAGCCGTCTTGTACGCATCGAACTCCAACCAGCGCGACGTGGCGCCCGAGCGCGCATCCCCCCTTGCCTGGACGTAGAGCAATTCGAGCAGCGGCATCTTCAACGCCGCGACGCCCGCGTAATCGACGAGCGGCGCTGCGCGAACCTTCGCAAGCGCCGAGCGGAACGTCGATGAGTTGACACGCTCGCGCGCATGCGCGCAACGCGCGAATTCGGCAATTGCCTCCACGTCGAGATAGAAGACGTTGACGAACATGCGGCTCGACGGGCTGTACGGGCTCGCATGCGTCGGGTTGTGCGGAAAGAGCGCGTGCAGAGGATTGACGCCGACGACGTCGGCGCCCTCGGCGCCGACGCGGCCGACAAGATTGGCGAGATCGGTGAAATCACCCATGCCGAAGTTGCGTGCCGAGCGAACGCCGTAAAGCTGCACGGCGACACCCCACGTACGGCCGCCATTGCGTAGCGCCGCCGGTCGATGGCATTTGGTGGGCGCAACGGCCAGCATGCCATGCGCGATCGTGACGCCGTTCGCGACAAGCTCGATCGTGTGATAGCCGATCGAAAGCGGCGCATCGAGCGAAAGACGAACCTTGATGCAAGGTCCGCTGGACGCCGTCGCGATGCGCAACTCGGCATCGGGAATCGCGAAACGATATTCGCCGGCGTCCTCGGCGATCACGCGCCACGCGAGCGCCTGCGAGGCATAGCGCAGCGGCAGGTTCACTTCGATGCGCCAGGGACGCGAGGCTTTCCGAACCACGCTCATCGGCGGCAGGCATTGCCCGCATCGCGCGAAGTCGAGCGCGTCGAGCGCGCGTGCAATCGCCTCCTCGGTCGCGATATCGACATGCATCGCGGCGAGGACCGCGCGCAGCACGCCGTCGGAGATTCGCTGCACGTTGCCCCACGCGTTGCGATATTCGAGCGCGATGCCGTGCGCGCGCGCCAGCCGGTGCAGCAGCGTGTTCATACTCGACCTTCGACGACGAACGCGACGCCGTAACGCGGGACCCCGCCCGCCACTCCGGGCTCGGGCATCGCATCGCTCGCGAAGATCGACTCGCCCGGCGGCATCGGCGTCTCGATCGATGCGCCGGACGACAGATTCGCGACGAGATGCAATCGCGCATCGCCGGCCGGCCATGTGACGCGGATCAGCGCATCGTCGTCGACATCGAACGTTCCGCCACGTGACATCCGGCGAAGGAGCGGCACGATGTGGCGATGCCGGATCGTCAGGCAGCGACGATAGAAATGTCGCCAGTGTTCGCCGTGCGCCGATGTCGCTTCGCCCCAGTCAAGCTTGCTTGCCGTGAACGTCGAAAGCGCATTCGGATCTGGAATCGACTCCCGCTCGGAACGATCGCGAAAGCGCGCAAAGCACGCGAACATCTGTCGCCGACCTTCGGTGACCGCCTTCGCGAGATCGCCCTCGAAATCGCAGAAGAACAGGAACGGCGTCGTCGCGCCGAACTCCTCGCCCATGAACAGCATTGGCACCTGCGGGGAGAGAAGGATGCAGGCCACGAGGGCGCGCAGCCGCTCGTGATCGGCGAGGGACACGAGACGCTCGCCGAACGCACGATTGCCCACTTGGTCGTGGTCCTGCGCGAACGATACGAAAACGTCGGGCGGCAGGTCGCCGCTTCGCTCGCCGCGAGGCCGGCCTTCACGATACAGCGACGGCTGCCCCTGGTAGACGAAGCCCTCGGCGAGCGCGCGCGCCAAGGACTGAACCGGTTGCGCCTCGTAATCGGCGTAATAGGCTTCGCGCTCGCCGGTCGCGATCACGTGCAGCGCGTGATGGACATCGTCGTTCCATTGCGCCGTCGCGAGGATCGGCCGGCCGCGTTCGTCCCGCCGAAGATAGCGCGCCTCGTTGCGGTCGTTCTCGAGGACGAGGTGGACATCGCGTTCGCCCGCCCATTCGCGAACGCGTGTCGCGATCTCGGTCACGAAATCGGGACGCGAGTCGTCGGCGATCGTGTCCACCGCATCGAGCCGCAACCCGTCGAAGTGGAACTCCTCGAGCCAGTAAAGCGCATTGTGAATGAAAAAGTCGCGCACCGTGCCGCTCCCCTCGGCATCGAAGTTGATCGCCGCGCCCCACGGCGTCCGATGCCGGGGGTTGAAGAATTGCGGCGCGTAGAGGTGCAGGTAATTGCCGTCGGGACCGAAATGGTTGTAGACGACGTCGACAAGCATCATCAAGCCGCGCGCATGCGCGGCGTCGACGAGGCGCTTGAGATCGTCGGGCGTGCCGTAGCTTGCCGCAGGCGCGAACGGCAGCACGCCGTCGTAGCCCCAGTTTCGCGTACCGCCGAACGCCGCCAGCGGCATCAGCTCGACCGCGGTGACGCCGAGATCGACGAGCGCATCGAGATGCTCGATCGCGGCCGCGAACGTCCCGGCAGGCGTGAACGTTCCGACGTGCAGCTCGTAGACGACGGCCTCCGGCCATGGCCGTCCTCGCCACGCGCGATCGCGCCAGTCGTAGCTCGCCGGATCGACGACCATGCTCGGCGCGTGCACGCCGTCGGGATTCCCGCGCGACGCGGGATCCGGAACGGTGTTGCGTTCGTCGATGCGAAATGCGTAACGCGCGCCGAGCGCGATGCCTTCGACGCTTCGCTCGTAAAAGCCATCGCCGGCGCGCTGCATCGTAAGCTCGCGCGAAGCGCCATCGGCGTCGAGCATCAGGTCGACGCGCGCGGCGCCCGGCGCCCACAACCGGAACGCCGTCGCCTCCCTTGCGTACGTCGCGCCGAAAGGCATCACGTGACATCGCTTCACGACGGCGACACCTTCTGCAGCAGCACCAGCGAGCGCGGCTCGAGTTGATAGGCGTTGTCCCCGCGAAACGTGCCCTCGGGCGACAGGCCTTCGTCGCGCGCCGTGTCGAAAAGGACGAGCCAGCCCCAGCCGTCGAACGACGGCAGCGTGAACGGAATCGGGCCGTCGTGCGCGTTGAAGAGGACGATGTAGTCGTCGTCGGTGACTTCCTTGCCGCGCGCATCCGTTTCAGCGAGCCGATTGCCTGCGAGGTACACGCCGAGGCAGCGCGCGAAGTCGTTGTTCCATTCCTGCTCGGTCATCTCGGTGCCATCCGGCTTGAGCCAAGCGATGTCCCGGTCCTCTTTCGTGCCGTGAAGCGATCGGCCCTCGAAGAAGTGGCGTCGCTTGAATGCCGGATGCGTGCGGCGCAATTCGACAACGCGGCGCACGAACGCGAGAAGCCGCGCTTTCGCCTCGTCCATCGTCCAGTCGACCCACGAGATCGGGTTGTCCTGGCAGTACGCGTTGTTGTTGCCGCCCTGCGTTCTTGCGATCTCGTCGCCGGCGGTGATCATCGGAATGCCCTGCGAGAGCAGAAGCGTCGCGAGCATGTTGCGCGATTGGCGCGCGCGGAGCGCCAGGATGGCCTCGTCGTCGGTCTTTCCTTCGACGCCGCAGTTCCATGAGATGTTGTTGTCGCTGCCGTCGCGGTTGTCCTCGAGGTTCGCCTCGTTGTGCTTGCCGTTGTACGAGACGAGATCGCGCAGCGTGAAGCCGTCGTGCGCGGTGATGAAGTTGATGCTCGCGTGTGGCGCGCGGCCGCTTCGCCCGTAGAGGTCCGACGATCCGGTGAGCCTCCGGGCGAACTCGCCGATCAAACCGCCGTCGCCGCGCCAGTACGCGCGCATCGTGTCGCGGTACTTGTCGTTCCATTCGGCCCATCCGGGCGGAAAGTTGCCGACCTGATAGCCGCCCTCGCCCAGGTCCCATGGCTCGGCGATCAGCTTGACCCGATTCAGCACAGGGTCCTGCCGCAGGATGTCGAAGAAGGCGCCGAGCCGATCGACCTCGTGCAACTCGCGCGCGAGCGCGGGCGCCAGGTCGAAGCGGAAGCCGTCGACGTGCATATGGGTGACCCAGTAGCGCAGCGAATCCATGATGAGCTGCAGAACGCGCGGGTGCTGCATGTTCAACGTGTTGCCGCAGCCGGTGTAGTCCATGTAGTGACGCGGGTCGTGCGCATGCAACCGGTAGTACGACGTGTTGTCCATCCCGCGAAAGCAAAGCGTCGGTCCGTATTCGTTGCCTTCCGCCGTGTGGTTGTAAACGACGTCGAGGATCACCTCGAGGCCCGCGGAATGGAGCGTCTTCACCATCGTCTTGAACTCGTTCACCTTGCCCGACGCGCAATAGCGCGCCTCGGGGGCGAAATAGCCGATCGTGTTGTAGCCCCAGTAGTTGCGGAGTCCCTTTTGCACTAGACGGCGATCGTCGACGAAGTAATGCACCGGCATCAGTTCGACCGTGGTCACGCCGAGACGTTTGAGGTAATCGACGACCGGCGCGGTTGCGAGCCCGGCGAACGTGCCGCGAAGCGGCGGTGGGACCTCCGGGTGCAGCATCGTGAATCCGCGCACGTGCAGCTCGTAGATCACCATGTCGTGCCAGGGAATGTTCGGCGGCTGGTCGTTGCCCCAAGTGAACGCCGCCTCGACGACCTTGCTCTTCGGCATCGCGCTCGCGCTGTCGCGCCGATCGAACGACAGGTCGCCGCGCTTGTTGCCAACGCTGTAGCCGAAAAGCGCGTCGCTCCAGCGGAGCGCGCCAGCGATGCTCTGCGCATACGGATCGAGCAGCAGCTTGTGCGGGTTGAAGCGCAGTCCCTGCTCGGGCCGATAGGGACCGTACATTCGATAGCCGTACAAGAGGCCGGGCCGTGCCTCGGGCAGGTAGCAATGGAATGCTTCGTCGGTGCGCTCGACGAGCTCGATGCGCTGCAGCTCGCGGCGACCGGTGCGGTCGAACACGCAAAGCTCGACCTTCTCGGCACGCTCGGAGAAGACGGCGAAGTTGACGCCTTCACCGTCCCAATGCGCGCCGCGCGGCTGCGAGCGTCCCGGCCAGACGGCGGTGAAGGGCTTCATAAGGGGTCAGATACGCGCACGGGTCTTCGGCCCCCTCTCCCCGCTCGCAGGGAGAGGTCGGGGTGAGGGGCGCTCACAGCACGGATGACTTGCTGCGCGGCCGCGCGTCGCGCGTCTCGTCGATCTCGTGGCGCGACCAGCGCTCCAGCAGGTCCGCCGCGCGCCTTTGTCCGCCGAGGCCGAAGGCGAGCGCGAGCGCGAGCGCGATCGCCGCGACGAGCACGAGGAACGTCTCGCGGATGATGTCGCCGAGGCCGAGCTGATCGAGCGCGATCATGACGACGAACACCATGATCGCGTAGAGCGCGAAGCGCCCCATGAGACCCGCCTCGCGCGCGCCGATGTTGCGAAGATAGGTCGAAAGGGCCGTCGCGACGAAACGGGCGAAGTACGCGCCGAAAACGAGGATCACGACGGCGACCATCACGCGCGGCACGAACAGCACGATCCGGCCGAGCAGGTCCGTCACGTACGCGAGATCGAGCGTATTGAACGCGATCATCAGCGCGGCGAGGATCACGAGCCAGTAGAAGAGGCCACCGAGCACGCGGATCGTATCGATCTCGGCGCCGCCCTGCGCGAGAAAGCGATCGACGCCCGCCTTCTCCGTGACGACGTTGAAGTTGATCGCGTACAGCGCCTTGACGATCGCGAAGCGGACGAGCTTCGCGATCAGCCAGCCGATGAGGAGCACGACGATCGCGAGGAGTAGCCGCGGCAGGAAAGCGCCGATCTGATGCAGCGATTCGCGGATCGGCTCGACCAGCATGTTCACGTTATCCATGACGTTCTCCCAGCACGATGGCGAACGGGCGAACCGCCCTCCGCCTCTCAAACATGACCGATCAGAACCGCGATCACGACCCGAGAACGCCGAGGAGCCCGCGAAGCGGGATCGCGAGCCAATCGGGCCGGTTCTCGCTTTCGTAGTGAAGCTCGTACACCGCTTTCTCGAGCACGAAGAGCTCGAGGAGTCCCGACGCCTCACCGCGCGGTGATGCGAGCCCGCCCGCGCGTGCGATCTCGTCGTAGCCGTCGATGAAAGCGCCTATCGCCTGCGCGCGCCATTGGCGCGCCGCTTCCTCGACGCGCTCGCGCACGTCGCCACGCTCGCTCGCGAGATCCATGAGGGCGGCGTGCACCGCATAGTCGAACGAGCGCAGCATGCCGGCAACATCCTTCAGCGGCGACTGCTTGCGCGTTCGCTCGGCCAGCGGACGCGATGGCTCGCCCTCGAAGTCGGTGATGACGAAATCGTTTTGCACGAGCAGCACCTGGCCCAGGTGATAGTCGCCATGGATGCGCGTCTTGCGGCCGGCGCGCGCATCGCCCGCGTGGCGCGCGATGCGGGCAAGCAGGCGCTCGCGCTCGCCGAGCACGCGCTCCGCATCGGCGCGGACCGATTCGTTCAACGCGCCGAGCCGCTGCGCCAGCCGATCGAGCGACGCGTTCGCCTCGGTGCGCACGCGCTCGATCAGTTGCGCGACGTCCTCCGTGGTCATCGGCTCGGGGTCGAATGCGGGAATGCCGCTCGCCTGCGCGAACGCGCGATGCAACTCCGCCGTGCGCATGCCGAGCGTTCGGGCGAGCGTCGTGTACGCGCCATGCACTTCGGCGCCGGCGACGTTCGCGACGCCTCGCGCGATGTCGTCGAAGAATCGGTCGAGATAGTGCTGCGTGTAGTCCCAGCCGTCCCCCTGGTTCAGCACGTACCCCTGGATCAGGACGAGCGTTGCCACCCGGCCGTCGTCCGCGACGAACTCGACGCTGCCGGCCACCGGAACGGCGTGCGCGAAATGCGCGACCTCCGTCAGATAGCGGCCGATCTCCACTTCGGGATTCACGCCGACCTGCAACCTGCGATAGCCCTTGACGAAGAGTCGATCGGCGAGCGCGACGATCGTATTGCTGCTGTGCGCGCCGGGTGTCGACACCGGCAGCGTGATGAAATCGCTGCCGGCGATCTGCGCGAACGCGCTCGTCGGCTTGAAATGGATCGTGCCGCGCGCGGATTTGACGCTGGCGCCGTCGCCGGTCGCCTGCACGAGCGCGCGCACGAACGACTCGTCGCCGAACGCGTCGGCAAGTATCCCGACCTGCGCCTGCTGGCGGACCTTCGCGATCGCGAACGGCGCGAGCGCCCGCATCAGCGGCTCGTCGAAATCCTCCCACGCGAGCGACAACGGCAGGAAATACGCCTGCGTCTCGTTGCCCGCGTGCACGCGTGCGAGCGTGATCAGCCACGTGCGATCGTGCGGCTTCCATTCGACGTGGTCGGCGATCTCGACGCGGCGCACAGCCTGGCTCTTCGCCGCGTACCACCGACGCCCGGCGACGAACGCCGGCAGCGCATCCTCTTCGAGCTGGCGACGCACCTTGTCGGACATGCCCATCCGCCACGGCACGACGCGCTCGCGAAAGAGGCTCGCCCAGCCGTCGAACAGCACGAGCACCGGCAACTCCTGCGTGGCGACCTGCTCCTCGCGACCCGACGGCACGAGCTGCGCAGGCGCGAGCCGAAACCACAGGAACGCGTGGCTCGCGAGCGTCAGCATATAGGGCAACTCGCCGATCGGCGGGAACGGCGTGCGCCCGAGGAGCTCGATCGGAATGCGACCCTTGTAGGCTGCGAGGTCGAGCTCGACCGGCTGCGCCGAGCGCGCGAGATTGGCGACGCAAAGGATCGTCTCGTCGCCGTATTCGCGCAGGTACGCGAGGATCTTGCGATTCGCCGGCCGCAGGAACGAAAGCGTCCCGCGGCCGAACGCGACGAACGCCTTGCGCACCGCGAGCATCCGGCGCGTCCAGTGCAAAAGCGACGCGGGCGCGCGCCATTGCGCCTCGACATTGACGGCCTCGTAGCCGTACACTGGATCCATGATCGGCTGCAGGTACAGCCGCTGCGGATCGGCGCGCGAAAACCCGCCGTTGCGCTCGGGCGCCCATTGCATCGGCGTGCGCACGCCGTCGCGATCGCCGAGATAGATGTTGTCGCCCATGCCGATCTCGTCGCCGTAATAGAGCGTCGGCGAGCCGGGCATCGACAAAAGCAGGCTGTTCATCAGCTTGATGCGGCCCATGTCGTTTTCGAGCAATGGCGCAAGCCGGCGCCGAATGCCGAGGTTGATCCGCGCACGCTTGTCGGCCGCGTACATGTTGTACATGTAGTCGCGCTCGCGCGAGGTCACCATCTCGAGCGTGAGCTCGTCGTGGTTGCGCAGGAAGATCGCCCACTGACAGCTCTCCGGAATGTCCGGCGTCTGCGCCATGATCTCGGTGATCGGATGTCGCTCCTCCTGCGCGATCGCCATGTACATCCGCGGCATCAGCGGAAAGTGGTACGCCATGTGGCACTCGTCGCCCTCGCCGAAATACTCGCGCACATCCTCCGGCCACTGGTTCGCCTCGGCGAGCAGCAGCACGTTCGGGTACTGCGCATCGAGCTGCGCGCGCAGCCGCTTCAGCACCCCGTGCGTCTCGGGCAGGTTCTCGTTGTTCGTCCCTTCACGCTCGCACAGGTATGGAATCGCGTCGAGGCGGAAACCGTCGACCCCCATGTCGAGCCAGAAGCGCATCACGCGAAGGACCGCCTTCAGCACCTGCGGATTGTCGAAATTGAGATCGGGCTGGTGGCTGAAGAAGCGATGCCAGTAGTACGCCTTCGCGACGTCGTCCCACGCCCAGTTCGACTTCTCGGTGTCGGTGAAGATGATCCGCGTGCCGCTGTACTTCGTCGGGTCGTCGCTCCAGACGTAGTAGTTGCGCTTGTTCGAGCCTTTCGGCGCACGCCGCGCGGCCTGGAACCACGGATGCTGGTCGGACGTGTGGTTGACGATCAGCTCGGTGATGACGCGAAGCTCGTGCCGGTGCGCCTCACGGACGAAATGGTGGAAGTCGGCGCGCGTGCCGTACAGCGGGTTGACGCCGCGGTAGTCGGCGACGTCGTAGCCATCGTCGCGAAGCGGCGACGGGTAGAACGGCAAAAGCCAGATCGTGTTGACGCCGAGGTCCTTGATGTAGTCGAGCTTTTCGGTCAATCCGTGGAAATCACCGATGCCATCGCCGTTCGAGTCGTAGAACGCCTTGATGTGAAGCTGGTAGATGATCGCGTCCTTGTACCAGTACGGACGCTCGATCGGCTGCGACGTGTCGGGCGTGGCGAGCGCGGTCGTGATCGGGTCGTTCAAAAGGTCCTCTTATTCAAAGTAGAGGAAGTCGTGCTCGTCGCGCGTCTGTCGGCGCACACGGAACAGATGCGCCGGCACGTGCATCGGGTCGAGCATCACGAAATTGCGCGCGCCGTGCCAGGCATAGCGCGCGTCGGTCAAGAGGTCGTGCACCTGGAAAGGCTGGTCGGCGCCGATGCCGAGCGCCTCGAGATCGATCGTGACGAAGCCCGATTGCGCGTGGTGCGGATCGAGGTTCACGGCGACGATGATCGCGTTGGAACCTGTTGCATCGACGCGCGCGTAGCACAGGAGCTCGTCGTTGTCCGTTGGAAAGAACGTCAGGCCGCCGTCGCGCTGCAGCGCCGGATTGTCCTTGCGCGCGGCATTGACGCGCGCGATGAAAGGCGCGAGCGAATCGGCGCGCTCCAGGTCCCAGTGCTTGAGCTCGTACTTCTCGGAGTTCAGGTATTCCTCGGAGCCTGGCTCGCGCGGCGTGTGCTCGAGCAGCTCGAACGCGGGACCGTAGATGCCGTAGTTGGCGGAAAGCGTGGCGGCGAGAACGAGCCGCGCCATGAACGCCGGCCGACCGCCGATCTGCAAGGCTTCAGCGAGGATGTCCGGCGTATTGGGCCAGCAATTCGGTCGGAAGTATTCGCGCCCCGGTCCCTTGGTGAGCTCGGTGAAATATTCGGTGACCTCGCGCTTGTCGTTGCGCCACGTGAAATAGGTGTACGACTGCGTGAAGCCAAGCTTCGCGAGCCGGTGCATCACCTTCGGCCGCGTAAACGCCTCGGAGAGGAAGATCGCGTCGGGATGAGCATGCTTGATCCGCGCGATCGCCCATTCCCAGAACGCGAACGGCTTGGTGTGCGGGTTGTCGACGCGGAAGATGCGAATGTCGTGCTCGAGCCAGAACGTCATGACGTCGTGAAGCTCTTCCCACAGCGTCCGCCTCTGATCCGAATCGAAATTGAACGGATAGATGTCCTGGTATTTCTTCGGCGGATTCTCCGCGTACTGCACGCTGCCGTCCGGCCGATGCCGGAACCACTCCGGATGCTCGTTCACGTACGGATGATCCGGCGCGCACTGGAACGCGATGTCGATCGCGACCTCGAGGCCGAGCGATGTCGCGCGCGCGAGGAAGCGCGCGAAGTCGTCGAACGTGCCGAGTTGCGGATGCAGCGCCTTGTGTCCGCCCTCGTCGGCGCCGATCGCCCACGGGCTTCCGACGTCGTCCGGTCCCGCGATGAGACTGTTGTTCGGGCCCTTGCGTCGCACGCGGCCGATCGGATGGATCGGCGGCAGGTAAACGACGTCGAAGCCCATTTGCGCAACGTAAGGCAGGCGCGCCTCGCAATCTCCGAACGTGCCATGCACGCCTTCGCGTTGCGCCGTCGAGCGCGGGAAGAGCTCGTACCAGCTCGAGAAGCCAGCGCGCGCGCGGTCGACGACGACGGGAAATTCGACGGGGTGCTTCGTCTCGAAGCGTCGATCGGGATAGCGCATCGCGAGTGAGGCACGCGTCTCGTCGAGCGCGAGCTCGCATAGCGCATCGACGTCCGTCGTCTCGCCGAGCAATCGGGCCCATTCGGCGAGGCGCTTGCGATCCTCGCCACGCGCACGCCGTGACGCCGACGCGACGATCTGCGCGCCCACCTGCGCCGCCACGCTCAGATCGTCTGGATCGACGCGGCGCTCGAAATCATGGCGCCAGGACAGGAACGTGTCGACCCACGCAGAGATCGCATAGCGATAGCGGCCGATGTCGGTCACGACGAATTCGCCGCGCCACCGATCGTTGCCAAGCGGCGCCATTGGCGCTTCGTTCCACTTTGCGTCGTCCTCGCGCCGATGGCGAAGCCTGCATGCGAGCACATCATGCCCGTCGGCGAAACAGTCGGCTTCGACTTCGATCCGATCGCCCGCGATGCGCTTGATCGCGAATCGCCCGCCATCGACTTGCGGCGCGACGTTCTCGATGACGGCGCGTGCGCGTCCTTCGGCGGAGAGTGCCGCACGATCGCCCGCCGCCACGTCAACCTCGTTCATGGATCAAAAACGACGTCGACAGGGGCGGCAGGGTGAGCGTCAGCGAATGAAAGCGGCCGTGGGCCGGCACCGGCGCGCTTAGCACACCGCCGAAGTTGCCCATGCCGCTACCGCCGTAGGCGTTCGCGTCGCTGTTCAGCACTTCGCGCCAATAGCCCGCCTGCGGCACGCCGATCATGTAGTTCGCCCGCGGCACGGGCGTGAAATTGCACACGACGAGCACCGGCGCGCCATGCTCGCTCCTGCGGGCGAACGCGATGACGCTCGCGTCGCGGTCGTCGGCGGCGATCCACTCGAAGCCGCGCGGCTCGAAGTCGATTTCATGCAGTGAAGCGCAGGAACGATAGAACCTGTTGAGGTCCGCGATGAAGCGCGCGACGCCCGCATGCTCGCCGTTTTGAAGCAAGCCCCATTCGAGCTCGCCCTCGTGCGACCACTCGCGCCATTGTGCGAACTCGCAACCCATGAACAGAAGCTTTTTGCCGGGATGCGCCCACATATAGCCGTAAAGCGCGCGCAGGTTCGCGAAGCGCTGCCAGGTGTCGCCCGGCATCTTGCCGATCAGCGAGCCCTTGCCGTAGACGACCTCGTCATGCGACAGCGGCAGCACGAAATTCTCCGAGAACGCGTAGATCAGCGAGAACGTGAGCTCGCCATGGTGATGCTTGCGATGGATCGGCTCGTGGTGCATGTAGTCGAGCGTGTCGTGCATCCAGCCCATGTTCCATTTCATCCCGAAGCCCAGGCCGCCCGCGAACGTCGGCCGCGACACCATCGGCCACGACGTCGATTCCTCGGCGATCGTCTGGACGTCCGGATGCTCGCGATAAACGGCTTCGTTCAACTTACGCAGGAAGGCGATCGCCCCGAGATTTTCCCTGCCTCCGTGCACGTTGGGAAGCCACTCGCCCTCCTTGCGCGCATAGTCCAGGTAGAGCATCGACGCGACCGCGTCGACGCGCAGCCCGTCAATGTGATACTGCCCGAGCCAGAAGAGCGCGCTCGAAACAAGGAACGCGCGCACCTCGTGCCGATCGTAATTGAAGATCAGGCTGTTCCATTCCGGATGGAAACCCTTGCGCGGATCGGCGTGCTCGAAAAGATGCGTGCCGTCGAAACGAGCGAGACCGTGCGGATCGTCGGGAAAGTGCGACGGCACCCAGTCGAGGATCACGCCGATGCCGCGCTGATGCAATTCATCGATCAGGTACATGAGATCCTGCGGCGTGCCGTAACGCGACGTCGGCGCGAAATACCCGGTGGTCTGGTAGCCCCAGGACCCGTAGAACGGGTGCTCCATCAGCGGCAGGAACTCGACATGTGTAAAGCCGTGCTCGATCATGTAATCGGCGAGCGGCTGCGCGATCTCGCGATACGACGGCGGCCGCGACGCATCGCTTCGCCGCCACGAACCGAAATGCACTTCGTAGATCGAGATCGGCGCGTCGAGCGCGTTGCGCGAGCGGCGTGACGACATCCATTCACCGTCGCCCCAGTCGTAATCGAGCGTCCATACGCGAGACGCGGTACGGGGCGCGACCTCCGCGTAGAAGGCGAACGGATCGGCCTTGTCGAGCAAGGCGCCTTCACGCGTCACGATCCGATACTTGTACGCCTGCCCGCGCGTCACGCCGCGAACGGTGCCTTCGTGAATGCCGGTTCCGTCCCAACGGACGCCGAGCGGATTGGCGTCACCTTTCCAGCCGTTGAAGTCGCCGATCACGCTCACCTGCGCGGCATTCGGCGCCCAGACACGAAATAGCACGCTCTCGCCGCGAAGCGACGCGCCCATGAACGAATGAAGGAACGCGTGCGTGCCTTCACGGAACAGGTAGACGTCCTGCTC
This sequence comes from Casimicrobiaceae bacterium, assembly GCA_035308425.1. Lineage (GTDB taxonomy): Bacteria > Pseudomonadota > Gammaproteobacteria > Burkholderiales > Casimicrobiaceae > VBCG01. Next base: position 28,992 of record DATGGP010000015.1, on the reverse strand, counting down.
GCCGAGGCTCGGATATGCGTCTGTGCTGACGATGGGTGCCGCCGCTTTTCCGATCATGTCATCGGTTCCCCTTCAATCGGCGCGATCGATGCGGCTTTTCGGTTCGCCGGGCGGTCCGCGACCTGCCCCGCATTTTCTGCCGCTCCGACAAGCGGACCAGCAAACGCCCCGTTTGGTTCAGATCGGGTTCCCAACGGGCCGCGGCATGCCCGACGGAGCCGCGGGCCCGCACACATTGCCGGGATCACGCCCAGCGCATCAACCCCGTTTCGTGAGGATGTGCAAGATCACGGTGGCATGGATACGCGCGCACACGGTACCGCAGATGCCCGCACAATTCCGGGGCAAGCTCGATGCCGTATCGGTGGTGTCCCGATTCGTCGACGCCGTCCTTGGGCCGCAATGGATAGCTGCGCCGCTCGCCGCGACCGCTGCGCTCGTCGATGCGTTCGAGCACGAGCTCGACGACAACATCGTCTGGATCGAGCCCGGCCAGGTCGACGTCGACTTCGACCGAGAAGCGGTCTCCGAACGTGATCTTCTGCGCACCGCCGCTTCGCACGCGAAGCGAGACGCGCGGCCACGCATCGCGGACACGCCGCTTGAACTGCGCGACCGTCTTGGCGACCGCGCGATCGTCGGCCATGTAGCGGCGTCCCTGCGCCGCCGCCGGTGCGTAGAGCTTCTCGACATATTCGCGCAACATCCGGCCCGCGTTGAAGCGCGGCAGAAGCGTGGCCATCGATTGCTTCGCCATGCGCAGCCACGCTGGCGAATAGCCTGCCGGCGAGCGATCGTAGTACGTCGGCAGCGTGTGGTCCTGGAGGATTTCGTAGAGCGAACGTGCCTCGTCCCGGTCGCGTCGCTGCGGGTCCGTCGTGCCGGTGGCCGGCTTGATCGCCCACCCGTTGCCGTGCTGATAGCCCTCGCCCCACCATCCGTCCTGAACGGAGAGGTTGATGACGCCGTTCATGCCCGCCTTCATCCCCGACGTGCCGGACGCTTCGAGCGGGTAGATCGGATTGTTGAGCCAGATGTCGACGCCGGTGACGAGCCGCCGCGCGAGGCGCAGATCGTAACCTTCGACCAAGAGGATGCGACCCTCGAATTCCGGCAGGCGCGCAACGCGCGCGATTTCGCGAATCAGATCCTGCCCCGGAACGTCGGCGGGATGCGCGCGGCCCGCGAAGACGAACACGACCGGACGCTTTGGATCGCTCACGATCGCGCGCAGCCAGTCGAGATCGTTGAAGAGCAGCGTTGCGCGTTTGTAGGTCGCGAAGCGACGCGCGAAGCCGATGGTCAGCACCGTCGGATCGCCGGGATTCGCGTAACGCAGGATGCGGTCGAGGTGCGATTCGCTGACCTGGTTGCGGAAATGCTGCCTGCGCAGGCGTTCGCCCACGATCTGCAGCATCGCCGACTTCAAGTGCTGATGCACCGACCAGAACAGGTGATCGGGAATGCGGTCGATGTCGCGCCACTCGGTGCTGTCGCGCAAGCGGTGCGTCCATTCCGGCCCGAGATAGCGATCGAACAGGTCGAACCATTCGACGGCGAGGAACGTGCGCACGTGCACGCCGTTGGTCACGTAGTCGACGGGGTTCTCCTCCGGCGGCACTTCGGGCCACAGGCCCTGGAGCGTTCGCGACGTGACTTCGCCGTGTATCCGCGACACGCCGTTGTGGTAACGCGAGCCGCGGATCGCGAGCGCCGTCATGTTGAACTCGTCGCTGCCTGGCGCGCGGCCGAGATCGAGAAGTGCCGGCATCGTCGTGCCGACATCGCCGCAGTACGTCTCGAAATATTGCGCGATCACCTGCGCCGCGAACTGGTCGTGGCCCGCGGCAACCGGCGTATGGCTCGTGAACACGCTGCTCGCCGCGACGGCCTCGAGCGCCGTCTCGAAAGGCGTTCCCTCACGTGCGAGCATGCGCACGCGCTCCAGCACCATGAAGGCCGCGTGACCCTCGTTCATGTGCCAGATCGTCGGCTTGATGCCAAGTGCGGCGAGTGCCCGCACGCCCCCGATGCCGAGCACGATCTCCTGCTCGATGCGCGTCGTGCGATCGCCGCCATAGAGACGATAGGTGACGAGCCGATCGTGCTCCGCATTCTCGGCGACGTCGGTGTCGAGCAGGCAAAGCGTCACGTGCCCGGCTCTTGCGCGCCATACGCGCACGGAAACATTTCGCTCGGGAAGCTCCACCTCGACGCGAAGCTCCTGGCCATCCCTGCCGCGCATGAGCTCGACCGGAAGCTCGTCGAAGCTCGAATCGGTGTAGTTCGCGTGCTGGTTGCCTTCCGCGTCGATCATCTGCGAGAAATAACCCTGCCGATACAGAAGACCCACGCCGGTCAGCGGCACATTGCTGTCGCTTGCGGCCTTGCAGTGATCGGCAGCGAGAATGCCGAGGCCGCCCGAATAGATCGGCAGGCTTTCGTGGAAGCCGAACTCCGCGCAGAGGTAAGCGACGTGATCGTCCGGGCCAAGCGCGGCCGCTGTCGCGTCGCGCGAGCCCATCTCATCGTACGTGTCGTGCGTCGACAGTACGCGATGGAAGTTGTAGAGAAAGACGGGGTCCTTCGTCGCGGCGTCGAGGCGGCCCTGATCGACGCGCTTCAGGAACGCCTTCGGGCTATGACCAACCGCGTTCCACAGACCGGGATGAAGCCGCGCGAAGAGCTCGCGCGTGGGCCGGTCCCAGCTATACCAGAGGTCGTTCGCGAGATCGGACAGCCGTGCGAGCGCGCGCGGAATGACCGGGTTGACCTCGAGGACGTAGCTTGTGCCGGGGAGCTGCATTTGTCGTTTTGCGGAGTTTAGCGCGAGCGATGCGCACTCGCCGGCGCACCTGGAAGCTCACTTCGTGCATTGCCCGGCAAGCCGCTTGATCGCGAACGGTGAGTCGCGCGACATGGCCGCTCGATAGACGAGCGAGGAGGCAAAGGCGCGGGGTGCCGGCCGACGCCGGCACCCCGTCGGCTAACGCAACCGCGCACCTACCTTGCCGCGCGCGCGATTTCGCTGCGCAATGCCGCTCCCTTCTGCGTGCGCGCCGTCCCGCGAATCAGGATGTCGGGAGGAAGGACATTGTTGGCGTCGTAGTATGCGTCGTTCCACGCGATGTTCGTATGCACCACCGTACCGTCGAGGTTGACGCCGCCATACACGCCCTTCGCGCGCGTGAACGCGATCAGGTCCGCGGTAACCGTCGATTTCGCGCCGGCGCCGACCGGTCCCGCGGCAATGCTCGCGTCGCCACCGATCTTGAACGTCGACGCCATCAGCGAATTGAGTCCCTTGTCGGTCATCACGAGGATGAGCGCCTCCGATACCTCGAGACCTGCCTGGAATCCGACGCTCGCCGTTGCCAGGTTGTAGAAGGCGGGGCCAACCCACGCGCGGCCATTTCGGGCGAGGAGGACGGCTCTGCCACCCGACCCGCCGAAAATGAAGCCCGCCTTGACGATCCGCGGGGCGATCAGAACCGCCTTCGCTCGACCGAGATTGTCCTGCACCCATGTCTGGTCGGGGTCGCGCAGGAAATTGTCGAACGAGATCTGCGCATCGCTCACGAGGCTTTCCGGCTCGTACGGCGAGACGCGGCTTCCATTCGGACCGGTCGTCGAACATCCGGTCAAGGCTGCGATGCCCACGAGGACGAGGGCAATCCCATGAAGCGAGGCCATTGAGCGAGCAACCATGTGTCCTCCTCTTTCGATCGCGTGTCGATGAATGTTGGAACGGCCTACGATACACCTCGGCGGGTGCTTGACGGGGCGAATCGGTTTCAACCGAACGGAAGCGACGACTTCGCCTGCGACGATGTCGAATCGAGTAGACTTCGCGCTCGCGCGCCTCGGCGTGCGGCAACAAGAAAGCAGGCACAGGCGAAGTCATCGTGAACCGGCATTCCAATGGGGGACTCTTGTCATGATCACTCGTAACAAAGCGCGGGCGTTGTTCGTTGCTGCCGCGACCCTGGCGTGGCTCGCGCTACCCACGCTTGCCGCTGCACAAGCCGATCAGCAGAAGCTCGTCAACGATGCGCAGAAGACGATTGCGAACTTCATGCGCGATCCCGACCAGACGTGGATCCACGACAACATCGGTCGCGCGAAGGCGCTCCTGATTGCGCCGCAGATCGTCAAGGCGGGATTCATCTTCGGCGGTTCGGGCGGTCGCGCGGTGCTCGTCGCACGAAATGGACGCACGTGGACCGGCCCGGCGTTCTACGACCTCGCGACAGCGAGCGTCGGCTTTCAGGCGGGCCTCGAAGTGTCGGAGGCGATCATCGTCGTCATGACGGAAAAGGGCCTCAACTCGCTGATGGCATCGACGTTCAAGATCGGCGGCGACGCGAGCATCGCGGCAGGACCGGTGGGCGCCGGTGCGAAGTCGACGGTCACGGCGGACCTCGTGTCGTTCACCCGATCGAAGGGCGTTTACGGCGGCTTGAATCTCGACGGCACGGTGGTACATGCGAGCGACGACTGGAACCACGCGTACTACAACGCGAGAAGCGTGCTCCCGCCGGACATCATCATGCGCAACAAGTACCACAATGCGAAGGCCGGCCCATTGTTGAATGCGGTCGCGAGGATCACCGCAAAGTGAGCTGTCCGATCGTCGAGCGGCGATCGGGGAACACGCGCCTGCACGCGGTGCATAGCCGCGGCAGGCGCTAAGCAACGTTGGAGCGTTCGCGGTTATCGCGACACTTCGGCCGCTCGTCATGCTTCGAGCAGTTCGCTCAGTCCCACGAAGATGCCGGGCAACGTTGGGAGGCTGACGGGGTTCTGCGTGGATACGATCGCGAGGTCTGCGACCTGGCGTGCGAACGACATCGAAAGCGCGTTCACCACGCTCAGGTGCACGCTGTCGATAGGCGCCATGTCGATCAGCTCCCCGTCGATCAGTTCGACGCGGCTGTCCGCGTTCAGCACCCCTGTGGCACCGAGCTTGTGGTAATCCTCGACGGAGAGCTTGTGCCGTGTTGGCGTGAGGATTTCGTTCGGTCGGGAAATTATTCGGCGCGTGAAGGGACGGTGCAGATACCCCATAACCACGCGTGCATCCGTGCATCGACATGGAACCTACGATAATCGAGCATGCAAAGCGTCTACCCAGCGCGAAATATCGGTGCGGTCGAACAATCCCAGATTAATCGCGATCTCGCTGGGTCTGTGCGGCTCACGGAGCGTGACAACAAGGCGTCGGTGCGGCTTGCCACGCCAAATCCAACGACAAGCTGCGCCTTGACGATGTCTTTCAATGGCACGTTCCTGGTCACGAATAGCGATTGGTCATGAATGGAATCGCTGTCCAAGGTCAGCGACGTCGTCGCCATCCACAAGAGAAAGGCTCCCTATCACTGCTGTAGGCGACCAGAAGGCAGGGTCCCTTACTGAGGCCACGAACACGCCTAGCAGAAACGCTGTGCCAAAAATTCCACCGAACAGCGCATACGTCGTACCTGAAGTTTGCAACACCACCTGCCGCTCTCAAAAAAGACCGTGCGCACCGCAGACGGAAACAAACACGGCAACGAGAGACAGCGTCAACAGGATTCGATGTAACGTCAATACTCGGCTCAGCGCGGCCCGCGGATTCGCTGCAGCACGGTGCTCGATGCGCAGGCGTGCCGCAAGCGGCTCGATCAGGAACAGGAGCACTGCAAACACCAGCCACACGCCGATCATGACGTGCATCCACCAGTACGCGACCTGCGCGAGCCGATGCCACAAGTGATACGCGTACAGCATGTAGAGGCCGCTCAGCAGAACAATCACGATGCAGGCGCGTGCCTGAGGTCCAAAACGCCGCTCGATGGCGCGAAACTCTGCGAGCCATCCGTCCGGTCGCTCCTGCTTGATACGCGGCAGTAACGCCATCGTGACGAACCAGACGCCGCCGATCCACACTATGACCGCAAGGACGTGGAACGCTCGCGCGACGATTGCCCAATCGACCATCGCGTGATCTCGTCAGGGTGGCTTGCCCGCAGGCCAGCCCGACAATCCGATACCGTCACCCATATGTCCGAAATACACCCGCGAGGACTGGTGGCCAAGGGCGGAATCGAACCACCGACACAAGGATTTTCAGTCCTCTGCTCTACCAACTGAGCTACTTGGCCATGCTCACAATTGCGCGCGGCCGAAGCCTCGCGTTGCGCGAAACTCCGGCCGACGCGGCGAATTATACCGCGCATCCCCTCGCTCGCTGATCGGCCACCGCGGTACATCACCGTTGACAAGAGGCTCGATCGAGCACCGATGCAAGCTTCACAAGGACCTCCTCGAAAGCGCTATCCTGACGGGTCCGGGATGTCCGCTGCGAGGCTGACGATGTCGGCGCCGCGCAACGTCTGCCCGGGAGGTGTTGTTTCTCGTCATGCCGATTGCCGATGGGTAACCGGCGAAGTCCGAAAGGAGGGATTCCATGGCAACGTATATCGTGCTTTCCACTTTTACCGACCAGGGCATACGCGCCATCAAGGACACGACGAAGCGATCCGAGCAAGTGAAAGAACTCGCAAGGAAGATGGGCATCGAGACGAAGTCGCTCTACTGGACGATCGGTCGCTACGATGTCGTCGCGACATTCGAGGCGCCCAACGACGAAGCGATGACCGCGTTGAGCCTCGCGATCTCGACGAAAGGTTTCGTGCGCACGCAGACATTGCGCGCGTTCTCGAAGGACGAGGTGTCGGGGATTATCGACAAGCTCGGCGACTGACCGTCTCCGCCAGAGAGACCGAAGGGGCGCAGCGCGCCCCTTTTTCATGCCGATTCGGCGAAGAACTGCGCGAGTTCGCGCAGCGTCTCCTCCGGCGCCTCCTCGGCGAGATAGTGACCTGCGGGAAGTACGCGACCGCGTACATCGGTCGCCACGGCGCGCCAATCGTCGAGCGGGTCGAACAAACGGTTGACGACGCCGCGCTCGCCCCATAGCACCAGCATCGGACACGCGATCCTGGATGAAGCCGCGTCGTGCTCGAGATCGATCGATGCGGCCGCGCGATAGTCTTCACAACTCGCGTGAATCGTGTCCGGATTGCTGAAACAGCGCTCGTATTCGGCGAGCGCGCGCGGATCGAAGTGCGCAAGTCTCGTTCCCCATCCGCCGAGCTTGCGTCGAAGGTAATAAACCGGATCGGCGCCGATCAGCCGTTCCGGAAGATCGAAGGGCTGAATCAGGAAGAACCAGTGGTAGTACGCGGTGGCGAACGCGCGGTCGGTGCGCTCGTACATGATACGCGTCGGCGAGATGTCGAGCAGCGCCACCTGCATCACGACATCGGGACTGTCGAGGCACAGCCGATGGGCGACGCGGCCGCCGCGATCGTGACCGACGAGGCGAAACTGTGCATGGCCCAAGCCGCGCATCAGCTCGACCATGTCCTGCGCCATCGCACGTTTCGAATACGGAGCGTGCGTGTCGTCCGAGACGGGTTTGCCGGAGTCGCCGTAACCGCGAAGATCGGCGCACACGACGGTGTAGTCGTGCGCAAGAACCGGCGCGACGCGATGCCACATCGCGTGCGTCTGCGGATAGCCGTGAAGGAGCAGCACCGGGGGTCCATCGCCGCCGACAACGCAGCGAATCTCGGTTTGCGACGTGCAAATCCGATGCGTGGTGAAGCCGGGAAAGAGCGGGGCCTCTGTCATCGGTCCCTTCACCGCATCGCAGACGCGATTCGATTCAATGGATCTCCGGATCGGGTGTGGGCGCCGTTCCTTCGAGGAAATCGAAGTCGCAGCCCTCGTTGGCCTGGGTGATGTGCGCCTGATACAGCGCGCCGAAGCCGCGCGCGAAATGCGGCTCCGGCCTTTTCCACGCGGCGCGGCGTCGCTCGAGCTCGGCCTCGCTCACGTCGAGCTGTAGCTTTCGCTTCGGCACGTCGAGCACGATCTCGTCGCCATCGCGCACGAGCGCGAGCGGACCGCCGACATACGACTCGGGCGCGACGTGCAGCACGCATGCGCCGTAGCTCGTGCCGCTCATCCGCGCATCGGAGATGCGGACCATGTCGCGCACCCCTTGCGTGAGCAACTTCTTCGGTATCGGCAACTGCCCCCATTCGGGCATGCCCGGCGCACCGAGGGGACCCGCGTTCTGCAGCACGACAACCGAGTCGGCCGTGACGGGCAGCGCGGGATCGTCGACGCGCGCGGCCATGTCGTTGTAATTGGCAAACACGACGGCGCGCCCGCGGTGAACGAGCAATCGCGGCTCGGCGGCGGCCGGCTTGATCACTGAACCGTCCGGCGCGAGATTGCCGCGAAGAACGGCGAGGCTGCCCGATTCGACGAGCGGATGCTCGCGCGGCAGGATCACCTCGTCGTTGAACACTTCGGCGTCGCCGATCGCATCGCGAAGCGTTCCGCCGGCGACCGTCGGCGCATCGAGCGCGAGCAGATCGCGGATCCGCGACATCAGCGCGCGCAGCCCGCCCGCGTAGTAGAAATCCTCCATCAGGTACTTGCCCGACGGCCGGATGTTCGCGAGAAGCGGTGTGCGTCGCGAAAGCTCATCGAAGCGATCGAGCGTAAGCGGGATGCCGGCCCGGCGTGCCATCGCGATCAGGTGCACGAGCGCGTTCGTCGATCCTCCGAGCGCGAGCACGGTCGTGATCGCATTGTCGAAGCTTTGCGCGCTGAGGACGTCGCGCGGCCTCAGGTCCTCCCATACCATCTCGACGATGCGCCGGCCGACCGCGCTCGCCATGCGCGCGTGACGCGAGTCGGCGGCGGGGATCGAGGCAGCGCCGGGCAACGTCAGTCCGAGCGCTTCGGCGGCGGACGTCATCGTCGATGCGGTGCCCATCGTCATGCAATGACCCGGCGAGCGTGCGATGCCGTTCTCGATCTCTTCCCACGCCTCCTCGGTCAGATTGCCTGCGCGCTTCTCCGCCCAGTATTTCCATACGTCGGATCCCGAGCCGAGAAAGCGCCCGCGCCAGTCGCCGCGCAACATGGGCCCGCCGGGGAGATAGATCGCCGGCAGATTCATGCTCGTCGCGCCCATGATCAACGCGGGTGTGGTCTTGTCGCATCCACCCATCAGCACGGCGCCGTCGGCGGGGTACGAGCGCAATATCTCTTCCGTTTCCATCGCCAGCAGGTTGCGATAAAGCATCGTCGTCGGCTTCTGGAACGGTTCCGACAGCGTGAGCGCCGGAATCTCGACCGGAAATCCGCCCGCCTGCCAGATGCCGCGCTTCACCTCCTCGGCGCGTTGGCGGAAGTGGCTGTGGCACGCGTTGATGTCGCTCCACGTGTTGACGATCGCAATAACTGGCTTGCCAAGATAGTCGATGCGCGAATAGCCCATCTGCGCGGTGCGGGAGCGATGTCCGAACGAACGCAGGTCGGATACGCCGTACCAGCGATGCGAGCGGAGGTCCTCGGGACGCTTGCGGGTGCTGTTCATGATGATGTCGATGGGCGCGCCGCTTGCTTCACGAAGAACGACGCGCGCGCGGCGATCGCGCCCGACTGGCAATCGATCGCCGGGCAGCCGACGAGCGGGAATTTCTCCTCGCGAAGGATGCAGTTTCCTGCCTCATTGTAGTCGTTGCGCGGACCGCCGAAGGTAAGCGGCGCTCGCAGTCAGATATCGAAACGCGTGGCCCGACAGGGGCCGAATCTTCAGGGAGGCTGTGATGACTCGATTTCTTCCCCATCACGCACGCGGCTGGATCGTTCCGCTCGCATTGCTGGCGGCGATTGCATTGCTCGTCCCGTTCCCTGCGTACCCTGACGATGCGCCGCGCAGCATCGCGGCGCCATCGTCCGCAGGGACAGCGGCGCCGAAAGCGGCCGAAGGCGAATCCAATACGATCGATGCCAGCAAGCTGTTCGGCGCGATTGTCAAGGTAACGACTCGCTCCGTCCCCGACGCAAGAACCGCAGACACGCTCGGCACGATACGCGAGGGAACGGGTGTCGTCATCGCCAGGAACGGCCTAGTGCTGACGGTCGGCTACCTCGTCGTTGAAGCCGATGACGTGCAGATCACCGATGCAAAGGGCCGCACGTATCCCGCGACCGTCGTCGCGGACGACACGACGACCGGCTTTGCGCTGGTGCGCACCGCCGTGCCCATCGATGCGACGCCGATCGTGCTCGGCGATTCGGGCAAGACCACCGAGCACGAGCCGGTGCTGATCGCGAGCGCCGAGGGAGACGGCGCTTCCTTCGCGTTGATCGTGTCGAAGCGTCCGTTCACCGGTGATTGGGAATACCATCTCGACTCGGCGCTCTTCACGAGTCCGCCGACCACCGATTGGAGCGGCGCAGCGCTGATCGATCGCGATGGCAAGCTGCTCGGCATCGGATTGTTGATAGTCAAGGAAGCGAGCGACGGCGACCCGAAGCTGCCCGGCAATCTTTTCGTGCCGATCGATCTTCTGAAGCCGATCCTCGCCGATCTCGTTCGCCAGGGTCACCGTGCAGGTCCGGCAAGACCGTGGCTCGGCGTCACGGCCGATGAACTGGCAGGCCATCTGTTCGTGACCAAGGTATCGCCCGACGGGCCGGCGGATCGCGCCGGCCTTGCGGTGGGCGACATCATCCTCCGCGTAGGCGACGATCCCGTGCAATCGCAGGAAGACTTTTATCGCCATGTATGGGCCGAGCGGCACGCCGGGGACGAAGTGCCGCTCAAGGTGCTGAAGGGCGTCGACGTGAAGGAGATCACCGTGCGCTCGATGGATCACGTCGCGTACTATCGGCCACGGGCGACGATCTGAGACGTCAGTTGTCAGTTGTCAGTAACGCCCGCGTTTCGGTGGCGCGGCGCGTGCCGCGTTACCTTTCGAGCGCAAAGAAAGTCGCATCGCCGCGGTTAGAATGCGCGGGACCGCGCGGCGACGTTGCCCGGAGGTCAACGTCCCGGCCGCTCCCCATTCATGCTTCTTTTCGCGCTGACGATCGCAACGAGCGCGTTCCTGCTGTTCCTCGTTCAGCCGATCATCGCGAAACAGATCCTGCCGTGGTTCGGCGGATCGGCCGCGGTCTGGACGACCTGCCTCGTCTTCTTTCAGTGCGCACTGCTCGGTGGTTACGCGTATTCCGACGTCGTCGCGCGCCGGCTGTCCGCATCGCGTCAGGCGCTTCTTCACAGCGCCCTTCTGATTGCGAGCCTGCTTGCGCTGCCGATCGTGCCGGCGGCTTTCTTCAAGCCAGTCGGAAGCGAGAATCCCGCGGCGCTGATCCTCGCGCTATTGACCGCCACGATCGGCCTTCCCTACTTCCTGCTGTCGACGACAAGCCCGCTCCTGCAGTCGTGGTTCGCGCAGCGCTACCCGAAACGCAACCCGTATCGGCTGTTCGCGCTGTCGAACCTCGCGTCGCTTCTCGCGCTGCTTGCTTACCCGTTCGCGATCGAGCCGTCGCTTCCCACGCGAACGCAGGCGATCGCTTGGTCGGCGGCTTACGCTCTTTTCGTCGTGCTCTGTATCGCGGTTGCGTGGCGCCATAGACCGAAAGCGATTGCGCTCGCGGCTGCTCGCACGAACGATCGCATATATGCACCTGCGCCATCGGTTGGTCGACAGCTCCTGTGGCTCGCGCTCCCGGCAACGAGCAGTGTCCTGCTGCTGTCGGTGACGAGCCACCTGACGCAAAACGTCGCCGCCGTGCCACTTTTGTGGATCGTGCCGCTCGCGATCTATCTCGTCTCGTTCATTCTGTGCTTTCAAAGCGGCGCGCTCTACCCGCGGGAGACGCTGCTGCCGCTTGCCGCCGCGTCGCTCGGCGTCATGGCGTGGTGCCTCGCCGATCCCGACCTCACGCACCAGTTGGCGCTGCAGTTCGCCGTGTTCGGCGTCGGGCTTTTCATCGCTTGCATGTTCTGCCACGGCGAGCTCGCAAGCCTCAAACCCGCGCCACGTTATCTCACGCGCTTTTACCTGATGGTATCGCTCGGCGGCGCATCGGGCGCAGCGCTTGTCGGCATCCTGGCGCCCGTCGTTCTTCCCGCGTACTTCGAGCTCGGCCTCGGGCTGATCGTGGCCGCCTGCCTGCTCGCGTGGCAGGTGCGCGACCAGCCACGCATCTTCGGCGTGCTCGCGTTCGCTTCCTGCATAGCGACGATCGGCTGCGCGGTCTGGTACATCGTCGACTTCTACGACGCGACGATCGTCACGGCGCGCAATTTCTACGGCGTCCTGCGCGTGCAGGAGAGCGGCCTGTCCGATCAAAGCCGCCACCGCTCGCTCGTCTCCGGCACCATCCTGCACGGGCTGCAATATTCGGCTCCGGAATTTCGGCGGCGAGCGACGAGCTACTACACGGCAACGTCGGGCATCGGCCGGCTGCTCGACACGCTTCATCCGCGAATGACGCCCTTGCGCGTCGGGGTCATTGGTCTTGGCGCCGGTACGCTCGCGGCCTACGGCACGCGAGGCGACGTCTACCGCTTCTACGACATCAATCCCGCGGTCATCGCGATCGCCAAGCGCGACTTTACTTACCTGGCCGACAGCGAAGCACGCATCGAAACTCCGCTCGGCGACGCACGGCTTTCGCTCGAGCGCGAGCCGCCCGCCGACCTCGATCTCCTCGTCGTCGACGCGTTCTCGAGCGACGCGATTCCCGTGCACCTCATCACCTCCGAAGCGCTGGCGTTATATGCGAAGCATCTGAGGGCCGCCGGCGTCGTCGCGTTCCACGTCACGAATCGCTTTCTCGACCTCGTGCCGGTCGTCGCGGCGATCGCGGCAGCGAATCAGATGCAGGCGGTCTGGATTCACGACGAAGGCGAGGACGCGCTCGCCAACCGCAGCGACTGGGTGCTCGTGTCGAGCAATCGCAAGCTTCTCGAAAGCCCGCGCATCGCCGACGCGTGGAGCCCGATCGAAGCGCACCCCGAATGGCGCGTGTGGACCGACGATTTCAACAACCTCTTCCAGGTGCTTCGGTGGTGAGCGTCGGCTCGACTACAATCGAAACGATGAACGACGATTCGAGCTCGGCGGGCAACGAGACGTATTGCGCGATTCGTCGCCCGGCAGGCGAACGATTCATCGAAGTACTCGACCAGCGGCTGCTGCCGCACGAGGTCGCGATGTGCCGCATCGCAAGCGCCGACCGTGCTGCGCAGGCGATCGCCGACATGGTGGTGCGCGGGGCGCCGCTCATCGGCGCCGTCGGTGCGTATGGCCTGGCGCTCGCGCTCGACGCCGATGCATCGGACGACGCGCTTTCGCGCGCGCATGCGATGCTCGATGCGGCGCGGCCCACCGCGGTCAATCTCCGCTGGGCGCTCGATCGTATGCGCACCCGCGTCGCACCCCTTCCCGAGCGCGAGCGCGCGGACGTCGCGTGGGACGAAGCCGATGCGATTCGCACCGAAGACGTTGCCATCAACGCGGCGCTCGCGCGTCACGGCCTCGCCTTGCTGGGCGAGATCGCGCGGGGGCGCAATCGGCCGCTCAACGTGATGACACATTGCAATGCGGGTGCGCTCGCGACATGCGGGCTCGGCACCGCGACGGGGCCGATCTTCCTCGCGCACCGCGAAGGCATGCCGATCCATGTCTGGGTCAGCGAAACGCGGCCACGTCTGCAGGGCGCCAACCTGACGGCATGGGAAATGGCGCAGCACGGCATCGCCCACACGCTCATCGTCGACAGCGCGAGCGGTTCGTTGATGCGTCGCGGCGATGTAGACATCGTCATCGTCGGCGCGGATCGAGTCGCCCGCAACGGCGATGTCTGCAACAAAATCGGCACTTACGACAAGGCGCTCGCCGCGACGGACAACGGCGTTCCGTTCCATGTCGCGCTTCCTTCGCCGACGATCGACTGGAAAACGCCGAGCGGCGATGCGATCCCGATCGAAGCGCGCTCGGCCGACGAGGTGCTGGCCGTGCGCGGCCGCACGCCGCGCGGCACCACCGACACCGTGTCGCTCGCGGGCGAAGGAACGCACGCACTCAATTTCGCATTCGACGTTACGCCCCATCGCCTCGTCAGCGGCTACATCACCGAGCGCGGGCTTGCGCGCGATGCGCAAGCGCTCGCCGCGATGTATCCCGAGCGTCGGTGACGACGGATCGCAAGACTGCTCCGCGGCACGCGTCAGCGCAACGCGGCAAGACGGACACGCGCGCGCTGCGCCTTCGGATCATCGAGACGGCGCGCATGATGAACGCGCTCGCCATCAATCGCGGCACATCGGGGAACGTCAGCGCGCGCATCGATCACGGGTTCCTGGTCACGCCCAGTGCGCTCGACTACGACAAGACGAGGCCGGAAGACATCGTGGCGATCGACATTGCGGATAACACGATCGGTCGTCGCTCGCCGTCGTCGGAATGGCGGTTTCATCGCGACATCTATGCCGCGCGCACCGAGGTCGATGCGATCGTTCATACGCACGCGCCGTTCGCGACCACGATTGCCTGCCTCGATCGCGGCATTCCGCCGTTTCATTACATGGTCGCGGCCGCGGGCGGCACGGACATCCGCTGCGCGCCCTACGCGACGTTCGGCACCCAGTCGCTTTCCGATGCCGCGGTTCGCGCGCTCGAAGGACGCCGCGCGTGCCTGCTTGCACACCACGGGATGATCGCGGTAGGCGCGTCGCTCGACGCGGCGCTGGCGCTCGCGGTCGAGGTCGAGACACTTGCGCAGATGTACTGGCAGGCGCTCGCCGTCGGGGAGCCGCGTCTTCTCGATGAGGCGGAGATGCGGGAGGTGGTCGAGCGGTTCGCGGGCTACCGGCCACAAATCGCGCACGACCGCGAGCGCTGACAACGAATGCGAAGAGGCCGCCTCGGCGGCGGCCCCTTGCGCCAGCGCAGAAGCGCTTATTGCGTGGTCATGAAGAACACGCTGAACTGCGCGTGGCTCGGCAGCGCGGTCCCCGACGCATCCCTGACGGCCCAGTGGTTTAAGGCACCCGCGCCGCACGCGCCTGACGACTGAATGAAGAACGCGTTGTACGGACCATTGGAAAGCAGCGGTCCATGATTCCCCGTACCCAATGAAGTCGTCGCATTCTCGCGCGGTGTCACGAGGACGATCGCGTCTTCGTTGCCGTCGAGCAGCGGATTGTTGATCACGACGATCGCCGACGACCCGCTGCACACCGTGCCTCCTGCCGTGCCGGCTTCGAGGATGAACGCGGTTGTCGCGGAGCCGATGCCACCACCGGCAACATTGAACGGGCCGCCCGTGATATTGATCGCCGGTCCACCGCCGAGATTCGCGCCGGAAAGCGCGATGCCCTTGTCGGTGTTGGTCACCTCGAAAACCGTACCGCCCGCTGGAACCGCACCGTCGATATTGAGCTCCTGCGTGCCCGTATCGACGAAATCGAGATCCTGGTAGTAACCGTTGACGTCGACGATCACCTGAACGGTCGAATTCGTGATCGAGATTTCGAAATTCCCCGAGTCATCAGGCAGCGAAATGTTCGCCGTCGCCGCGGTCCACTGTGCCCCCGGGTTGAAGACCGCGTTGACTCCGGTCAACGCCGCACCCTGCTGCAGGAACGCGATCGTCCCCCCGTTGTTGGGGGTGGTGTTGAAGACGTGGAAGGAAACCGAGATGCCGGCGACTGGCGTTCCGGCAGGGATACCGCATACGCCAGACGAATTGATGTCATATACGCCGGGCGTCAACGGACCCGCGAGCGTGATGAAGGCGGGATTGCCGCGCGTATCGATCAGCCGGCACACCTTGACCGGACGGTAGACGGTCGCACGATCGGTGGCTGCCTTCAGCGTGCTGCCGCCTTTGCTCGCCGCGCCATGCTGCTGTATGAATGACTGTGTATCGACCGGCCAGCTCGTGAGCGGGATCGTCATGTTCGGCCCGCTCGTGATTTCGCCGGCCGAGGACATGAGGTCTGGCCTGGAGATGTGATCCGGCGTCCCGACCGCGAAGGCACAGACCGGCATCGCGCCCGCGAGCAGTATCAGAAGCTTGCTACGAAGTGCGTTCACTTGCGTCTCCCACGAATTGAAACGGAATCGAAAGCGCGCCTCGTGCGTGGCATGCGCGAGCGCCATTTCGTGCTGCATTATGCTTGTGGGCAAAACGGCCCGCGCCCGAAACCGGACAGACGGAAAAGATCGCGCGCGAGCGTGCGCGACGTTGGTTGTAAAAAATACAACGGCAATGTACGACGAGGCCGAGGACTTTCGCGAGCATCGCTCGGAGATCGACGCGTTCGTCGCGATTCTCGCGCGTGTGGACATCCGTCTCTCGCGCGACGCGCTGGTCCTCGACGCCGGCGGCGGCCAAGGCATGCATGTCGGCTTTCTCTCCGGGCTGGCAGGCCGCGTCTACTGCGCGGACGTTATCGACTACAGCTCGCTATACGGCGGCGAGTTCCTGAAACTCCTTGCCGAGAAGCATCGACGCCACGGTGTGGAGTTCCATCTGGATCGCGTGGCGTTTCATCAAACGGATGCCACGAACCTGTTCTACCGCGATGCGCTTTTCGATGCGGTGGTTTCAATCAATTCATTCGAGCACATCGGCAACCCCGGCAAGGCGCTGGACGAAATGATCCGGGTGACGCGTCCCGGCGGCTGCATATACGTGTCGACCGATCCGATCTGGACGGCCGACACCGGCAGCCACTTCTTCCACCGCGTTCGCGAACCGTGGGCGCATCTCTTGTGCGGCAACGACGAGTTCATGGCGAGAATGCGCGCGGATGGCGCTTCGGAATCGGAAGCGCGCGAGTACGAGACGGCGATGAACCGCTGGCGCGAGAAAGACTATCGAGCAATCGTCGACGCCGCTACGGCGCGCGGAAGCGTTACCGTGCTCCACCACGATGGCTGGTCGGGCGTCGCCGACGACTCGCATCTCGGTCATCCGAACCTCCGCTTGTTGCAGCAACGGGGATATGCCGAGTCGGAGTTGATGCTGCGCGGTCTTCGGTGGGTGTTTCGCCGGGGTTGATGCTCCTTCGGGGCCGGATCACGCTTCTTCTCGCGCCCTCATGCAGCGCGAGTCGATTCAGCACGAATCCGAGAGGCACGGTGGCGGCAACGACAATCAACGCCGCGACGCTGCCCGCAATCGCGAGGTAATCGACGAGCAGCCAAAGCAGCGCAGCGCCGGCAACGAACTGAACGACATAGGCGAGCGGAAAGCGAAGCGCCGTCCGCCATTGAATCGGCACGCGGAAAACGAACCGACTTTGCAGCGCGTAGCCGAGCGCGATGCCCGTCGCGTAGGCGCCCGAATAGGCAAGGAGATATGTCATCACGTGCATCGCAGCCACGAAAAGCGCGTACGTGACGACCGTATTGACGGCCCCGACGACAAGGTAGCGGACGAACTCGACGCGCGTCCCGGGAGATATCATCGGCGGC
The DNA here is from genome assembly GCA_035308425.1 of Casimicrobiaceae bacterium. Lineage (GTDB taxonomy): Bacteria > Pseudomonadota > Gammaproteobacteria > Burkholderiales > Casimicrobiaceae > VBCG01. The sequence goes on along the minus strand of DATGGP010000015.1, from coordinate 11,638 downwards.
GCGCGCCTGTCTCGACCGCTGCAAGGAAATCCGAATAGTCGCGAATGTAATCGTCCGGGTCGTAGTAGTCGGACGCGAACACGAGCAGCAGCGCATCCACCGAATGCTGATACTGGACGGCCCAGACCATCGGCGGCAGGTACAGTCCCCGGTTGGGGCGATCGAGCAGGATCTCCGCGCGCGTGGTGCCGTCGTCGACCATGACGCGGCAGCGGCCGCGTGCGCAAACGATGAACTGCTTGCAGGTTCGATGCGCGTGCTCGCCCCGAAGCTCCTCGCTCGCGACGTCGAAGACCATGAAATAGCGGCGAACCGCGAACGGCACTTCGCGCTCGAATTCCCCGGCCGACAGGTCGCCGCGCATGTCGTGCACGAGCACCATTTCGTGCAACGTCACGCCCGGGACAGGTGTGGGATGCGCACCTCGTGCCATCGCCGGCGGAGCGACATTCGAGTCGGGCATCGCGCGGGTATCGACATAGCCGCTGATCGTTGCCGGGTTGCCGCGCACGATCGCATTGGCCGGAACCGTGCGCGTGACCACCGCCCCTGCCGCGACCCTTGCGTACTCGCCGATCGCGATGCCGCTCACGATCGTCGCATTCGCTCCGATCGATGCGCCGCGCCCGACGGTCGTCGCGCGCTGGTCGATTGCCCGGGACATTGCATCGGCGCCAAACGTTGCGTTCGCGCCCACGAAAACGTCGTCGCCGATAAGTGTGCCGCGGCCGATCCGCACGCCGCTTTCGAGCGTGACGCGGTTACCGACGATCACCGCGCGTTCAATGTGGACGTGGTCGCCGACGACGCACGTCTCCCCCATTCTGGCGTCCGGCGCGACATGGCTGAACGCGCCGACGTGCGTGCCGGCGCCAAGCGACGTCGATTCGCACAGTGCGGTCGGATGAACGGAAGAGGTCATGGCGTCGTTTTCCCGGTGAAACGTTCGGTCGAAAGAACGAGGTATGCCGGCCGTCCTTTGGTGTTTTCGTAGGCGCGCCATGCGTATGCACCAACGATGCCGAGGCCGAACGCGTTCATCGCACCGAAGAACAGAATGACGAGCACCGTCGCCGAATAACCGGGTACCGCGATCGTGCCGGTCAGCCTTCCGATCAGCACCAGAAGGCCAAGCACGATCGAAAGCGCAAGTCCCATTAAGCCCACGAAGAACAGCAACCGAACCGGCAAATCGGAGAAGGCGAACACGCTGTCCGAAAGATATTTGAGCTTGCGCTTGACCGTCCATGCGCTCTTGCCGTAAGGCCTGCGCCGTCTCGCGTACGAGATCGTCTTCCGGCGAAACCCGAGCCAGAAGAGCAGCGCGACGAGCGACGTGTTCGCCTCGCCGAGCTTCACGAGTTCGTCGCGAAACGCGCGATTGCATCCGAAAAGGTCGATTCCTCCCGGGGGAATGTCGGGCTGAATGATGCGTCGGTAGATTCCCCAGAAGAGCGAGGCGGCGACACGCGACAGCAGCGGGTCCGCGCGTGCCTCGCGGGTGGCAACGACTACGTCGATATCACCCCCGGCGAGCGTCGAGAAGAAGCGCCCGGCCACTTCGGGAGGGTCTTGCAGATCTGCAGCGAGGACGGCGAAGTATCGGCCGCTGCCTTGTGCGAGCCCGGCGCTGATCGCCGCGAACGAGCCGAAATTGCGTGCGAGCAGGATGAGCCTCGAACGCAGCGTCGATCGTGGAAGCTCCGAGCGCAACCACTGCCACGAATCGTCAGGATTTCCGTCGACGACGAAGACTGTTTCGAGCGCGCCATCGAGACTCGCGTGCAGCGACTCCAATTCGTCGATCAGCGTGGGAAGCGATTCACGGTTGCGATACACCGGAATCACGAGCGTGTAGAGCACCTCATCGCCCGATAGGTCGTGCGAAGCGACGTCACGATAGGCCGCGACGCGAGGAGCCGGCGACATATCGCCGGACGCCGGGATGCATCGCGTGGCCTGCGGAAATGGGTCGGCGCTCATCGGCTGCTCGCGAATCGACGATTTTCGCAGGCACCGCGATACTGCAGTTTGAGGGGACGGGAAGGATCGAACGGCTGCCAGCGCACGTGGCCATTCAGCACCATCGCATCGCTCCCGTGTCGGCGCAGCAGCACGCTGAGCGTCGGATGGGTCCATACCCATCCTGTCAATGCGCCGGTCTGTTCGAGTCCCTTCGTTCCGAGCGCGATCGCCGCGGGGTCGTCGAGCGCCGTGCAAAAGCTGCGCATATAAGCCATCCAGCGAGCACTGCCGAGGAGGTCGACGACGACCACTGCCACGAACGGAATCATCACAACGGCCATGCCGAAACGCGGAACAGGCATGGCGAGCCACGTGGGCCGTCGATGCGTCACGAGCATCAATATGCCGATCGCGAACGTGAGGAGAAAGATGAGAAATGCTCGATTCGCGTAGTAAAGCCGGTATGCGTAGTATCCGTTCAGGTCGATCATCAGCCAGACGAACCACGCCGCGAACACGATGCTGGCGGCGATCCAGGCGATCCTCGTGCCTCGCATGGCCGACCGCATTGCCGCTCCGGCGGCCAGGACCGACGCCAGCGCGAACGCCTGCGGATTCTCGAGATACGCAAAGCTCGTCGCAAGAAAGTTCGATGCGTTGCCCGGATCGCGCGGGGCAACGAAACTCGAGAATCCGATCAGGGCGCCAATCGTGAACAACATCGTCGCGATCGTGAGTCCGATGTTCTCGTCGACGCGCGAGGTCCTTGCCGCGAGAAACGAGCCGAGTGCGAGTACCGGTCCCGCAAACAGCATCCCCTCGTATACGCGCAACAGTGCAAAGGCGAGCATCGGGAGGACAAAACAGCGCAGGACCGGACGCGGACCGGGCAGCGCGACTATCACCGCGCAAAGCCACGCGAGCGCGAAAAAGAGATTGACTTCGGAATTCACGAAATTGACTCCGAATCCGAACAGCACGATCGCCGCTATCGTTGCAACGAAGAGACCGGGAAGGCTGGTTGCGAGGAACAGCGCGAGAAAAAGGGACGCGGCAGGCAATGCCTGCGAGCCCAGCGTATAAAGCGCCGCGTAAGCGGTGACATTCGGCAAGCCAAACCGCTCGCCGAGCAGCAGCGGCGTCTGCGCGAGGTAGCTTGCGAACGAACGATGGAAATCGTAGTCGTTGTAGTGGAATGGGTAAGCGAGCTGGCTCAGAACGAGCCAGGCGCCATCTCCGTACAGCGATCGGCATACCGCGGCGGCAACGGCAAGACAAACGAACCAACCGCCACCCACCACGAGCAGTATCCGGATAGTCGCCCGATCGAGGCGAATGCGCTTCTGATTCACGATCGATGCTTCGAGAATACGCTTCACGCTCGCTCTGCCTGACCGGCGATAAGGCTGACGCGTTCGGCCCCTGCGATCAGCGCTGTCCAGCCTCTCGGCGAACGTATGGCGGGATCGCGCATTTCGGCGCGGATTATAGGCGACATGGACCGGTCATCCGCAATGTCCTCTCCACGGACTGCACGTTGCGCCATCTATAATCTAGGCCAATGCGTGACGATGCACCTGCAACGATGACGCCTCCGCGCGCGGCCGTCGTTCGCGCCGCGTGGCAACCGATGCTGTTCGGCCCGCCGAACCGCTCCGATCTCGCGACCTGCGTTGCTTCGTGGCCCCTGCAGACGTTGCGCGTGCGGGTGCACCGCAATCACGGGTTCGAGCCGGTCAGCTCCGCGATGCGCGCGTTCGGCGTCTGGAACGCGCTCGCATTCGACTGGACGATCGGCGCCTATGACGACTCGCTCGCGTTCGACTTGCGCTCCGATGCCGAGGTCGACGTCGTCTGGCTCGACACGACGCGCATCGCGCTCGCCGATGGGGAAGCGCTTGGCCGGTGGATTGCCGCGCGCCTTCTGGCGCTACGCGCGCAAACCGACAATCCGATCGTCGTTCTCGCATGGCCGCTCGACGAGCGTGCGCGCGCGGTGGTCGACGCCGCTTCGATTCCGAGCACGTGGCTCGCAGGCCTTGCGCAACTCGAGTCGTCGATCGGCGACCGTTGGCTCGATTCGCGCGCCGAAACGATCAGCGGCACGAAGCTTGGCAATCGTGCGTGCCTTCATATCGCGCGCGAACTTGCATGCAAATGGCTTCCCGCCGCGGTGCTTCCGCCGCGCAAGGCTGTTGCCATCGACCTCGACGACACGCTCTACCGCGGCGTGCTGGGCGAAGACGGCGCCGATCGCGTCGTGCTGACCGACGGTCATCGCGAACTGCAGCGGCGGCTGCGCGCGTTGCGCGAAGAGGGCGTTCTGCTCGCGCTCGTCTCGCGGAACGACCGAAGCGACATCGAGGAATTGTTCGCTCGCCGTGGCGATTTCCCGCTGCGCTTGACGGATTTCGTGACGGTCGAGGCATCGTGGAACGACAAGGCGAAAGCTCTCGGAGAGATCGCAACGCGACTTCGCATCGCGCTCGATGCGATGGTGTTTGTCGACGACAATGCGGGTGAGCTGGCGAGCGTCGCGTCGTCGCTCCCCGTGTTCACCGTGCACGCGCAAAGAGATGCCGGCAGGACCGCGACGGCCATCGACCACGTCGCCGGCATTTTTCGCTGGCGCCACTCGGACGAGGATCGCCTTCGCGCTGACGACCTTCGGGCGTCCACGATTCGTGGCGAGCTCCTCGAAGCCGCGAAATCGCACGACGACTATCTGCGAAGCCTCGACATCGAACTCGATATCCTCGTCGGTCCAACGCAGCACGTGTCGAGATTGGCCGAGCTTTCCGCAAAAACCAATCAGTTCAACCTGGCGCTCAGGCGAATCGACGAAGCTGAGATCATCCGGCGAATTCGCGGGCGCCCGGAAAACGTCGTCGCGATCCGCCTTGCCGATCGACTGTCCGATAGCGGGATCATCGGACTGATCGTCGGCTCGCGCACGGAGGATGTGCTTCTTGTAGATGAGGTTTGCGTGAGCTGCCGGGCATTGGGCCGCCGCCTCGAAGACAGCATGGTGACGGGGGCGCTGATGATCATGGCGGGTCATATGGCGCCGAGGCAAGTCTGGTTCGCGCTTCGCAAAGGCCCCCGGAACGCGCCAGCCCGCGAATGGCTTTCGCGTTACGCGAATTGCTCGCTCGACGATGATTCACAACGCGTCGAGATTCCTTTCGAGCGAATCGCGGCAACGCCCGTATCACCGGCGATCCGCGTGAACGTCGTCCAATGACCGAAGGCTCCGCGCAGATCGAATCGGAGGTGCGCGAGCTCGTCCTGCGATTCCTCGAGCTCGCGGACGAGCCACATCGCGAGATCCGTCGTACGTCGGTCGACCAATGGGATTCGCTGAAGCACATGGAAATCGTGTTCGCGCTCGAGGATCGGTACGACGTGCGCTTCGACGAATCGGAGTTTGCCGAGCTCGATTCCCCGGCTGCGATCGCGCGCGCGCTGCGGCGGCATCTTGCGGCATGAAATCCATGTCGCAGGACACGCGTTCCGGCTGCGTCCGGTAGCCGACGCCGATGCTGCCTACATCGTCGACCTGCGGGGGCGCGCCGGCCAGTATGTCAATCGCGGCGCCGTTGATGTCGAGCAGCAGCGCGCATGGCTCGATCGCTATTTCGCGCGCGCGGACGATTTCTACTTCGTGGTCGAACGCCTCGACGCACGCACGCGCGAGGGCATCATCGGTCTGTACCATATCGGCGACAGGAAAGCCGAATGGGGCCGCTTCGTGCTCGAGCCCTGCTCGGTCGCGGCCGTCGAAGCGGCGCTCCTCATCTACCGCCTGGCCTTCGACGTGCTGTCGCTTCACGAAGTTTTTTGCCGAACGCTCGTGGCGAATGCAAAGGTGCTCGCCTTCCACGATAGCTGCGGCCTCGTGCGCTTGTCCGATTGCGTCACGATCGAGCACGATGGCCGCCCCGCCATGGCCGTCGAGCATCGACTGGAACGAGACCGGTGGCCCGAAGTGCGCGAGCGGCTGGACCGGCTGGCAACTCGAGTAGCGCGAAATCTCGCGCCAAAGGAGGCCAGCCGGCGGCGATGACGCACGATCTCGAATTCCACCACGTCGGCGTCGCATGTCGCAGCATTGACGCCGAAGCGGCGCATTTCGCGATGCTCGGTTACAGGATCGAAGGCAGCGCCTTCGACGATCCTGTCCAGGGCATTCGCGGATTTTTCATGGTGGGACAGGGACCGCGGATGGAATTGCTCGAGCCGCTCGGCGATGCCGCGCACCGTGGATCGGAAAAAAGCGGCGTGCTCGCGCCGTGGCTGTCGTCGGGAACGAAGCTTTACCATCTCGCGTATGTCGCGCCCGAACTTCTGCATGCGATCGATGCGATGCGCAAGCGCCGCGCGAAGCTCGTCGTCGCACCGGTCCCTGCCGTCGCATTCGCCGGACGCAAGATCGCCTTCGTGATGCTGCCCAATCGATTGCTGGTCGAATTGATCAGCGCAAGATGAGCACGGAGCTCGAACGCCTCGAACGCATCGCCGGGAAGTCGCTCTACGCGGCCGGCATGAACGTGCACACCATCCGGTATTCGTTCCGGATCTTCGAGCGTCATCTTCGCGGAACGACGATCCTCGAAATGGGACCGGCGGAGGGCGTGATGACCGAGCTTCTGGCGAAGACCGGCAAGGCGCTCACGATCGTCGAAGGCAGCCGGGCGTTTTGCGATTCGATCGCGGCGCGCTTGCCGACCGTGCACGTCGTCCATGCGCTCTTCGAGCAATTCGCGCCGGCACGGCGTTTCGACAACATCGTGCTCGGCCACGTCCTGGAGCACGTCGAAGATCCGGTCGACATCGTCAGGCGCGCGGCGGGCTGGCTCGCACCCGGTGGACGCATTCTCGCCGCCGTGCCGAACAGCCGCTCGCTTCATCGTCAGGCGGCCGTCGTGATGAAATTATTGCCAAGCGAAGACGCATTGAACGAGATGGACATCCATCACGGACATCGGCGCGTGTTCGATCCCGAGTCCTTTCGCGCGTGCTTCGTGCAGGCCGGACTCGCGATCGAGGTCTTGGGCGGCTACTGGCTGAAGCCGCTTTCCAACGCGCAGATCGAAGCGTCGTGGACGCGATCGATGATCGACGCATTCATGCAGCTTGGCGAGCGCTATCCCGACATCGCGGGGGAGATCTATGTCGTCGCGGGCCTCGATGCAGCCGCCGCCGATGGCGCGAAAGACTCGCGCGACACGCGGGGCTCGGGCGAACCGTGAAGACGATTCCGGTCTTCGAGTTCGTTGCCGATCCCGATCTCGATCGTGCGTTGCTCGACACGGCGCAGCGCGTCATCGCACGCGGGCGATACGTGCTCGGCGTCGAAGTCGACGCGTTCGAGCGCGAGTTCGCGGCGTTCTGTAAAGCGACGCACTGCGTCGGCGTCGCGAACGGCACCGATGCGCTAGAGATCGCGTTTCGCGCGTGCGGCGTAGAACCAGGCGGTCGCGTCGCGACCGTCGCGAACGCCGGCTTCTACACGTGCGCGGCGCTCGCGGCGATCGGCGCGCGTGCCGTGTTCGTCGACATCGACGAAACATTGACGATGGCGCCGGCTGCGCTCGCGACAGTGATCGACGACGTCGACGCGATCGTCGTCACGCACCTCTATGGTCGTCTCGCGGCGATCGAGGCCATCGTCGAGCTCGCAAGGCAGCGACGCATTCCCGTGATCGAGGATTGCGCGCAGGCGCACGGCGCCGAAAGGGCCGGCAAGCGCGCCGGATCGTTCGGCGATGCAGGCTGCTTCAGTTTCTATCCGACCAAGAATCTGGGCGCGCTCGGTGACGCGGGCGCAGTTGTCACGTCCGACAACGAAATCGCGGCACGAATACGAGCGCTTCGTCAGTACGGATGGTCGACCAAATATCGAGTCGAGCGCGCCGGGGGTCGGAACAGCCGGCTGGACGAGCTTCAAGCTGCGTTTCTTCGCGTGAAGCTTCCCAGACTGGCTGAATGGACGGCCGCGCGTGTCGGCATCGCGCGAAACTATTGCGAAATGTTGCGGAGTACGGCGATCAAAACGCCGCAGCTCGCTGATGGCGAATATGTCGCCCACCTTTTCGTCGTACGTGTACCGAATCGCGATCGGCTGCGCGAAGCGCTCGCTAATGACGGCATCGCAACCGACGTTCACTACCCGATTCCAGATTACGCGCAGCCGATCCTCGACGACGCGCGTTATCCAGCGCTCCCGATGACCGAAGCCGCGTGCCGCGAAGTGGTCACGTTGCCTTGCTATCCGGGGCTCGCGAACGGCGAAGTCGATCGCATTGTCGCCCGCATACGTCGCCACCTGGCATAGCGAAGCTTATCGATAGAACGCGAGATTGCGCTCGATGCGCTCGCGTTCCGACGGCGGATAGCGCTTCCGCGCGATGAGGCGCTCCGCCGCGCGCCGGCCTTCGTCGCGGGCGCCCGCGTACCACGCAGCGATGGCGAGCTCGTCGTCGGCGCGCCATTCGTATACGGCATCCTCGACGAAGAGGTGATCGGAGGGTCGCGGAATCGACGCGGCCGTGCGCGCGAACAGGAAGGCGAGCGCCCACTCTTCGCGAACCCGGTGCCACCGCGCGAGTTGCACGAGCGGCTCGGCCCGCGTGGGTCGCGCGTTGAACGCCTCGAGATAGGCGCGTTGTATATCGGCGGCCGACATATCGAGGCGCTCGACAAGCTGGGCCGCCTGATACCGGGCATGCCATGTCTCCTCGTCAAAGCCGCGCAGCGTCGCTCGGTGACGAAATGCGGCGAGCGCCTTGTCGAGCAGACCCGCGTCCTTCAGGCTTTGCGCGTAGTAGAACGCATAGCGGGCGTTGCGCGGATCCTTCGCGAGCGCAGCCTCGAGGACCGCTGCGTCCTTGAGATAGGTCTTCGGATCGCGGCTTCGCGCCCCTTCGTGGTGCACGTCGACCCAGGGCCCGTCGAGCGGAACGAAGCGATGCGGCACTTCGGCCGTTACGTACTCGTGCAGCACGCCCTCGTACCGCCAGGCAATGCGGTCCGAAAGCAGCACGGCGAGGCCGTATTCGACGCCCGCATAACGATGCCTGATGTAATAGCCGTCCGCATCGAGCGCAGGAAACGCGAAGCCAGGCGGCGCCCGAAACTCGTGATCAGCATCCATGACGAGCACGTACGCTGCCTTGCCGCGCGCGAGCGCGATCGCTTCGCTGCGGTTCTCGCCGAAATTGCGCCACGGCCGCCTATGGAGCACGCCCGAAATGCCGTGCATGTGCGAGCGAATGACGTCCTGCGTATCGTCCGTCGAGCCCGTGTCGACGATCACCCAATGAGAAACGAACGGGCGAACGGAATCGAGGCAGCGGCGGATCACGTGCGCCTCGTTCTTGACGATCATGTTGAGGCAGATCGACGTCGGCATGCCTTGATGCGCGCTTGAACGCGGTTCAGCGAAAGTTTAGCCGACAGCCCCCTTTTCGCCCTCCGCACAATCCCGTTACTGGCGCGTGACGCGCTGCGCTGCTTCCGGCCACAATTTGCGCCTTTGGCACGGTGATCCGAGCGTGGTACGTCGGTCGCGTCCGAAACCCCTCTGGCTTGCTTCTTGCGCTGACGCCCGCAGCCCGGACGGCGCCACGCGCGTTGGGCAAGAACCACACACCCACACAACCCACGAGGGAGAAACATGAGGCAAAAGCTGATTGTGAGTGCGGTCGCGCTGGCCGTCGCGCTACCGACGGCGACCGTGCTCGCAGAGCCGGTTGCGCAACCCAAGGCGGATTCGCTGCTTGGCATCGATTCCAACCGCGCGGCCGTCATCGACGGCATCGTTGCGCAATGGGGCACCGAGCTCCAGAAAGCGGGCGTGTCGCCCGATAGCTTTCGTACGACGCTGGAAGGCCTGCGCGCCGACCAGCTTCTTTCCGCACGGCTTGCCGGCTCGCTTTCCGGTCTCTATGACGTCCTCGATCATGCGATGACGACGACGGCGCCGTCGCAACAGTTGAAATCGGCTGGTGTTACCGAAAAGGCACTCGGCGATACGAGCGACGACGTCGTCTATACCCCGGTGACGCCGTGCCGACTCGTTGAAACGCGCGGCACGTTCACCGCCGTGTACTGGGGCGACGGAACGCCCGCGCACAACCCCTCGCCCTACTCGGCGAACGAGATCCGCACCTATACGATCCAGAGCGGCAACGGTGTCTGCGTTTCGCAATTGGCCGGAGTGCATCCGTCGGCCGTGCAATTGCAGGTGTTCGGCATTCCAGTCAGCGGTTCCGGCGACATCGAAATCCTGCCGCAAGGATCGACGTTCGGTTCGACCGCAACGCTCGTCTATCTCGCGAGCATTCCGTTCACGTCGGCGTCGACGACCGCGTCGGTCAACACCGCGAACAACGAGATCAGCGTGCAGGTACGCCGAGGGTCGGCGCATGTCGCGATCGACCTCGTTGGCTACTTCGCCCCGCCGAACGGCGGGTTCGTGACGAGCGTGACGGGTGGAACGGGGATCGCGCTTACCGGAACGGCGAGCGATCCGGTCGTCAACGTCGCGGACGGATTCAAGCTGCCGCAAAGCTGCGGCGTCAATCAGGTCCCGCAATCCGATGGCTCGGGTGGATGGACGTGCGCAACCATTCCTGCAGGTGCGACGGGCGCGACGGGTGCAACAGGGCCTGCGGGTGCCGATGGTGCACCGGGTACGCCTGGCGCTCCGGGCGCTCCGGGCGCCCAGGGTCCCACGGGTCCCGCAGGCGTCGACGGCGCCATCGGCCCGACGGGCGCAACGGGGCCCGCGGGAGCCGACGGCAGTAGCATCCTCAACGGCAACGGCGCGCCGGACAACAGCCAGGGCAACGACGGCGACTTCTATATCGACACGTCGACCAACACGATCTACGGCCCCAAGGCGGGCGGCGCGTGGCCCGGAAGCGGCATTTCGATCGTCGGCGCCACCGGTGCAACGGGAGCCGCTGGCGCAACCGGCGCGACGGGTCCTGCGGGCGCTACGGGCCCCGTGGGTGCAACGGGCGCAGCCGGCGCGCCGGGCGCAGCCGGCCCTGCTGGGGCGACAGGCGCGACCGGTCCTGCGGGTGCTAAGGGTGCTACGGGTGCTACGGGTGCCACTGGACCAACCAGCGTCACGCAGGCGATCACGACCCAAACGGGCAACTACCCGATCGTGGGCACGGACTACACGGTGCTGTGCGGCAATCCCGGCGGCAACACGAAGACGTATACCCTGCCCTCGGCCGCCGCGAATACGGGCAAAGTCTTCGTCATCAAGCGTGTCACGCCCGTCTCGTCGCCTACCGACGGTCCCTGCATCGTAAGCACCGTCGCGACGATCGACGGCGGTCCCAGCGTGTCATTGAGCGCCCCAGGCGCCGGTGGTACCAGTGCGATCATGGTCCAATCCGACGGGACTAACTGGTACATCATCGCGCGCACGAACTGACCGGAACTGACAAGCTACGCAGCAGCAGCAAGGCAGCGATAACGCCAAGGCCCGATCGCGCGATCGGGCCTTTGGCTTTTGAGGGTGCCTGACAATGACCTACTTTCGCACGGGAGGTCCGTACTATCATCGGCGCGCCGCCGTTTCACGGTCCTGTTCGGGATGGGAAGGGGTGGGACCGGCGGGCTGTGGTCGTCAGGCTTGGCAGCTATCAGCTGT
>DATGGP010000014.1:0-320831 GCA_035308425.1 Casimicrobiaceae bacterium | reverse complement strand
CGCAGCACGGGAAACGTCAGCGCATTCAGCACGCCGCCGAGCGGCCCGTCCGGCGCGACCCATGACAGGATCGCCTGCGCGAAGACGATCACGATCACGAGCCAGAGCACGGCCTTGACGAGCGAAATCGCCGTCGCGAGCAACAGGAACGGGATGCCGGGACCGAGCAATGCAAAGGCACGCCCGAATGCGAGCTGTTGCGCGAGGAGCCAGGCGAACTGAAAGATCACGCACGCGACGACGGTCGCCCAGTCGATGCCGCGAAAGCCCGGCAGGATTCTGCGCAGCGGCTTGACGATCCAGTCGGTAAGCGCCATCACTGCCTGTCCCAGCGGGTTGCGAAACGGCGCGCGCATGAGCTGCATGACGAAGCGCAGAAGCAGCGCGTAGGTGAAGAGGCCGAAGAAGACATCGAACAGGTACGAGAGCGCGGTTTCGAGCATCGTGCAAGCTCAGGCTTTGCCGAATGCGTCGCCGAGCTCGGCCGCGCGAGTGGCGGCCGCGTTGACAGCGTCGATGAAATGCATGCGCATGTCGGTGGCGTCCATGGTTTCGAGCGCGCGCGCCGTCGTTCCGCCCTTCGAGGTCACGTTCTCGCGAAGCCTCGCCGGCGATTCACTGCTTTCGCGCGCGAGCCGCATGCTTCCGTCGAACGTCGCATACGCAAGACGGCGTGCAATCGGCGGCGACAATCCCAGGTCGATCGCGGCCTGCTCGAGCGCTTCGAGAAAATAGAAGACGTACGCAGGTCCGCTGCCCGAGACCGCGGTCACTGCATCGAGGTCCTCCTCGCGCTCGCACCACAGCGTTTCGCCGCACGCGCGAAGCACGTCCTCCGCGATCCGGGTGTCGTTGCGTATTTCGCGCGCCGCATAAAGCACGCTGATACCTGCGCCGACGAGCGCCGGCGTATTCGGCATCGCGCGCACGATCCGCGCATGTCCGCCCAGCCAGCGCGAAAGGTCGGCGCAGCGAACGCCGGCAGCGATCGACAGCACGAGTTGCGACACCGCGAGATGCGATGCAAGCTCGCGACACGCTTGCGCGATCTGCTGTGGCTTCACCGCAAGCACGACGATGTCGCTACCGGCGAGCGCGTGGGCGTCCGCAACCTCATGCAATGCAACGCCGGGAACGCGTTCGCGCAATCGCTCGCGCTGCATCGACGACGGCTCGATGATGCGAAGTTCGCCGGCCAACTCGCCGCGCGCGATCAGTGCGCCGACGATCGCCGATCCCATGTTGCCGCCGCCGATGAACGTCGCTTTCATGTCGTCCTCTTGACTCGCTCGCCGAAGATCGCCCGGCCCACGCGGACCTCCGTTGCTCCTTCGGCGATCGCGAGCTCGAGGTCGTCCGACATCCCCATCGACAGCGTATCGACGTCGAGTCCCGCATCGAGCAGCGCGTCGCGGCAGGCGCGAAGCGTGCGGAACTGGTCACGCAACCGCTCGACGTCGCCGGTAGCCTCCGGAATGCCCATGATGCCCCGGAGGCGCAAATTCGGCAGTGTTGCGACGTAGCGCGCGAGCGCGAGCGCTTCGGCCGGCGCGACGCCGTGCTTGGTCGCTTCGCCGCTGGCATTGACCTGCACCAGGACGTCGAGCGGTGCCGCTGACGCCGGGCGTGCGTCCGAAAGCTGCCTGGCGATCTGCGGCCGGTCGATCGTCTCGACACAGTCGAACGTCGCCGCCGCCAGGCGCGCCTTGTTGCCCTGCAGCGGGCCGATCAGATGCCAGACAATGTCGCCAAGATCGGCGAGCGCCTGCCGCTTCGCCGCCGCCTCCTGGACGTAATTCTCGCCGAACGCGCACTGGCCGAGCCCGCGCACGTCGCGCACCGTGTCCGCGGAAAACGTCTTCGAAACCGCGAGAAGGCGCACCGATTCCGGGGTGCGACCCACCGACCGCGCGGCGCGACCAATCCGCTGGCGCGTTGCTTGCCATGCGTTCTCGTGCGGTTTCATAATCGGACCGCCATTACACCATCGAAACTTGGCACATGTATTGCATACTACAGCCCGTTTGTACATCGATCGAACGTCGCGTACGCTCGATACACCGATGAAAAGCGGCAAAAACATTCGGCATTGCATCAGCGCTCGCAATTTTCTGCGCGGCGACCTGTTTGACCTCGATCGCCCATCGGGGCGCGACAGCCATGAAATCGCACGTCGTCACGCGAGTCGCGACAGGCGTCGCGCCACCGAAACGCCGACCCCAACTGACAACTGTCAACTGACACCTGTCGCCTGACATGGATATCACCGAGCTTCTTGCGTTCGCGGTCAAGAACAAGGCCTCCGACCTGCATCTGTCGTCGGGACTGCCGCCGCTCATCCGCGTCCACGGCGACATTCGGCGCATCAACCTGCCGCCGATGGAGCACGAAGACGTGCACTCGATGGTGTACGACATCATGAGCGACGCGCAGCGGAAGATGTACGAGGAATTCCTCGAATGCGACTTCAGCTTCGCGGTGCCGAACCTCGCGCGGTTTCGCGTCAACGCCTTCAACCAGCAGCGCGGCGCCGCCGCGGCGTTCCGCACGATTCCCTCCAAGGTGCTCTCGCTCGAGGAGCTCAATGCGCCGAAGGTGTTCGCCGATCTCACCGATCGGCCGCGCGGATTGATCCTCGTCACCGGTCCGACGGGATCGGGCAAGTCGACGACGCTCGCGGCGATGGTCAACCATGTAAACGAAAACGAGTTCGGGCACGTGTTGACGATCGAGGACCCGATCGAGTTTTTGCACGAATCGAAGAAGTGCCTCGTCAACCAGCGCGAACTCGGTCCTCATACGCTGTCGTTCCCGAACGCGCTTCGCGCCGCGTTGCGCGAGGACCCCGACTACATCCTCGTCGGCGAAATGCGCGACCTCGAAACGATCCGCCTCGCCATGACGGCGGCCGAAACCGGCCACCTCGTGTTCGCGACGCTGCACACGAGCTCGGCGGCGAAGACCGTCGATCGCATCATCGACGTGTTCCCGGCCGCGGAAAAGGACATGGTGCGCGCGATGCTGTCCGAATCGCTCGTTGCGGTAATTTCGCAGACGCTGATCAAGACCAAGGACGGTCAGGGTCGCGTCGCGGCGCACGAGATCATGATCGGCACGCCGGCCATCCGCAACCTGATCCGCGAAAACAAGGTCGCACAGATGTACTCGTCGATCCAGACCGGCCAGTCGCTCGGCATGCAGACGCTCGATCAGTGCCTCGTCGATCTCGTGCGGCGCAACGTGATCGCTCCGTCGGAAGCGCGCACGCGCGCGGTCAACAAGGAGATGTTCGGCGCCGCCTGACGCGATTTGCAAGGCGGCGAAGGAGAGTGATCGATGGAAAGGGAACGCGCGATACGCTTCATCCACGAGCTGCTCGAGCTCCTCGTCAAGGAGCGCGGTTCCGACCTCTTCGTCACCGCGGGATTTCCGCCGGCGGTCAAGGTCGACGGCAAGATCGGCGCCGTGTCCAAAACCGTGCTCTCGCCACAGCACACGATCGAGCTCGTGCGAAGCGTGATGAACGACAAGCAGGCCGCCGAGTTCGAATCGACGAAGGAGTGCAACTTCGCGATCGCCCCGCCCGGCATCGGGCGCTTTCGCGTGAATGCGTTCGTCCAGCAGGCGCGCGTCGGCATGGTGCTTCGCACGATCACGACCGACATCCCGAAGTTCGACGAGCTGGGCCTGCCGCCGGTGCTGAAGGACATCATCATGTCCAAGCGCGGCATCATGCTGTTCGTCGGCGCGACGGGCGCTGGCAAGTCGACGTCGATGGCGTCGCTGCTCGGTTACCGCAACGAGAACAGCTTCGGCCACATCGTCACGATCGAGGACCCGATCGAGTTCGTGCACGAGCACAAGAACTGCATCGTCACTCAGCGCGAGGTCGGTGTCGACACCGACAGCTGGGACGTCGCGCTGCGAAACTCGATGCGCCAGGCGCCTGACGTGATCCTGATCGGCGAAGTGCGCGAGAAGAGCACGATGGACTACGCGATCGCGTTCGCCGAGACCGGGCACCTGCTGCTCGCGACGCTGCATGCGAACAGCACGAACCAGGCGCTCGACCGGATCATCAACTTCTTCCCCGAGGAGCGGCGCGCGCAGCTTCTGATGGACCTGTCGCTCAATGTGCGTGCGTTCGTGGCGCAGCGGCTCGTGCCGCGCCGCGACGGCAAGGGCCGCGTGCCGGCGGTCGAGATCATGCTGAACTCGCCGCTCGTCTCCGATCTGATCTTCAAGGGCGACATCGGGGGCATCAAGGACCTGATGAAGCGCTCGCGCGAGATCGGCATGCAGACGTTCGACCAGTCGCTGTTCGACCTCTACGAAGCCGGCCTCATCAGCTATGAGGACGCGCTGCGCAACGCCGACTCGCTCAATGACCTGCGCCTCGAGATCAAGCTCAAGGGCAAGGAGGCGCGTAACCGCAACATGTTCTCGGGAATCGGCAACCTCGACATCGTGCCCGAGGCGAATCAGCAATGATGTAACCAAAAAGGGGCCAGGGTCGAAATTCGACCCGGAAATTCGACCCTGGCCCCTTTTTACGACCCTGGCCCCTTTTGCAGTAATCTGGGCCTGTGCCCCAACCCACCGAGATCAAGCTCCACCAGGCGTCGCACGTCCTCGAGATCGCGTTCGCGGACGGCCGCACGTTCCGGCTGCCCTACGAATTCCTGCGCGTTCATTCGCCATCCGCCGAGGTGCGCGGCCACGGACCGGGCCAGGAAGTGCTCCAGACCGGCAAGCGCGACGTAACGATCAGCTCGGTCGAGCCGATCGGACACTACGCGCTTCGCCCGCGATTCTCCGACGGCCACGACACCGGCATCTACTCGTGGGAGTATCTCTACGAGTTGGGAACACGACAGGACGAGCTCTGGCGGCGTTATCTCGAACGTCTGGCCAGAGAAGGGGGAAGCCGGGATTGAAAACGGAACCCACGTACTTCGGTTACGAGCAGGTGACGCCCGACGAAAAAACGCGGCGCGTCCGCGGCGTCTTCGACTCGGTCACCGGCAAGTACGACCTGATGAACGACCTGATGTCGTGGGGCATGCATCGCGGCTGGAAGCGCTTCGCCGTCGCGGTGTCGGGCGTGCGAACCGGTCAGCGCGTGCTGGACATCGCCGGCGGCACCGGCGATCTCGCGCGGCTATTCGCGCAGCGTGTGGGCGCGACCGGGACCGTCGTCCATACCGACATCAACGGCGCGATGCTGAGCGCGGGCCGCGATCGCTTGCTCGACCTCGGCATCGCGCTGCCCACCGTGCAATGCAACGGCGAAGCACTGCCGTTTCGCGATCGTCTCTTCGATTGCGTATCGATCGGCTTCGGGCTTCGCAACGTCACGCGCAAGGAGCGCGCGCTTGCCGAGATGGCGCGTGTGCTCGCGCCGGGCGGCGTCGCCCTCGTGCTCGAGTTCTCGCGAATCGCCGCGCCCCTGGTGCCGGCCTACGACTGGTACAGCTTCACGGTGCTGCCGTTGCTCGGCCGTCTCGTCGCCAACGATGCGGCGAGCTACCGCTATCTCGCCGAATCGATCCGCGTCCATCCCGACCAGGACGCGCTCGCGGCCCTGATGGAACGTTCCGGATTCGATCGCGTCGATTACTACAATCTCGCGGCCGGCGCGGTTGCGCTGCACGTCGGTCGCGTATTCTAGGAAACAGGAAAGCCGAGCCGATTGATTCGGCGCGAGCGCGCCCGCATCTCGTAAGGCCGCCGCCCGTCGCGGCCCGTACCACCGGGAGGATCAAGTGAAACGCTTCTTCGCCATTGCCTTGGCCGCGCTCGCCACGTTCGCGCTGGTTCATGCCGATTTCGCCGACGCCGCACGCATGGGCGGCGGGCGGAGCTTCGGGATGCAGCGAAGCATCGCGCCGAGGACCGCGCCTTCCACAGGCGCGATTACCGGACCTGCCGAGCGGCCCGTCATGCCCGCCACGCCAGGCGCGCAGGCAGCGCGTCCGGCGTCCGGAACGGCGGCGCCAGCGGCAACGGCGTCGCGGGCCTCGCGATGGTTCGGGCCCATCGCGGGAATCGCCGCGGGGCTCGGACTCGCGGCGCTGCTTTCGCATTTCGGACTCTCGCCCGATCTCGGTGGTTTGCTGCTGATCGGCCTGATCGCCGTCGTCGCGATCGCGCTCGTTCGCGCGTTCGCCGCACGGCGTGCGGCGTCGTCGCCATGGCAGTATGCGCAGGCGCCGACCGCGTTGCGCGAGCCGTTCGCCAATTCACCCGCGCCGTCGATCGACACCGCGTGGGGAACGCCGATCGACGCGAGCGCAACCGCGCAGCCTTATCCGCCGGGCTTCGAGCCGGCGCCCTTCATCGCGCAGGCGAAGCAGCAGTTTCGTCGATTGCAGGCCGCGTACGACCGCGGCGACCGCACGCTGCTCGCCGACGTGACAACGCCGCAAATGCAGTCCGATCTCGCACGCGAGCTCGACGTGCGTGGCGCGCACATTCCCACCGATGTCGTCACGCTCGACGCGGACGTCGTCGAGGTCGTGCAGGAAGGCGACCGATACGTGGCGAGCGTGCGCTTCCATGGAACGCTGCGCGAAGACGGCAACGCGACGCCGCAACCGTTCGAGGAGCTATGGCATCTCGTCAAGCCGGTCGACGGCTCGTCGGGATGGCTGCTCGCCGGCATTCAGCAGTACGCGTAAGGGCGTCGTTCAGCCGGAGACTTAACGCACACCGTGGGACTCACCACCGCCGCCGCGAACCGTATCCTCGAACGCGAGCCGTGGGCGCGCGAGCGCCTCGCGCGCTTCTCCGGCCGCACGTTCGCCGTGCGCGTCGGGCCGCTGACGTCGAGCCTGCGCATCGATCCTCGGGGCCTGCTCCAAGCGTCGCCGATCGCGGGCAGCGTGCCCGACCTTTCCTTGTCGATGTCGCCGCTCGACCTGCCTGCGATGCTCGCCGATCCGAAACGCTGGAACGAATTCGTCACCGAGGACGGTGATTCCGAGCTGGCGGCTGCGCTCAAGGATCTCGCGCAAACGCTTCCATGGTTCGTCGAGCGGGGGCTTGCGCGAACGCTTGGACCCATCGTCGCCCAACGCATCGCGGATGCGGGGCGCGTGGCATTGACGTTTCCCGAATACGCGGCAACGCGGGTTGCCTCGAACTTCGGGACCTACGCGCGCGACGAGGCGCAGTTTCTGGCGCATCCCGCCGACATGCGCACGCTCGCCGACGACACCATGTCGCTGTCGGCGCGCATCGACGCGCTCGACGCGCGCGTCGCATCGCTCGCCGGACGCTTTCCCGAACCTCCACGCTGACCGGAAGAACGCCGACCGTACAATCCGCGCATGCGGCTCGGCCGGCTCCTGCGGATCATCGTCGTCGCGCTGCGGCACGGCCTCGACGAGCTGGCGCTCGGCCATCCGCGCCTTCGCGCGCTGCGCGTTCTCGTCCGTTACGTGCTCTTCTTTCGTGACCTGTCGGCGCCGCGCGGCGTGCGCCTGCGGCGCGCGCTCGAGGATCTCGGCCCGATCTTCATCAAATTCGGGCAGATGCTGTCGACGCGCCGCGACATCCTGCCGCCCGACATCGCGGACGAGTTGGCGCTCTTGCAGGATCGCGTGCCACCGTTCGCGTCCGACCTCGTCGTTGCGACGATCGAGCGCGTGTTCGGCAAGCCGATCGGCGAGGTCTTCCGCTCGTTCGAACTGACGCCGGTCGCGAGCGCATCGGTCGCGCAGGTGCATTTCGCCGAGCTGCCTGACGGGACGCCGGTGGCCGTGAAGGTGCTGCGCCCGAAAATCGGCCATGTGATCGAGCACGATCTCGCGCTGATGCGCACCGCCGCCTCGCTCGTCGAGCGCGCGTGGCGCGAAGGCCGGCGGCTTCGCCCGCGCGAAGTCGTCGCCGAGTTCGACAAGACGATCCACGACGAGCTCGATCTCATGCGCGAAGCGGCAAACTGCGCGCAACTGCATCGCAATTTCCGCCTATCGCCGCTGCTTCGCGTACCCGAGGTGTACTGGGACTGGACGGCAAGCGAAATCCTGGTCATGGAGCGGATGGCCGGCATCCCGATCGGTCGCATTCCCGACCTCGTCGCTGCCGGTGTTGACCTGAAGCGCCTCGCGCGCGCCGGCGTCGAGATCTTTTTCACGCAGGTGTTTCGCGACGGCTTCTTCCACGCCGACATGCATCCCGGGAACATTTTCGTCGGCGTCGACGGCGCGAACCACGGCAAGTACATCGCGCTCGACTTCGGCATCATGGGTACGCTCTCCGAGCGCGACAAAGGCTACCTCGCGAAGAATTTCATCGCGTTCTTCCGCCGCGACTATCACCGCGTCGCGCTGACGCACGTCGAATCGGGATGGGTGCCGGCGAACACCCGCATCGACGAGCTGACGAGCGAGATCCGCGTCGTCTGCGAGCCGATCTTCGACCGGCCGCTCAAGGAAATTTCGCTCGGCAAGGTGCTCGTGCAGCTCTTTCGCGCGTCGCGCCGCTTCAACGTCGAGATCCAGCCGCAACTCGTGCTGCTGCAGAAGACGCTGCTCAACGTCGAGGGGCTCGGTCGCCAGCTTGATCCCGATCTCGATTTGTGGGTCACCGCGAAGCCGTTCCTGGAACGGTGGATGGAGGACCAGATCGGTTTTCGCGCGCTGCGGCGGCGGCTCTTCGCGGAAGCGGCGTCGCTCGTGGAGACGCTGCCCGAGATTCCGCGCCTTCTGCACGAGCGCCTGTCAGCGCCGCCCGCCGTATCCGATGTGGCGCTCAAAACGCTCGCGGCCGCGGAACGGTCACGAAATCACTGGCTCGGCCTGATTGCGCTGCTGCTCGTTGTCGTGGTGGCGCTTTTGCTGTGGCAACGATAAGTTGGGAGTCAGAGACGAAAGTCACCGTGAAAAAGGGGCCAGCGTCGAATTTCGCGAAATTGGACCCTGGCCACCGGTCCCTTTTTCGGTGTCCGACCCGGGTCTCTGACCCCAAACTGGTCTCCGACTCCGATTCGCTACAATCCGCCGCGCAATGCACGCCCGACGAAAGGAGTCCCGCGCCGGTGGCGCTACTTGACATCCAGGGTGTCACCCGGCGATTCGGCGACTTCACCGCCGTCGACAACGTAAGTCTCGCGATCGAGGCGGGCGAGTTCTTCACGCTGCTCGGCCCCTCCGGTTGCGGCAAGACGACGCTTCTGCGAATGATCGCCGGGTTCGATCTGCCCGATGCCGGACGCATCCTGCTGAACGGCGAGGACCTCGCCGGAAGGCCGCCGGAGCTTCGTCCGGTGCACACGGTGTTCCAGAGCTACGCGCTCTTTCCGCACATGAGCGTCGAAGGCAACGTCGCGTTTCCGCTGCAGATGGCGCGCGTGCCGGCGAGCGAGCGCAAGACGCGCATCGAAGGCGCGCTCGAGAACGTGCGCCTCCAAGGCTTCAACCGCCGTTATCCGCACGAGCTCTCGGGCGGGCAGAAGCAACGTGTGGCCATCGCGCGCGCGCTCGTCACGCATCCGACGATGCTTCTGCTCGACGAGCCGCTCGCCGCGCTCGACGCAAAGCTTCGCGAGGAGTTGCAGATCGAGCTCATCAATCTGCAGAAGGAGGTCGGCATCGCGTTCGTGTACGTGACGCACGACCAGACCGAGGCGCTCGCGCTCTCGCATCGGATCGCGGTGATGAACCAGGCGCGCGTCGAGCAGGTCGACGAGCCGTCGAAGATCTATGGCTTTCCGCGCACGCGCTTCGTCGCCGATTTCATCGGCCATTGCAACCTGCTGTCCGGACCGGTGATGTCGAACGGCGCCGACGTCGTCACCGTCGACGTCGACAAGCTCGGGCCGGTGCGGGTCGGCGCGCGCTCGTCGCTTGCCAGCGGTCAGCGCGCCTCCATCGCGCTTCGCCCCGAGAAGATTCGCATGGCGGTCAGCACGGCTGTGGATGACAACCATTTCCGCGGGACCGTGCGCGATCTTCTGTACATGGGCGATGTCACCGTCTATCGCGTGGAGACCGACGGCGGCGCACGGATCGAGGCGCTGCTCGCGAATTCACAGAGCGGGCGCGCGAAGTTCTTCGAGGTCGGCGACGAGGTCGAGATGAGCTGGCCGGTCGCCGCCGGGCATTTCATCGAGGAGTGATGGAGACCAGGCGACCATCGTCGCTTGCCCGGTGGCTCGTCAGCGGCCCGCCGCTTCTCTATCTGCTCGTGTTCTTCGCCGCGCCGACGCTCATCATGGTGCTCGCGTCGTTCCGAAGCCCCGGCGAGTTCGGCGGCCTCGCGCCGCTCGTCGACGAAACCGGCAAGCTCGACCTCAATGTCGACAGCTACGTGCGCTTTGCGACCGAGCCCGTCTTCATCCGCGTGTTCGTCAAGTCGGCGGGATACGCAGCGCTCACCACGCTCGTGTGCCTGCTGCTCGCCTATCCACTCGCCATGCTGATCGCGAAGAGCCCGAAAAAGTATCGCGACCTGCTGCTTCTGCTCGTCATCCTGCCGTTCTGGAGCAACTTCCTGATCCGCATCTACGCGTGGATGATCATCCTCGGACCGAATGCCGCGCTCGCTCGCACCATCAACGGCGTGCTCGGACTCTTCGGCGCCGGACCCGTCTCGCTGCTGTTCAGCGCGTTCGCGGTGCTAGTGTGCCTCGTGTACGTGAGCGTGCCGTTCATGGTGCTGCCGCTTTACGCGAACCTGGAAAAACACGATCAGGCGCTGCTCGACGCCGCGCAGGACCTCGGCGCGAATGCCTGGCAACGTTTCTGGCGGATCACGTTTCCGCTGTCGCTGCCGGGCGTTTACGCCGGCGCCGCGCTGGTGTTCATTCCCGCGCTTGGCATCTTCGCGATCCCGGACATCCTCGGCGGCCCCGAGGACACGCTGATCGGCAACCTCATCAAGCAGCAGTTCCTCGAAACGCGCGATTGGCCATTCGGCAGCGTGCTGTCCATCGTGCTGACCGCCGCGGCGCTCGTGCTCGCAGGAAGCGCGGCATGGGTCGGACGACGAGGCGCCCGCCATGCGTAGGCGCTCCGCCTGGCTGTGGGCGACCGCGATCTTCGCCTATGCGTTCCTCTACGTGCCGCTTCTGATCGTGATCGTGTATTCGTTCAACGATTCGCGGCTCAACGCCGAGTGGGTCGGCTTCACGCTCGACTGGTATCGCACGCTCGTCCACGACGACCAGATGCTGACCGCCGCCGGCAACTCGCTCATCATCGGCGCGGTGGCGAGTTTCGTATCGACGGTGCTCGGCACCATGGCGGGCGTGGCGATGCATCGCCAGCGGCTTCGCCTGCTGCCCATCCTCATCGTCGCGCCGATCGCGATTCCCGAGATCCTGATGGGCGTGTCGCTGCTGATCTTTTTCGTGCTGCTGAACGTAACGCTCGGGCTCGTGTCGGTGGCACTGGCGCACATCGCGTTCTGCATCGGCTTCGTCGCGATCGTCGTGCGGGTGCGCCTCGCCGGTATGGACGAGACGCTCACCGAGGCAGCGCGCGACCTCGGTGCCACGCCGGCGAAGGCGTTTCGTTACGTCACGCTGCCGCTGATCATGCCGGGCGTCATCGCCGGCGCGCTGATGGCGTTCACGCTGTCGATCGACGACTTCGTCATCACGTTCTTCACCGCCGGCGCCGGCACGGTCACGCTGCCGCTTCAGATTTATTCGATGATCAAGATCGCCGTGACACCCGAAGTGAACGCGGTGTCCACCCTGCTCATGCTGCTGACGTTGCTTCTGATCGTCATCGCCGCCAAGCTATCGCCCACTCTGCTCCGCTCACAGGGGGAAAACTGACCATGCTTGCCCGTTTCGCTGTCTTCGTCCTTGGCCTGGCTTTCGCGAGCGCCGCGCTCGCGCGCGACGAGTTCCACCTCTACAACTGGAACAACTACATCGCGCCCGAAACGATCAAGCGCTTCGAAGGTGTTTGCCAGTGCGACGTCATCCAGACGTACTACGGCGACAACGAAGAGCTCCTCGCCAAGCTCGCCGCGGGCGCGAAGGGCTACGACGTGCTCGTGCCGACGTCGAATGCCGTGCAGGCGCTGATTCGCGGCGGACAGTTGAAGCCGCTCGACAAGAACGCGCTGCCGAACATCAAGAACGTCGATCCGGCGTACCTCAATACGCCGTTCGATCCGGGCAACCGTTATTCGGTGCCCTATGCGATGTCGACGACGATCATCGGCTACAACGACGTCAAGATGAAGGAGCTGGGCTTACCGACCGACACGTGGGCGGTGATCTTCGATCCCAAGTACCTCGCGAAGGTGAAGGGCCGCGTTACCGTGCTCGACAGCGCGAACGAGCTCTTTGCCGCGGCGCTGAAATACCTTGGCTACTCGGCGAACGACGTCGATCCCAAACACTGGGACCAAGCCGCCGCCGTCATCAAGAAGGCGAAGCCGTACTGGGCGGCGTTCAACGCGCAGTCGTACATCAAGGAGCTGACCGTGGGCAACATCTGGCTCGTCCACGGCTACTCGAACGACATCTTCCAGGCGAACCAGGACGCGCAGGCGGCCGGGCGGCCGTTTCACATCCTGCAAGGCATTCCGAAGGAAGGCGCGGTGCTCGCGGTCGACAACATGGTGATCGACAAGAACGCGCCGCGACCCGATCTCGCGCTCAAGTTCATCAACTTCATGCTCGACGGGCGCAACTCGGCCGATCTCACGAACCTGATCGGCTCGGGCAATCCGAACAAGGACGCGATGCGCTACATCAAGCCGGAGATCCTGAAGCTGCCGGCCGTTTTCCCCCCGCCCGAGTTCCAGAAGAAGCTCGAGCAGCTCGAGGATTTGACGGTCGCGCAGCGGCGGCTTCGCAACAAGCTGTGGACGGAGATCAAGGCGTCGAAATGACCGAACGCCACCCCTCACCCGCCTCGCTCGCGCTCGTCTCCCTCTCCCCGCCCGCGGGGAGAGGGTTGGGGTGAGAGGAGCGTGCGTGTCCGACATCGACCGGACCGCGCAGCATCCGACGCGTCTCCCGCACGTGCTCGCGCTCCTGTACGGGCTCGCGATCGTCTACGCGTCGCTCGAGCCGTTCTCGCCGTGGCTCCTGCCGCCGCCCGGCACGCCGTTCTTTCTCTTCGGTCCCGCGCCGCGGCTGATCCGCTCGGACGCAGTGCTCAATATCCTGGCGTACATGCCGTTCGGCTTCTTCGTCGCGCTCCTCCACCGCGGTGCATCGCCCCTGAGACGCATTGCTTCGGGGCTCCTCGTTGGCGCCGCGATGTCGTTCACGATGGAGTCGTTGCAGATGTTCGTCCCGCCGCGCGTCGCAAGCAGCTACGACCTATTGACGAACAGCATCGGCGCATTGCTCGGCGCCGTGATCGCCGCGGCCACCGCGGCCCATCCATCGGCGCGACACGCGCTCTACGAAGCGCGCAGCCGACTCTTTCTGCCGGGACATGTCGGCGATGTCGGTCTCGGGCTTCTGCTGCTTTGGCTCGTCGCGCAGATGAATCCCGGCATTCCGCTCTTCGCCGTCGCCTTCGATACCGACGAGGTCACTGCCGTCGGGGCGGCGGTCGTCGCGACGCCGATGCCGCACGACAATGCCGATGCGTTCGTGCAGGCGGCCGCGAGCGCGCTGCAGATGCTCGGGGTAGGCCTCTTCGTCGCGCTGCTTTTGCGCCGCCGGCGCAATGCGGGCAGCATCGTGCTCGCGATGATCGTCGGCGCGTTGGCATTGAAAGCGACCGCCGCGCTCGCCATGCTGAAACCCGCGCTGTGGACGAACTGGATCAAGACCGAAGCACTGGTCGGCATTGCCGTCGGCGCGTTGCTGCTGCGCATCGCCATCGCGATGCCGCGTCCGGTGCAGGTAGCCGTATGCGCGGTCGCGCTCCTGTCCGTGCTCGGAACGCCGGTGCTCGCGCCCGAGACGCTCGCGGGCCCCGTTCCGGCGGCGCTTTTCGGCTGGCACTACGGTCAATTGCTGAACTACAACGGGCTTACGCGCGCGGCGCTCCTGCTATGGCCGGTGCTGACCGCGATCTGGCTGTTCGTGCTGGCGGGGCGTCCGGCCTGGGGCAAGCCGGGCGATGCGGCGTGATGCGTTAGCATCCCTGTCATGTCGCCACGCACGATGGAGCGGCTGACGGTCGAAGGACCCGCCGGCGCGATCGAGGTCGTCCGCAACGTTCCGGGGCCGGCGCCGCGCGGCATCGCGCTCGTCTGTCACCCGCATCCGCTGCAAGGCGGAACGCTCGACAACAAGGTCGTGCAGACGCTCGCGAAGACTTTCTTCGCGCTTGGCTACGTCGCGGTGCGCTTCAACTTTCGCGGCGTCGGCGGATCGGGCGGTGCATTCGACGAAGGCATCGGCGAAACCGAGGACGCGCTCGCAGTGCTGGGGGATACAAGGCGCACGCTCGGCGAATCGCTTCCGCTCGCGCTCGCCGGCTTCTCGTTCGGGGCGTTCGTGCAAACGCGCGTCGCGTCGCGCGTGCAGGCCGAAGGCCTGGTGCTCGTCGCGCCTGGCGTCAAGCGCTTCCCGTTACTGAACGTGGCCGCCGAAACCATCGTCATCCACGGCGAGGAGGACGACGTCGTGCCGCTTGCCGACGTGTTCGCGTGGGCGCGGCCGCAGCGCCTGCCGATCGTTGTGTTCCCCGGCTGCGGCCATTTCTTTCACGAGCGGTTGCCGCAGCTTGCGCACGTCGTCACGACGATGTGGCCGTCGCGAACGGGGGAGGAACCCACGCGATGAACGACACCGCGCTCCATGATGCGAACATCGCGCGCGTGGTGTCGTCGCGCGAGGGGCCGATCCTCGCGGTCGACGGATTGCGCAAACGTTACGGCGACACCGAGGTCGTGCGCGGGCTTTCGTTTTCGATCCGGCGCGGCGAATGCTTCGCGCTGCTCGGGCCGAATGGCGCCGGCAAAACGACCACGCTGCGCTGCTGCCTTGGTCTCATCGATCCCGACGGCGGAACGATCGACCTGGTCGGCGAGCCGGTCCCGAAAGCCGCGCGAGAGGCGCGCGTTCGCGTCGGCGTCGTGCCGCAGATGGACAACCTTGACCCCGACTTCACCGTCCGCGAGAATCTCCTGATCTACGGCGGCTATTTCAGGCTGCGCCGCAGCGATCTCGACGCACGCATTCCGAGGCTGCTCGAATTCGCCGGGCTCGCGGGCAAGGCGTCGACGTCGATCCGCACGCTGTCGGGCGGAATGAAGCGCAGGCTCACGCTCGCGCGTGCGCTCGTCAACGATCCGGACCTGCTGATCCTCGACGAGCCGACCACCGGCCTCGATCCACAGGCGCGCCATCTGATCTGGGATGGGCTGCGCCAACTGCTGAATCAAGGCAAGACGATCCTGCTCACGACGCACTTCATGGACGAAGCCGAGCGCCTCGCGACCCGGCTCGCGGTCATCGACCACGGCCGGATGATCGCGTGCGATGCGCCACGTGCGCTGATCGCGCAACACGTCGAGCCGGAGGTCGTCGAGGTCTACGGCGAAGCGGCGAAGACGTGGGCCGAGTCGCGCGGACGCGCGCTCGCGGCGCGTCTCGAGATCGCGGGCGAAACGGCTTTCTGCTATGCAAACGACGCGGCGCCTCTACTCACCGATCTCGCGTCGCACGCGGGCGTGCGCTACCTGCACCGCCCCGCGAACCTCGAAGACCTCTTCATCAAGTTGACAGGTCGCGAGCTCCGCGACTGACGCCCGGTCCTTCAGGCGCGCCTTCGACTCGATGCACCGAGCGCCGCGAGCGCGAGCGCGACGAGCACAAGCACGGGCAGCGACGTTGCCGGAACCGGCAACGCAGGCGTCGTCGCACCGGTGTCGAACAGACGAACGTCGTCGATGAATCCGTCGAGACTGTCGGACGTTCCGGTCGCGCGAAACTCGAGCGTCGTCGACGAGCCGACCGCCGAGCCGCTGTACGTGTGCCGTACCCAGTTCGTATCCGCCAATCCCGTTCCGTCGGCGGACAATGTGTCGACGACGACGCCGTTCACGGCGAGATTCACCTGCGCCAAAGCGCCAGCCGCGAAGAGCCACAACGCCATCGCGGACAGGATTCGCTTGAACGGCATGCCCCGGCTCCCTTTTGGCGATTCGCGCACGACGCGCTTGCTAAGCGAACGCAGCATCGACAAGATGTGCGAGGCTACGTTACCTGCGGCGCGTC
Organism: Casimicrobiaceae bacterium; assembly: GCA_035308425.1. GTDB lineage: Bacteria > Pseudomonadota > Gammaproteobacteria > Burkholderiales > Casimicrobiaceae > VBCG01. The sequence continues at coordinate 304,678 of DATGGP010000014.1, read as the reverse complement.
CGAAAGCGTCAAGCGCGCGGCGTGTAAAGTAGCCGTCCTCGCACGGAACGCGTGTTTCGCGCGCGACACGTCCTACATTCATGGCCTCGAATCCTTCGCTCGAACGCGTGCTCGAGTTGCCGCGACTGTCGTTGCGCTTCGTCCCCGTCTGGCGGAGAAACCTCCTCGTCTGGCGCAAGCTCGCGATCGCGAGCGTGCTTGGCAACATCGCCGATCCCCTGCTCTACATGCTCGCCATCGGCTACGGCGTCGGCGCGCTGGTGGGCAAGGTCGACGGCATGTCGTATGTCGCGTTCATCGGCACCGGCATGGTTTGCCAGAGCGCGATGTTCACGTCGAGCTTCGAGGGCATGTACTCGGCGTTTTCACGCATGCACGTGCAGCGCACGTGGGACGCGATCATCAACGCGCCGATCGCGCTCGACGACGTCGTGCTCGCCGAATGGATCTGGTGCGCGACGAAGGCGGTGATGTCGACGGCGGCGATCCTCGCGGTGATCGAGGCGCTGGGCTTCGGCCACACATGGCTCGCGCTCCTCGTGCTGCCGCTCGGCTTCCTCGTCGGGCTCTGCTTCGGGGCGTTCGGCCTCGTGATGAACTCGCTCGCGCCCGGCTACGACTTCTTCACCTACTTCATGACGCTGGTGATGACGCCGATGCTGCTCTTCTCCGGCGTCTTCTTTCCGGTGTCGCAGATGCCGGCCTGGCTCGCCCATGTCGCGAACGTGCTGCCGCTCAAGCACGCGATCGACATCGCGCGGCCGTTGATGCTCGATCGGTTTCCGGAGGACATCGGGCTGCACGTTGCCGTCATCGCGGCGTATGCGCTGGTTGCGTACTACGTGGCGCTGGCGCTGACGCGGCGCCGGCTGCTCAAATGAGCGGGAACGCGCTATTCGCCATCGCAAAAACCCTGCACATCGTGTTCATGGTGACCTGGTTCGCCGGCCTGTTCTACCTCCCTCGCCTCTTCGTCTACCACGCGATGGCGAACGCGAGCGATCACGTCGGGATCGAGCGGTTCAAGGTGATGGAGCGCAAGCTCTACTTCGGCATCATGACGCCCGGCGCAGTGCTCACCGTGGCGTTCGGCCTGTGGATGTGGCTGGGATTCGGCGTCGACGGCGGTTGGTTGCACGCGAAGGTCGCGCTCGTGCTCGTGCTGATCGCGCTGCACGTCTACCTCGGCATGCTGGTGCGCGATTTCGCGCGTGATCGCAATCGTCACGACCATGTCTTCTATCGCTGGCTGAACGAGATCCCGGCGTTGCCGCTGCTCGTCGCGATCGTCTGGCTCGTCGTCGCGAAGCCGTTCTGAATCGCTTCGAGGCGGCATGTCCCAACGTTTCTTCGCGCCTTGTCCACGTGGGCTCGAGGAGGCGCTGGCCGCCGAGCTTCGCGCGCTCGACGCTCGCGATGTTGCCGCGACCGAAGGCGGCACGGCGTTCGCAGGCGATCTCGAGCTTGCGTACCGCGCGAATCTCGAATCGCGGATCGCGAGCCGCATCCTGTGGCGCGTCGGCGGCGGCCACTATCGCAACGAGGACGACCTGTACGCGCTCGTTCGCGACATCGACTGGCCGCGCCATTTCAACGTCGACCGCACGCTGCGGGTCGATGTCGCGGCGACACGCTCGCCCCTGGCAAGCCTCGACTACGCGACGCTTCGGGTGAAGGACGCCGTGTGCGACCGATTCCTGGACGCCCATGGCATTCGCCCGTCGATCGACAAGCGCGTGCCCGACGTCCGCGTCCACGCGTATCTGGCCGAGCGCGAGGCGACCCTTTATCTCGACACGTCGGGCGAAGCGCTCTTCAAGCGCGGCTATCGCCGCGAGGCGGACAGCGCGCCGCTGCGCGAGAATCTCGCCGCCGGACTCCTTGCGCTCGCGCAATGGACGCCCGATCGGCCGCTGCTCGATCCGATGTGCGGCGGCGGAACGATCGTCACCGAAGCGGCGCTAATCGCCGCGAACCGCGCGCCGGGGCTCTCGCGTCGGTTCGGGTTCCAGAAGCTCGCGTTCTACGACGGGCCCGCGTGGCAGCGAATCGCGCAGCGGGCGCGCGATCGCGTCCTCGAAGCGTCACCGGCGATCGGCATCTTCGCGAGCGACATCGCGTCTTCGGCCGTCGCCCGAACGAAGGCGACGCTACGCGAGGCGAAAGTCGCTGGCTTCGCGGGCGTCGAGGAAGCGAACGTGCTGAACCGCGAAGCGCCGGCTTCGTCGGGTCTGTTGCTCGCCAATCCGCCCTATGGCGTGCGCCTCGCCGATGCGCGCCAGCTCGCTTCGTTCTATCCGCAACTCGGCGATGCGTTGAAGCGCCGGTTCGGCGGCTGGACCGCGGGCATCTTTACCGGCGATTTGCGCTTGGGGAAACTCATCGGATTGAAGCCCGACCGGCGAATACCCCTTTGGAACGGCGCGATCGAATGCCGACTGTTCCTGTTCCGCATCGTCGAAGGCCCGATGCGCCGGTGATAAAATCACGACATGCCGTTCCTTCCGTCGCGACACTACGTCTCCGATCACACGCGCTTCATCGACGAGTTCCTGGCGAAAAGGCCGGAAGTCGAGACGAGCCAGCGCGTCGGACGCGAGATATGGTGGGACAAGCTGCCATCGGATGTAGAGGCGCAGCGCGACATGAACGCCGGGCGCGTGCCGCAGAAAGGGTATGTGTACTACTCGCTCAAATAGTAAATCGGTGCCAGAGATGTATTTCCCGGCTCCGACTCCGCGATTCGTGACGGCGGTTCGGGAAATACATCTCTGCCACCGATTTACCGCTGCGTCCTCGCCTCCCCGTAAATGAAGTAACGCGGCGTCGCCGCGATCCGCGCCTCGAATCCGCATCGGGCAAGCCGCGATGCGAGCCGATCCGGCTCCCAGAACACCTTGACGATCCGAAACTCGCGGCCGTCGTCGAGCTTGCGCGTGACGATGCCGGCATGCCGGTCTGGCGTCGGATGATTGGCGGCGGTCGACGCCGGGTCGTGCGCCGAATCGACGACGTAAGCAAAGCCGCCTTCCGCGAGCGCGTCGCCCACCATCGACCAGAACGCGTCGAAGCGCGCATGCGGAACGTGCGATAGCCAGAAGCTCATGAACACGCAGTCGTAACGCGCCTGCGGCTTCCAGGCGAAAAGGTCGGCCTGCACGTAGCGGACGTTCGTCGCGGCCATGCGCGCACGATTGATTTCGATGACCTCGGGCGATGCGTCGACGGCGGTGACGCTCGCCACGCGCGGCGCGATGCGACGCGTGAACAACCCCGTGCCGCACGCGAGCTCGAGCACGGTCGACGGCCGCGCATTCGCGAGCATCTCGTCGACTTCCGCCTCGACGATCGCGGTATCGCGAAGCCATGCGGCGTTGTTGTCGGCGCCGCGGTCGAAGCGGCCGGTGCGAAACCACCACGCGTCGTATTCCGGCGCGCGCGCACGGTAGTACGCGATCTGCTGGTCGAGCAGCGACCCCTCGCGGCGTGGATCGTCGCTCATCGCCTGCGCATCACGACCAGATCGTGATGGAGGATGTAGCCGGGCAGCACGTGCGCAACCTCGAAATGCCGGCCCCACGTGCGGCGAACATAGTCGGCGCTGTGATAGACGTTCACGTATTGGCCGCCGTGCGAGACGTGCCCGTCGAGTTGGGAATTCTCGCCGCTGACGACGAAACCTTCGCGCGCGACGCGCTCCCGCGTAAGTCGATAGCCGGAAGGAGTAAGCCGCGAGAAGTCGATCGCCGTTTCGCCATGGGTCGTCATCAACAGGACGGCGCCGGGACGCGCGATGCGCGAGAGCTCGGCGAGCCAGCGAAGCTGCATCGGCTCCCGCAGGTGGGTGAACACCGAGACGCCGTAGATGACGTCGAAGCTCTCGGGACCGAACGGCAGCGGCGGCGCCAGCGATGTCGCGACGAATCGCCCGGGAAGATGCTCGGCACACCACGCGACATTTTCCCGGTCGATGTCGCAGCCGGTCAGCGCTTCGGCGCGTTGTGCGGGAAAGTGCCGGGCAACGCGGCCGCAGCCGACGCCGAAGTCGAGCACCGCGTCGAACTCGTGCATGTGCCTGCCGGCAACCTCGACGAGCACGCAGTCCATCCGGCGATAGTCGGTCGCGCCGGAAACGAGAAAGCCGCGCGGATCGCGGTCGCCGATCACGCGAAAGCGCCGATCCTCGTCCGGAAGGCTCGCATGCAATGCAGGATCGGGCGCGAACCAACTGTCGCGCCCGCGTTCGATGCGCGGCGTATCGCGCATGTTTCGCCGGATCTCGAGAACGCCGTTCGGGTACGGCTCCGCAAGCGCGTCGATCTCGCCCTCGAATCCGCAGATCGACGCCCCCTCGCGCTGCCAGAAAACCGCGCCGACGTCATCGCGTCGAAGCGGATACGACATCCGATCGAAACGCCGCCCGTTGACGCTGAACCAGCCCTCTTCGGGCTCGCGATCGTCGACCGGCATCGACCATCCGGCCACAGCGAGGCGCGAACCGTCAATGGTCACGCGATCGACGTACCACGGCTCGGCGACCAGTCGCCGCACGACGAGGTCGCGATCGGAAGGATCGATCTGCATCCTGGAAAAGCAGCGGAGAGGAATTCGACGCGCGTGCGCGATCGACCGGCCGATTCTACGGCACGCGATAATGGCGCCCCGCATGGCGAATCGCGAGAGCACTGCAACCAAGCGACCCGCGACGTTGGGTTGGGTCGACGAGCCCCGCGCCGAGGGCGTGCCCGGTCCCACCGTCCACATCGAAGGGTGGGCGCTTTCGGATGCACGAATTCGCGCGGTCGAGGTGCGGCTTGGCGAGCATCGCTATCGGGCGCGCTACGGCCTTCCTCGTCACGACGTCGCCCAGGTCTACCCGGAGCCGCCCGACAATCCGAACAGCGGCTTCGTGCTCGATTGCGATTTCTCCGCGCATCCCTCGCCTCGCGGCGTTTTGCGGCGAACGCTTCACATCGTGGCGATCGCGAACGACGGCAGCGAAACGCTGCTCGGACGCCGATCGCTCGTCGAGCCCGAAGCGCGCGGGCGCTGGCAATTCGTCGCGGCGCGAAACGCGCGTCCGTTCTACGTTATCCCCGCGCTTTCCGGCATCGCGGCCGGTGGTGCATACGGCCTCCAGGAACGCTATGCGGCCTACGAATCGCCGACGACGCGAATCGGCATGCGCGTGCCAATCCTGTATCTGCGCACGACGCTCGGTGCTGGCGGCGATTATCGTTTCGACGCGGATTTCGACATTCGTCGCGAGCATCGCGGACGCCCTGTCGCCGACGACTCGCTCGCGCTCGTTCTCGCCCATGCGCGCACTCATCGCCTGCCGGTGCTCGTGACGCTGAACGGCGGCATCTGGGCCGATTCGGGCGGCACATGCCCGGCGTGGGATCAGATCGATCGCCTCGAGGAGGATGCTGCGAATTGCCAGTGGAACGAGCACAACGAAGTGATGCCCGACGATCACCTCTCCCATCTTCCCGGATCGCAGGCGGCGCCCGAGCTTTCGCGCGCGCTCACGCTGAACGTCTTCGCGCGCGAGGTGCGCGAGCGCAAGCGCCGCAACCTGACCGAGGCCGCGCGCCATCTCGTTGCATTCATGCGCGAGCATGACGATCTCTTCGTCGGCGTGACGCTCGACCCCGACTGCTACGTGAATCCGTTCTTCGAGGAAGCGCAGTGGTACGACTACAACCCGGACACGCTCGCGCAATTCCGCCATTGGCTCGCGGGCACAGGTCCCTATCGCAATGAAGGCGGCGATCCCGTTCCCGACCTTTCGCGATGGCGCCGGTCGATGCCTCTTTCGCTCGCCGACATCTGCCACATCGCCCGCCGCTCATTTGCGTGCTGGGAAGACGTCGATCCGCCGCGCGTCTTTCGTCGCGATGCCGATGCGCCCTATTGGAACGATCCGTGGGTGCGCGAATGGGAGCATTTTCGCCGTCATCTCGTCGCCGTTCATTACGACGAGCTCGCGCAATGGCTGGTCGACGCCGGCATTCCGAGCGATCGCATCTGGTCGGCACAAGGGCTGATGGGACCCGCCGAAAATGCGATGCCGCTCGCATTGTCGATCGAAAGCGCGGTCAAGAATTACGACTCCGGCGGCGTGTCGATCGAGGGCAGCAAGCCGCGCGACGGCCATCTTGGCGCGATCGTTTACGGCGCGGCGGCGACGAACGAGGTCGTGGCGGAGAACGGGCACTCGCTCTTCGCGACACTTGCCCGCATCGATCCGCGATTCGCGATCGTGGAATTCAGCACAGCCGACCTTCGCAATCCCGCGCGGCGGCCGACGTATCGCGATGCGTATCGCGCGCTTCGCGATCTGTGGAACGCGGGTGCGTGCTTCGTCTCGCCCATGGCGTGGAACGGCTCGGAGGGCCTGCGCGAGGATGACGCCGATTACGTGACGTTCACCGCGTGGCGCAACACGCCCCTCGAGTCGGCGACCTGCGATTTCCTGCTCGAACGGCTGAATCTTCCGCTCGGAAGCAGGCTCTGGACGTTCGGCACGCCGTCGCACGCGGACGACGACGGATGGAGCGCGGAAGCAGGCTCGATTCGCGCGCTAAACGGTGCACTCGAGCTCACCGCCGATGCGCGTGGGATCGTCGCGCTCGTCTCGCCGCGCGAAACGATGCTCGCCGCCCATGCAATCGAGCGCGTCATCGTCGGACTCCCCGAAACGATGCCGCTACGCGAGATCGCGATCGACGCCAGGGCCGAAAACGCAAACGAGTGGCGCCGGCTTACGTTTGCGAGCGGCGACGCGATCGAAACGACGTCCGCGGGACGCGCGATCGTCGTTTCGACAAAAACCGATCACACGCGATCGAACGCCGACGGAAGTGTCGACCGGCTTCGCATCACGTTTCACTTCGCGTCGCACGCGCGGAGCGTGCTGTCGCGCGTCGCGATCCTCTGCCGCGACTGATTCAGACGAGACCGAGAATCGAGCGCGCCTGCGCCGGCGTCGCCACTTCGCGTCCGTACTCGCCGCATACGTCGACGATCTTCTTCACGAGCTCGGCGTTGCTCGCCGCCAGCCGCGTCTTGTCGAATCGTGTGTTGTCCTCGAGCCCGGTGCGGCAATGGCCGCCCTCTTCGAGGCACCAGCGATTCACCTCGAACTGGTGGCGCGCAATGCCGGCGGCGACCCACGTCGCGCCGGGAAGCACGGCGTCGAGTTCGCGGCTCAAAAAGTCGAACACCTCGCGCCTTGCCGGTAACGCGTTCGGGATGCCGAGCACGAACTGCACGTGCGGCCTCGGCTTCAGCAAGCCCTTCTGCACGAGGTTTGCCGCGTTGTAGAGCATCGCGAGATCGAACACCTCGATCTCGGGCTTGATGCCGTTGTCGAGCATCGTCCTGGCGAGGCCTTCGACGAAGTCGGGCGGGTTTTCGTAAATGCTCGTCGGAAAGTTGACCGATCCCGTCGCGAGAGAGGCCATGTCAGGCTTCAGATGCAGCATCGCCCCGCGCGCGTTCGGGTCACGTCCGCGGCCGCCGGTCGAGAACTGCACGATCATGCCCGGGCAGTGCTTGCGGACGCCTTCCTGCACGCGGCCGTAGAGATCGGGATCGGAGCTTGGCGATTCGTCGGGATTTCGCACGTGCACGTGCACCAGCGAAGCGCCGGCCTCGAACGCCTCGTGCGTCGACTCGATCTGCTCCTGCGGCGTGACCGGAACGGCGGGATTATCCTTCTTGCGCGGCTGCGAGCCGGTGATCGCGACGGTAATGATGACGGGTTCGGCCATGGCGTAGCGCTCCGATGTACTTTGCGCGTGCTATCGATCGTCCAGCTTGTATTCGACGTAAGTTCGGTCGCGAAGCTGGCGGACGAACTCGTCGAACTGCTCGTCGCTCTTGCGCTGGCGAATCGCCTTGCGCGCTTCCTCGCGGCGCCGCTGCTCGGTGACGTCCTGCTTGCGCCGCCCGAGTACCTGGATCAGGTGCCAGCCGAACGGTGTCCTGATCGGCTGAGAGATCTCGTTCACCTTGAGCTTGTCCATCGCGTGCTCGAAATCGGGCACGGTGTCGCCGGGCGAAAGCCAGCCGAGATCGCCACCCTTCGCGTTCGACGCATCCTCGGAATTGGCGCGCGCGATCTCTTCGAAATTCGCGCCCGCGACGAGCCGATCGCGCAAACGATCGATCTTCGCCTTCGCATCGGCTTCCGATGTCTGCTCGTTCACCTTGATCAGGATATGGCGTGCGTGCGTCTGGTCGACGACGGTGGGCTGGTTGCGGTTGCGCTCGTCGACAAGCTCCACGATGTGGAAGCCGCTCGAGCTTCGCAGCACGTCGGAGACTTCACCCGGTTTCATTTTCGCGACGACGTCGGCGAACACCGACGGCAGCCGCGCGCGCGTGCGCCAGCCGAGGTTGCCGCCGGACGTGGCGTCGGGCGCACTCGAATACGACGCCGCCACCTGCGCGAAGTCCTTGCCGGACTTGATGTCGGCAAGCGCCTGCTCGGCGCGCTTGCGGCTCGCCTGCAGCACGTCGGGCGACGCCTGCTCGGGCACGGTGATGTAGATATGCGACAGCAGGTACTCGTCCTCGCCGCCCGCTTGCGACGCGACGGTCGCGAGATAGTTGTTCACCTCCGCATCCGACACCATCACCTTGCTGTCGACCTCGCGATCGCGCACGCGCTGGATCGTGATCTCGCGTTTGATGTCCTCGCGGTAGTTCGCGTACGGAAGCCCCTCGCGCTCGATCGTCTTGCGAAATTCGTCGGGCGACAGCTTGTTCTCCTCGGCGACGCGCAGGATCGTGCGCTCGATCGTCGTGTCGTCGACGCGAATGCCGGTCTCCTTCGCGTATTGGAGCAGCGCGCGCTGCACGATCAGCCTTTCGAGCACCTGCTTGTCGAGGACATCCTTCGGCGGCGGCGTGACTTTCGACGCCTCCATCTGCGCGAGAAGAATTCGCCGCTCCTCGTTCAAATCCCATTGCGTGATCGCCTCGTCGTTCACGATCACGAGCACGCGGTCGAGCGGAACGACATCGGCGGCATGCGCGCGCAACGTAAAGCAGGCAAGCATCGCGAAGAGCAGGAGCGCGAGCCCCTCACCCCAGCCCTCTTCCCGCAAGCGGGGAGGGGGAGCCGAGCGAACGCGAGGCGGTCGAGTGATACCAACCATCGGAGACCTTTCAGAATTCGGGAAGCGGCTCGTAGCGACGATCGCGATTGCGAAGCGCAGGGTCGTTGGTGGGCACGTAGCCCGGAACGCTTCGGCGCAGAAGCTCGAGCGGGCTCGTTCCGACGCGCGCGAGGCCGTTGAGCTCGAGTTGCACGAATACCGACGTCGTTGCCTGCTGCGTCGTGGTCGTCAGACGCTGGCCGACGATGCGCAAAACCCAGCAGTCGGCATTGTACTCGATGCCCGCGACCGCCTCCAGCGTCTTGTGGTCGGTGTACGAGTAGTTCCAGCGTCCTATCAGGCTCCAGCGCTCGCTGACCGGCCATTGGCCCGAGAGGTCGACCTGCTTGATCTGGCTGATCGCGCCCGTCGGATCGACGAGCGTCCGCGTGTAGCGCCACGTCGCGTTCAGCACGCTTCCCGGCGTCGGCGTATAGCGCACGCCTGCATTGAGCCGCTCGACCTCGTGCGGGTCGAAGTTGTATTGCAGAAGGCTCGTCATCCACCATTGATCCGAGATCCGGCCCTCGGCGGAGGCGAGGAAGTCGGACGTGGAAGCCTTGCGCAGCGGCTCGTTCAGGCTCACCTGCTGATCCTGGAAATAGAAGCGCTCGCCCACGGCAAGGCGCAGCCGCTCGGCGCCGGTGTCGCGGTCGAGGAAGCGTGACGTCAACGCGAGCGAAAGCTGGTTCGCATCCCCGATACGGTCGTTGCCGATGTAGCGGTTCTCCGAGAAGAGCTGCGAGAAATTGAAATCGTCGACGGCGGTATCGAACACCGGCGCGTTGCGCTGCTGGCGGAAGGGGATGTAGACGTAGAACGCGCGCGGCTCGAGCGTTTGCGTGAGCGGCGTCTTTAGGATGTCGAGATCGCGCTCGAAGATGAGCCCCGCATCGACGCTCGTGATCGGAATCGCGTAGCTCGGATGGCGGTCGGGAAGCCCGGGCGTCGTCTGATCGAGTTGATACTCGCGAAGATGGACGCCAGCGCGGGCGTTGAAGAACCACGCCGAGCCCTGTCGATTGAACGACACCGTCGGATTGAGCACGACACGCTCGCCGGTGGGCACGAGCGCCTCCTGCGAAAAACGCGCGTATTCGCCCGTGCCGCTCCACGTAAGACCGAGCCATTCGGTGTCGCGCAGCGTGCCGAGAATCTGGGGCACGCGGTTGTACGGCGGAATCACCGGCGCGTTCGGGTCCTGCAGCGTCTGGAAGCTCTGCACGCGCGCGAGCAGCGTCCAGGGACCGGTCGTCGCGGTGAGCCCGCCCTCGCGCGGCAGCGTGCGTTGCGACGTGATCGCGATGCGATCCGCGAAGTCGGTGAAGTAATTGTCGTCGGAGACGCGATTGACGTTCCAGTACCCGGAGAGCCAGGGCGCGAACTGCTCGTTATGCGCCCACGCGAGCGCATAGCGCCGTTCCCCCAACTGGCGGTCGTTCGGCAGGATCTCCGCGTTCATCTCGCCGTTCGCCGAGCCGAACGGCGGCGTGCCGTCGCCGAGCAGGTAGCGAAACTGCGTGCCGATCATCAATCCGCGCTTGCTCATGAGCCGCGGTGTGATCGTCGCGTCGTAGTTCGGTGCGAGATTCAGGTAATAAGGCGTCGTGATCTCGAGACCGCGCACGCCGTTCGAGCCGAGCGTCGGCGTGAGAAATCCCGACTTGCGCTCGTTCGACAACGGAAACTGAAGCCAGGGCGAATAGAAGACCGGTTCGTCGAAAAATCGCACCGATGCACCGCGGGCGGTGCCCACCTTGCGCATCGTGTCGACCTCGAGCTCTTCGGCATGCACGTACCAGTCGGGGCGCGGCGCCACGCAGGTCGTGTAGCTCGCATCGCTCGCATCGTAGTGATCCGGTCCCGCGAAGCGGATCTCCTTCGCGTCGCCTCGACCCTCGGTCTCGGCGACGAAGAAGCTCGGCTTCCTGAAGAAGCCGACTTCGGTGTCGCGCTTGTATTGCAAATCCGGCCCGGTAATCCAGTCGAAATCGCGACGCAGCACGACGTGGCCGTCGCCGTAGATCGTCTGTGTCGCGACGTCGTACGTGAGCTCGTCGGCAAGCACGGTTTCGCGGCGGCTGCGAAGCTCGACATTGCCGAATGCCTTGATGATCCTGTTATCGCCTTCGACGCGGTCGGCGCGCAGGAACAGGGCGCCACGCACCTCGCGATCCTGCGACGATGCCGCCGGCGTGGGCGTCGCCGGCCGCGTGGTGCCCGGCGTCACCGGCGCCGGCCGCTGCACGTCGATCTCGCGCGAGAGCTTGAGCGTCAGCGTCGTCTGCGGAAAAGCCGGCGGTACCCAAAGCGCAAGCGCGATGGCGGCGCATGCGACAACCGGGCCGGCACGAAGCGTCATCGTCAGGGGATTTGCAGCAACGGAGTTCGCTAGAATCGCCGCATTCTAGCCCGGATATTTCGCTCGCTTCGTCGTTTCATGGTCGATTCGCGATGGCATCGGTGACGCCCGCGCCGGTTGCATTGTCCGATGCGCGCGCGCAGGGACTGTCCGATTGGCTTTCGTCGCTCGGCGTGCCGCTCGCCGATGTTGCTCCCGCATCGGCGGACGCGAGCTTTCGACGTTACTTCCGCGTGATGCTCGCGTCGTCGTGGAGCGACGCGCCGGGCATGTCGACGCTGATCGCGATGGACGCGCCGCCGCCCAACGAGGACTGCCGCCCGTACGTGCATATCGCGCGCCTTCTGCGCAATGGCGGCATCAACGTGCCGGTGGTCGTCGCGGCCGACATCGCGCGCGGTTATCTGCTTCTCGGCGACCTTGGAAGCGTCACCTACGCGTCGATCCTCGATGGGGATGACGCGTCGCGCCTCTACGCGGATGCGCTCGACGCGCTCGTGTCGATGCAACGCATCCGCTGCGACGACGAGCTTCCGCCCTACGACGAGCGGCTTTTGCGCCGCGAGCTCGCGCTCTTTCCCGATTGGTACGTCGCGCGCCACCTCGGCTACGAAGCGACGGATGTGGAGCGCGCCGCGCTCGACCGCGCATTCGACGCGATCGTCGCCAACAACCTCGCGCAACCCTGCGTGCTCGTGCATCGCGATTACCATTCACGCAACCTGATGGTCACGACACCGAATCCCGGCGTACTCGACTTCCAGGACGCCGTGTTCGGCCCGATCACTTACGACCTCGTATCGCTCCTGCGCGACGCCTATGTCGACTGGAGCGAGGAGCGGCAGATCGACTGGGCGGTGCGTTATTGGGAACGTGCGCGCGGCGCCGGATTGCCGGTACGCGTGGATTTCGGCGAGTTCTGGCGCGACTTCGAGTGGATGGGCGTGCAGCGACAACTCAAGGTGCTCGGCATCTTCGCGCGCCTGTGGCATCGCGACGGCAAGCGCGCCTACCTCGCGGACATGCCGCGCGTGATGCGCTATCTGCGCGGCGCGTGCGCGCGTTATCGCGAGCTCGAGCCGCTTTGCATGCTGCTCGACGCGCTCGAAGACAGCCCGCCTCGCGTGCCACATCCTGGGTGATGCGCGATGCTTGCCCACGCGATGATCCTCGCCGCGGGCCGCGGCGAACGCATGCGTCCGCTGTCGGATACGACGCCGAAGCCCCTGCTCCGCGCAGGCGGCAAGCCGCTCGTGGTCTGGCAGATCGACGCGCTCGCGCGCGCAGGATTTCGCGACATCGTCATCAACGTCGCGCAGGGCGCGAAAGCGTTCATCGAGATGCTCGACGACGGCGCATCGCTCGGCGTGCGCATCGCGTGGTCGCGCGAACCCGAGCCGCTCGAAACCGCGGGCGGCGTGGCCACCGCGATCGATCTGCTCGCCCCTGGGCCCGCGCTCATCGTCTCGGGCGACATCCACACGCGCTTCGACTACGCGTCGCTTCTCGGGCGCATCGAATCGATGCGCGATGCATCCGATCCGCGGCGCGTGCATCTCGTCATGGTGTCGAATCCGCCCTACCACGCTGCCGGCGATTTCGTGCTCGACGGCGATCGCATCGTCGATCATGGCGACGCGCGCCTGACGTTCGGCAATATTGGCGTCTACGATACGGCGCTGTTCCGCGAACTTCCCCGCGGCGTCCCGCTCAAAATGCTTCCGCTTTACCGCGAGTGGATCGCGCGCGGCATCGTGTCGGGCGAACGCTACGACGGCGATTGGGCGAACATCGGCACGCCGGCGGATCTCGCCGCGCTCGATGCGGCGCTCCGGCGTGAAGCCGTCCCATGACCGAGACGCCCAATCCGCTGCTCGACTTCTCCGGCCTGCCGAGATTCGACCTCGTGCGCCCCGAGCACGTCGAGCCTGCGATCGACACGCTGATTGCCGCCGCACGCGAGTCGGTCGATCGCGTCTCGGCGAATGCGCGAGCGCCGACGTGGGCAAACGTCGTCGCGACCACGGAAACCGCGTTCGATCATCTCGATCGTGCATGGGGCGTCGTCAAGCATCTGAACGCCGTCGTCAACACGCCCGCGATCCGCGACGCGTTCAACGCGGCGCTTCCGAAGGTCGCGGCGTTCTACGCCGACGTCGCGCAGGATGCACGCTGGTTCGCGCGCTACCGCTCCCTCGCCGATGCGCCCGAATTCGCGAAGCTCGACGCTGCGCAATGCAAGGTCGTCGAGAACGCGTTACGCGACTTTCGTCTTGGAGGTGTCGAGCTCGCCGACACCGACAAGGCGCGATTCAGGAACGTGCAGGAGTCGCTTGCGACATTGTCGTCGAAATTCGACGACAATGTGCTCGACAGCGAGAACGCGTGGGCGCTTCACGTCGATTCGCCAACCGCGCTTGCCGGCGTTCCCGCCGATGTGATCGACGCGGCGAGGAACGCCTCCGAAGCAGACGGCAGCGCCGGCTACCGGCTGACGCTTCGCGCGCCGTGCTACGTGCCGGTGATGCAATACGCGGAGGACCGGTCGCTCCGCGCGACGATGCATCGCGCGTCGGTCACGCTCGCGTCGGATCTCGGCGCGTCGCCCAAGTGGGACAACAGCGAAATCATTTTGCGCATTCTCGCGTTGCGACACGAGGAGGCGTGCCTCCTCGGCTATGCCGACTTCGCCGAGCTTTCGCTCGTGTCGAAGATGGCCGGCACGCCGGGCGACGTGCTCGCGTTCCTGCGCGACCTGGCGTGGCGCGCGCGTCCTTTCGCCGTGCGCGAATACGACGAGCTTCGCGCGTTCGCGCGCGATGCGCTTCACATCGGCGACGTCGCCGCATCGGACCTGCCCTACGTCGCCGAGAAGCTCAAGGCACGCCGCTTCGCGTTCTCCGAGCAGGAAGTGAAGCAGTACTTCCCGGAGGATCGCGTGCTGGCCGGGCTCTTCGACGTGGTCGAACGCATCTACGGCGTACGCGTTCGCCCGGGGAGCGCGCCGACCTGGCATCCGAGCGTGCGCTTTTTCGAGATGCGCGAAGAAGGCGGCGCGCTCGTCGGTCAGTTCTACCTCGATCTTTACGCGCGCGAAGGCAAGCAAAGCGGCGCATGGATGGACGACGCGATCAACCGCCGCTACGCGCACGACCGGCTGCAGCACCCGGTCGCGAATCTGACGTGCAATTTCGCCGGCCCGGTGTACGGGCGATCGCCGTATTTCACGCATCGGCAGGTGATCACGCTGTTCCACGAATTCGGCCACGGCCTGCATCAACTGCTGACACGCGTCGACGTGGCCGGCATATCGGGACTGCAAGGCGTCGAGTGGGACGCCGTCGAACTGCCCAGCCAGTTCATGGAGAACTACTGCTGGCAATGGGAAGTGCTGTCGCGGATGACGCAGCACGCGCAAACCGGCGAGCCGTTGCCGCGAAGCTTGTTCGACCGGATGATCGACGCGCGCAATTTCGGAAGCGGGCTCGCGATGCTGCGACAGATCGAGCTCGCGCTCTTCGACATGCTGGTGCACGTCGATTACGCTCCGGATGGAACCGGCAAGTACCGGACACCCCAGGCAGTCCTCGATGCCGTCCGCGATGAGATAGCCATCGTGCCGAGACCCGATTACGACCGCTTCATGCATGCATTCGCGCACGTGTTCGCCGGCGACTACGCTGCCGCCTATTACAGCTACAAGTGGGCGGAAGTGCTGTCCGCCGACGCGTTCAGCCTGTTCGAGGAGGTCGGCGTGTTGTCGCCCACAATCGGTGCACGCTTTCGTGACGAGGTGCTCGCACGAGGCGGCAGTCGCCCCGCGCTCGACTCGTTCGTCGCCTTCCGCGGCCGCCCGCCCTCGCTCGACGCGCTTCTGCGCCATAATGGGATGGTCGCATCCTGACGGCATCGCCGATGATGATCCGAAGCACGATTGCCGCACTGTCGATCGTGGCGCTTGCCGCGCTGTCGTTCGGTACGGCGTCGCAAACGCTCTATCGCTACGTCGACGCGAACGGGCGCGTCGTGTACTCCGATCAGCCCCCGCCGCCGGGCGCGAAGGACGTACAGCCGAAGCGTCTCGACGAAAACGTCATCGAGACCGACAAGGTGTCGCTTCAGACGAGACAGGCGGTCAATAACTTTCCGTTGACGCTCTACACGTTCGACTGCGACGTCTGCCGCGAGGCCCAGGCGCTCCTCGTCAAGCGCGGCGTGCCGTTCAAGACCGTGATCGTGACCGAGGAGAAGGGTGCGGCTGCCCTCAAGGCGCTCACCGGCAAGCAGTCGGCGCCTGTGCTCGCGATCGGCGACAAGCAGGTGTTGCAGGGCTACAACGAGAGTCGCTGGCAAGCGAGCCTAGACGATGCCGGGTATCCGCGCGAAGCGGCAACGGTTACGGCGACGACCCCCGCCATGAGCGCTGCCGGGCCCCAAAGCGCGAATTCCGCCCCAGCAGGCGGCAGCGCAGCGACCGCCAAGGCAGAGGCCGGGTCCGACCAGGGCGGGGACAATCGGCCCGCCGGCCCTGGCCAGGGCTATCCTAAGTAAGCGAGCGCTCGCTTTACGGCTTGGAGCCGCGCTTGCGAAGCTCGACGTCGAGGCCGAGCTCCTGAATCTTGCGCGTCAGCGTATTGCGTCCCCAGCCCAGGCGCGCCGCCGCCTCCATCCGATGTCCGCCGGTGAACGTGAGCGCGCGTCTAATCAGCGCACGCTCGAAGTCGCGCTGAAGGCGATCGCCAACCTCGCTTTCACCCGATCCAAGCGCCTGGGCGAGCTCGGCATCGAGCGCCTCGATCCAGTCGTTCGCGCGCGCGGCTTCCGGCGGCGCGGAACGCACTTCCGGAGGCAGATCGGCGGCTTCGATTCGCTGCCCCGGCGCCATCACGGTGAGCCAATGGCAGACGTTCTCGAGCTGTCGGACGTTGCCCGGAAACGGGAATGACGCGAGCACCGGCAGCGCCGCATCGGAGAGCACTTTCGGCTCGACCGCGAGTTCGCGGGCGCTCTTGCGAAGGAAGTGACGCGCGAGTGGCGCGATGTCACCGGCGCGCTCGCGAAGCGGCGGAAGCCGCAGGCGCACCACATCGAGCCGATGCAGCAGGTCCTCGCGGAACGTGCCCTGGCGCACGCGCTCGTCCAGGTCACGATGCGTCGCCGCGATGATGCGCACTGTCGCGCGCTGCACCGCATGGCCGCCGACGCGGTAGTACTCGCCGTCGGCGAGCACGCGCAGAAGCCGAACCTGGAGATCGGACGGCATGTCGCCGATTTCGTCCAAGAAAAGCGTTCCGCCCTCGGCCTGCTCGAAGCGGCCGCGCCGCGTCGCCTGCGCACCGGTGAACGCTCCGCGCTCATGGCCGAAGAGCTCCGATTCGAGGAGCTCCTTCGGAATCGCCGCCGTGTTGATCGCAACAAACGGGCCCGCGGCGCGCGGGCTGTGTCGATGCAACGCGCGCGCGACGAGCTCCTTGCCCGTCCCGGACTCGCCGGTGATCAGCACGGTGACAGTCGATTGCGAAAGACGACCGATCGCGCGAAACACCTCCTGCATCGCGGGCGCCTGTCCGAGGATTTCGGGCGTGTCGGTCGACGCGGGCGTCGCCGCGGGCGATTGACGCGCTTCGCTCGCCGCGCGGCGAATGAGCGCGAGCGCGTGATCGACGTCGAACGGCTTCGGCAGGTACTCGAACGCGCCGCCCTGGAAGGCCGCGACCGCGCTGTCCAGGTCCGAATAAGCGGTCATGATGATGATCGGGATTTGCGGGTGGCGCTCCTTCAATTCGCCGAGCAATGCGAGCCCCGATTCGCCCGGCATGCGGATGTCGCAAATCAGGACCTGCGGCTCGGCGACGGCGAGCGCCTGTCTCACCTCGAACGCGGACGAGAACGTCTGATGCGCGATCCCCTCGCGCGCGAGTGCCTTCTCGAGCACCCAGCGGATCGAGCGATCGTCGTCGACGATCCAGACCGCGCCTGAATCTGCCAACGCGCGCGCGTGTAACACTGACTGAGTTGTTACCGTCATGACGCGCGCGCGAGCGGCAGCACGACCGTGAAGACCGTCCGTCCCGACGCGCTTTCCCACTCGATGGTCCCGCCGTGGTGCGCGATCAGCGTCTGCGCGATCGTGAGTCCCAGGCCGCTGCCGCCCTCGCGGCCGGAGACCAGCGGAAAGAAAATGCGGTCGCGAAGCGCATCGGGAACGCCGGGACCGTTGTCCTCGACGCCGATCGCGACGGCGAGCCGATGCCTGCGCTTGTCGAGCGTGACGTTGCGTGCAACGCGCGTCACGAGCCGAATCACCGGCATCGGCGTCGTGCTGCCGGAAAGCGCCTGCGCGGCATTGCGGACGATGTTGAGCAGCGCCTGCATGAGTTGCTCGTAGTCGGCATCGAGCTCCGGCAGGCTGCTGTCGAAATCGCACACGATCGGGATCGCGGGAAATTCCGCCTGCACGACCCCCTTCGCGCGCACGAGCACCTCGTGCACGTTGAGCCTGCGAAGCGCCGGCGTGCGATGCGGCCCGAGCAGGCGATTGACGAGCGAGCGAAGCCGATCCGCTTCGGTGATGATGACCTGCGTGTATTCGACGAGCGCCGGCCGCTCGAGCTCGCGCTCGAGCAACTGCGCGGCGCCGCGTATGCCGCCGAGCGGATTCTTGATCTCGTGCGCCAGGCTTCGGATCAGCTCGCGATTCGCCTGTTGCTGGTCACGTAGCCGCTCCTCGCGCGCAACGCGAAGCACCTGGTCGATGGGCCGGAACTCGAGCAGAAGCGATGCAGCGGGGGCATCGACCGGCGTGACGGTGCATGCGAGGTGAAGCGCCGCGCCGCCTGGCAGCGCGAACGCGATCTCCTGCTCACTGTACGACGCGCCGCCCGCGATCGCCTTGTCGATCGCCGCCTCGAGCGCCGGACACGGACCAAAAAGCTCGGCAAGCGTGCGACCGGCGAGGCTCCGGCGCGACAGCGCGAAGAGGTGTTCCGCCGCGGCGTTCGCGTAGACACCGCGGCGCGCGCGATCCTGCAGTATCACCGCCGTCGCGAGCCAATCGAGCGCGCGATCGCCGATCTGCGCGGCACCCGTCGCGGGCGACTCGATGAGCCGAAGGTTCGCTGTCGTCACGTCAGCGAAACTCCTCGGCGCCGGGTTTCAGCGGGTGGTCGCGATTTCCTTCCGGAGCGCGTCGATGTTGCGCTCGTGGACGAGCACGTTCTCGCGCAGCCGCGAAATGCGCTGCCGATATTTCTCGGCGTCGTTCTTCTCGCCGGCGAGGGGCGGCGGCGCGCCGTTGTCGTAGGCCGCGCGCGCCTCGTCGAGCAGCTTCTGCTCGCTCGAAAGCTCGTCGTCGAGCACCTTGCGGCGCTTTTCGTCGCGGCTTTTCTGCGTCTCGGGTTCGACGCGCGGAAAGCCGGAGGGCGTCGGCGACGATCGCGCGACGCTCGTTGACCGCCGAGGCGAATCGTCGGCGATCTCGCACGACAGCTTGCGCGATCCTTTGGGCGGTGCAACGTTCGAGTAGACGACGGTGCCGTCGGCGTCGAGATATTTGCAGATCGTCGCGCCGGCGACCGAAGGCGCCGCAGCCGCCGCCATGCCGATCGCGATCGCCGCACCTGCGCGCCGCCAGCGAGGAAGCGATCGATCACTTCGAGGCATCCGCCCTAGTTTAACGAAACCGGACCGGGAATCCCAAGTCCGGTCTCCGACCATCCGATCAGAGGCTGTAGTACATCTCGTATTCGATTGGATGCGTCGTCATCCGGAAGCGCGTGACCTCCTCCATCTTGAGCTCGATGTACGCGTTGAGCATGTCGTCGGTGAACACGCCGCCGCGCGTCAAAAACTCGCGGTCGCGATCGAGATTGTCGAGCGCCTCGTCGAGGGATGCACACGGATGGGGCACCTTTGCCGCTTCCTCGGGCGCCAGGTCGTAGAGGTTCTTGTCCATCGGATCGCCGGGGTGCGTGCGGTTCTGCACGCCGTCGAGGCCCGCCATCAGCAACGCCGAGAACGCAAGATAGGGATTGCACGTCGGGTCGGGGAAGCGCACCTCGACGCGGCGGCCTTTCGGGCTGCTGACGTACGGAATGCGACATGCGGCCGAACGATTGCGCGCGGAGTAGGCGAGGTTGATCGGCGCCTCGAAGCCGGGCACCAGCCGCTTGTACGAATTGGTGCCGGGATTGGTGATCGCGTTCAGCGACTTCGCATGCTTGATGACGCCGCCGATGTAGTAGAGCGCGAAATCGGAGAGCCCCGCGTAGCCTTCGCCGGCGAACAGGTTTTTGCCGTCCTTCCACACCGATTGGTGGACGTGCATGCCCGATCCGTTGTCGCCGACGATCGGCTTCGGCATGAACGTCGCGGTCTTGCCATACGCGTGCGCGGTGTTGTGCACGACGTACTTCAGGATCTGCAGCCAATCGGCGCGCTGGACGAGCGGCGCGAACTTCGTCCCGATCTCGTTCTGCCCCGCGGCCGCGACCTCATGGTGATGGACCTCCACTTCGACACCCATCTGCTCGAGCGCCACGCACATCGCCGAGCGGATGTCCTGCAGCGAATCGACCGGCGGCACGGGGAAGTAGCCGCCCTTCACCGGGGGACGATGGCCGAGGTTGCCGCCTTCGAACTTCTCGGCCGACGACCACGGCGCCTCAGCGGAAAAGATCTTGCAATAGCTGCCGGACATGTCGATGGACCACTCGACCGCGTCGAAGATGAAGAACTCGGGCTCGGGGCCGAAATACGCGACATCGCCAATGCCGGTCGACTTGAGATAGGCCTCCGCGCGCTTCGCGAGCGACCGAGGATCGCGCTCGTAGCCCTTGCCGTCCGCGGGCTCGATGACGTCGCAGGTGATGAGGAGCGTCGTCTCGTCCATGAATGGATCCATCCGCGCCGTTGCCGGGTCTGGCATCAGCAGCATGTCGGACGCCTGAATGCCCTTCCATCCGGCGATCGACGAGCCGTCGAACGCATGCCCCGACTCGAACTTGTCGGCGGAAAAAGCCTTGGCGGGCACCGAGACGTGCTGCTCCTTGCCGCGGGTATCGGTGAAGCGAAGGTCGACGAACTTGACCTCTTTCTCCTTGATCATCGCGAATACATCGGCGGAGGTCGTGCTCATGGAAAGGTCTCCTGGGGATCGGGGCATTTCGGTCAGCGACAACGGCAATTTGCGAGTTCCATGCCATGCGGATACGCTCGCAAGTTGCTGTAAAGCCGTGGAAAAATCGGTCACGCGGTCGACACGAGCAGCACGCTGCACCTTCACGGGGCAACGACTATAACGCTTCGCCCCGGTTCGGTGCAATCAGGGGTAGAACAGGTACAAGCGATAACCCGCCTGCGAGGTCTGACTGGCGTCGATGAAGAGCGTCACGAGATCCTCACCGTTGCCGGGAATGCCTCCCGCCGGATCCGCAGCGGGGCCCGCGTACTCGGTGGGTGCCAGCGCACGCCGCGCGACGACGTTGTCGGATGCATCGGTCAGCGTGAGCTCGAGATGCGGCCATGCGATCGGATAGGACGCCCGATTTCGAATCGTCGCGGTGAGCTTCAACAGCCCGTGATGGGCGGGGTCCGCCCGCAAATCCGACGCATCGATGGACAGCGCACCCGCATCGTGCAGCGGACCCACGGTGCAGCCCGCGACCGCGCAGACGGCCCCAAGAATCGGGCGCGTGAACGGCGCGTGCGCCGCGAGCCCGCCGCGATATTCGAGCAGCGCCTGCGCGGCGATGCCGACGACGAGGAGCGCGATCAGCGCGCCGTAGAGCGCTTTCGGACGTTCGCGCAGCGACTTGCGCGGCTTCCACTCGAAGCGCTGGCCGCGAAGGGGCGCTTCCTGAAGCGGGAGGGTCGTTTCCTCCTGCGCGACGGCGACCTCGGGCTCGGCGACCTGAGGCGTTGCACCTTGCGGCTCGGAAACCTCTCCTTCCGCAACCTGCTCCTCGCCATCCTGCGTCTTGGCAGCCTGCGAATCGGCAGCCTCGCCGCCAGCGACCTCGGCCTCGGTTACCGCGGGCTCGGCGTCGTCATGCCCTGATGCGATGTCAGTCTCGTGGTGTGCCTCGGCTGGCGGTGCGGCGGTTTCGTCTTCCCCATCGGCATCGCGAGGCGGATCGAGCGCGAGGCGATGGTTGTTCGCGTCGAACACCGCGCGGCATTGCCCGCATCGCACCTGCCCGTCGCGAAGCGCGATCTGCTCGTTGCTCACGCGAAAGATCGTGGCGCAACCGGGACAGCGCGTGTAGACAGGTTCGGCCATGTCAAGCGGGACGCGTCGCACGACGCGTGCCCGACAGCAGCACCCATTCGCCGTCGCGACGCGGCGCTTCGAGATCGAACGATGTCTCGTAAGCGCGCGCGACGTCGTTCGCCTGTGTCGCGAGAACGCCGGAGAGCGCGATGCTTCCGCCGATTTCGGTATGGGCACCGAGCACCGGCGCGAGCAAGCGCAGCGGATTGGCGAGGATGTTCGCGACGACGAGTCCGAACGCGCGGTTCGTCAGCGCATCGACGTGCATGACATCGACGCGAACGCAGTTCATGTTCGCGTTTTCCGCGCTCGCGCGTATCGCAAGCGGGTCGATGTCGACGCCGACGACCGGCTCCGCACCGAGCTTTGCGGCGGCGATCGCGAGAATCCCGGATCCGCAGCCGTAGTCGAGCATCGAAACGCCGGGTACGACGTTCTTTGCGAGCCACGCGAGGCAAAGGCGCGTCGTTGCGTGCGCGCCGGTGCCGAAAGCGAGACCCGGGTCGAGCATGACGTTGATCGCATCCGGATTCGGCACCGCGCACCATGTCGGCACGATCCAGAGCCGGTCGGCGATTCGCAGCGGCTCGAACTGCGCGCGGCTTGCGCGCACCCAATCGCGATCGGCGAGCGCATCGGCAACGAAATGCGGCATCGGCTGATCGAGCAATCTCGCCGCCTGGCCTACGACGGCCGACGCATCGCTGTCCGATGCAACGAGCGCGGTGAGCCTGGTCACCGGCCACCACGCCGGCGACGGGTTCGCAGGCTCGTAGACCGCCGCTTCGTCAACACTGCCCGCAGAAGGATCGACGCCTTCGACCGACAGCGCGCCGGCGTCGAGCAACGCGTCGCTCCAGCGGTCGGCGTCGGTCGCATCGACATCGAAACGCAGGGCGGTGAAACGCACGCTTTACGCCGCCTGCTTGCGCTTGGCGAGCCGCTCCTCGAGGTAGTGAATCGACGTTCCTCCGCGCAGGAACTTGTCGTCGAGCAGGAGCTCCTGGTGCAGGGGAATGTTCGTGCGGATGCCGCCGACGACCATCTCGGAGAGCGCGACGCGCATCCGCGCTATCGCCTGCTCGCGCGTCTCGCCGTGCGCGATCACCTTGCCGATCATCGAATCGTAGTTGGGCGGCACGAAATAGTTCTGGTAGGCGTGCGAGTCGACGCGAATGCCGGGCCCGCCGGGTGCGTGCCACGCCGTGATGCGCCCGGGCGAAGGCACGAACGTCCATGGGTCCTCGGCGTTAATCCGGCACTCAATCGCGTGCCCGCGGCGCACGACGTCGCGCTGCCGAAAGCGCAGCTTCTGGCCGGCCGCGACGCGAATCTGCTCCTGCACGATGTCGATGCCGGTGATCATTTCGGTCACCGGATGCTCGACTTGCACGCGCGTGTTCATCTCGATGAAAAAGAATTCCTCGCCCTGATAGAGGAACTCGAACGTGCCGGCGCCGCGGTAGCCGATCTTGCGACAGGCGTCGCCGGCGCGTTCCGTGATTCGTGCCAGCGCGCGCGGATTGATCTGCGGCGCGGGCGCTTCCTCGATGATCTTCTGGTGGCGGCGCTGCATCGAGCAATCGCGATCGAACAGGCACACGGCGTTCTTGAATTCGTCGGCGAGCACCTGGATCTCGACGTGCCGCGGTTCGGTGAGGAAGCGCTCCATGTACAACGCGCCGTTGCCGAACGCAGCGAGCGCCTCCGTTCGCGTAAGCGCGACCGCAGGCAGCAGCGCCGCTTCGGTGTGCACGACGCGCATGCCGCGCCCGCCGCCGCCGCCGGCCGCCTTCAGGATCACCGGATAGCCGATCGCGCGCGCGATGCGCAGCACCTCCTTCGAATCGTCGGGCAGCACGCCCTCCGATCCCGGCACGCACGGGACGCCGGCCTTCGCCATCGCTGATTTCGCACTAACCTTGTCGCCCATCAGCCGGATGGTGTCGGGCCGCGGGCCGATGAAGACGAACCCCGAGCGCTCGACCTTCTCGGCGAAATCGGCGTTCTCGGACAAAAAGCCATAGCCGGGGTGAATCGCCTGCGCATCGGTGACTTCG
The DNA here is from genome assembly GCA_035308425.1 of Casimicrobiaceae bacterium. Classification (GTDB taxonomy): domain Bacteria; phylum Pseudomonadota; class Gammaproteobacteria; order Burkholderiales; family Casimicrobiaceae; genus VBCG01. The sequence goes on along the minus strand of DATGGP010000014.1, from coordinate 280,816 downwards.
GCGGCCGCGATGATGGCCGGGATGTTGAGATAGCTTTGCGCCGACGGCGGCGGCCCGATGCAGACGGACTCGTCCGCCAGCGCGACGTATTTCGCGTCGCGATCCGCTTCGGAATGCACGACGACCGTCTTGATGCCGAACTCGCGGCACGCGCGCTGGATGCGAAGCGCGATTTCGCCGCGATTGGCGATCAGGATCTTGTCGAAGAGCTTGTCGGGACTTCGCGACGGCATCGCTTGCGCGCGTTATGCTTGATCAGACGATCAGGAAGAGCGGCTGCCCGAACTCGACGGGCTGGCCGTTCTCGGCGAGGATCGCCTTGACCACACCGCTCGCGTCGGCCTCGATCTCGTTCATCAACTTCATTGCCTCGACGATGCACAGCGTGTCGCCTTGCGAGACCGTATCGCCGATCTCGACGAAGGGCGCCCCGCCGGGCGAGGCGGCGCGGTAGAACGTTCCCACCATGGGGCTCTTGACGGTGTGGCCTTCTTCGACCGGTGCGACAGGCGACCCCGGCGGCGCGGGTGCGAGCGCCGTTGGCGGGGCATGAATCGGTGGCGGCGGATACGCACTCAACGCGTGCGCTGGTTGCTGCGGCGCGCGCGTAATCCGCACGCGTTCTTCGCCCTCCTGGATCTCAAGTTCGGCGATTCCGGACGATTCGACAAGGTCGATCAGCGTCTTGAGCTTGCGCAAGTCCATGGCCGCTTCCGCGCTGCCCGGTGCAGACGAAGGCGGCAGTTTCGCGCAGATGCAGGGAGTTGTCCAGAAGATCCGTGCGAATTGCGCGGCGTTCGGGCGGTTCGGGCGCGTCAGCCCGCCGGCAGGAGCCTCCGCAGGAGGTCGTCGAGCTTCGCGGACTTGAGCGGGCCGAGTTGTGTATGCGCGACTCGGCCCTGACGGTCGAGCACGATCGTGAATGGAAGCGCCGCCAGATCGTTGCCGAGCATCTTCGACAGTTCGATCGCGCCGAATCCGCCGATCAGCGCCGGGTAATTGAGGTGAATCTCGCGAGCGTACGCTTCGACTTTCGCCGGGTCGTCGACGGCGATGCCAACGAACTGCACGCCTTTCGCGCCATCGTGCGCCTGCGCCGCGACGAACTGCGGCATCTCCTCGCGGCACGGCGCGCACCAGGTCGCCCAGAAGTTCACGATCAGCACCTTGCCGCGCCACTGGGCGAGTGCCTGCGGTTTGCCGTTCACATCGGGCAGAACGAGCCCCAGCACCGCAGCCCCATCGCGCGCCGGATCGCCGCCGCCACGATGCAACGCAGCGCCCATGCCGAGCGCAAGTGCGGCGATCGCCAGTGCTAAAGCGAGCGCCGCAAGCCGCCAGCGGTGGCGTAGCGCGGCAACGATCGAACGCTGCTGCGCGACTTCAGGTGCAATCGTGGCCGCGGCGCCTGGCGCGTTGCCGGCCGTCACTTGAACCATCCCTTGCGATTCGCCTCGACGAACGCGCCGGGCTTCGCGCCCGCATCGGGAATCGTCAGCGTCAGCGTTTGCGGATTGGGTGGATAACAGACGCCGACGTCCGCGCAGCCTTGCGAGTCGGCATGGAGCGTCACTCTTTCACCGGCAGCCGCGTGCACGAGCGGCACGCGCACGACCACTTCGCCGCGATACGTGGCAACGTCGCCAAAGAACGCGTCGTGCTTCGGCGTACCGGGCGGCAGGACGGCGTCGCGCGCCGCGACCGGCGCGGTCGTGAAGTGCATCTTGTCGCGATACAGGTAGTAGCCGTCGGCGACGTCGAAGCGCGCCTCGATCGTCTTCGGATCGAGCGCGCGCGCCGACAGGCGAAACGCCTGCTCGGGCGGCAAAAGCTTCGGCGCGAGCGACGGGATGCCGCCAGCGTGCGCGCTCGCGAGCACGAACGCGGCGATGGCGACGAACGGCGCGCGAGTCATCATGAGCGGAGCCATAGCTGCCATCTCAAGCGGCCTTCGTCTCGGCAGCGAGCCATTCGAGATAACGCTTCGACCCGAACGCTACGGGAATTGCGATGATCTCCGGCGTGTCATAGGGATGGATTTTTCGGATCGCCTCCTCAACATTCGAATACAACGCGGCGCGTGTCTTGATGGCAAGCGGGACCTCGGATGCCATTTCGATCCGGCCGCGCCAGTGATAAATTGAGTCGACCGCACCGCCGATGTTCACGCACGCCGCGAGCCGGCCGTCCACAAGCGCTGCTGCAAGCGCCTTGGCCACCGCTTGATCGGGTGCGTTGGTCAGGACCAGTATCGCGGCGTCGCGGGAAGGAGTTGACATGCGTTTCCTGATGCTTGCCATTGTACTGATCTTCCCGCTCGTTGACCTCGTGGTCACGGCCAGGTTCGCGCGCTGGACCGGCGTGCCAATGTGGATGTGGCTGGCCGGCTCGGCGCTCGCCGGCATGTGGGTGCTGGCCAACGAGCGCGTGCAGTTCCGCGCGCGAACGCTCGCGGCGTTTCGTCGCGACTCGCTCATGCGCGGCCTGCTCGACAGCGGCCGGCGCGTCCTCGCCGGATTGCTGCTGATCGCCCCCGGCATCCTGTCCGACGTGCTCGCGTTGCTGCTTCTGCTGCTGCCGATCAATCAACGCGGCGCATTCGGCGATGCGCAACCGGTCACCGCCGGGCGCTCACCCTATCGCGGTCATCGCACGCTCGACGGCGATTATCGGCGACTGGATTGAGAGTCGGGATGCGCTTTGTCGCGTACCGTCGTCTCGGCCTTACGCCGATACGCCCATAGCATCATCGCGATGCCGGCAACGATCATCGGCATCGACAGCCACTGTCCCATCGTCAGTCCGCCGGCCAGATAGCCCAGAAAGCTGTCGGGCGCGCGCGCGAATTCCGCGATGAAGCGAAACGTGCCGTAGCCGATAAGGAACAGGCCCGACACGGCGCCGCGCGGCCTGGGTCGCAACGCGTAGACCCAGAGAATGACGAAGAGCAGCACGCCCTCGAGGCCGAATTCGTAGAGTTGCGACGGGTGCCGCGGCGTCTGGTCGACCTCGGGAAACACCATCCCCCAAGGGAGGGTCGTCGGCCGGCCAACGAGCTCGCCGTTGATGAAGTTGCCGAGCCTTCCTGCGGCGAGGCCGAGCGGACAAAGCGGTGCGACGAAGTCGGTTATGTCGAGGAGCGCCTTGTGCCGCAGCCCCGCGAACAGCCACAGCGCGATCAGCACGCCGAGAAAGCCGCCGTGGAAGCTCATGCCGCCGTGCCACACCTCGAAGATTTCGAGCGGGTGGCCGACGTAGTAGAGCGGCTTGTAGAAGAGCACGTAGCCGAGGCGTCCGCCGAGGATCACACCGAAGACGCCGAAGAACAGCATGTCGTCGACATCCGTCGTCCGCCAGCCGGCGGCCGCAAGTCTTCGCGCACGCGCGCGTCCGAGCACGACGAACAGGAAGAAGCCGACGAGGTACATGAGCCCGTACCAGCGAACGGCGAGCGGTCCGATCCGAAACGCGACCGGATCGAAGTTCGGATAGACGAGCATTCATTCGATATATCACAAAGTCAGTATCATTGAAGCTTTCCAAAGTCCCGCCGACTGCACGGAGCTCCCGTGGCCTCGAATCGCCGCTCCCGCCTGATCACCGAGGGCATCGCCCGTTCCCCCAACCGCGCGATGCTGCGCGCCGTCGGCTTCGGCGATGCCGACTTCGAGAAGCCCATCGTCGGCGTCGCGAATGCGCACAGCACGATGAATCCGTGCAACGCCGGCATCCAGCCGTTGGTCGACCGCGCGATCGCCGCGTTGCGCGAGGCGGGCGTCATGCCGCAAGTCTTCGGCGTACCGACCGTGACCGACGGGATCGGCATGGGCACCGAGGGGATGAAGTATTCGCTCGTGTCGCGCGAAGTGATCGCCGATGCGATCGAAACCTCGGTCAACGGCCAATGCATGGACGGCGTGCTCGTCGTCGGCGGCTGCGACAAGAACATGCCGGCTGCGATGATGGCGATGGCGCGAATCAACGTGCCGGGTATCTTCGTGTACGCGGGCACGATCAAGCCGGGACATTGGAAGGGCCAGGCGCTGACGATCGTGTCGCCGTTCGAAGCCGTGGGCGCCTACACGGCGGGCAAGCTTGCCAAGGACGACTACGAAGGCATCGAGCGCAATGCGTGTCCGAGCGTCGGCGCCTGCGGCGGCATGTACACGGCGAACACGATGTCGTCCTCGTTCGAGGCGCTCGGCATGAGCCTGCTCGGGAGCTCGCAGCTTGCGGCGCCCGATCCCGCGAAGGCCGATTCCTCGGCGCAATCGGCGAAAGTCCTGGCGCGTGCCGTCGAAAAGGATCTGAAGCCGCGCGACATCGTCACGCGCAAAGCGATCGAGAACGCCATCTCGCTCGTCATGGCGACCGGTGGATCGACCAACGCCGTCCTCCACTATCTCGCGATCGCGGCCGCCGCGCAGGTCGAGTGGACGATCGATGACTTCGAGCGCATTCGAAAGCGCGTGCCCGTCATTTGCGACCTGAAACCATCGGGCCGCTACGTCGCGGTCGACTTCAACGCGGCGGGTGGCGTACCCCAGGTGTTGCGGATCCTGCTCGACGCAGGCCTGCTCCATGGTGATTGCATGACGATCACCGGCCGCACGATCGGCGAAGAGCTGGCCGACGTTTCACCGACACCGCGTCCCGATCAGGATGTGATCCGGCCGCTGTCGAAGCCCATGTATCCACAGGGGCATCTCGCGATCCTTCGCGGCAACCTTGCGCCCGAAGGGTGTGTCGCGAAAATCACGGGACTCGAGAAGCGGTCGATCACGGGACCGGCGCGCGTCTTCGACTCCGAACCCGCGTGCATGGAGGCGATCCTCGCGCGGAAGATTCGCCCGGGCGATGTCATCGTGATCCGTTACGAAGGCCCGAAGGGCGGCCCCGGGATGCAGGAGATGCTTGCGCCCACGTCGGCGTTGATCGGCCAGGGGCTCGGCGAATCTGTCGGGCTCGTCACCGACGGGCGCTTTTCGGGCGGGACGTGGGGAATGGTCGTCGGCCATGTCGCGCCGGAAGCGTATGTTGGCGGCCCGATCGCGCTCGTTCGCGAAGGCGATTCGATCACGATCGACGCCGACCGGCTGTTGATTCGACTCGACGTCGATGAAGCGACGCTCGCGGAGCGGCGCCGGCAATGGCAACCGCCCGCGCCCCGCTACACGCGCGGCTTGCTCGCCAAGTACATGCGGCTCGTGTCGACGGCGAGCCTTGGCGCGATCACCGACGCGCCGCCTGGCTGACGCACTCATCGGGTCGAGCGGAACCCGCGACAAGTGTCGCTGCTCACTCTAAAACGGAACACGACCCGTTCGCGCCTGTTAGCGGTAACCCAATCGTGCAAAGCCGCCCGTTTATCGTGATTCGTCTCGCATTGCTCGCGCTGGCGACGCTTGTCGCCGGCTGTGCGTTGACCGACCAGCGCGGCGACGTCAATGGTCCCGTCGCGAACGCGCCCACGTTGCGCGTCGGCGAGCGCTGGACCTACCGCGGCCGCGAAGGCTTTCGCATGCCGGTCGTGTGGGAGGAGACGCACGCGGTCACGGCGGCCGGGCCCGAGGGCATCACGATCCGGGTCACGGTCAAGGGGCCGACGCTCGATGTCGAGCGACAGGAGGTGCTGGCGGCGCCCGGCCTCGTTCGCGTGGGCGCGCTGCTGGACATCGAGACGAGACGCTTCGCGACGCCGCTCGAGCGCTTCCGCTTCCCGCTTGCGACCGGCGAGACGTGGAACCAATGGGTCGACAACTACAACGAAGCGACGCGCAAGTCGGGGAAGATCAACCGCTACGTCCGCGTCGAAGGCTGGGACAAGGTGGCGACGCCGGCGGGCGTGTTCGACGCGATCAGGATGCGCGTGCAGATGCGCCTCGACGACGAGGAGTTCTGGCGCTATCCGACCACGTGCTACTACGTGATCTGGTACGCGCCGTCGGTGGGCGCGCCCGTCCGCGAGGAAAAGGATGCGTCGTACTTCGAGCGCGGCGAGCAGTTCGACACCGGCGCGGTCATCGCGCAGCACACGCTGCTCGAATTGACGTCGTATACGCCGCGCTGAGTTTTCCTACCCGAGCCTCAACGCCCGCCAGATCGCCGACGTAAGCCCGGCCTGGTTCAGCGTATAGAAGTGCAGCCCGGGCGCGCCGCGCTCGATCAGCGACGCGCACATCTTCGTCACGACGTCGAGTCCGAACGCGCGGATCGACGTCGCGTCATCGCCGAGCGATTCGAGCCGCCGCCTGATCCAGCGCGGAATCTCCGCACCGCACGCATCCGAGAAGCGCGCGAGCTTGATGAAGCTCGAAATCGGCATGATGCCCGGCACAATGGGAACGTCGATGTCACGGCTCGCGCACGCCTCGACGAAGCTCCAATAAGCATCCGGGTTGAAGAAGTATTGCGTGATCGCCGAATCGGCGCCCGCGTCGATCTTGCGCTGGAAGTTGTCGAGATCGTTCTGCGCGGTTCGTGACTGCGGGTGATACTCGGGGTACGCGGCGACATCGATGTGAAACCAGTCGCCCGTCTCCGCGCGGATGAACTCCACGAGCTCGTTGGCATAGCGGAAATCGCCGAGATCGCCGCTGCCCGACGGCAGGTCGCCGCGGAGCGCGACGACGTGCTTTATCCCATGTCCGCGATATTGCGCGAGCACATCGCGAATGCTCTCGCGCGTGGATCCGACGCACGATACGTGCGGGACGCCATCCATGCCTTCACCGCGGATTTCAAGCACCGTCGACAGCGTGCCTTCGCGCGTCGATCCTCCGGCGCCGTACGTCACCGAGCAGAACGACGGCCGCAACAGCGCGAGCTGGCGCCGCGCCGCGCGAAGCTTCGCGACGCCTTCCGACGTTTTCGGCGGAAAGAATTCGAGGCTGAAGAGACGGGCGCTATGCATCGGTCGGTTCATGAGTTGTCTCGCACGGGTGTCCGGCGCGGCAGGATCAGCGACGCGAGCGCCCACGAAATGATGCTGTAGACGATCGCGCCGAGCACCCCCGTCCAGAAACCCTCGACGACGAAGCCGCGAACGAACGACCCCACGAACCAGAAAAGAAGGCCATTGATCACGAGCAGGAAGAGCCCGAGCGTGAGAAGCGTCACCGGCAGCGTCAAGAGGACGAAAAGCGGCCGTATCAGCGTGTTGATGAACGCGAGCACGAGCGCGGCGACGAGCGCACTGCGGAAGTTGTCCACGTGAATCGACGGGACCACGTACGGCAGCACCAGAAGCGCCAGCGCGTTCAGGATCCAGACGACGATCAACCGGAACATCGTGCGCGTCGCCCCAACGCTATCGCTTATCGCCGTGCAGGAACGGCTTCAGCCCGGCGTAGATCGTCGCATTGACCGGCGCGGCGATGCCGTTCTCGGCAGCAAGTTGCGCGACGCGACCGCAAAGCCACGGCGCCTCGAGCCTGCGTCCGGCGAGGAGATCGTTTTGCATCGACGAGCGCATTTCGGCGGGCAATCCGTCGAGCGCGCGGATCTGTCGAGCAACGAAATCGTCGCCGAGCGCGACGCTTCGCGCATCCGGGAGCGCGACCGTTTCCCTCAAGGCCGCCTCGAATGCACTGCGAAGGTCGGGGTCGCCGCGGACGACACCGACCGGCTGGCGCGACAACGCAGTCATTCCCGAGAGCGCGGTCAGGAACGCGAACTTCTCCCAGATCGCGCGGCGGATATCGGGCGCGACCTCCGCGTCGATGTCCGCCATCGCGCACGCGGCGACGAAAGCACGCGCACGTTCCGCGAGACGATCGTCGAAGGCGCCGACGCGAAGCTTCGCCACCGATCCGGTCTGCGCGACGACGCCCGGCACACGAATCGCCGCGGCGATGTAGGCGACGCCGCCGAGCACGTGCGATTCTCCGAGTACGCGCCGAAGAATGTCGGGACTGTCGATGCCGTTCTGGAACGGGACGACAACGCCGCCGCGCTCGACGAGCGGCGCGATCCGCGACGCAGCCTGCTCGACGTCCCAGAGCTTGACGCACAGCATGACGGTGTCGACCGTGCCGAGCTTTGCCGGATCATCGGTTGCGACGACCTTCGGCAGCGTGACATCGCCCGACGCGCTTTCGATGCGCAACCCGCGCTCGCGCATCGCGGCAAGATGCGCGCCGCGGGCGACGAACGCGACGTCATGGCCCGCGCGGGCGAGCTTCGCGCCGAAATAACCGCCGACGCCGCCGGCGCCGATGACGGCAATTCGCATCAGTAGCGGTAGGAATCGCTCTTGTACGGACCGGTGCGATCGACGCCGATATAACGCGCCTGCTTGTCGCTCAACTCCGTGAGCTTTGCCCCGAGCTTCGACAGTTGCAGTCGCGCGACCTTCTCGTCGAGCCGCTTCGGCAGCACATAGACGCCAACCGGATAGCGACCGCCGTTCTCCTTCGCGTCGGTCCAAAGCTCGATCTGCGCCATCACCTGGTTCGCGAACGACGAGCTCATCACGTAGGACGGGTGGCCGGTCGCGCAACCGAGATTCACGAGCCGGCCCTCGGCGAGCAGGATGATGCGTTTGCCGTCGGGAAAGATCACGTGGTCGACCTGCGGCTTGATGTTCTCCCACGTGTACTGCCGAAGCGACGCGACGTCGATCTCGTTGTCGAAATGGCCGATGTTGCAGACGATCGCGTTGTGCTTCATTCGTCGCATGTGCTCGTGGGTGATCACATCGATGTTGCCGGTGGCGGTGACGAAGATGTCCGCCTTGTCGCACGCATCATCCATCGTCACGACGCGATAGCCTTCCATCGACGCCTGTAGCGCGCAGATCGGATCGATCTCGGCAATCCAAACCTGCGCCGAGAGTGCGCGTAGCGCCTGCGCCGAACCCTTGCCGACGTCGCCGTAACCGTTCACGAGCGCAATCTTGCCGGCGATCATCACGTCGGTCGCGCGCTTGATGCCATCGACGAGCGATTCGCGGCAGCCGTAGAGATTGTCGAACTTGCTCTTCGTCACCGAATCGTTGACGTTGATCGCGGGGAAGCCGAGACGACCTTCGCGGTGCATTTGATAGAGCCGCTTGACGCCGGTCGTCGTCTCCTCGGTGACGCCGCGGATGTTCGCCTTGGCGCGTGAGTAGAACTCGGAGTCTTCGGCGAGACGCCTCGCGATCGCCGCGAAGAGCGCGAACTCTTCGTCGCTCGTCGGATGCGAGATGACGGAACGATCCTCTTCCGCTTGCGAACCGAGATGAACGAGGAGCGTCGCGTCGCCGCCATCGTCGAGGATCATGTTCGGCGTGCGAAACTGCGGCCACTCGAAGATGCGATGCGTGAAGCGCCAGTATTCGTCGAGCGTTTCGCCCTTGTACGCGAACACCGGCGTGCCACGCGCCGCGATCGCCGCGGCGGCGTGATCCTGCGTCGAGTAGATGTTGCACGACGCCCAGCGCACGTCGGCGCCGAGCGCCTGCAGCGTCTCGATCAGGACCGCGGTCTGGATCGTCATGTGCAGGCTCCCGGCAATCCGCGCGCCGCGCAGCGGCTTTCTCGGCGCGAACTCCTCGCGGATCGCCATGAGGCCAGGCATCTCGGTCTCGGCGATCGCGATCTCCTTTCGTCCCCAGTCGGCGAGGCCGATGTCGGCAATTTCGCAGTCGGCGAATTGCTTCGATTCGTTGGCGATGTTCATCGTGTCACTCCGCTCATGGTCGGGTGACTCGCTTTGGAAGGCGGGATTTCGGGCACCCGTCGTCCCGTGGCGAATCACGGTTCAACGAGCGCGGTTGCAAATGTGACGCGGGCGGACTGCCCTGCCCCGAGCCTGGCCCGGCGGTGCCGGGTTGCAACGCTCCTCGAGGCGTTGCGGCCGATTTTACCTGTTTTTGTCGAGGCCGGCAGCGCATACGGCTCGCTGCCCTACGACGCTATTCGCCGTCGAGCGCCGCCAACAACGCATTCGCGAGCGCCGACTCGCGCTTGTAGAAGCCTTCCGTGTGGAACGTCTCCTCGAGCGCGAAGAACTCGTAGTCGAGGTGATGACAAACCTCGTGGCAGAGCGTCCGCAGGAAGCTCTTGAACGCGACGACGTTGCGCTTTTGGGCCGTTCGCATCCACACGGTGATCCGGGCCGGCGTGCGGCCGTCGATCGGCTCGTAGAGCCCATGCAACTCGCCATAATCGCCGGACGGGCGTTGCGCGAGCACGCGCACGCGAATCGGCGGCACGTGATAGCCGGCGACGAGCGCATCGACGATCGCCTGGCAATGGCGCTGAACGAGCGCCCGCGCGTCGGAGATGAGGCTTGCGCGAATCCCGCCCACGGCGGCGCCAAGCGCTACGCCCGGCGGCAGCGGCAACGGATCGAGCTCGTCGCTCCTGCGATAGATGCGCTTGCGCGCCGGCGACAGCCGATCGTAGTAGGAAAACCGCATCGCGCCGTCGAAAGCGAGGGCGACGCGGCTCTATGGAGGCTTACGCCTTCTTGACCTTCTCGAGCATCTTGAAGATTCCCTTCGGCGCGCCGACGAACATCCGCTTGAACGTCTTCGGCAGGCAGCGGCGTTCGAGCGTGTTGCGGCGGGTACGGGTGCGTTCAGCCATGACTTTCGTTGTCCTTCGAAAATCGCCGCGCGCGGCGGCAAGACGCGTGATTCTACGCGAGTCGGCGCTCCGCGATCTTCGCGCCGCGAAACGCCTCGCTTGCATGGCGTGGAACGCTGCGCAGATATTGAGGCGGGATGACCATGCTCGCGCCGAGCTCCGCCGCAGCATGCCATGCCCAGCGCGGATCCCACAGGAACGCGCGCGCCATCGCGATCATGTCGGCGTCGCCGGCGGCGAGAATCGTCGCTGCCTGCGCGGCTTGCGTGATCAGTCCGACAGCGATCATCGTCGCGCCGCTCGCGCGCCTGATCGCGCCGGCGAAGCCCACCTGATAACCCGAACCGAGCGGAATCTTCTGATGCGGCGACACGCCACCGCTCGAAGCATCGACCCAATCGACGCCATGCGTGACGAGTCTTCGCGCGAATTCGATCGATTCCTCGATCGTCCATCCGCCGTCCACCCAATCGGTGCACGACAGGCGCACGCCGAGCGGACGATCCCCGGGCCATGCGTCCCGTACTGCGTCGAACACTTCGAGCGGAAAGCGGATGCGCGACTCGAAATCGCCGCCGTAGCGATCGGTGCGGCGATTCGCGATCGGCGACAGGAACTCGTGCATCAGGTAGCCGTGCGCCATGTGCAACTCGAGCGCGTCGACGCTGGCACGCGCCGCGCGCTTGGCGCTGTTGGCGAATGCGTCGCGCACATGGGCAAGACCGGCTTCGTCGAGCGCGATCGGCGGCGGATGACCTGCGGCGTGCGAAATCGCGGAAGGCGCAATTGGCGTCCACCCGCCTTCGTCGGGGAGAATCGGCGTTCCGTCTTCCCATGGCGGCCGGGTCGATGCCTTGCGACCTGCATGCGCGAGCTGCATCGCCACCGCGATCGGCGGACACACCTTGCGCGCATGCGAAAGCGTTCGTCCGATCGCTTCCTCGCACGCGTCGTCATACAAGCCGAGATCGGCCGGGCTGATACGTCCCTCGGGCGTGACCGCCGTCGCTTCGACCGTGAACATCGACGCGCCCGACATCATCATCTGCGCCCAGTGGACGAGATGCCAGTCGGTCGCGCATCCGTCGCGCGCCGAGTACTGGCACATCGGCGAGACGACGATACGGTTCGCGAGCGCGAGCCCGCGCAACCGGATGGGATCGAATAGGCTCAATCGGCGGCGAACGCCGGCTCGCGCAATCCCGCGGCCGCGCGAAGCGCCTCGACCTTGTCGGTCGCTTCCCAGGTGAATTCGGGCTCGTCGCGGCCGAAATGCCCGTACGCGGCGGTCTTGCGATAGATCGGCCGCAGGAGATCGAGCATGCGGATGATTCCCTTTGGCCGAAGATCGAAGTGCGCATGCACGAGATCGACGATGCGTGCATCGGGAATGCGTCCCGTGCCCTCGGTGTAGACGGTGACGTTGATCGGCTTCGCGACGCCGATCGCATACGACACCTGCACCTGGCACTGCCGCGCGATCCCGGCCGCGACAATGTTCTTCGCGACGTAGCGTGCCGCGTACGCGGCGGAGCGGTCGACCTTCGACGGATCCTTGCCGGAAAATGCGCCGCCGCCATGCGGCGCGGCGCCCCCGTACGTGTCGACGATGATCTTGCGACCGGTCACGCCCGCATCGCCATGCGGGCCGCCGATCTCGAAGCAGCCGGTCGGATTCACGAGAAAGCGCGTACCGACGAGCATCTCGCGCGGAAACACCGGCTTCACGATTTCCTCTACGACCGCTTCGGCAAGCTGCTTCTGGCGCTCGTTCATGCTTGGATCGTGCTGCGTCGACAGCACGACGGTGTCGACGCTCTTCGGCTTGCCGTCGACGTAGCGGACCGTCACCTGCGACTTCGCGTCGGGCCGAAGCCATGGCAGCCGGCCATCGCGACGCACCTCGCTTTGCCGCTGCACGAGCCGATGCGCGTAGTGAATCGGAAACGGCATCAGCGCGGCGGTCTCGTCGCACGCGTAGCCGAACATCATGCCCTGGTCGCCGGCGCCCTGGTTCAGGTAATCATCCGATGCACGATCGACGCCCTGCGCGATGTTCGGCGATTGCCGGCCATAGGAGACCATGACGGCGCAGCCGTCGGCATCGAAGCGCAGCGCAGGGTCGTTGTAGCCGATGCGGCGAATCGAGTCGCGCGCGACCTTCTGGTAGTCGACGCTCGCCGTCGTAGTGATCTCGCCCGCCATGACGACGAGGCCCGTCGAAACGAGCGTTTCCGCCGCGACCCGGCCCGTCGGGTCATGCTCTAGAATCGCATCGAGCACGGCATCGGAAATCTGATCCGCGACCTTGTCCGGATGGCCTTCCGATACCGACTCCGACGTGAACAGGAATTCGCTCATCGATGCTCCGCTGGGCTGATTTTTCGGCCTTGAATTTTAGCAGAGGCGCGCATCGCTCCTGTGCATCAAGACGATGAGCGTTACGCTTGGTTCGCCCGATGCGATCGCGCAAGCCGCAAGGCTCTTGCGCGAGGGTCGCCTCGTCGCGTTTCCGACCGAAACCGTTTACGGCCTCGGCGCGGATGCACGAAACGTCGCTGCGGTACGGCGCATTTTCGCGGCGAAGGGACGACCCGAAGATCATCCGGTGATCGTCCACGTCGAGAGCATCGAAGCGGCCGAAGGCTGGGCTGCGCGCATGCCCCACGGTGCACGTGCCCTCGCGCGCGCGTTCTGGCCGGGCCCGCTGACGATCATCGTGCCGCGCGCGATGCACGTTCCCGATGCGGTGACCGGCGGACAATCGAGCGTGGGGCTTCGATCGCCTGCACATCCGGTCGCGCGTTCGCTGCTCGCGGCGTTCGGTGGCGGCATCGCCGCGCCGTCGGCGAATCGCTTCGGCCATGTATCGCCGACGACGGCCGCGCACGTCGCCGAAGACCTGGGCGACGCCGTGGACCTGATTCTCGATGGGGGCCCGTGCGACGTAGGCATCGAGAGCACGATCATCGCGTTCACGACCGACGCGCCCATGCTGTTGCGACCCGGCGGCATCGCGCAGGACGCGATCGCCGCGGTGCTCGGCCGCATGCCGATCGCCCGCGACGCGACGGCGCCGCGCGCGTCCGGCACGCTTTTGTCGCACTACGCACCACGAACGCCCGCGTCGCTCGTCGCCGCGGATGCGCTACGCGCCGAGCTTGCGCAGCTTGCCGAGCGCGACGAGCGCGTCGGCGTGCTCGCGCGCATGTCCGATGCGCCCGAAGAGCTCGACGGCGTCTGGATTCGCGCACCCGACGACCCCGTCATGTATGCGCGGATGCTCTACGCGAATCTGCGCGCGCTCGACGCGGCGAACGCCGATTCGATTCTCATCGAGCAGGTGCCGGGCGATCTCGCATGGAACGCGATCCGCGATCGGCTCGCGCGCGCCACGTCCGGCCAGGCCGACGACCGCGATTGACGCGATGCTTCACGCAATGCCGAGCGCGTCGAGCGTTGCTTCGCTCACGATCGTAACGCCGCCTTGCGCGGCGAAATGCCGAACCGGCTGGCCGAGCAGCGGATCGTCGTCGACGAGCGCATCCGGCGCGATGCCGGTCACGCGCGCAACCGCCGACGGATCCATCGCGACGACGCGCGTGTCCGGGAGCGCGTAGACGGTCGTCGCCTGCAGCGCATTGGCGAAGAACGCCGCGCTGTGGCCAACGCCGGCGAGCAAGCCGACGAGCCGCGCCGCGCGCGCGCGAAGGAGTCCCAGCACGCACGCGTGGTGGGCGAGGAATTGCGAGACGAGCTTCATCTCCGCCGCGCGCGAAATCGCGTGCCCCGACGAGTCTTCGACCAGCAGGAGCGTGGTGCGCTTGTCGGCGACCGGAACGACGTTCGCGAGCAACGCATCGTCCTGCGCATGCGCGTCGGCAGGTCCGATCGCAGCGCCGCTGCTCGGGCGTGTCAGCCAACACGATGGACCGAGGAAGACGCGGCCGGCGCCATCGACCGGCACTGCGCCCGCGAAGCACGGCAACGATGCGAACGACGGCGCATGCGCGGTGTCGCCCGCGATTCGTTGTGCGAGGCGCCGGTGCACGGCAATCACCGCGTTTTCGAAATGGCGCTCGCGATCGCGCACGGCGCTCGCGATCCATGCGCGAATCGCATCCGGATCGTCGACGACGAGGTCGACGAAGCCTGCGTCATTGCGCGCCTTCGCGCCGAACACCGCATCGACGTCGCGAGGATCGTCGGCGTCGAGCTGCCATTTGCCGTGGACCGATTCGAGCACCTTCGGTCCCGACAGGCCCAGACGCGTGCCCGGAAGCAGCGCGAAACGATCGGTCGCACAGCCGAGCACCGACGCGCCGCCGAACACGTTCCCGATGCCAATCGCAACGACCGCGACACCGCGCGCGCGTGCATCGACGAGCGCCGCGAGTGCGCGCGCGAGCGCGAGCTCGGCCGCGTTGGCCTCGTGCAAACGAACGCCGCCGGAGGCGAGCAGTAGCACGACCGCATCGGCGCGTTCGCGTCGCGTCGCCTCGAAGAGCGCCCGAAGCGCGTTGCCGTGACGCTCGCCGACGCTGCCTGCGAGATAGCGCTCGTCCTGCGCGGCAACGAGCACGCGCAAGCCGGCCATGCGTGCGCGCGCGACGACGATGCCGTCGTCTTCGCGTGCGTCGATCGCGAAACGCGCGAGATGCGGGCTCGCGCCTGCCGGCGGAAGCAACTGTACGCTGCCCGCGTCGGCCAGCGCCGCGATGCGCGCGGCCGGCGTCGAAGCGCGCAGGCTTCGCGTCGCCTCGGGGCGTCCCTCGGAAAATGCGCGCGGCATCGTGTGGAATAATGGACCGCGATGCAGGAAGCAAGCGTCAAGGCACCCGGCCGGCGATGAACGCGAACCTCTACGCGCTCATCGAAGCGCATTTCCGCGCGGGCGCCGAGCAGCCGTGCATCCTGATCCCCGGCGGACCAGTCGTGCATTATGACGAGCTTGCGCAAACCTCGGCGCGAATCGCGAACGCACTGACCCGCGCCGGCTGCCGGCCGGGCGACCGCGTCGCCGTCCAGGTCGACAAGCACTGGCAAGTCGTCCCGCTTTATCTCGCGTGCCTTCGCGCGGGGTTCATCTACCTGCCGCTCAACACCGCGTATCGCAAGCGCGAGCTGCAGTATTTCTTCGACGACGCGATGCCACGCGTCATCGTCTGCCGCCCCGAAGCGCTCGGCATGATCGAGACGATCGGCCGCGGCGCGATGGTGCTCACCCTCGACGCGAACGGCGGCGAGCTCGCCGACCGTGCGCGCGACGAGCCGTCATTGTTCGAGACGACGCATTCGCAGCCCGACGACATCGCAGCGATCCTCTATACGTCGGGGACGACCGGCCGCTCGAAGGGCGCATCGATCACCCATCGCAATCTCGCGTCGAACGCGCTCGCGCTCGTCGAAGCGTGGGCGTTCACTCGCGGCGACGTTCTGCTGCATTCTCTGCCGATCTTTCATGTCCACGGGCTGTTCGTCGCGCTTCACTGCACGCTGCTCTCCGGCGCCCGCATGATCTGGCTGCCGAAATTCGACGCGCGCGAGGTCGCGGAAGCGTTGACGGCGGCGAGCGTCATGATGGGCGTGCCGACGTATTACACGAGGCTTCTCGCCGAGCCGGCATTCACGCGCGAGCGCGCGCAAGGCATCCGGCTGTTCGTGTCGGGCTCGGCCCCGCTTCTTCCCGAAACGTTCGCGGCATTCCGCGAGCGCATTGGCCAGTGCATTCTCGAGCGGTACGGGATGACTGAGACGGGCATGATCACGTCGAACCCGCTCGACGGCCCGCGCGTCGCGGGCACCGTGGGACGGCCGCTGTCCGGCATCGCGGTGCGCGTCGTCGACGACGCAGGCGACACGTGCGCACCCGGTGCCGTCGGCGCCGTGCAGGTGCGCGGGCCCAACGTATTCGCAGGCTATTGGCGGATGCCGGCGAAGACGCGCGAGGAATTCACCGTCGACGGCTGGTTTCGCACCGGCGACGTTGGCGAATGGGTCGCCGAAGCCGAGGGCAAGGACTATCTGCGTCTCGTCGGCCGCGCGAAGGACCTGATCATCAGCGGCGGGCTCAACGTCTATCCCAAGGAGATCGAGGAGCGTATCGACGCGCTACCCGGCGTCGTCGAATCGGCGGTGATCGGCGTGCCCGATCCCGATTTCGGCGAGGCGGTGACCGCGGTCGTCGTGCCGGAATCGGGGCGCGAAATCGACGAGGCGTCGGTGATCGAGGCACTGAAGGGCGAGATCGCGACGTTCAAAGTTCCCAAGCATGTGCACGTCGTGGATGAATTGCCGCGCAATGCGATGGGGAAGGTGCAGAAGAACGTTTTGCGCGAACGGTTTGCGCGAAGGTCGGCGTCTGAGTAGCAGCGTTATGCGGACGTCGGTGGGCGCAGTTGCCGCGCTCGTTGGAGCGTCACGCCGGTTCACGCTCACTTGATAGCTGGCGTCGGAGCGGCGCGACGCTCAACGCGCGCAGCCCTGCGCATTTGCAGCACCGTGGCGTCTGCGTCTGATTCCTGATTCCTGATTCCTGATACCTGCAATCAATCCACCGGTTGCTCCGCCGGCACCTTGCTCGTGCGCGGGTGGCGCACACTCCGTAGCCCCTTCGCGATCAGCGGCCAGAACAGCATCACAAGCGCGAGCGTCGTGATGCCGCCGACAAGGCCGTTCGAGAAAAGAATGCCAACGCTTCCTTGCGACGACAGCATCGCCTGTCGAAAGGAGCTCTCCGCGTTGTTGCCCAGCACGAGCGCAAGCAACGCGCCCCAGTAGATGCATGACAGCATGATGATCGCCGACGACGACCGCGCCGCGACGACTGAAAGGATTCATGACTCCTCCCCAGGAGTGAATTCGACCGCTTGCGTGGTCGACCAAAACAGCGAGCCGAATGGCTCGCATCCCCGTGACTCCCGCGCGGAGTTCGGACAGTGCCTGTCCGCGACTTGCGCGCGGTACCGCTCCCCTCTTCGCGACGAGACGACCTGCTACAACACCCCGGCCCCGCGCGCCCACCTGTATTTTGCACCCAACACCGCGACCGGCATCTCCGTCGTGTACGGATATGCCGGTATGCCATGCTGGAACAGATGTTCGGCCGCTTCCTCGACCTGCACATCCCCCGCGAGCGACGCGACAATCGGCTTCACGATGCCCTGCGCTTTCATCTCGTCGACCACTTCGACGACGAGGTTCGCGAAGACCATCGGCGGCGTGATGATCGTGTGCCAATAGCCGAGGATCAGCGCGTGGATGCGCGGATCGGTGAGACCGAGCCGGATCGTGTTCTTGTACGTGGTCGGCGGCTCGCCACCCGTGATGTCGACGGGATTGCCGGCCGCGCCGAACGGCGGGATGAATTTGCGGAATGCCGCGTCGAGATCCTGCGGCATCGCCATTAGATTGAGGCCGTTGTCAGCCACCGCGTCGGACAACAGCACACCCGAGCCACCGGCGCCCGTGATGATGACGACGTTCTCGCCCTTCGGCGTCGCGAGCAGCGGAATCGCGCGCGCGTATTCCAGCATGTCGCGAAGCCCGGGCGCGCGGATGACGCCGCATTGCCGAAGCATGTCGTCGTAGATCTTGTCGTTGCCCGCGAGCGCCGCCGTGTGTGAAGCGGCCGCGCGCGCGCCGAGGCTCGTGCGCCCCGCCTTCAGCACGACAACCGGCTTCTTCTTCGAGACGCGCTTCGCCACCTCGAAGAACGAGCGCCCGTCCTTCAAATCCTCGCAATGCATCGCGACGACATTCGTGTTGTCGTCCTGCTCGAAGAACGTCAGAAGATCATCCTCGTCGAGATCGGCCTTGTTGCCGAGCCCCACGATCGCCGACACGCCCATCTTCGCCGAGCGTGAGAAGCCGATGATCGCCATGCCGATGCCGCCGGACTGCGAGGACAGCGCCGTGTGGCCTTTGAAGTCGTACGGCGTGCAGAAGGTCGCGCAGAGGTCCTTCCACGTGTAGTAGAAGCCGTAGATGTTCGGGCCCATCAGGCGCACGTTGTACTTGCGCCCGATCTCCTGAATCTCGCGCTGCCCCTCGACGTTGCCGGTTTCGGCGAAGCCCGACGGAATCAGCACCGCGCCCGGAATGCCCTTCTCGCCCACCTCCGTCAACGCGCCCGCGACGAGCTTTGCCGGAATCGCGAAGACGGCAACGTCGATGCTGCCGGGCACGTCCTTGACGCTCTTGTATGCCTTGTAGCCGAGCACCTCGTCGGCCTTCGGGTGGATCGGATAGATCTGCCCCTTGTAGCCGCCGTTGATCAGGTTCTTCATCACCGAATTGCCGATCTTGCCGGCTTCGTTCGACGCGCCGATCACCGCGACCGAATCGGGCTTCATGATCCGGTTCATCGCGCGCACGATTTCCTCGCGCGACGGGCGATAACGCGCAGGCAACGGATTCTTGTCGATGACGATGCGCACGTCGGCGGCGATCGCGCCCTTCGGCGTCGCGAACACCGGGTTGAGATCGAGCTCGCCGATCTCGGGGAAGTCGGTCGCGAGCTCCGAGACGCGCTGAATGATCGACGCGAGCGCCTCGCGATTGACCGGCGGCGCGCCACGCACGCCTTTCAGCACCTGCGCTGCGGCAATGCTGTCCAGCATGCCGAGCGCGTCCTCGTGCGACGTTGGCGCGAGGCGGAACGTCGCGTCCTTCAATACTTCGACGAGCACCCCGCCCAAACCGAACGCGACGAGCTTGCCGAACGATGGATCGGTGACGACGCCGACGATCACTTCCTGACCGCCCGTCAGCATCTGCTGCACCTGTACGCCGACGAGATTCGCTTTGTCGTTGTACTTGCGCGCGTTGGCCATGATCGTCTGGTAGCCCTGCTCGACGTCGGCCGCGCTCCGCAACCCCACGAGCACGCCGCCCGCCTCGGTCTTGTGCAGGATTTCGGGCGAGACGATCTTCAGCACAACCGGATAGCCCATCTCGTTCGCGAGCCGCGTAGCTTCCTGCGCCGATTTCGCGACGCCTTCCTGCGGCACCGGAATGCCGTACGCGTCGCAAACGAGCTTGCCTTCGGGCGCCGTCAGCGACGTGCGTCCTTCGGCCTTGACCTTGTCGATGATGTTACGGACCGTCGTCTTGTCGTGGGCCATGGGTTTTTCCTGGTTTTGCTGCGCTAAATCGTCGGGCTCCGCCCGCGATTTGGCGGAAACTAATCGGGCGAAAGCAGGGGTCCACTTTCGCCCGCCGCTTAAATCACGCGTTCTGCACGCAGCTCGTCGATCTGCGCCTGCGTGTAGCCGAGCTCCTTCATCACCTCGCTGGTGTGCTCACCCAATAGCGGCGAACGCTTGACCTCGGTGGGGCTGTCCGACAGCTTGATCGGATTGCCGACGGAGAGGTACTTGCCGCGCTTCGGATGATCGACCTCGACGACGGTGCCCGTTTCGCGCAGCGACGGCTCGACGGCGAGCTCCTTCATGGACAGGATGGGCCCGCACGGAATGTCGTACTTGTTCAGGATCTCCATCGCCTCGAACTTCGTCTTCGTCATCGTCCACTTCTCGATCTCGCCGAAGATCTCCATCAGGTGCGGCAACCGCGCCTTCGGTGTCGCGTACTTCGGATCGGTGAGCCACTCTTCGCGGCCAATCACCTTGCAGATATCCTTCCACACCGGCGCCTGCGTGATGAAGTAGATGTAGGCGTTCGGGTCGGTCTCCCAGCCCTTGCACTTGAGAATCCAGCCCGGCTGACCGCCGCCCGAGGCGTTGCCCGCGCGCGGCACGGCCTCGCCGAAGTGGCCGTTCGGATACTGCGGATACTCTTCGAGCACGCCGTTGCGCTCGAGTCGCTGCTGATCGCGAAGCTTAACGCGGCAAAGATTCAGCACGCCGTCCTGCATCGCGGCGAGCACCTTCTGGCCGCGGCCGCTCGTCTTGCGCTGATAAAGCGCGCAGACGATGCCGAGCGCGAGGTGCAATCCGGTGCCGCTATCGCCGATCTGCGCGCCGGTGACGAGCGGCGGGCCGTCGTCGAAGCCGGTCGTCGACGCCGAGCCGCCCGCGCACTGCGCGACGTTCTCGTAGACCTTGCAGTCCTCGTAAGGTCCGGGGCCGAAGCCCTTCACCGACGCGACGATCATCCGCGGGTTGAGCTCCTGGATGCGCTCCCACGTGAAGCCCATGCGATCGAGCGCGCCCGGCGCAAAGTTCTCGACCAGCACGTCGCATTTCTTCACGAGCCGCTCGATGATCTCCTTGCCCTTCGGATTCTTGGCGTCGATCGTGATCGAACGCTTGTTGTGGTTCAGCATCGTGAAATAGAGGCTGTCCACATCGGGAATGTCGCGCAGTTGCCCGCGCGTGATGTCGCCCTCGCCCGCGCGCTCGACCTTGATCACGTCGGCGCCGAACCATGCGAGAAGCTGCGTGCACGTCGGTCCCGACTGCACGTGCGTGAAATCCAGAATCCTGACTCCGTCGAGTGCTTTCGCCATGGAACACCCCTGTAGCTTCGCGCGACGGCATGCGTCGGCGCGTCTATGAATTTGCCCTGATCTTCGATTCGCGACCGCGACGATCGCGCGAGCGGCAATCCCCGAAGCCGCGGCACGATGACGTTCCTCCTTACACTCTCGACTCGATGTCGACCGAGCCGGTACAACCCGCGCGATGACCGGTTCGGCAACTCGGCGAATGCGAGTCAGACGGGTCGGAACGGCGATTTACCGCTAAGGTATGTGATATACCAAGGTTCGTCAATGTGTCGGGTGTTCAAGCTGTCTACGCACCCTGATTACTTCTTCTTCGCCGTCGGATTGAGCCCGGTGATCCGGCCGCTTTCTGTGCCCGCTCCCTCGTCGATCATCGCGTTGACGAGCGTCGGCTTGCCGGATCGAATCGCGTCCTCCATCGCCTTGCGCAACTCGTCGGGTGTCGTCACCTGCACGCCCACGCCGCCGAACGCTTCCATCAATTTCTCGTAGCGCGCGTCCTTGACGAACACCAGCGGCGCCGGATCGGGACCGCCGGTCGGATTAACCTCGTCGCCACGATAGACGCCATTGTTGTTGAGGATCACGACGCACACGGGCAATCCGTAGCGGCAGATGGTCTCGACTTCCATCCCCGAGAAGCCGAACGCGCTGTCGCCTTCGATCGCGATCACCTGACCCTTGCCGACGACGGCGGCCGCGATCGAGAAGCCCATCCCGATCCCCATGATGCCCCACGTGCCGACATCGAGGCGCTTGCGCGGCTTGTACATGTCCACGATGCTGCGCGTGAAGTCGAGCGCGTTCGCGCCCTCGTTGACGAGATACGCGTCGGGGTTCGCTTTCACGATGTCGCGCACCACGTTCAATGCGCTGTGGAAATTCATCGGCGTCGGATTCTTCGAAAGCGTTTCCGCCATCTTCGCGACGTTCTTCCGCTTGCGCTCGCCGATCGCATCGAGCCACTCGGACGGTGGCTGGCGCCAGTTCGCGCCGATCTGCGCGAGCATGGCCTTCACGCACGAGCCGATGTCACCGACGACCGGCGCATCGATGCGCACATTGCTGTCCGCTTCGGTGGGCGAGATGTCGACCTGAATGAACTTCTGGCCGCCCCATGCCTTCGGACTTGCGCCACCCCACGTCTTGCCCTTGCCGTGCGACAAGAGCCAGTTGAGCCGCGCGCCGATCAACATCACCACGTCGGACTCCGGCAGGACGAACGAGCGCGCGGCCGCGGCCGACTGCTCGTGCGTATCGGGCAGAAGGCCTTTCGCCATCGACATCGGAAGATAGGGAATGCCGGTCTTCTCGATCAGCGTGCGGATGTCGGCATCCGCCTGCGCGTAGGCAGCACCCTTGCCGAGAATGATCAGCGGACGCGCGGCATTTTTCAGAAGCTCGAGCGCGCGCGCGACCGATTCGTTCGACGGAATCTGACGCGGCGCGGGATCGACGACCTTGATGAGCGAATGCTTGCCCGCTTCGGCATCGATCGCCTGCGGAAAGAGTTTCGCAGGCAGATCGAGGTAGATGCCACCCGGCCGTCCCGAAACGGCCGCGCGGATCGCGCGCGCGACGCCGATGCCGATGTCCTCCGCATGCAGCACACGAAACGCCGCCTTGCAAAGCGGCTTGGCGATCGCGAGCTGGTCCATCTCTTCGTAATCGCCCTGCTGCAGGTCGACGATCTCGCGCTCCGAGGAGCCGCTGACGAGGATCATCGGGAAGCAGTTTGTCGTCGCGTTCGCGAGCGCCGTAAGGCCGTTGAGAAAGCCGGGCGCCGACACGGTCAGGCAAATGCCCGGCTTTTGCGTGAGGTAGCCTGCAATCGAGGCGGCGTACCCGGCATTCTGCTCGTGACGAAACGAGATCACCCGGATGCCCGACGCCTGCGCCTTGCGGGTCAGGTCGCTGATCGGGATGCCGGGCAGGCCGAAGATCGTGTCGATGCCGTTCTCCTTCAGCGCATCGATCAACAGATGAAAGCCATCGATCTCCTGCGTCGATGGCGCGCTCGCCTCTCGGGCGCTCGCCGTATCGGGCGCACTCGATGCGTGCGGCGTTTCCTTGCGCGTTGCAGTCACGGTTTCCATGGGGATCTCCTGAATCGAACCGATACAGGGTCAAAAGACGACACTCTAAAGCTCGCAGGGCAGTGCCCGCGGGCGCCATCGTGAGTGTCGTCTCTGGACCCCTACCTGGTCTAGTGCGGCATCGGAAGGGGCTCGTCGGGGGCCAAAGTGGCCGGCGCCGGCAATAGCGCTAAGGTATTTGATATACCAGGAGTCGTCAATCCGCGGCGCGCGTGGTAACTCGGGCAACGCTGCACCGCTACCCCGCGGCTGGTTTTTGGTATATAAGATATTTAGGACCCGACGATCGAGGGTCCCGAAAAACGGAGGACAGGACCGGTGTCAACGATCCCGGCCACCAGCGTCGCGGCGATCCCGCTGGCGCTGCGCCCGCTTTCCGCGAACGTCAGCTTCCGCGACCAGGCGTATGCCGCGCTCAAGCAGGCGATCATGGACGCCGACATCTACTCGCATTCGCAGGAATTGCGCCTCGACGAGCGTCAGCTTTCGCGCTCGCTCGGCGTGTCACGCACGCCGATCCGCGAGGCGATGACGCTGCTCGAGCAGGAGGGATTCCTGCGGACCGTTCCGCGGCGGGGCATCTTCATCGTCCGCAAGACGAAGCGCCAGATCATCGAGATGATCGAAATGTGGGCCGCGCTCGAAAGCATGGCGGCCCGGCTCGCGACGATGAACGCTTCCGAGGAGGAGATCGCATCGCTTCGCACGATGTTCGACGAGTTTCGCAACGAAACGCCGGCGACGCACATAGAGGAATACTCCGACGCGAACATCGCGTTCCATCAGGCGATCATCCGGCTGTCCGGCTCGCACCTGATGGGCAAGACGATCGAGAACCTGTTCATACACGTGCGCGCGATCCGCCGCCTCACGATCTCGAAGTCGGATCGCGCGGCGCGCTCGATCGTCGATCACATGCGGATCATCGAAGCGCTCGAGCGGCGCGACACCGAGCTCGCCGAGCGGCTCGTGCGCGAGCATTCGCTCGATCTCGCACGCTTCGTCGAGAAAAACTGCGACTTCCTGGAGTGAATCCCAACATGAGCGATGCGATGGTGATCGATACGTCGCGACTGCGAGGCGGTCGCGGCGTCAAGGCGCGACCCAAGGGTCGCCACGTCAACGCGGAGGCGCTCGCCGATGTGCAGAAAATCCTGGGCGACGCGCCGCGCGAGCGGTCGATGCTGATCGAGCTCCTGCATCGGATCCAGGACGCGCGCGGATATCTGCCGGCGGCGTATCTCGTCGCGCTCGCGCAGGAGATGCGGCTCGCGATGACCGAGGTCTACGAGGTCGCGACGTTCTATCACCACTTCGACGTGATCGATGCCGACGACACACCGCCACCACCGGTCACGATCCGCGTCTGCGAGACGCTGTCGTGCAAGATGGCGGGCGCCGATGCGCTGCGCGATGCGCTGATCGCCGCAAGCGACGCGAACGTGCGCGTGCTCGGCGCGCCGTGCATCGGTCGCTGCGAGCAGGCGCCCGCAGCGGTCGTCGGCCGCAACCCGATCGATTGCGCTACCGTCCCGCGCGTTATCGAAGCGGCGCGTGCGCGCGCGACCGAGCCCGAGCCTTCGTCGTACATCGACTACGTCGCGTACCGGCGCGACGGCGGCTATCGGACGCTCGTCGAATGCATGCAGGGCAAGCGGACGCCTGAGTCGGTGATCGCGGAGATGGAGCAATCGTCGCTGCGCGGTCTCGGCGGCGCCGGATTCCCGGCGGGACGCAAATGGAAGATCGTCCGCGCGGAGCCTGCGCCGCGTCTCATGGCGCTCAATATCGACGAAGGCGAGCCCGGCACGTTCAAGGACCGCTATTACCTCGAACGCGACCCGCACCGCTTTCTCGAAGGCATGCTGATCGCCGCATGGGCGGTCGGCATCGAAGCGATCTACATCTACCTGCGAGACGAATACGCGGGCTGCCGCGCGATCCTCGCGCGTGAGCTCGAAGCGCTCGCGAACGACCCGCCGTGTCCGATTCCGCCGATGCACCTGCGACGCGGCGCGGGCGCGTACATCTGCGGCGAGGAATCGGCGATGATCGAGTCGATCGAGGGCAAGCGCGGCATGCCGCGACTGCGCCCGCCGTACGTCGCGCAGGTGGGCTTGTTCGGCCGGCCGACGCTCGAGCACAACATGGAGACGCTCTACTGGGTGCGCGACATCCTCGAACGCGGCGCCGACTGGTTCGCGAACCAGGGGCGCCATGGACGCAAGGGACTGCGCTCGTTTTCGGTGTCCGGGCGCGTGAAGAAGCCCGGCGTGCATCTGGCGCCCGCGGGCATCACCGTGCGCGAGCTGATCGACGAATTCGCGGGCGGCATGCAGGACGGCCACACGTTCTACGGCTATCTGCCCGGCGGCGCGTCTGGAGGCATTCTGCCGGCGAAGCTCGGCGACATTCCGCTCGATTTCGACACGCTGCAGCCCTACGGCTGCTTCATCGGCTCGGCCGCGGTGATCGTGCTCTCCGACAAGGACCGCGCGCGGGACGCGGCGTTGAACCTGATGGAGTTCTTCGCCGAGGAGTCGTGCGGCCAGTGCACGCCGTGCCGCGTCGGCACGCAAAAGGCCGTCGGGCTGATGGAAAAGCGCCGCTGGGACAAGGCGCTGCTCGACGATCTTTCGCAGGCGATGGCCGATGCGTCGATCTGCGGCCTCGGGCAGGCCGCACCGAATCCGATCGCGTGTGTCTACAAGTATTTCCCGCAGGAGCTCGAATGACCGCGCTGTTGCGCAACCGTGAATCGAAGGAGACGAAGCGATGAACGCGCCTTATGACGGGCAGGTGGGCTTTCGTCCCACCGCCACCGGCCAAAGCCCGAAGGCGCGTCCGCGCGCCGGCCACGTCGCGCCCGACGCGCCGCGTTCCCCGGGCCCCGACATCGCGTTCAAGCTGAACGGCGAAGAAGTCGTCGCGCGACCCGGCGAGACGATCATCGAGGTCGCCGACCGGCTCGGCATTTCGATTCCGCGCCTTTGCTACAAGCCCGGTTACCGTCCCGACGGCAACTGTCGCGCATGCATGGTCGAGATCAAGGGCGAGCGCGTGCTCGCGCCTTCGTGCTGCCGCAAGCCGACGGCCGGAATGGAGGTGACGAGCGACAGCCCCCGCGCCGTGCAATCGCAGAAGGTGATCGTCGAGCTGCTCGCTTCCGACATGCCCGACCGCTCGTACAAGAAGGATTCGGAGCTCGACTTCTGGAAGCATGCGCTCGGCATCGTTACGCCGCGCTTCGCCCGCCGAATCGAGCCGCCGGCCGACCTTTCGCACCCGGCGATGGCGGTCAATCTCGACGCCTGCATTCAATGCACGCGCTGCGTGCGCGCCTGCCGCGAGGAACAGGTCAACGACGTCATCGGCTACGCGTTTCGCGCCGCGCACTCGAAGATCGTCTTCGATCTCGACGACCCGATGGGGCTCTCCACGTGCGTCGCCTGCGGCGAGTGCGTGCAGGCGTGCCCGACCGGCGCGCTTGCGCCCGCGCAGGAGGCGTTCCTGCAGCCGATCGATCGCAAGACTGCATCGGTGTGCCCGTACTGCGGTGTCGGCTGCCAGATCACCTACAACATCGACGACGATCGCATCGTGCACGTCGAAGGGCGCGACGGCCCCGCGAATCACGAGCGCCTTTGCGTCAAGGGGCGGTTCGGCTTCGACTATGTCAATCATCCGCAACGGCTCACGAAACCGCTGATCCGCAAGCCCGGCTTTCCGAAGTCCGCCGGCTTCAAGGTCGATCCGTCGAATCCGCTGTCGGTGTTCCGCGAGGCGACGTGGAACGAGGCGATCGCGCTTGCGGGGGGAACGCTGCGGAAGATCCGCGATACGCACGGCGGTGGTGCCCTCGCGGGCTTCGGCTCCGCGAAGGGGAGCAACGAGGAGGCGTACCTGTTCCAGAAGCTCGTGCGCACCGGCTTTCGCACCAACAACGTCGATCACTGCACGCGGCTTTGCCACGCGTCGAGCGTCGCGGCGCTGCTCGAGGGCATCGGCTCGGGCGCCGTCTCGAATCCGGTGATGGACGTGTTGCAGGCGGAAGTGGTGTTCCTGATCGGCGCGAATCCCGCATCCAATCACCCGGTCGCCGCGACGTGGATGAAGAACGCCGTCAAGAACGGCACGAAGCTGATTTACGCGGACCCGCGACGCTCGGAGCTCGCGCGCCACGCGACGCATTACCTCCAGTTCAAGCCGGACACCGACGTCGCACTTCTGAACGCGATCATGTGCACGATCGTCGAGGAAAACCTCGTCGATCCGAAGTTCGTCGAGAACCGCACGAGCGGCTACGAGGCGCTTCGCGACAACGTGCTGCGCTATCCGCCGGAAGCGATGGCGCCGATCTGCGGCATCGATGCGCAGAGGATCCGCACGGTCGCGCGACTCTACGCGAAGTCGCGCGCGTCGATGATCCTCTGGGGCATGGGCATCTCGCAGCACGTGCACGGCACCGACAACGCGCGCTGCCTGATCGCGCTGTCGATGATCACCGGGCAGATCGGACGTCCCGGCACCGGATTGCACCCGCTGCGCGGCCAGAACAACGTGCAGGGTGCGTCCGACGTCGGCCTGATTCCGATGATGTATCCCGATTACCAGGCCGTCGACGACGCGGACGTGCGTGCGAAGTTCGAGGCGCTGTGGGGAGCGAAGCTCGACCCGAATCCGGGCCTGACGGTCGTCGAAATCATGCACGCCGTGCACGCGGGCAAGATCCGCGGCATGTACATCATGGGCGAGAATCCCGCGATGTCGGATCCCGACGTCGAACACGCGCGCGAGGCGCTCGCGAAGCTCGAGATGCTCGTCGTGCAGGATCTCTTCCTCACCGAAACCTGTTATCACGCCGACGTGATCCTGCCGGCGTCCGCGTTTCCGGAGAAGACCGGCACGTTCACGAACACCGATCGCAACGTGCAACTCGGCCGCGAGGCGCTGCCACTGCCCGGCGATGCGCGCAAGGACCTCGACATCATCGTCGCGATGGCGCGCGAGATCGGCCTCGACTGGCATTACTCGCATCCGAAGGAAGTGTTCGAGGAGATGCGCAAGGCGATGCCGTCGATTGCCGGCATCACGTGGGAGCGTCTCGAACGCGAAAGCGGTGTCACGTATCCGTGCGAGCACGAGGGCGATCCCGGCGAGCCGGTCGTCTTCATCGAGAACTTCCCGACGAAGAGCGGCCGCGCGAAGCTCGTTCCCGCGCAAATCATTCCGGCGGCGGAGAAACCGGACGACGAATATCCGTTCGTGCTGATCACCGGCCGCCAGCTCGAGCATTGGCACACGGGCAGCATGACCCGCCGAAGCCGCGCGCTGGACGCGATCGAGCCGTATCCAGTGGTTTCCGTCAATCCGGTCGATTTGGCGGCGCTTGGTATCACGCCGGGAGGCGCGATCACGATCGCTTCGCGCCGCGGCGAGGTCTCGCTCTATGCGCGCGAGGACGACGGCACGCCGCAGGGTAGCGTGTTCATCCCGTTCTGCTACTACGAGGCGGCCGCGAACCTCATGACGAACCCGGTCCTCGACCCGTTCGGCAAGATTCCGGAGTTCAAGTACTGCGCGGTGAAGGTGACCGCGGGCGGAACGCCGGTCGCGACGCCGGGCTATCGCGAACCGGAGACGCTTGCAGCGGATTGATGAGCGCGAAAAAAGGGGCCAGGTTCGATTTATCGCGAAAATCGAACCTGACCCCTTTTCCGGCTTGATACAACGATCTGTTTACCTCATGCAAGTAGTCAAATAGACTCATCGCATGAGTAAGCGCCTTCAGGTGCTCTTTTCGGACAAGGACCTCGCCGAGATCCGGCGGACGGCTCGCCGCGAGGGGATGACGACCGCGGAATGGGTGCGCCAGGCGCTGCGCACCGTCGGTCGCGACAGACCTCGTGTGGCGAGCCGAAAGAAGCTCGCCGTCATCGAGTCGGCGGCGCGGAACGCAATTCCCGCGCCCAGCGTCGAGCAGATGCTTGCCGAAATAGAGCGCGTCTACAGCGGCGAATCTTCGCGCACGCGATATCGCGGCTGAGTCCGCGACGAGCTTCGCTCCACCGGCTTTCGCGACCGATGACTAAAGGCCGGCTGGAAGCCTTCAGCGACGGCGTCATCGCCGTCATCATCACGATCATGGTGCTCGAGATGAAGGTGCCGCACGGCGAGGAAGTGGCCGCGCTCACGCCGGTGCTGCCGGTGTTCCTGTCGTACGTGCTGAGCTTCGTCTACGTCGGCATCTACTGGAACAATCACCATCACATGCTGCACGCGACGACGAAGGTAACGGGCCCTATCCTCTGGGCGAACCTGCATCTGTTGTTCTGGCTGTCGCTGTTCCCGTTCACCACCGCATGGATGAGCGAGAACCATTTCGCGAGCGCGCCATCCGCGCTCTACGGTTTCGTGCTGTTGATGGCCGCGATCGCTTACTGGATACTCCAAAGATGGATCATCGCGGCACAGGGAAGCGATTCTTTGCTGCGCAAGGCAGTCGGCGGCGACTGGAAAGGCAAGCTGTCGCCCGTGCTCTATCTCGCCGCGATCCCGCTTTCGTTCGTGTCGCACTGGATCGGGCAGGCGCTCTACGTCGCGGTCGCGCTGATGTGGCTCGTCCCCGATCGGCGGATCGAGCGTGTCCTGGCCGAAAGCGACGAACGCTACGGCGAGCGCCGCACGTAATTCACACTTCGTCGCCGACATGAATGCGGCGCTCGTCCTTCGCTTCACCGCTCGCGAGCCGGCCGCCGGCACGCGTTCTCTGCATCCCGCGTTCGGTGACGATGAAATCGAGCGGCACATCGTGCGGTTGCGGATGGATCGAATCGAGCCGCGCCACCTCGAATCCGACACCCATGGAAATCGGACGATTGCCGAGCGCCGCGAGCGTGCGGTCGAAATAGCCGGTGCCGTAACCCAACCGATAGCCGAGCGTGTCGAAGCCCGTGAGCGGCGCCAGCACGATGTCCGGCGCGACCTCGGCGGTTGCGACCGGAACCGGAATGCCATAGGCCCCCGCTTCGAGGAATGAGTCCGCATGCCACGCGCGAAACACGAGCGGCGTTTTCGGCACCGCAACCACAGGCAGCGCGCATGTCGCGCCCCGCCGCCATAGCAGTTCCGCGAGCGGCCGCGGATCGAATTCGCGCCGATGCGGCCAATACAGCGAAACCACGATTCCCGCGACGTCTGCCAGTGCGGACGCGAGCCGGTCGTGGATCGCGCTCGACGCTCGCGCGTGCTCCGCGTCGTCGATCGCCATTCGTGCCCCGCCGAGCGCTGCGCGAACGGCCTTGCGCCAGCGCTTGACGGCTTCGGCATCCGACTGCTCGTGCGGAGCAAGCGGCGGCGGCGAGTACGATGGGGTCATCGGCGGCGGAATCAGAGCAGCGTCCTGCGCGAGTCGGGGTCAACCCGATTATCATCACGCTCGCCCACGAGGCTCCCAGGGCACTTTGCAATGAAGGACGACGTGACGCCACCCGCGAACGACGAAGTGACACTGTTTCTCGAAAGCTTCGTCACGGCGGCGCGCATCGGCGTTTATCCGGTCGAACGGGAACGCGAGCAGCGCGTGCGCATCGACATCGCCATCCGCGTGCAGGGCTGCGCGTCTCCGTACAGCCGGCACAACGTGCTCGACTACAATCATCTTCGCGACGGTGCGCGGGCGATCATCGACGCCGGCCATATCGAATACCAGGAGACGCTTTGCGAGCGCATCGTGGCAATGTGCCTCTCGCTGCCGCGCGTCGCGTTCGCTCGCGTCCGGGTCGCCAAGCTGGAGGCATTTGCCGATTGCAGCGCCGTCGGATGCGAGATCGAGCGATCGAGGCAAGCTCATGTTGAAGGTGCCGTCACCGACACACGCGTCGCCGGCAGGCGCGGCGAGCGTGATGGCGCGCGTTCATCGAATCGCTCCGGGCAGGGAAATGGCAAGCGGTCGCGCTGAGAGCGACGCTTTCATCGACATCCTGCCCTGGCCCGCGTTCATCGTCGCCGATACCGGTCGCGTGACGCGCGTCAACGCCAAGATGGCGGCCGCGGGTGTGCGGCTTTCGCCGCGAGGCGAGCGTCACCTTCGCTCGCTATTCCCCGACTACTTCGCGGCGCTCGACGCGACTTCGCCCCGGCTTGCGCCGCGCGAGGTCGAAGTGACGCGCGCCACGCCGGAGGGACCCGTGCACGAGATGCTGTGGGTGCGAACGCTCGGCGCGCACCGTCTCGTGATCGTCACCGACCGCACGCGGCGCTTCGCGCTCGAATCGAGCCAGGCGCAAAACGCGCGGCTCGCTTCGCTCGGTTTCCTGCTCGCGAGCGTCTCGCACGAGATCAGCAATCCGCTGTCGACGATCAATTCGATTGTGCAGATCCTTCAGTCGAAACGCGGCGTCTCGCGCGAGGTGCGCGAGAAGGGCATCGCGCAGATCGCGCAAAGCACGAACCGCCTGCTTCTGCTGACGCGAAGGCTGACCGGCTTCGCGCGCGTCGACGAGGCGATGCCGGTGCGATTTCCGATCGACACCGTCATCGACGAGGCATCGCTGCAGCTCAAATACGACAGCCTCGGCGAGACGGTCGCGCTCACGCGCCAGCGCGAGGAGTCCGCGATCGTCCTCGGCCATCCGAGTCAGATCCAGCAGGTGTTCTTCAATCTCTTCCTGAACGCCGCGCAGGCGATGAAGGGCGCGGGGATGATCGACGTCGCGACGAGCATCGGCACTGGCTCGATGCTGACGGTGACGGTCGCCGACGCCGGGCCGGGGATCGCGCCCGAGCACTTGGACGACATCTTCCAGCCGTTCTTCACGACGAAGAGCGGTGGCGGGATCGGGCTCGGCCTCGCGATCAGCAACGAGATCGTCCACGAGCACGGTGGAACCATCGTCGCGACGAACAAGCCCGAGGGCGGCGCGGTGTTTCAGGTGATGCTGCCGCTCGCAATGGAGAACAGGCCGCGATGAGCGCTGTTGTGCATGGTGCGGCGGGCCCGGTCAGCGCCACGGCAAAGCCGCCGTCACACGCCACGACACCCTCGCGTGCGCGCGACGAGCGATCCACGCGAACGGCTGCGCGGATTGTCGTCATCGACGACGACCGCACAGTCGGCGCAACGATCGAGATGCTGCTCGCGTCGCGCGAGTACGCGGTCGAAGTCGTCGATACGCTGCAAGCCGGCATCGAGGCGGCAACGGGTGCCGACGTCGATCTCGTGATCACCGACCTGCGGCTTGCGAACGGCAGCGGCTTCGACATTATCGCCGCGGTGAAGGAGGCGCAGAGCAGCGCGCCGGTCATCGTGATGACCGGTTTCTCGTCCGTGCAAACGGCCGTGCAGTCGCTGCGCTTCGGTGCGGTCGACTACATCATCAAGCCATTCGACAACGAGGAATTCCTCTACGCCGTCGAGCGCGCGCTGAACGAGCGGCGGATGCGCCGCGAGAACGCCGCGCTGCGCCGCAACCTGCAGCACGTCTATGCGCCGAGCGCGATCATCGGCCAAAGCCCCGGCATCAAGCGCGTGCTCGACCTGATACGGCGCGTCGCGCCTACCGATGCGACGGTGTTCATCCAGGGCGAAAGCGGGACGGGCAAGGAGCTCGTCGCCCACGCGATCCATCGCGAGAGCCGTCGCTCGGGCGGCCCGTTCGTCGCGGTGAACTGCGGCGCGATCCCGGTCGATCTCGTCGAATCGGAGCTGTTCGGCCATGTGAAGGGCGCGTTCACCGGCGCGATCGGCACATCCGAGGGCCTGGTCATGGAATCCCATGGCGGAACGCTGTTCCTGGACGAGATCGGCGAGTTGCAGCCGAGCGTCCAGGTGAAGCTTTTGCGCGCAATCCAGGAAAAGGAGGTGCGCCCGATCGGCGGCAAGGACGTGCGGCGCGTCGATGTCCGCTTCGTCGCCGCAAGCAACAAGGACATGAAGCAGGCGATGCTGCGTGGGGAATTTCGCGAGGACCTGTTCTACCGGCTGAACGTGATCAGCATCCAGGTCCCGCCGCTGCGCGAACGCGGCGGCGACGTCGACCTGCTCGTCAAGCACTTCATCGACCATTACGGCAGGAAGATCGGCAAGCGCATCCGCAATCTCGATGCAAACTTCCGAAGCTTCGTCAAGACGTACCACTGGCCCGGCAACGTGCGCGAGCTGCAGAACCTGATCGAGCGGGCCGCGATCCTTACCGACTCGGACGTGCTGAACTACGACGATGTCACCGACACGCCGCTCGCGATCGCGAGCCCTCCGCCGGCTTCGCCGTCGGGCGATGCGCCGCTTTCGGTCGAGGATTACATCCAGTACATCGTGCGCACGTACGAATCGTCGCGCACGGAGAAGGAGCTTGCGCGGATGCTCGGCATCGGCCGCAAGGCGCTATGGGTGCGAAGGCGTCGCTGGGCGATGGCGCGCACCTCGCGCGCAACGAAGAAGACCTGAACTGTGTCCTTACCGCACGCCTTGTTTCGTTGTGAAACGAGCCGCGAGCGCATCGCTTCGGCGAATTTGCGAAATGCCGAACACAATCATCGGCAACGCGGGCGGCATGTAACTTGCTGAAATGAACAGTTGCTCTTGAATCGTTCGAGGAGGAACAAACATGGCCGAAGCTGCTGCCGCACCTGTCAAGCGCAAGAAAGTCACGATCCCGATGCTGATGGAGAAGAAGAAGAACAAGGACCCGATCGTTCAGCTCGCCGTCTACGACTACGAAAATTCGATCATCGCCGACCGGCTCGGCATCGACATCCTGTGCGTGAGCGACACCGGCGGCATGGTGCTCTTCGGCCACGAGACGACGACGTCGGTGACGTTCGAGGAAGTGATGTTCATGGCGCAGGCCGTGAAGCGAGGCTCGCAATACGGCCTGCGCATGGTCGATATGCCGTACATGAGCTATCACCTCTCGCCGCAGCAGGCCGTCGACAACGCCGCGCAATATGTCGCGAAGGCGGGCGCGGAGGTGATGAAGTGCGAGGGCACCGTCCACCATGCGCGCAACATCGAGGCGATCATCAAGGCCGGCATCCCCGTGCAGGGCCATATCGGCATCACGCCCATGCGGATGGCGCAACTGGGCGGCTTCGCGGCGCAGGGCAAAACCGCGCAGCGTGCGAAGGAGCTCGTGGACGACGCGAAGGCGTTCGTCGATGCAGGCTGCTTCTCGATCATGTGCGAGGTCGTTACCTCGGAAGTGTCGCAATACCTGACCGAAACGCTGTCTGTGCCGGTGATCAGCCTCGGCTCGGGCAACACGTCGGACGGCGTGCACATCATCGGATCGGACCTCTTCCACCTCTACGAGAAGCACACGCCGCGGCACTCGAAGATCTATGTCGACCTCGTACCGATCATCGAGAAGGGCTACTCCGAGTACATGGACGACGTGAAGCACCGCCGCTACCCCGGCAAGGAGCACACGGTCTTCATGAAGGAGGACGAGCTCGAGGAATTCAAGAAGATGGTCGGCTGGACGAAATGACGACCGTTGCTGCGCGAAAACCCGCGCTTCTGCCGTCGCCGCTCGAGGCGATCGGGCAGGCGCGTTTCTTCGCGCCGCTTTCGTCGCGCCAGCGCGAGCAGGTCGCCTCGACGGCGAGACTTCGCGAATATGCGGCACACACCGATCTCTACACGATCGGCGACGTGGCGCGCTGTTGCTCCGTGCTAGTGCGCGGCATGGTGCGCTTCAACCTGCCGCTCGGACAGCGCACGGCGTCGGTCGGCGAGATCATCGGCAGCGGCGAGTTCTTCGGATGGGCCGCGCTGATCCCGGGCGGCCAGCGCAGGGTCGGGATGGCGTCGTGCGTCACCGATTGCGCGATCGTCGAGATCGACGGCGCGGCGCTATTGCAGCTGATGGACGAGGACCACTCGCTCGGCTACGCGATCATGCGACAGGTGACGCTTCTCGTGACGAGCACGCTGACGGCGCTCGCCTCCGGGTGAAGATGCAGACGCTCGGCCGGCGCGGGCAACGTGCTCGCGGCCTGTTGCCGATCGTGCGTCGCCGGCTGCGTTGATCGGCGCGCTCGTCGTTCTCTCGCTTGTCGTCGGCGCGCTGATCGGCGCCGTTGGCATCGGCGGGATCCTGCTCGTTCCCGGGCTCGTCGTCCTTGGCAAGCTCGCGATCCACGCCGCGAGCGCAACCGCGCTCTTCTCGTTTCTGTTCACCGGCATCGTCAGCACATGGCTCTACGTTCGCCATGGCACGCTCGATGTACGCGCCAGCGCATGGGTGTGCGGCGGCGCGATCGTATCGAGTTACGCCGGCGCGTATGTCAACTCGCTCACCGATGCGCTCCTGCTTGCGCGGATCATCGGTACGGTCATCGTGCTCGCCGGCCTGAACGTGCTGTTTCCGCTGCGCCGGGCGGAGGTCGCCGATGATGGCAAGCATCGCTCCGCGCTGTTGCTCGGCGTCGGCATCGCGGCGGGTTTCGGGTCGGGGCTGACGGGCGCCGGCGGACCGCTGTTCTCAGTGCCGATCATGCTCGGCTTGGGCTTCCCGCCACTGATGTCGATCGGTGTCAGCCAGGTGCTGCAGGTGATCTCCTCGGTGTTCGGAACGCTCGGCAATCTCGCGTACGGCTCGGTCGATCTTCACGCGGTGTTCTGGATCGTGCCGGCGCAACTCGTCGGCGTAGCGATCGGCGTCGCAATCGCGCATCGCGCCAACGTCGCGCAACTGCGGCGCACGGCGGGATGGCTTTGCGTCATCTCGGGCGCGTTCATGCTGCTGCGCGGCGTGTAAATTTCGCTTCGATGCTGGACGCCTTCTTCGCGCGTCGCGGCTTGCCGATGGCATCGCTGCCAGACGGCGGCTCGATCGTTTCGCGCTTCACGTCGGCCATCGACGAGCATCTCGCGACGCGTCGTGGCGTCGGCCTTTTCGATTTCTCGTTCATGGGCTGGTGGGAGATCGCCGGAAGCGACGCGCGCGCGTACCTCGAGCGATTGCAGACGCGCGACCCGGAAGCGCTCGAACCGGGAAGGCTGATCTACACGCTGCTGCTGCGCGACGACGCAAGCGTATTCGTCGACGCGACGCTGTGGTGCGTCGAGCGCGATCGCTATTGGCTATTCACCGGACGGCGCACCGACATCGGCCACATCGCCGCGTGCGCATCGGCGTTCGGCGTGAGCATTGCCACGCGCCATGACGAGCATGCCGTGATCGCAATTCAGGGTCCTGCGAGCGCGGCGCTGCTCGATCGTTTGCTCTGCGGTTGCGATGCGTCCTCGATTCCATTCTTTGCGTTTCGCCGCCAGGCGTTCGAGGGCAGAGACATGTGGATCGCGCGCCTCGGTTACACCGGCGAGACCGGTTTCGAGATCCTCGTGCCGGCTGAGCTCGCCGTCGAACTTTGGACTCGGCTTGCGCAAGCGCCGATCGTCGCCAGCCGACGCGAATGCGGCATGGACGCGGCGAACGGCCTGCGGATCGAGGCGGGCTTCATCCATTTCGCGCATGAGCTTCGTGAGCGCGTGTTTCCTGCGGAGCTCGGCTTGTCGCGGCTCGTGCGATCGGACGACATGAATTTCGTCGGTGCGCGCGCGCTACGCGATGCAGGCAGGCCAAAGCGCCGCCTCGCGGGCGTCGCGATTTCACCATCACGCGATCAAGCAACCGCACACGAGACGCGCGTGCGACTGACGAGCGCGGCCTACTCCCCGACGCGCGACCGGGAGCTCGGACTCGCCTTCGTCGATGCGGAACTCCCGCGCGGCACCGCCGTCGTCACCGACGATTATCGCGCGGGAACGCTCGCCGACCTTCCCTTCTACACGCGCCCGGGCGTCCGCTGAACGCCAACACGGGCGCGTCGCACTGCTTCAGAGCTGGACTTCCTCGAGCTCCCGGCCCGCGGTTTCCGGTCCGAGCAGATACCCGACGATCGTCAGCACCCACAATCCCGCGGTCGCGAGGAACGGCCCCGTCGGTCCGTAGTTCGCGATGCCCCAGCCAACGAGGTACGGCGCGAAGATCGACGCCACGCGGCCACCGCCGACCATGATGCCGAAGCCCGTCCCGCGCAGCGTGGTGCGGAAGAACTCGCTCATGTACGTGTCGCTGATGCCCCAAAGCCAGCCGAGCATGCCGATCATGATGCTGCCCCAGATCAGGAACGAGTCGAGTGTCGTGGCCGTTGCCGCGACGATCGTGCACGTGATCATGATCAATGCGCCGAGGATGCCTGCGACCCGACGTCCCAGCCAGTCCGAAAGACCGGTACCGACGTACGCCAGGAAGAACTGCACGACGTAGAACATCACGGCGTATTCGATGGCCTGCGCCGGCGTCACCTTGAACTTCTGCACCATGAAGATCGTGAGAAACACCGTGATGCCCCAGTAACCGCAGGCATTCGGAACATAAAGCAGCCAGCCGATGGCAATCCGCTTCTTCGCTCCCGGGATGGACCAGATGCTGACGCGCGGATGCTTGACGCCGGTCTCCCGAAGCTTTCGCTCGATCTCCGCTTTCGCGTGCTGGAAGCGGTGGGACTCCTGGATCATCCGCCGCAGCGCGAACACGAGGATCGCGGGTACGATCGCGAAGATGAATGTCGCCTGCCAGCCCCAGCGCGGCACGATGAACAGCACCGCGATTCCCGCGAAAATGTAACCCGCCGAATAGAGCGAGAACATCACGCCGCCGGTGCCGAGCGCTCTTACCTTCTTCGGCCACATCTCGGCCGTGTAAGGCGCGCCTACCGCCAGCTCGCCGGCGCCACCGATGCCGGTCAGGAAGCGCAGGCCCGTGAACAGGTACAGGTTCTTCGTGAGCCCGCCGAGCGCGGTGGTGATGCCGTACAGGATGATCGACCATCCGAGCGCATCGCGCCTGCCGATGCGATCGGCGAGCATCCCGAAGCCGATCGTGCCGATCGTGTAACCGACGAGGAAGATCGACCCGATCAACCCGATCGTCTTGATGGAGATGTCGAGATCCTTTGCAAGCGTCGGCCCGAGCATGCCGAAGATGTTCACCGCGTACGCGTCGAAGCCGTAGCCCAGGCCCGCCGCGAGCGCGACGAGCAGCGCCTCCCGGAACGGGATTCGCAAGTCCGACTTGTCGGGCGGTACGGCGAGCGCGGGCTGCTGTTGCGCGGGCAGCACCAGATTGTGGTTCATGAGTCCTCCTGTCTTCGATGACTTGCGTTACAAGTCCATACCATGTGGCGACACGGGTTGCGCCGCCGCCGTCAGCCCGGCACAACGAAGGCGGCGCTTACCCGCTTGACCGCTGCTCGGGTTCCATCATGAATTCCTCCCTGGTCGATTGAAAAAGGGCCGCTTTCGCGAGCGCCTGCTTCGAAGCGCCGTCCCGCTCCGGCGCAAACCGGATCGGAACGCGCCTTCATCCCCGGCTTCGCCTGCTCGTCCACGACCTTCGTCACTCTGCCGACGGCGGCGTCAGATACCGCGCCACGACGTTCAACAGTCTGCGTATCACGTGAAACCCCGACGCGGGATCGGCTTCGAGGATGCGAAGCGTCTCCTGCCCGTTCAACGCGAGCACCGTTGATTTTTCGAGGCACACGGCGCGTGCGATGCGGCTCGGCTGATGCGCGAGCATCGCGTTCCAACCGAACAGCTCGCCTCGCCGGAGCATGAATCCCGCGGCGGTCGCGTGGCCCTCGCGTCCGATCCTGAATTCGACGCGTCCCGAT
The DNA here is from genome assembly GCA_035308425.1 of Casimicrobiaceae bacterium. GTDB lineage: Bacteria > Pseudomonadota > Gammaproteobacteria > Burkholderiales > Casimicrobiaceae > VBCG01. The sequence continues at coordinate 241,994 of DATGGP010000014.1, read as the reverse complement.
TCGAGCACGAAAAAATCCTCCGCGGTGTCGCCGAGATCGTAGAGCGCGCTGCCGCTGTCGTGCTCCTCGCGCCGCGCGATCGCATTGAGCTTCGCGAGCGTCACCTCCTCTATGCCGGCGAAGATCTCGCACGCCGACAGCGCGCTCGACTCGACGACATATATCTCACCGTTGGCGACCTCGAGGTCGTAGCGCTGCAGCGGCGCTTCGGCAAGCCCGACCGGCTCGCCCGTGGCGATGTTCCACTGCCATAGATGCTGATGACAGGTGAGCACTGCGCCGTCGTAGATGCCCTCGTCGAGGCAAACCTCCTGATGCGGGCACAGCCCCTGGTAGGCGTAATAGCGATCGCCCGATTGCGCGATGAGCACGCGCCGGCCCGCGACGTCGCAGCCCTTCATCCCGTTCTCGGGAATCTCGCTCACCTTGCATACGAGCGTTCGCGCCATGAATGAGCGTTGCTAGCTGAACTTGTCGTAGCGGATGTTTTCGGTGGAAAGCCGCGCCTTCAGCAGCATCCGAATCGATGCGTCGACCGATGGCGGGGGGCCCGCCACGTACGCGCGCACGTTGCCATAGCGACCCTCCATTCGGCGTTGCGCGACTTCGTGCACGAAACCCTGGTCGAACGCGATGCGCGGATGCCGCGACGCAGCCGTCGCGGGCACGGGTGCGTCGGACAACGCGAGCGTGATGCACAAGCCGTCCCCGGAACGCTCGGCAAGCTCCGCGAGCTCCTCCAGAAAAAACGCGTCGTCCATCGTGCGCACGCCGAAGAACAGATCGCCGCGATGCCGCGCGAAGTGTCCCTCGCATGCGGCGCGCGCGACGATCGACATCATGCCGGCGATGCCGCTGCCGCCGGCGATGCAGAGAAGGTCCTTCGCGAGCGATGGATGAAACGTCGCGCGGCCGAGCGGCCCGAACAAATCGAACGCATCCCCCTCGGCCGCCGCACCGAACAGCCACTCGGAGATCCCCCCGCCAGCCTTCTTCTTGACGACGAACTCGAGGCGCTGCGCTTCGCGCGCATAGTTGACCATCGACCAGCCGCGATAGCCCGGAACGCCTTTCGCACGCACCATCACGAACTGGCCGGCATCGAAATCCATCGGGCGGTCGAGCCCGACGACGAGATGCACGACGTCGTGCGTCAACTTGCGCATCCCGTCGATGCGTCCGCGAAACGGCGCCGGCACGAACGACCGCGGATCCATCGTGCGCACGAAATTGGCGACCTCGAGCATCAGATCGCTTCGCGCTTCGCATTGGCAAAGGAGGATCTCGTCGCGCGCCTTGAGAAACCTGCGTCCCGGCGCGTCGGGCCATCCGTCGTGAACTTCACCCGCGACGAGCCGTGCCCGGCACGTGCCGCACGTTCCGCTGCCGCACTCGTAAGGAAGGTCGACGGCATTGCGTAAGCCCGCGTAGAGCACCTTCTCGTTCGCATCGACGTCGAACTGATGCGCGCGGTTGCGGGCATTGACGCTGACCTTCATGACGACGTCGAGGCGCGCGCTCAGATGGGAATGTGCGAACCGATGCCGAGCATTCGCGTTTCGAGGCGCACGTTGCGGTCGACGAGCGCCGGCGCTCCGCCATCGAGCTTCACCGTGTCGAGCAGCTTGCCGACGGCGAAGAGCTCGGTGATGCCGCCGTCGAGCGCCGTCCTGTAGACGGTGAGCGCACTCACGACGCGCGCACGCGCCCCGCCTTCCTCGGGCTCGACGGTGTAGACGACGGCATGGCGCGTCAGCGGCGAGTGATCGCTGTTGTGCTTCGGCAGGTTGTCGAACAGGAGCTTGAGCCCCGATTTGTCGTGCTCGAGCCAGGTCATCTCCTTGCGGATCTCCGGGCTGTACGCGGTGATCGCGTAATGGAACGCGGGATCGCACAGCGCGAGGAAGCCGCCGAAATCCTTCTGGTCGAGCAGCATGCACGAGCGGTAGACGAGTTCGTCGATCGCATGTCTTTCGGTCACGGCCTGACCCTTTCCGATGAACGTCTTTCGTTACGCCGCGACGAGCTTTTTCGGCGCTTGTGGCGCGGCGTCGCGATTGTCGCCGAACGGATCGCTGGCCTTGCGACCCATCATCCGACTCCACTCGGCGTAGAAATGGCGCATCCCGCCTTCGTCGTGGATCGTCATGTTTTCTTCGCGGCCATGGATCACGTACTTGCTGTCCGTGCGGTCGCGCATCGCGCGCCCCTGTCCGTAAACGCCGAGCAGATCCTCGTGAAGGTTGCGGCCGAACGGGCCCCAGATCGTGTTGTTGTCGCGAATGCGCTCGGCACGCTGCTCGGGCGTGTCGGTCTTGAGCCCGAGGCCGCGGAACTCGATGATCACCTTGTTCGGACCGAGCGGGATCGCGGTGTCCATGCGGATCAGCGACGTGCGCAGGTTGTATGTCATGCCGGGGAAGAGGTCGACCATGATCCAGCCGCCCGGCGGGAAGCCCGGCCAGCCCACGCCACGCACCTTGCTTCCTTCGTACGCGTCGTACCTGATCGTCATCGATCCAACGGACGCGTGACCATGCGGATAGCCGATGTATTTGCGCTCGAAGTAGCCGGGCTGCAGCATCCCGGTGATCCGATTGAAGTAGTGCATGTAGTCGTGATAGAACTCGCTGTTCGTGTCGTGCCACAGCTTGTAGTTCGTGTTCACGATCGCCTTGTGGAAGTGGAACACTTCGAGCGGCATGTCCATCAGCGGCTCCAGCATTCCGAGCGCGTCGCCGACGTATTCCTGCAGGCTCATCGCGTTGTCGTCGATGTTCACCCAGACGAACCCGCCGTAGCCAACGGCGCTCTTCACTTCTCGCAACCCGGTATCGTCGCAGCCGAAGCGATCCTGGTAGCCCTGCTTGCAGCGCGATATCTCGAGGCATTGCCCCTTCGTGTCGTACGACCACGCGTGGAAGATGCACGTGATGCGCTTGGCGCTGCCGACCGGATCGTAGAGGAGCGTGTTCCCGCGATGCGGGCAGATGTTGTAGAACGCCCGGATCTGCATGTCTTCGCCGCGCACGATGATGATCGGCGTGCCGGCGGGATGCTGGAAGGTGCGGTAGTCGTACGCGCTCGGCACCTCGGATTCGTGGCAGGCGATGATCCACGTCTTCGCGAAGATCTTCTCCTGCTCCTCACGGAAGATCGTCTCGTCGGTGTAGAGGCGCGTATCGACGTAATGCGTATCGGGAAACTTCGGCTTCGCATGCCACTGGGTGGAATTTTGTGATGACATGACAATCGCTCCTGTCGGTGTGTGGCGGATGAACGACGGCGCGCGCAACGCCTGCGGCCGCCTGGTTTTAGAAAAGTCCCACGACCTTGCCGCGCTCGTCCACGTCGATCCGTTCGGACGAGGGTCGCTTCGGCAAGCCGGGCATCGTCATGATCTCGCCGCAGACCGCCACGACGAACTCGGCGCCTGCCGCGAGGCGAACCTCGCGCACGTTCAAAGAATGTCCGCTCGGCGCGCCGCGCAACAGCGGGTCGGTGGAAAACGAATACTGCGTCTTCGCGATGCAGATCGGGTAGTGTCCATACCCGCTCTCCTGCAGCGTGCGAATCTGCGCCCGCACGCGGGTGTCGGCGGTCACCTCCGACGCGCCGTAAATCTTGGTCGCGATCGCCTCGATCTTGTTCCAGAGCGGCAGCGCGTCCTCGTAGACGAAGTCGAAGCTTGCCGGCGTGGTTTCGATCATTCGCACGACCGTGCGGGCCAGATCCTCGGCGCCCTTGCCGCCCTCGGCCCAATGGCGGGCGACGACGACCGGCGCCTCGTGATGCGCCATCTTGCGTGAAAGGAGTCGAAGCTCGGCGTCGGTGTCGTGCGTGAAGTGGTTCACGGCGACGATGCAAGGCAGCCCGTAATGATTGCGCACGTTGTTGACGTGGCGCTCGAGGTTGGTGATGCCCTTCTCGAGCGCTTCGAGATTCTCCTGATCGAGTTGCTTGACGTCGACGCCGCCATGATATTTGAGCGCGCGAATCGTCGCGACGATGACGGCCGCGTCGGGGCGCAGTCCGGACTTGCGGCATTTGATGTCGACGAATTTCTCCGCGCCCAAATCCGCGCCGAAGCCGGCTTCGGTCACCACGTAATCGGCGAGGCGTAATGCCGCTTTGGTCGCGATCACCGAATTGCAGCCGTGCGCGATGTTCGCGAACGGACCGCCGTGGATGATGGCCGGATTGTTCTCGAGCGTCTGGACGAGGTTCGGTTTGAGCGCATCCTTGAGAAGCGTCGCCATCGCGCCGTGCGCGTTCAGCGCACGCGCCGTGACCGGTTTTTGATCGCGCGTATAACCGACGACGATGTTGCCGAGGCGCTGCTTCAGGTCGGCGAGCGACGTAGAGAGACAGAAGATCGCCATCACCTCGGACGCGACCACGATGTCGAATCCGTCCTGACGCGGGAAGCCGTTTCCGGGGCCGCCAAGACCGACGGTGATTTCGCGAAGCGCGCGATCGTTCATATCGACGACGCGCTTCCAGGTGATGCGGCGCACGTCGATGCCGAGCTCGTTGCCGTGATGCACGTGGTTGTCGATCAGCGCCGCGAGCAGATTGTTGGCGAGCGCGATCGCGCCAAAATCGCCGGTGAAGTGAAGATTGATGTCCTCCATCGGCACGACCTGCGCGAGCCCCCCACCGGCAGCGCCCCCCTTCATCCCGAATACCGGTCCGAGCGAAGGTTCGCGCAGGCAGATGATCGCTTTCTTGCCGATGCGATTGAGCGCGTCGCCAAGGCCGACGGTGGTCGTCGTCTTGCCTTCGCCGGCCGGTGTCGGGTTGATCGCGGTGACGAGGATCAGCTTGCCGAGCGGCCGCTCTGAAAGCGACTCGATGTAATCGAGCGACAGCTTCGCCTTGTAGTGACCGTAAGGCTCGAGGTGCTCGTCGCCGATGCCAAGGCGCTCCTTCGCGATGGCGGCGATGCGCGAAAGCTTCGCCTTCTGAGCCAGCTCGATGTCCGTCGGCATGTCGCTAACCTAGGCTAATGCGATGTGCTCGCATCCGTTCGCACGTGTCCGTTGTGTTCCAAACGAAACATCCACGCGCCCGCGCCTGGCCGATGTTTCGACAGGGCGTGTCCCGTGCGATTGTTTGGGCCATCGTATGGAGGCAGCAAAGTCGGTGCCAGCCGTGTCGCTCTCGCCTTAGCGAGATGCGACGTGGCGATCGCGTTCCGTGATCACCATGTCGATGCGCACGTCCTGCGGCGTCGTCGGGAGCTCGTCGACCACCTGCACCGAGAATGCGGCGGCGACGAGCGCGGTGCGGGGATCGCGCTCGGCGAGCAAGCGATCGTAGTAGCCTCGGCCGTAACCCAGCCGATCGCCGCGAACGGTGAATCCGAGGCCGGGAACCAGGATGAAATCGATCTCGGAGAGCTTCGCGCCGAGACATGTGTCCGGGCGCGGCTCGCGAATCCCCCACGGTCCTGCGGCGAGATCGCGCTCGAATTCGCACACGGTGTAAATGGCGAGACGATCGTGCGCCCGATCGATCCTGGGCAACACGATTGCCTTCGCGTCGCGAATCGCTGCATCGATGATCGCGCCAGTCGCGAACTCGCTGCCGAACGTCATGTACGCCATGACGACCCGCGCGCGGCGATACGCGTCGAGCGCGAGAACGGATCGTGTGATCGAATCGCTCATGCGCTCGCGCGCGTCGACCGCAAGCGCATTGCGTCGCGCAAGGAGCAGCGTGCGCAGCTCGGCCTTGCGCGTGGAGGAAGGGGACGAAGGCGAGGGCATCGGGAACGAGACGGTCAAAGCGCGCCGCGCCAAGTGGGCACCGAGGTGCGACCGCTCGCGTGCAGAATAGCCGAATGTCGGCGTCAAGAAAGCAGTCGGCATGAAATTGATGCTCACCGCCCGACGTGACCTGCGCTATGGGTTTCGATTGGAAACCTTCCGCACGGCGCGAAGACGGCCGACAATGGCGTCGGACAAGCACGGAGCGAAACGCGATGAATACCTCGTTGGTGTTGGCGCTGATCGGACCGAATACGACCGGCATCGTGCATCGCGTTGCCGAGATCGCGACCGCGCACGATGCGAATTGGCTCTCGGCACGGATGATGAATCTGGCGGAACAGTTCGCCGGCATCGTCCATCTCGAGGTTTCGGAAGCGAACGCCGAGGCGCTCGAATCGGCATTGCATGAAGTCGAGCGAACTGGCATGCACGTTCTGATCACGAGCGGCGATCCCGCGCTTTCTGGACCGGCAACCGATCATTTGCGCCTCGACCTGGTCGGCAGCGACCATCGCGGCATCGTTCGCGACATTTCGGGCGCACTTGCGCAACTCGGCGTCAGCATCGAAAGCCTCGTGACCGATCGCGTCAGCGGCGCGCACTCGGGCGATCTTTTGTTCCACGCGAGCGCGGAGTTGCGCGTGCCTGCAGACGTCACGACGCCGCAACTGCGCAATGCGCTCGAATCGCTCGCGCAGGATTTGATGGTGGACCTGGCGCTGGATGCGGCGCGGCGCGGATAGGTTGCATCGCGCCGACGCGTCGCGCGAGCCTAACCGCGTATCGCTTTCCAGATCATGTAGCCGCCGAGCACGAACAGAAGCAGCGCGAACGAGCGGCGCAGCTTCACCGCGGGCCACCGATGCGCGAGCGACGCGCCAACCGGTGCCGCGAGGGTGCTTGCGACGACGATCGCCGCCATCGCTGGCAGATAGACGAATCCGAGCGACCATGGCGGCAGCCCCTGCTGACGCAACCCCGCGAGCACAAAGCCAAACGTCGCGGCGATCGCGACGGGAACGCCGATCGCCGCGGACGTGCCCACGGCGTTCTGGATCTTCACGTTGTGCCGGCCGAGAAAGGGCACGGCGAGGAACGCTCCGCCGGCGCCGACCATGCTCGCGATCGTTCCGATGCCGGCACCGACGCCGAACAAACCTGCGCGTCCCGGCAATGCGCGATCGGCTTTCACCGGGCGCGGAAAAACCATCCGATACGCGGCGAACCATGTGAAAGCCGCGAAGATCGCCGCGAACTCACGCGTCGGCAACGCCGCCGCGATCTGCGGTCCGATCAACGAGCCGATCACGATGCCCGGCGCCATCGCGAGCACGACCTGCCACAGCACGGCGCCCCTACGCTGGTGCGCATGCATCGATGACGTCGCGGTGAATACCATCGTCGAGGTCGCCGTCGCGACCGCCATGTGAACGACGTGAGCGTGCGGAAAATTGCGCAGCGTGAAGAGGATCGTCAGGAGCGGCACGAGGCTCAAGCCGCCGCCGATGCCGAGCAGGCCCGCGAGAAAGCCGATCAGCGCGCCTATGACGAGCAACGGCGGCAACAGGAACCAGTCCATCGCAGAAGCGTGTCAGATTTGCGATGCGATCACGAGCGTCACTGCGTTTCGCGTCGTCTTCCTCATCACGCCGCCTTCGCTGGCCTCGCAAGCCTTTCCACGATCTTCCACTCGTCCGTCGTCACGGGCGTGATCGACAGCCGATTGCCGCGACGCAGGATCACCATGTCCTCGAGGCCCGGCGTGTCGCGCAATGTCGCGAGCGGCACGAGCTTCGTCTTGCGCACGAGCTTCACGTCGACGTTGAGCCAGCGCGGCGCATCGCGCGTCGACTTCGGATCGTAGTACGGACTCTTGGCGTCGAACTGCGTCGCGTCGGGATATGCGCGAGCGGAGATCTCGACGATGCCCGCGACGCCGGGCTCGGGGCAACTCGAGTGATAGAAGAACGCGCGATCACCGATACGCATCTCGTCGCGCATGAAATTGCGCGCCTGGTAGTTGCGTACGCCGAACCAGGGCGTCGTCTGCCTCGGTGCTTTTTCGAGATCGTCGATCGAGAACTCGTCGGGCTCCGATTTCATCAGCCAGTAGCGCGGCATGCGCCCTCCCGGCAAAAGGGAGGAGTTTCGCACGCCGGCGACAGGCTGAAGGGAAACCGGGTCGGCGACGTAGTTGCGCCGCCGAACGCTCGACGCGGAACGGCGATTCCGCGGTCACTCGTGAAAAGGGGTCCCCCGCCTGTGCCGTTCCGGCCGGTCATCCTGAACCTGGGTTCAAGATTCGGCGGCCTGCCGGGACCATCAGGCGCTTCCGCGTGGGAACGCACACCGGTCCGCTGGTCCGGCCACCTCGCTACGAGAGCATTGGTTCAAAGAACGTAAGGCCGAATCGAACACCGCAGGGGATTAAAACAACTTCTCCTGTCCGGCGAGCGTCTGATCGATCGTCGCCTGCATCGCCTGGATTCTACGCCGCGCGGCTTCGGCGTCAAACGATTCGCCGCTCGCGACAGGCGGCGAGGTCGGAGCGACCGCGACGGACCGGCGCTCGCGCAGAAGATCGTGCGCGATGTTGAGCGCGGCCATCATCGCGATGCGATCCGTGCCGCTCACCTTGCCGGTGTCGCGAATTTCGCGCATGCGCTTGTCGAGCAGCGCGACCGCTTCCATCAATTCGTCGCGCTCGTCCTCCTTGCATGCGACCTTGAACTCGCGTCCGAGGATCGTGACGTCGAGCGTGACCGTGCGAACGCCTGCGTTGCCCTGGCTCATCGTTTCGTCATTCCGGCATTCGTGCGATCAGCCCGTCGAGACGTTCGGTCGCCTGCGCGACGCGCGCGGCGAGATCGCGGTTTCGCTCCTGCGATGCGAGAAGCTCGTTTCGCAGAAGCCGATTCGCCGAGCGAAGCTCGCGCGCGTACGCGATCAGCGTCTCGATTCGCTCTTCCAGCGCGGCCAAGTCTGCATCCACGGATCGCGCACTATAGAAGGCGGCCGATCGGTGCGTCAACCACCGGGCATCGGCTGTCAGTGATCGGTATCGAGCGCAATGTAGCGAATGTCGACGACGTCGAGATTCTCGACGCCGCCCGGCGTTCGCACGCTGACCGTATCGCCTTCACGCGCCTTCATAAGCGCGCGCGCCATCGGCGATATCCAGCTTATGTAGCCGCGCGCCGTGTCGATCTCGTCGATGCCGACAATGCTCACGGTGCGCTCGTCGCCGTTCGTGTCGGCAATGGTGACCGTCGCACCGAAATAAACGCGCGACGATGCGTCCTCGTCGCGGGCCATCGCGGGATCGACGACCTCGGCGTTGTCAAGCCTCCGCACGAGAAACCGGATTCGCCGATCGATTTCGCGCAGCCGCTTCTTGCCGTAGATGTAGTCGCCGTTTTCCGAACGATCGCCATTGCCCGCGGCCCACGCAACGGTCGCGACGAGCTCCGGCCGCTCTTTGGACACCAGCGCGTCGAGCTCGCGGCGCATGCGCGCGAACCCTCCGGGCGTCATGTAATTGCGGGCGCCGGCCGGAAGCGGCGACACCTCGGCGACATCGCCATGGTCGGTCTCGGTCGGCTCTTCGCTCGTGAACGCCTTGTTCATTGAGCCCCCACGCTCGCTCCGCTCGCTGCCCACAAGGGGGTGCAATTCGCGCTCGCGGCGGCCCAGCGCGCTCATTTCGGATCGGCGGCGCCGCGCGCCGCAGCCGGATCATATACGTTCGACGTGAGGGCGCGTCGCGCGTTCGCAAGCGTCGCGCAGAGCTGTTCGACGCCGTCGATGAATCGCGGTCCGGGCCGATGCAGAAGATTGGCGTCCACCGTGTAGAGCGCGCGATGGCGCACCGCGTCGATCGCGGGCCAGTGCGTCCACGCATCGAGCCACGCAGGCCGCCTTGCATTGTTCGTGCCGACAATGATGACTTGCGGATTCGCGGCGAGCACCGCCTCTATGCCGACGTGTGGCGCGGGAATCGACAGGCTCGCGAACACGTTCTCACCGCCGCAAAGCAACAGCGCCTGACTGACCAGATGCTTGCCGCCGAGTGTGAAGAGGGGCTCGTCGGATACTTGGTAGAAAACTCGTAACGGAGCACCCGTGCGATGCACAGCCTTCAGTCTGGCAAGCCGTGCACGGAACGCGTTCGCGGCGCTCGTCGCGACGCCGGCCGTTCCCGTGAGGCGCCCGATCTTCTCGATGTCGTCGGCGATGCCGGCGATCGCGCGCGCGTTGGCGTCGAACACCGCGATGCCGCGCGCGCGAAGCGACGACACTTGCGCAGGTGTCGTCCAGGGCCAGGTGACGATCAGGTCCGGCGAGAGCATCGCGATGCGTTCGAGGTCGATTGCGTTGGCGTCGCCGACGACCGGAAGCGAGCGCGTCGCCACCGGATAGTCGGTGCCGGCCACGACGCCGACGACGCGCGCGCCCGCGCCGGCTGCGTACACGAGCTCCGCCGCATGCGGGGCGAGCGTGACGATGCGCGTCGCCGGCGCAACGAGCTCGATCCGTGCGCCGGCATCATCGACCACGGCGATGGCCGCACGCGCAGGCATCGCCACGGCGATCGCGAGTGCCGCGCTCGCGCAAACCGCCGTGACCCGCATCACAATCGCCATCGCACGCCACCGAGCACCCGCGCGCCGCCGGTCGCGAAATCGGCGGCAAGCTCGTAGTGATGATCGAAGACGTTGTCGGCGCGCACGAACAAGGTGACCGAAGGATCGACGCGCCATTCGAGCGCGAGATTCAAAAGCCCGTAGCCGCCCATTCGCCGCACGTTTTCGGCATCGTCGAAGCGCTCGGACGAGGCGACGAGCTCGGCGACGAAGCGTGCGGGTCCGACGACCTGTGAAAGCGACAGCGCCGCGTGGCGTCGCGCCCGGCGCGGCAACAAGCGCCCGCTCGCGGTGTCGGTCGGCGATTGAACGTCGATCGACGCATGGACCGCGGTATCGCGCCACGTGGCGTCGCCATAGATGCTCATGCCCTCGAGCGTCGCGTCGGACACGTTCTGCGGCGCGCAGACGAAATTCACATCGCACTCGAAGACGATCAGGTCGAAGACGCGTTGATGGTACGTAACGGCGTGCGCCTGCCAGGCGACGTCGCCCGAGTGCTGCGTCCACGCGAGGCCGATCTCGACATTTCGCGACGTCTCGGGCCGCAGGTTCGGATTCGAGAAGCCCGGAAAGTAGAGGTCGTTGAAGGTCGGCGGCTTGAATGCCGTTCCAGCGCTCGTGGTGACGCGCCACGCAGGCGTGATTCGATATCCCCACGCGAGCGCTCCGGTCGTTCGCCCGCCGAATTGCGTCGAATCGTCATAGCGCACGTTCGCCTGCAGCGCGTTCGCGCCGACATCGACACGGTAGATCGCGGTCTCGGAATTCGTGTCGCGTGAATTCACCGGAAAGCCGGCGTCCGAGGACACGCGCTCCTCGCGCCGCTCGACCGCCATCGTGAGCACGCCCGCCGGCAACGTGAAATCGTTCTGCCATGCGAGCTGGCGCTGATGCGTGTCGAACGGCGACTCGCCGAACGCGCTGATCGATACCGATCGATCCTCGCCGTCGCCGAACGAGAGCCGCGAGGTCCATTTCGGCGCGATCCGATTGCTCGACGCGACCTGCCACGTGGTCACCGTGGTGATCGTCCGATCGTCGAACGCATCGCCCGCGTCGAACTGTGCATCGAGCCGGCTCCTGAAATATTGCACCGACAGCATCTGGTTCTGCGCGACGTCGAGCGCGCCGTGCGCGCTCACGCTCGGATTGCTGTAACCGTCGCGGTCGGGGTCGTAGCTTGGGTTCGCAGGATTGACGATCGCGTTGAAGCCACGACTACGTCGATCGGCGATTTCGACGCTGCCGCGTGCCGATCCGCTTCCCCCCGACACGCCGGCCGCGCCCATCCATGTATCGAACGTGCCATAAGCGACGGACGCATTGGCGGCGACTCCCTTGCCGCCGCGGCGAGTGAAGACCTGGATCACGCCGCCGATCGCGTCGGCGCCGTAGAGGCTCGATGCTGGTCCGCGCAGGATCTCGATGCGCTCGATCTGCTCGACGGGAATCGCTTCGAGCGCCGCCGCGCCGCTCGACGCGGACGCGATGCGCATGCCGTCGACCAGCACAAGCGTTTGCGCGGCATTCGCGCCGCGAAGGAATACGCCCGACGTGGCACCCGGTCCGCCGTTCTGCACGATTTCCACGCCCGGCTGGCGCGACAGCAATGCGAGCAATCCTTGCGCGCCGCTTCGCGCGATCTCGTCGGAATCGATCACGGTGACATCGGCGACGAGATCGAGCAGCCGTTCTGGCGTACGCGTCGCCGTGACGACGATCGGATCGAGCACCGTGGGCGCCGCCTGCGGCGACAACGTTTGCGCAATGACAGGAAAAGCGACGAATGCGGCAACGGGAAGCAGGCAGGCTGCGCGACGCGCCTGCGCACATTTGCATCGGGAGGGGAGCATTTCGGACCATCCGCGTCATGCCGCGAGTACCCCGCGCAGCACATCAGGAGTCAGGGAACAGGTAACAGGTAACGGCGAACGACGCCACATGGCGCGCCGACCGCTGAATCCAATGCTGTTTCCTGACGGCTCTTTGTTGCATCAGGGATCAGCTAACAGGTAACAGGTAACAGAAACGCGCCGAGCCGCGCGCATTGCTGTTCCCTGTTCCCTGACCTCTGATCCCTGGCATGCAGGCCGGTCTCCGGGCTCGGAAAAGCTTGTCGCCTTCCCCTACCGTTGCGGGGGCAGCCGCGGCATTGCGCGAGAAGCTTCGCGCGCACCGCGTTCCCGTTTCACCCACCGGTCGGCGCAACGCACCGCCCGGCGGACACCTGCGCGCACGATTGTACGACCGTTTGCTATACTCTGCGCCCCTGTGAAAGCGTTCCCCGTCGCTTGCGGCTTTTGACCCGGTGGCGCGCAAGCTTTTCATTCGCACGTTCGGCTGCCAGATGAACGAGTACGACTCGGCCCGCATGGCCGACGTGCTCGCATGCGAAGGTTTCGCGCCGACCGATCGTCCCGACGACGCGGACGTGATCCTGTTCAACACGTGCTCGGTGCGCGAGAAGGCGCAGGAGCGGGTGTTCCATGATCTCGGGCGCGTGCGCGCGCTCAAAACAGCGCGGCCCGACGTGCTGATCGGGGTCGGCGGTTGCGTCGCGTCGCAGGAGGGTGCTGCGATCGTCCGCCGCGCGCCCTACGTCGATCTCGTGTTCGGCCCGCAGACGCTGCATCGGCTGCCGGCGATGATTCGCGCGCGACGCGAATCGGGTGCGCCGCAGGTCGACATCTCGTTCCCGGAAATCGAGAAATTCGATCGGGTGCCGCCGCCGCGCGTCGACGGCGCGAGCGCGTTCGTCTCGATCATGGAGGGCTGCAGCAAGTATTGCTCGTTCTGCGTCGTGCCTTACACGCGCGGCGAAGAGGTATCGCGTCCGTTCGACGACATCCTGACCGAGATCGCCGATCTCGCGCTGCAGGGCGTCAAGGAAGTGACGCTGCTTGGACAAAACGTCAACGCGTACCGGGCGGTTCGTAGCGGAAGTACGGCCGATCTCGCGCTGCTGCTCGACTACGCGGCCGGGATTCCCGGCATCGAACGGTTGCGCTTCACGACGTCGCATCCGAAGGAGATGACGCCGCGGCTGATCGACGCGTTCGGCAGCAACGACAAGCTGGTCTCGCATCTGCATCTGCCGGTGCAGTCGGGATCCGATCGCGTCCTCGCGGCGATGAAGCGCGGCTACACGACGCTCGAGTACAAGTCGATCGTGCGAAGGCTTCGCGCACGACGGCCGGATCTTTCGCTGACGTCCGACTTCATCGTCGGCTTCCCCGGCGAAACCGACGACGATTTCGGGCGCACGCTCTCGCTCGTACGCGACATCGCATTCGACGGCGCGTTCAGCTTCGCGTACAGTCCGCGTCCGGGAACGCCCGCGATGGACCTTCCGGACAAGGTTTCGGCCGACGTCAAGCAGGCGCGGCTTGCGAAATTGCAGGCGCTTCTGGATGGTCAGTATCGGGAGAATAGCGAGCGGATGGTCGGTACGCGCCAGCGCGTGCTCGTCACCGGACGTTCCGCGAGAAACCGGCGCGAGCTATGCGCGCGCACCAACAACAATCGCGTCGTCAATTTCGAAGGCGACGCAACGTCGGTCGACCGCTACGTCGACGTCGACATTACCGCGGCGCTGCCGCACTCGTTGCGCGGCGAACTCGCGACCGCGTGAAACGTCCCGCCACGCTTTTGGGGTGGCCGCGCGGGACAGCCCTCGCAAAAGGAGAAAGTTCGTCCATGTCGCACCGTCACGTTTCCCGCGCGGCTGCCGCGCTCGGCATCGTCGCCCCGTTCGTCATCGCAGGCTGCGCGAGCCTCCCGCGCACCGACGCCGCGAAGCCTGCCGATACCGCAGCGATCGCCGCCGCGGCGGCAACCGCGGCACGCGAAGCCGCAAGCGAGCCTGAACATGGCGCGGCGCAAGGTCCGAACGGCGCGCGCGCGAATGCCGCGGCAGCCGCCGCCACCGCCGCCGCGCAGGCGGCGCAATTCTCGAAACCGTTCGACGAGGTGGTGAAGGACGCGAAGAAGCAGGCGGGCCTGCTCGATATCTGGCGCAAGGACGACAAGGTCTGGCTCGAGATCGCGCCCGACCAGTTCGACAAGCCGTTCTTCTTCAAGTCGGCAGTGAACCAGGGCATTGGCGAGCACCGCATCTTCGGCGGCGCGATGACGTGGCCGATCGGCGTCGCGCAGATCGTCGTGTTCCACAAGCACGGCCAGAGCGTGCAGTTGATCGCACGCAACGTGAAGTACACGGCGAAGCCGGGAACGCCCGAGGCGCGCGCGGTTGCCGCCGGCTTCTCCGACAGTCTCCTCGCCGTCGCACCGATCGCGTCGCAGCCCTCGCACGACCGCAAGTCGGTGCTGATCGACGCGAATGCGCTGCTGCTCGCCGATATCCCCGCCGGCGCCGCGGTGCTCGAGGGCACATATCACCAGGGGTACGCGTTCGACGCGCGCAACTCGTCGATCGGCACGACACGCACCGAGTCCGACAACATCACGCTCGAAGTGTCGGCGCATTACGCGGTGTCGCGGCTCGCGGTGCCGATGCCCGGTCATGGACCCGGGCCGCAACCGTCGCAACCGTCGACGGTGCCCGATCCTCGCAGTCTCTTCCTCGGCTATCACTACACGCTCGCGAAGCTGCCCGATACGCCGATGCATCCGCGCCTCGCCGACGACCGCGTCGGCTACTTCACGACCGAAGTGCTGGACTTCACTTCCGACGTGCCGCGCGTGCCGGTCGAACGCTACGCCAATCACTGGCGGCTCGAGAAGAAGGACCCGAACGCCGCGTTGTCGGAACCGAAGCAGCCGATCGTGTTCTGGCTCGATCGCAACATCCCGGTCAGGTATCGCGAGCCGATCAAGGAAGGCATCCTCGAATGGAACAAGGCATTCGAGCGAATCGGTTTCAAGGACGCGATCAAGGTGGAGGTTCAACCCGACGACGCCGATTTCGACACGTCGGACATCCGCCATGCGTCAGTGCGCTGGCAGACGGTCGCGAAGACGTCCTATGGCGCGATCGGCCCGTCGGTCGTCGATCCGCGCACCGGCGAGATTCTCGACGCCGACATCGGCATCGACGCGAACAACGTGCGCGTCGTGCGCAATCTTCGCCATGAGTATCTGCCGCCGCGCAGGGATGCATTCGCCGCGTTCAGGGAAGCGACGAGCGGCAACGCGCACATCGCGAGCGACGCGGAAGCCTGCGACTACGAAGATGCCGCCGCGCAGGAAACGGCGTTCGGCATGTCGCTGCTCGAGGCGCGCGGCGATCTCGATCCCGACAGCCCCGATGTCGACAAGTTCGTGAACCTCTTCCTCAAGAGCGTCGTGATGCACGAGGTCGGGCACACGCTCGGGCTGCGCCACAACTTCCGCGCGTCGACCGTTTTCACCGAGGCGGAGCTATCCGACCCGACGTTCACCGCGGAACACGGCATCTCGGGATCGGTCATGGAATACAACCCATGGAATCTCGCGGTCAAGGGCGAGCGGCAGGGCGAGTACGCGATGTCGACGCTCGGCCCATACGACTACTGGGCGATCGAGTACGCGTACAAGCCGATCCCGCCTGACAAGGAAGCGGGCGAGCTCGCGAAGATCGCCGCGCGGTCGAGCGAACCATGGCTCGCCTATTCGACGGACGAGGACGTGTCGTACTTCGCGATCGACCCGGCGGTGAACCAGCTCGACCTCGGAAGCGATCCGCTCGCGTATGCGCGCAAGCGCCTGGCGCTCGTGCACGAGCTGTGGCAGCGGACGGAGAGCATGAAGCTCGAGCCCGACGAAAGTTACTCGGTGCTGCGGCGCAATTTCACCCGCGGCTTGAACGAAGCCGGACAGGGCGCGCTGTACGCGTCGAAATACGTCGGCGGCCTGACGACGCTTCGCGATCGATACGGCAGCGGCCGCCAGCCGTTCACGCCGATCGACGCCGCGAAGCAACGTGAAGCATTGCACATGCTGGCGAGCGAGGTGCTGTCGGCGGACAGCTTCAATTTCCCGCCGTCGTTCCTGCGCAAGATGACGGTGTCGACGTTCGACATCGACGACGCGCAGGAGCTGGGCCGTCCGACGCCGCCGCTCGACCTGTCGATCGACCAGCAGGTGCTGTCGCTGCAGCGCGGCGTGCTCGACACGCTGATGAGCCCGCCGATCGCGCAGCGGCTCCTGAACAACATCGCGAAGGTGGACGACCCGAAGCAGGCGTTGAAGCTCTCCGAGCTTTACGAGACGCTGCATAACGCGGTCTTCAGCGAGCTCAAGACCGGGAGGGACATCACGCTCTTCCGCCGCAACCTGCAGCGCGAGTTCGCGACGCGCGTTGCCGATGCGCTGATCAAGCCCGCGGGGTCGATGCCCGAGGACGCGCGCGCGCTTCTGCGCGTCGAGGCGACGCGGCTTCGCGCGGACCTCGCACGTGCGCCAACGGGACGCATGTCGGAAGAGGCAAAAGCGCATATCCTCGAGCTCGAAGCGATGCTCGACGAAGCGCGCAAGGCTCCCATCGTGCGCCAGGCGGTTTGACCAATCCGTCGGCGCATAGGACCAGGTCGGCATCGCGCGGCGCGCCCGCCGCCCCGCGCGAACCGCCTGGCGAGCGACGAGTCACGCAAACGCTCACGCTCGCGCCGGTCGACAATCGCGCGCTCGCGAATCTGTGCGGGCCGCTCGACGCGAACCTGCGACAGATCGAGGCGGCGCTCGACGTGACGATCGCGCGCCGCGGCGCGTCGTTCAGCGTCACCGGTCCGTGCGAGAACGCGCTGACGGCTGCACGCGCGCTTTCGCGTTTCTATGAACAGGCGGAAAAGCCGCTGTCCGTCGACGATATTCAGTTGGGATTGGTCGAGATCGCGTCACAAGCCCCTCACCCGCTCGATGCTCCGCATCTCGCACCCTCTCCCCGCGTGCGGGGAGAGGGCCGGGGTGAGGGGGTGGCTCTCACAGACGAACCGCCCATCCTCCGCACGCGGCGCACCGATCTGCACGGCCGCACGCCGAACCAGGTTGCCTACCTCGACGCGATCCGTACGCACGACATCAGCTTCGGCATCGGTCCTGCCGGCACCGGGAAAACGTATCTCGCCGTCGCCTGCGCAGTCGATGCGCTCGAACGCGACGCGGTGAAGCGCATCGTGCTCGTGCGGCCCGCGGTCGAAGCGGGTGAGCGTCTCGGCTTCCTGCCCGGCGATCTCGCACAGAAGGTCGATCCGTACCTGCGCCCGTTGTTCGACGCGCTCTACGACCTGATGGGCTTCGACAAGACCGCGCGACTGCTCGAGCGACAGACGATCGAGCTCGCGCCGCTCGCCTACATGCGCGGGCGCACGCTCAATCATTCGTTCATCATCCTCGACGAGGCGCAGAACACCACGCCCGAGCAGATGAAGATGTTCCTGACGCGCATCGGCTTTGGCACGCGCGCGGTGATCACCGGCGACGTGACGCAGATCGACCTCGGCCGCGGCCAGAAGAGCGGGCTCATCGAAGCCGAGCGCGTGCTTCGCGACGTGCGAGGCATCTCATTCGTGCGCTTCACGAGCGCCGACGTCGTGCGGCATCCGCTGGTGCAGAAAATCATCGATGCCTACGACCGCGATACGAGCGGGTAGATCTCGCCTTTCGCTGACGATCCAGGCCGCGGTCGAAAACACCCTGCTCCCGGGCCGCGCGGCGCTGCGCCGCATCGCGAAAGCCGCGCTCGAACGCGACGCCAACGTCACGCTGCGCTTCGTCGGCGGACGCGAAGGGCGCGCGCTCAACCGCCGCTTCCGCGGTCGCGACCACGCGACGAACGTCCTCACATTCGTGTACGATGATGGAGTGTCGCTTTCGGGCGACATCGTGCTGTGCCAGCCGGTGGTTGAACGCGAGGCGCGTGCGCAGCGCAAGACGCTGGAAGCGCATTACGCGCACCTCGTGATCCACGGCATGCTGCATCTGCAGGGATACGACCACGCGCGCCGCGCCGATGCGGCGCGAATGGAGGCGCGCGAGATCGCGCTCATGCGCGGTCTCGGCTACGCGGACCCGTACGCTTCCTGATGGCGACTCCCTACGACGCCCCCGACGACAAGCCGTCGCTGCTCGAGCGGCTGTCGGCGCTTCTGACGCGCGAGCCCGAGGACCGCGACGACCTGATCGCGCTTTTGCGCGGCGCGTTCGAGCGGCGGTTGCTCGACGCCGATGCGCTGTCGATGATCGAGGGCGTGCTGTCGGTGTCGGAGACGACGGTGCGCGACATCATGATCCCGCGCGCGCAGATGGACTGCGTGTCGATCGACGACTCGCCGCTCGAATTCATGCCGCTCATCATCGAGACGAAGCACTCGCGCTTCCCGGTGATAGGCGAATCGAAGGACGACGTCGTGGGCATTTTGCTCGCGAAGGAGCTTTTGAACTACTACGCCGATCCCGAGGCGTTCAGCCTGCGCGAAACGCTGCGCCCCGCCGTGTTCGTGCCCGAGTCGAAGCGCGTCAACGTGCTCTTGCGTGAATTCCGCGCCAACCGCAACCACATCGCAATCGTCGTCGACGAGTACGGCGGCGTGTCGGGGCTCGTGACGATCGAGGACGTGCTGGAGCAGATCGTCGGGGACATCGAGGACGAATACGACTTCGACGAGAGCGAGGACAACGTCATTCCAGAAGCGAACGGACGCTTCCGCGTGAAGGCGCAGACGGAGATCGCCGATTTCAACGCGCAGTTCGGCACGTCGTTCGAGGACGAAGACTTCGACACGGTTGGCGGGTTGGTGCTCAAGGCGTTCGGCAGGCTGCCGAAGCGCGGCGAGGCGACGACGATCGGACCGTTCCGCTTCCGGGTGCTTCGCGCGGACAGTCGCCGCGTCTACACATTGCAGGTCGAACGAATCGCGCCACCGCCCGGCGAAGAAACCGCGTGATACGCGCGCGATGAGCGCCGCGGAGTCGCATGCGTCGGGGGCTCACCTCCTTACGCTCGCGCTGTGCGCGTCCGCCGGCGTTCTCACCGTCTTTGCCTTCGCGCCGTTTGCGGCGTCGCCGCTGGTGTTCGTCACGCTTGCGTTGCTGCTTGCCGTCTGGCTGCGCGAGGAATCGCCGCGCGCGGCCGCATGGCAGGGCTTCGCATTCGGCGTGGGCTTGTTCGGCGGCGGCGCGTCGTGGCTCACCGTCGCGCTCGTCAACTTCGGCGGCATGGACGAAGCGCTCGCGATTTTCGCGATCGCGATACTGACCGCGTACCTCGCGCTGTGGCCCGCACTCGCCGGCTTGCTCGCGGTCGGTTTGACACGGCGTGCTTCATGGTCGCGATTGCTGCTCGCCGCGGCAGCGTTCACTGCCGCCGAATGGGTGCGAAGCTATCTCTTCACCGGCTTTCCGTGGCTCGCGCTGGGCTATACACAAATGCCGGATGGTTTGTTGCGCGGCTACGCGCCGCTTGGCGGCGTCTACCTCGTCACGCTGGTCGTCATGGTGGCCGCGGGCTGCATCGCGCAATTCGCGCTCGCGCTCGCCGACAGCGCGCGAGTTCGCGCGATTGCCAGCGCTGTGGTGGCGCTGGTGCTCGTTGCCGGCAATGTCGAGCTCGTACGCACCGACTGGACGAAGCCGTCGGGCGAGCCGCTCGCGGTGTCGCTCGTGCAGGGCGACGTGCTGCAGGAGCAGAAGTTCGACCCGGCGTTTCGCACGGCGACGTTCGACCGCTACCTGCGCCTTGTCGCGCAAAGCCGAGGGAGGTTGATCGTGCTCCCCGAGAGCGCGTTCCCGATGTTCTCCGACGAAGTGCCCGATGCCGTGCTGCTATCGCTGATCCGAACCGCCATCGCGCGCGACGGTGACGTGCTCGTCGGCCTTTTCACCGCGCTGCCGCCGGAACCGGGCGGTAGCGAGCCGCGCTACTACAACACCGTCGTCGCGCTCGGCACGAGCCCGTTGCAGTTCTATCGCAAGAACCATCTCGTCCCGTTCGGCGAAACGATTCCGCTGAAGCCGATCTTCGGCTGGTTCATCCACTCGGTCCTCGCGATTCCGCTCGCCGACCAGGCGCGCGGCGGCTCGATGCAGTCCCCGCTGCAGGTCGCGGACGAGCGCGTTGCCGTCGATATCTGCTACGAGGATGCGTTCGGCAACGAGTTGCGTGAAGGCGCGCGTGACGCGCAGATGCTCGTCAATGTGACGAACGACGCGTGGTATGGCCATTCGATCGCCGCCGAGCAGCACAACCAGATGGCTGCGATGCGCGCGCTCGAGCTCGGACGGCCGATGCTTCGCGCGACAAACACCGGCATCACCTCCGCGATCGGCATCGACGGGCGCGAAATGGCACGCCTGCCGTGGTTCACGACCGGCGTTCTGGAAGTCAGCGTGACCGGACGCGCAGGCGAGACCCCGTATTTGCGTATCGGCGATCTCGGCGTGCTCGCGCTATGTGCGGGGCTGATTGTGGGGGCGGCTCTCATCAATCTTCGCAGGTAGAATCCCCGTCGGGAAAACGACCCGCGACGATGCAGACATTTCAGGACGTAATCCAGACGCTCCAGCGCTACTGGGGCGATCGCGGCTGCGCGTTGCTTCAGCCGTACGACATGGAAGTGGGCGCGGGCACGTCGCACACCGCGACGTTCCTGCGCGCGCTCGGTCCCGAGCCATGGCGCGCCGCCTACGTGCAACCTTCGCGGCGGCCGAAGGATGGACGCTACGGCGACAATCCCAATCGGCTGTCGCACTTCTATCAATATCAGGTCGTGATGAAGCCGGCGCCTGCCGACATCCTCGACGTCTATCTCGGATCGCTGACCGCACTCGGCTTCGATCTCGCGCGAAACGATGTGCGCTTCGTCGAGGACGATTGGGAGAATCCGACGCTCGGCGCATGGGGGCTTGGTTGGGAAGTATGGTTGAACGGCATGGAGATCACGCAGTTCACGTATTTCCAGCAAGTAGGCGGACTGGACTGCGATCCGATCACCGGTGAGATCACCTACGGGCTCGAGCGTCTAGCGATGCATCTGCAGGGCAAGGAGAACATGTTCGACCTCGTTTGGACCGAGGTCGACGGGAACGGCATTCGCCGCACGCTGACCTACGGCGACGTGTATCACCAGAACGAGGTCGAGCAGTCGACGTACAACTTCGAGCAGGCGAATGCGCCAAAGCTCGCCGAGCTCTTCGCGTTCTTCGAGAGCGAAGCGAGGCGACTCCTCGCCGCGCGGCTGCCGCTTCCCGGCTACGAGATGATTCTGAGGGCGGCGCACACGTTCAATCTCCTCGATGCGCGGGGCGCGATCTCCGTCACCGAGCGCGCGGCCTACATCGGGCGCATTCGCGCGTTGTCGCGCGAGGTGGCGCAGTCGTACGTCGCATCGCGCGAGGCGCTGGGATTTCCGATGCTGCCGGAAGCGTTCAAGCGGGCCGCATGACCAACGCAGACGCCCCTCACCCCAACCCGCTCCCCGCCGGGGAGAGGGAGCGAGATGCGGGGCATCGAGCGGGTGAGGGGCGTCGACTCGACACGCTCCTCGTCGAGCTCGTCACCGAGGAATTGCCGCCGAAGGCACTGAAGACACTCGGCGCCGCGTTCGCCGATACGTTCGTCGCCGAGCTTCGCCGACGCGACGTCCTGTCCGATGCGAGCGTCGCGACCCCGTACGCGACGCCGCGCCGGCTCGCGGTATCGATTTCGAGCGTGAGCGCGAAAGCAGCCGACGCCGAGGCGCGCGACAAGCTGATGCCGGCGAGGGTAGCGTACGACGCGAATGGCGCACCGACCGAAGCCTTGCGAAAAAAGCTGACGTCGCTTGGACGAGCGGATTTGGCGGATGCACGAAGCGACGTGGGCGATCGACTCGAGATCGCTTCCGACGGCAAGGCCGAGTACGTGTTTCTGCGCCGGCACGTGCCCGGCATCGCGCTATCCAGGGCGCTGCAGGAAGCGCTCGACATCGCGATCGAGCGGTTGCCGATTCCGAAGGTGATGCGCTACGCGGCGCCCGGCAGCTACTACAACGACGTCGCGTTCGTTCGTCCCGCGCACAGGCTCGTCGCGCTGCACGGTGCCGATGTGGTACCGGTGCGTGCACTCGGCCTCGATGCGGGGCGCACGAGCGCCGGCCATCGCTTCGCGAGTCGTGCCGATCTCGTCATCTCAACTGCGCAGGCCTATGTGCCAACGCTCGAAGCCGAAGGGAGGATACTGCCGTCGTTCGACGAGCGACGCGCAGCGATCGTGCGCGAGCTCGCGAAGGCTGCCGGCGCCATTCAGCCGATCGTGCCGGAGGCGCTGCTCGACGAGGTGACGGCCCTCGTCGAGTGGCCGGCCGTCTACGAAGGGGCGTTCGATCCGGCATTCCTCGCCGTTCCGCACGAATGCCTGATCCTGACGATGCAGCAGAACCAGAAATATTTCGCGCTCGCCGACGCGCAAGGCGCGCTGGTGAACCGCTTCCTCGTCGTCAGCAACATCCGCACCGACGATCCGTCGGCGATCGTTCGCGGCAACGAGCGCGTGCTCCGCGCGCGGCTTGCCGACGCGAAATTCTTCTACGACCAGGATCGCAAGCTGCCGCTCGAAGCGCGTGTCCCGCGCCTTGCCTCGATCGTCTACCACGGCAAGCTCGGCACGCTTGGCGATCGCGTCGAGCGGCTGCGCTTCCTTGCGCGAAACATCGGGCCGCGGATCGGCGCGCATCACGATCGCTGCGATCGCGCGGCGCTCCTCGCCAAGGCCGATCTCGTCACCGACATGGTGGGCGAGTTTCCCGAGCTGCAAGGGACGATGGGACGCTATTACGCGCTTGCCGACGGCGAGGCGGCGGACCTCGCCGACGCGATCGCGCAGCACTATCGGCCGCGTTACGCGGGCGATGCATTGCCGGAAGGATCGGTCGCGCAAGCGGTCGCCCTCGCCGACAAGCTCGAGACGCTCGCGGGACTCTTCGGCATCGGCGCATTGCCGACCGGCGACAAGGATCCGTTCGGCTTGCGTCGCGCGGCGATCGGCGTATTGCGCATCCTGATCGAGAAGCGCATCGCGCTGTCGCTCGCCTGGCTGATCGGTCTCGCCTTCCAGGCGTTCAACGACGTGCCGGGGACGAAGCCCGTCCCTGACGCGCTCGCCGATTTTCTCTACGAGCGGTTGCGCGCGCATTTGCGCGAGCAGGGTTATACGGCAAACCAGGTCGAGGCGGTGATCGGACAGCACCCCGATCGCATCGATCTAGTCCCCGATCGGCTTGCGGCCGTGAAGGCATTCGAGTCGCTTCCCGAATCGGCGGCGCTGTCAGCGGCGAACAAGCGGATCGTCAACATCCTGCGCAAGAGCGCGACCGATGCGGCGCCACGGGTCGACACCGCGCGGCTCACCGACGGCGCCGAACGCGACCTGTGGAACGTCTTCAAGTCGCTCGGCGACGAGGTCGACCGCCACTTCGAGCACGGCGATTACGAGGGAGCGCTCGTCGCGCTCGCGACGGCGAAGCCTGCCGTCGATCGATTCTTCGACGACGTGATGGTGATGGTCGACGATCCCGACGTGCGCGCGAACCGGCTCGCGCTGCTCGATCGCGTCGCACGCACGATGAACCGCGTCGCCGACATCTCGCGGCTCGTCGCCTGAAATCCCGGAATGCCGAAGACGACGCAACATGGCTTGGCAGAAGGGGTCGCCCCGAGCCGCACGGCGCGCCTCATCGTCCTCGACCGCGACGGCGTCGTCAATCACGACAGCGAGCAGTTCATCAAGTCGCCCGACGAATGGCGGCCGATTCCGGGAAGCCTCGAAGCGATCGCGAGGCTCAACCATGCCGGCTATCGCGTCGTCGTCGCGACGAACCAGTCGGGCGTGGGGCGAGGCCTGCTCGATTTCGCGACGCTGATCGCGATCCACGAAAAGATGCATCGCGCGCTCTCGCATGTCGGCGGCCGCGTCGACGCGATCTTCTATTGCCCGCATACCGCCGACGCGCGGTGCGAATGCCGCAAGCCGAAGGCGGGCATGCTTCGCGAGATCGGCGTGCGCTTCAACGTCGACATGGCGGGCATCGCGTGCGTCGGGGACGGTCTGCGCGACCTGCAGGCCGCGGAAAGTGTGGGAGCGCAGCCGATGCTCGTGCTGACCGGCAAGGGCGAAAAGACGCTTCGTGAAGGCGGCTTTCCGCGCAACACCGTGATCTTTCCCGATCTCGCGTTCGTCGCGTCGGCGCTGCTGGCAGGTGAGTGATCGGATGCGATCCACGAGCGGCGAAGGGCCGCCCCGAGACGCGAGTTGCGCCCCAGGGGGCAGCGCAGCAGCGAAGCTGCAAGCGTGGGGGGGTCACATCCGATCACTCGTCTTCGCGCTGTTCCAGATGATCGTCACGCCGCCGTACGCGTTGCTCGTCCTCGCGCTGTTCTGGCTGCCGCCGATCCCGCGCTACCGCTTCATCACGCACTGGTGCGCGCTGAACCTGTGGGCAGCGCGCACGATCTGCGGCATCCGCCATCGCGTGATCGGCATCGAGAACGTTGGCGATACGCCGAAGATCGTCGCCTGCAAGCACAGCTCGACGTGGGAAACGCTCTTCCTGTCGCGGCTTTTGCCGCCGCTGTCGTATGTCGCGAAAAAGGAGTTGCTCTCGGTGCCGTTCTTCGGCTGGGGATTCAAGCTCGCCTCGCCAATCACGATCGACCGCAAGGCAGGGCAGGACGCGATGACTCAGATCGCGTCGCAGGGGCGCGAGCGCTTCGCGCAGGGCTTCTGGATCATTCTCTATCCGGAAGGCACGCGGATCCGGGCCGGCAGACGCGTGCGCTACAAGACCGGCGTCGCGCGGCTCGCGATCGAGATGAAAACGCCGGTCCTGCCGATCGCGCACAACGCCGGCTGGCTGTGGCCGAAGGGCATCATGGGCAAGCGTCCGGGCACGATCACGTTGTCGATCGGCAAGCCGATCGAGCCCGGCGCGATGGAGCCCGCGCAAATGATGCATGCGATCGAGACGTGGATCGAGGACGAAGTGGCGCGCCTTGGCCCGCCTGCGGACATCGAGCCCGCGGTGGCGCGCGCGGTGGCATGAGGCCGGTGAGGCTCGAGCCCGACCTTCCCGGTCAGCGCCGCTCCGACGGCACGCTGCGGCGCATCGTGATCGGCGGCCAGTCGATCGACTATCGGCTGATTCGCGCACGACGTCGATCAATCGGCATGGAGATCCACTTCGAGGGGCTGAGGGTGCGCG
The DNA here is from genome assembly GCA_035308425.1 of Casimicrobiaceae bacterium. Classification (GTDB taxonomy): domain Bacteria; phylum Pseudomonadota; class Gammaproteobacteria; order Burkholderiales; family Casimicrobiaceae; genus VBCG01. Next base: position 216,404 of record DATGGP010000014.1, on the reverse strand, counting down.
CGCCGCGCTGGGTCGCGCTTCGCGACATCGAGGAAGCGCTCGTCGAGCGCGCATCGTGGATCCTGCGCTCGCTCGCCGAATGGCGCGCGCGGCGCAAGGACGTTATGCCGCGCGAATGGATCTCAGGGGCACCCATCGCGTATCGCGGCGCCACGCTCGCGCTCGCGGTGTTTCCGGCGCGCGACACCAACGTCTTCGCCGACATGTTCCATCTGACGGTGCGCCATCCGCACGCGCACGACGAACGCCACGTCGCCGAGTGCGTTCGCGAATGGCTGCGCGAGCAGGCGCTGTCGCTCGTCGCGACCCGCGTTGCGCACTACGTCGCCCGGCTCGGTGCGCACGTGCCGAGCGTGCGGCTTTCGAACGCCCGAAGCGAATGGGGAAGCTGCAACGCGAAGGGCGAGATCAGGCTCAACTGGCGGCTCGTGCAGTTGCCGCCGCGGCTTGCCGAATACGTGGTCGCGCACGAGGTCGCGCACATCGTCGAGCTCAATCATTCGCGCAAGTTCTGGGCGCTCGTCGAGTCGCTGCTGCCCGGGCACACGGCGCTTCGCGACGAGCTCGACGAATGGACCGCGCTGCTCACCGGCTGAGCCGACGCAGGCGACGCGTCGATTACGGCGCGGGCAACTCCGGCATCGGCGCGACGACGCGCGCCTGCGTCTTCAAGAGGCGGACGAGCACGCTTCCGAGCTCGTCTCCAGTGCGCGTGTCACGCCAATGCCCGCCCTGCGCCCGGAAGTGATGGCCGCCGCTTTTTGCCGCTACCCAGATCTCGCGATTCGGTACGTGACGGTTGACGATGATGCGACTTTCGTCGTCGCAGACGATCGTCAGGACACCATCGGCAAGCTCCCAATCGAACTCGGCGCCGCTCGTCTCGAGCGCGGCATCGAGCGCGAGACCTATCCTGTCGAGCGCAGCGTCGGCGGCGTGGCGGAAGGCGTCGTCGTCCATACGGAACATGCTATCAGCCTGCTATGATGACCCGGCGATGCTACGTCAACCGATTTGCATGCGAACGCCACGCGCGGCCGTTGCCGTCGCGCTGATCGCGATCCTGTCGTCGTGCGGCATCAAGGGTCCCCTTCGTCCGCCGCCGAAGGCGGCGCAAACGCCGCCGGCATCTTCGTCGACGAACAACCCCGCGACGTCGCCGCCCACGACGTCGCCCGCGCTTCCCCCGCCCTCGCCGACGCCGACGCAGTGAGCGCGGCATTCGGATGCGCCCCGTGCATGAAGCGCGAGGCGCGGTGAGCTTCGACTACATCGGCGGCGAGCTTTGCGCGGAGCGCGTGCCGCTCGCGACGATCGCGCGCGACTACGGCACACCGTGCTACGTCTACTCGCGCGCCGAGCTTTCGCGCGCGTTCGTCGAATTCGATACAGCGTTCGACGGCCTGCCGCACCTTGTCTGCTACGCGGTCAAGGCGAACTCGACGCTCGCGATCCTCGACCTTTTCGCGTCGCTCGGAAGCGGCTTCGACATCGTCTCCGGCGGCGAGCTCGCGCGCGTGCAGGCGGCGGGCGGCGATCCCGCGAAGGTCGTCTTCTCCGGCGTGGCGAAGAGCGACGCGGAGATCGAAGCCGCGCTCGCATCCGGCATCCTCTGCATCAACGTCGAGTCGGCGTCCGAGCTTGACGACGTCGCGGCGATCGCATCACGGATCGGCGTGCGCGCACCGGTCAGCTTTCGCGTCAATCCCGACGTCGACCCGCGCACGCATCCGTACATCGCCACGGGGCTTCGCGAGAGCAAGTTCGGCGTGTCGGCGATCGAGGCACGCGCGCTGTACCGCAAGGCGGCCGGGATGGCGTCGATCGACGTGCGCGGCATCGACATGCACATCGGCTCGCAGATCACCGACCTCGCGCCGTACCGCGAAGCGGCGCAAACGATGCTCGCGCTCGTCGACGCCCTCGAAGACGACGGCATCGCGGTTTCGCACATCGACTTTGGCGGCGGCCTGGGCGTGCGTTACAGCGACGAGACGCCGGTCGCGATCGCCGATTACGCGGCACTGATTCGCGAGCTCGTACACGGGCGGCGCCAGCGCCTGCTGTTCGAGCCCGGTCGGCGCCTCGTCGCCGACGCCGGCGTGCTGCTGACGCGCGTACGGGCGATCAAGCCGGGCGCCCGAAACTTCGCGATCGTCGACGCGGCGATGAACGATCTTCTTCGCCCGTCGCTCTACGGCGCGTGGCATGCGATCGAGCCGGTCGCGCCGCGCGAGCGCGCGTCCGCTCGCTACGACGTCGTCGGTCCCGTTTGCGAAAGCGGCGACTTCCTCGCGCACGATCGCTCGCTCGCGATCGCCGAAGGAGAACTGCTCGCCGTGCGAAGCGCCGGCGCGTACGCGATGTCGATGAGCTCGAACTACAACACGCGACCGCGCGCCTGCGAGGTGCTCGTCGACGGCGACGCCGCGCACGTCATTCGGCGTCGCGAAAGCATCGCCGATCTGATCGCGCACGAAACGCGATTGCCGCCGCGAAACGCACGCTGAAAGCGCACGATCGATGCGTTTTTTGCATCCGCGAACTGTGCGAATTCGCAACAATGCGCGATGAACGGTCGCTTGCCATGCTCGAAATCTTGCAAAAGCTTGAAACGTGGCTAAAATGCGAGGCAGCAGGTGTCAATGGATTTGTCAAGGGGGTGGGCCGAAATTTCTAGCATCAGCGTGCTTTCCCCTGCGGCCGGCGATGCCTGCGAGTGAAGGACCATAACAGTCACATGAACTCAGACAGGAGAAGCAACGATGATGGCTGACATGATGTCGATGATGACGCCCGCCGCTTCCAGCGAGGCGCCGAAGAAGAAGGCACGGAAGCGCAAGGCCGCTGCCCCGAAGAAGCGGGCCGCCAAGAAGGGCGCGAAGAAGCGCGCCGCCCCGAAGAAGCGGGCTGCCAAGAAGGGTGGCAAGAAGCGCGCTGCCCCGAAGAAGCGGGCTGCGAAGAAGTCGATGAAGCGCAAGGCGACGAAAAAGCGGGCCGCTCCGAAGAAGCGGGCCGCCAAGCGGAAAGGCGCCAAGAAGAAGGCCGCCCCGCGCCGGAAAGGCGCGCGGAAGACCGCCAAGAAGAGAGCCGCGAAGAAGTAACGCTTCTTCGATTCGCTTCCGTCGCAGACGTGTGACGGACATGAAACGGGCGACGAAAGTCGCCCGTTTCGCTATGGGGTCAGAGGCGAGTCATTCGGAAAATCGGTGCCAGAGATGTATTTCCCGACCGGGTACCACGATACGCGACGACAGCGCGGGAAATGCATCTCTGGCACCGATTCTCTGGAACTTACGGCTTCGCCGCCGGCGCCGTCATCGCGCTCGCCGTCTGCCTGCGCCCGCCTCCGCCTGACGCCGCCCGCGCCGGCGGATGGTGCGCGTGGCGGGTCTTCGACTGCCGTACCCTCACGACGCGCGCGCGGCTTCGCGCGGGCGGCACGTCGCTCGTCACACGAAGCTTCTGCCCGGTGCGCACTTCGTCGCTGGCGAGCCGGTTCCAGCGCCGCAGATCCTGGCGCGTAACGCCGTAGCGTCCCGCGATGCCCGTCAGCGTATCGCCGCGGTGCACGGTGTAGTAGAACGTGCGGTTCACGGGCACGGTCGTGAACACCGCGTTGTCGAGCGAGGCCTCGGCCTCCTCGGTGGGACGCTGCATCGGCACGAGCAGCGCGTAGCCCGTAGGCACCGTCTGGCGCGGGCCGATGCCGTTCACCGAGCGCAGCGTCTCGATCGACATCCCGTAACGCGATGCGACCTGCGTCAGCGACTCGCCCCGCTTCATCCGGTGCGCCTGCCACGACACGAGCGGCTGCGCGACGAGGTTCAACTTCGCCGCGAACACTTCCGCCTTGTCGATCGGAAGCAGGATCGCGAATTCGTCGGCGCCCGAGATCACCGGCCGATTGTGCTGAGGGTTCAGCGCCAGGAATTCGTCCATCGGCAACTCGGCAAGCTCGGCGGCGCGCTTCACGTCCATCCGCACCGTGGTGTGCACGACCGTAAAGTACGGCGCGTTCGGGACGTCGGCCATCGCGACGCCGTATTTCTGGGGATCGGCGACGATGTTCTTCACCGCCTGCAGCTTCGGTACGTAATTGCGTGTCTCGACCGGAAGATCCTGAAGGCTCGCGAAGTCGGTCGGCAATCCGCGCGTACGATTGCGCGCGATCGCGCGGCGCATCGTCCCTTCGCCGCAGTTGTACGCGGCGAGCGAAATCTGCCAGTCGTTGAACTCGGCGTTCAGCGTCTGCAGATAGTCGAGCGCCGAACTCGTCGCCGCGATCACGTCGCGCCGCGAATCGGACCAGAAACTTTGCTTGAGTCCATACGTCTTGCCGGTCTGCGGCATGAACTGCCAGATGCCCGATGCGCGACTCACCGATTCGGCGGTCGGATTGAAGGCGCTTTCGACGATCGGCAGAAGCGCGATCTCGGAGGGCATGCCACGCGCCTCGACCTCGGTGACGATGTGATAGAGATAGCGGCGGCTCCGCTCGACCATTCGCGCCACGTATTCGGGTCGTTCGGCGTACCACTGCTCCCATTTGTCGACGAGCGGACCGTCGATGTCGGGAATCGAATAGCCGTCGACGATGCGATCCCAGAGATCACCGCTGGATGCAGGCAGCGGCTCGAGACCGGTGCCCGAAGCCCGGAACGGATGGGCGAGGACGATCGGCGGCGGGGAAGGCGGGAACTCGATCGTCCGCAACGGGGGCGACGAGGCCAGGAAGTCCGGCGGCTGCGAGGTCGTCGCGCATGCTGCAAGCGCGAGCGCCACCGGCATGATCAGGATTCTTCGATAGGGCAATTCGAAAACGCGGTTCGCGACACGCCGTAGAACACAAAATTTCGGCGATGGTAGGCGCCATCGCACGATGCGTCAACCGCGAAAATGATCCTGCGCGCGACGTTTCCGCTCGACCGGCCGCGCGAACCGTCCGTCACGAGTACGCATTGTCGCGTACACGGCGTTTCGTCAGGCGAACCCGTTCTTCCAATCAGGCGAAGCCGTTCTTCCATTCGCGCAGCGTCGCGAACGAATCGACGGCGCTCTTGATCGCGCGCCCCGCATGCGCGGCGGCCTGTGCCATCACGTCGGGCAGCGCCGCGCGCAAGAACGGATTGGTCGCACGTTCGGCGCCGATCGTCGACGGCAGGGTCGGCTCGCCGCGCTCGCGCTTCTCACGCTCGTGCGCAGTGCGCATCTCGATGTCGCGGCTCGAAGGCTCGACCGCCGCGGCGAAGCGCAGGTTCGCGAGCGTGTATTCGTGTCCGCAATAGACGCGCGTCTCCTCTGCGAGCGACGCGAGCTTGCCAAGCGACGACCACATCTGCTCCGGCGTTCCCTCGAAAAGTCGTCCGCAGCCCGCGGCGAACAACGTGTCGCCGCAGAACACGAGCGGATCGGGCGGCAGCGCGAAATACGCGATGTGCCCGGCCGTGTGGCCGGGTATGTCGAGCACCGAGAGCGCCAACTCGATACCCGGCACGATGATGCGATCGCCTTCGCGCAGCGCCTGCGTGCGTTGCGGGATGCGCTCGTTCGCGGGACCGAACACCGGCACATCGAAGCGTTCGCGAAGCGCGGGCACGCCGCCGACGTGATCGGCGTGATGATGCGTCGCGAGGATCGCACAGAGCTCGACATCGTTCGCATCGAGCCAGCGAAGCACCGGCGCGGCATCGCCGGGATCGACGACCGCGGCGAATCGATCGTCCGCGATTGTCCAGATGTAGTTGTCCCTGAATGCGGGGATGGGGATAATCGACATCATGGATCGACCCTCCGAAACCTTGCAGGGCGCGTCGTCGACCTTCGCGGGATGGCTCGCGACGCCGCTCGGCGAATACCTGAAGGAGCGCGAGCAGGCGTACTTCGATCTGACCGTGGCCGATATCTTCGGTTTCCACGCGCTGCAGATCGGCCTCCCCGAATGCCGCTACCTCGCGCAAAGCCGCATCGTATCGCGGTGGACCCTCGACTACGATCCACCCGCCGACATCATCGCCGATCCGCACGGCTTGCCGTTCGGGGAGAGCACGATGGACTTGATCGTGATGCCACATGCGCTCGAGTTCACCGACGACCCGCACCTCATGCTGCGCGAGGCATGGCGCGTGATCCGCCCGGAAGGCCAGATCGTCATCGCCGGCTTCAATCCGTTCTCGCTCTTCGGCACGAAGCGCTATTTCGGACGCGGCGCGACGCCGCCGTGGAACGGCAACTTCATCGCGCTTTATCGAGTGAAGGACTGGCTGTCGCTGCTCGGCTTCGACGTGATCGGCGGACGCTTCGACTGCTACGTGCCGCCATTTTCGCAGGAGAAGTGGCTGCGGCGATTTTCGTTCTTCGAGCGTACCGGCGATCGCTGGTGGCCGATCACCGGCGGCGTCTATTACCTCCGCGCGACAAAGAAGGTTCTCGGAATGCGCGTGCTCACACCCGCGAAGCAGCGACGCGAAAGGCGCGTGAAAGCGCTCGCGCCGGCGGCCGGCGCGCGGGAGAGCCTGACCACGCAGCGGAGATGAGCGCTGGCGTCCCCAAGACGCCGGCCAAGCGCGCGAATGAAGCGCCGGTAATCATCTACACCGACGGAGCATGCAAGGGCAATCCCGGCGTGGGTGGCTGGGGCGCGCTCCTGATCTTCAACGGCACCGAGAAAGAGCTTTTCGGCGGCGAGCACGAGACGACGAACAACCGGATGGAATTGACCGCGGTGATCCGTGCGCTCGAAGCGCTCACGCGCGCGTGCGACGTCGATCTTTATCTCGACTCGCAATACGTGAAGCAGGGCATCGAAACCTGGATCCACACGTGGAAGAAGAACGGCTGGCGCACGAGTGATCGCAAGCCGGTCAAGAACGCCGAGCTGTGGCGTGAGCTCGACGCATTGCGCGAGCGCCATCGGATACGCTGGCACTGGGTGCGCGGCCACGCCGATACGCCGGGGAATCACAGGGCGGACGAGCTCGCGAATCGCGGCTGCGCGCAGGTCAACTAACGCGCGTCCCGTGCTGCCAAGCGAGCGGGGGATCACATTTCGCGCCGATGGGCCGCCCCGAGGCGCAAATTGCTCCCCCTTGGGTGCAGCGAGCGCGGGGCGATCACATCCCCCGCTCGATACGCCGCGCGAACACCGTCATCTCCTTCTCTGCCTGCCGGTCGCCCTTCTGCCGCGCGACGACGATGCCGCGCCGATACGCATCGAGCGCCTCGGCGTGGCGGCCGGCCTTTTCGAGCGCACCCCCGTATAGCTTCCACGCCGCCGTATATGTCGCATCGAGCGACACCGAGTTCGCCAGCGCGTCGATCGCGTGCTCGACGTCGCCCACCTTCAGGTATTCGTTGCCGATCGAATAGCGCAAGAGCGCACTGTCCTTGCCCGCCGCGAGCATCCGCTCGAACGTTCGCAGCGCCGCGCTTTTCGCGGGCTTCGCATCCGCCGAAGACGAATCGCCCGCCATCTATTTCGCGATCAGCTCGCCGGTCTCGCAATCGACGCGCCGCAGCGGATAGACGACGCGCTTCGCGCCGCTCCCGAGCCTTCCCTCGACCGTCTCGTAGAGCCACCCCTGCTCGCCGCGCCGGTAAAGAAGCCGCGCGGGAAACGACGGCGTCGTATGGTCGAACGTGAAGATCGTGTCGTTGCCGTCGGTCGTCGTGCCCGAGAGGCGGAACGAAATCTCCTTTCCGCCCGCGCCGAACTGCGTGAAGTGCACGCTGCCCTCGCGCGAATCGATGCGCAGAAACTCGTAATCCTGCACCGCGCCCTGCATCGTCTGCTGCGCCGCGCCGACCAGCATGCCGCCGCGCAGCGGCAGCCATTCCTCTCGAAGCTCCCTACCGTTCACCGTGTTCTGCCAGCATCCGGCGAGCCACGCGAGATCGGCGACGCCGCCCTTGGGCGCGCTCTCGCTCGACGGCGGAGGCGATGGCGGTTTTGTGCTGGTTGTCGATTCGCTCGCAGCGCTCGATGGCGCACCCGCAACGGGAGGCGCCTCGAGCTTCGCGCACGCTGCAATGGTCACGCACGCCACGCCGAGCGCGCTCAAAATTCCTGTCGATCGTATCGATGTCAGCATCATTGCGCCCGCGCGAGCGGCAGGTTCATCAGCAGGTTCTGAGGCTTGAGCGCGAGCCGATCGCGCTCGTCCATCGCCATCGCGAGCCACACGGGGCGTCCCGCAACGTCGCTTCGCATGTCGGCGGGATTGTCGAAGTCCAGCCGGAAGAGGCAAAGCAGGCGTCGCATCCGCGCATCGTCGACGACCTGACGATTGTAAAGGTCGTTCAGGATGGCGCTCGCCTGCGCATCGAGCCCGACGTGCCAGCGCCAATGCGCGTCGTCGATTTCACGCTCGGTACGGATCCTGACCCTCACGCCGAGGAAGTGCGCGATCCACGCCTCGAGCACGCGCATCAATGCATTCAGCGTCGCACTGCCGTATGCGAGGCTGATCGCGAAATCGTACCGCTCGTCCCGCGACCAGTACGCAGCGGCGCGATCGCGATCGAGCACGTCGAGGTCGATCGTACGCACCGGCGTGCGGTTTTGCACGAGGAACTCGCCGAGCGAGCCGAACGCGCCGCCTTCCGCGAGATGCTCGACAATCGCCTCGTCGGCCGCCATCACCGCACCGTCGTCGGTGACGGCGATCTTCTGCGTTCGAAACAGAAGCTCGCCGGCGCGAGCCGCGAGCGGATCGGCATCGTCGCCGAGAATGTAACGCACGAGGATCTGCGTCATCTGCGCGACGAAAAGCGGCGGCACGTCGACGCCTTCACCCTGGAACAGCCGCACGTACGCAGCCTCGAGCGACTCGGCGTCGATCAGCCGCTTGCGAAAGCGCAGGTAGACCGCGTAGTTTTCCCGCGCGTCGGAATCCTCGACCGCATCGAGCGCCGTCGTGGGAATGTCGTCGCGCGGATGTTCGACGAGCGCGTCGTGAAGCGCGACCTCGCGCGGACCGGACGCCGGCAACGGCGCGAGCTCCGGTCGCGCGAGCAGGCTTCGCAGGAACGCATCGGAGATCGCGAGCGTCCCGTCATCGCGCCGCGCGAGCAGGCGATAACCGCAGCTAGGCCAGAAGTCGGGCACTCACGTAATTCAGGGTCTTGATGATGGCTATGGCCCTAGAAGCTGTACGTGAGTTGCAGCGAGAAGATATTGACGTTCGACTCGTAGTGACCCGTGATCAGGCCGTTCGCCGCGGTCGAGCCCGCGTTCTGGTTGATGTCCGCGTTCGGCATCGGGATGTAGACGTAGCCCGCATCCACCGCGAAATTGCCATTGAAGCGATATTGCGCGCCGATCGCAATCCAATAACGGTCGGAATCGGGAAGGCGAGGCGTGCGATCGGTGGTATTGACCGGCGACTGGTCGTACGCGAGGCCGCCACGGAAGCTCCACGCGTCGCTCCAGTGATACGTCGCGCCGACGGAGACGCGCCATGCATCGTTGAAGTTCTCCGGCGTGTTCGACAGCACCTGGCCGGTCGTGCGCACGAACTCGAGCTGGCGGAACACCGACCAGCGGGTGAATTGCACATCCCCCATCAGATCCCAGCGATCGTTCAAGCGATGAAACACCGAGACGTTCGCGATGTCGGGCAGCTTGATGTCGGCGCTGACGCCTCCCGGCGCGAGCACGGCATTCACGTTCGTCGCGAGGAGTCCCACGATCGGCACGAGCGGGGCGGGAACCGACGGGGCAGGATTATCGAAGTCGACCGTGCCGCCGACCTTGTACTTGATCGACGATCGGTAATGCGCGCCGATGCGCGTCTGCGGCGTCACGTCCCAAAGCATGCCGATGTTCCAACCCCATGAGCTGTCGTCGCCTTCGACGGTGGCTTTCGATGCGAGTCCCGGTGTCGCTCCGATGATCTGCGGGACGAGCGCGGGAGGAATCAGACCGCCTCCGGCCGCCTGCCCGGCGGCTTGCGCGAGGGCGGCGCTGTAATTGACGCGGCTCGTGAGCGTCGCGTCGATGTGCTGCCAGTCGACGCCGACGCCGACCGAGAACGTGTCCGTCACCCGCCATGCGACGGCCGGATTCACGTTGATCGTCTTGACGTCGGTCTTGACCGCCTGGAAGCGGCCGAGCCAGTTGTCGTCGTATTCGGTCACGAGACCGAACGGCACGTTGACGCCGACGCCCACGCTCCACTGACGATTGATCGGCACGGCAACATAAAGATTGGGCACGACATTGACGCTGCCCGCGTCGCCTCCGGTGCCGCCGAGCGGCTGGAACGCGGCGGGTTGCGAGCCCTCGTCGTGGAACTTGAACGACGGCGTGATGAAGCTGACCGCCGCCGCGACCTGCGGCGTTCCGATACGCGTGAGCCCCGCGGGATTCGACCACAGCGTGCTCGCATCCTCGGCGGCCGCGGCGCCGCCCGCGAACGCATTGCCGATCGCGCTGCCCGAATTCTCCTGCAGCGCGAAGCCCGCGGACCACGACTGCCCCGTGAAGAACCCGAACGCGATTCCTGTCGCGACGGCCACGACGCGCGTGTGCCTTGCGAGTTGCGATTTCATCGTCGAGCCTCCCCTTCTTCGATACGGATTCGGCGCCATTCGCCGGCCTATCGACGCCGGCGAGGTACGGCGCAGCGCATCGTTTCACTATACAGGCGGCTCGACGCGAAATTGCCGAACGGGGGCGTGCGATGACGCCGGCGAAGCGCGAGTTGTGGCGCGGCCGATACAGCGACGCGCTTAGTCGTCGATCTTCGGTAGTTCGCGCGGCCTGCGATCGGGACCGACGGCGACGTACGTGAGGCTTGCTTCGGTCACCTTGACCGTCGCCTCGCGGTCCGGATTGCGCTGCGCGTAGACCTCGACCGATACGGTGATCGACGTGCGGCCCTCCTTCTCGATCGTCGTGTAGAACGATACGAGATCGCCGATCAGCACGGGCTCCTTGAACACGAACGAATTGACGGCCACCGTCGCCACGCGGCCGCGCGCTCGTCGCGACGCGGGGATCGCGCCGGCAATGTCGACCTGCGACATGATCCAGCCCCCGAAGATGTCGCCGTGAAAGTTCGCGTCCGCCGGCATCGGCGTCACGCGCAGCGTCGGCATGCCGGGCGGCAGATGGACGTCCGGTCCGTGCGTTGCGGGATCATCACTCATGCGCGCGCCTTCTCGCGTTTGCGCGGCTTCGCGTTCGCTTCCTCGCGCAATTTTCGTCGCAGGATCTTGCCGACGTTCGACTTCGGCAATTCGCGGCGGAAGACCACCTCGCGCGGGCATTTGTAGGCGGCAAGATGGTCATGGCAATACGCCAGCAGTTCCTCGGCCGTGAGGCGAGCATGGCGCCGCACGACGAAGAGCTTCACCGATTCACCGGACTTCGCATCCGGCACGCCGATCACCGCGCATTCGAGCACGCCCTCGTGCATCGCGACGACGGCCTCCACCTCGTTCGGATAAACATTGAAGCCGGACACGAGGATCATGTCCTTTTTGCGATCGACGATGCGCACGTAGCCGCGCTCGTCCATCGTGCCGATGTCGCCAGTCTTGAAGAAGCCGTCCTTCGTCATCGCCTTCGCGGTCTCTTCCGGCCGCTGCCAATAGCCGGCCATCACCTGCGGACCGCGGATGCAGATTTCGCCGGGTTCGCCAGGCTTGACGTCGTTGCCCTCGTCGTCGCGAAGTGCTACGTCGGTCGACGAGATCGGCAGGCCGATCGAACCGTTGTGACGCGGAAGATCGAGCGGATTCATCGTCGCCGCCGGCGAGGTTTCGGTGAGGCCGTACGCCTCGATCAGCGGCACGCCGGTCACTTCCCTCCAGCGGTTGGCAACGGCTTCCTGCACCGCCATGCCGCCGCCAAGCGCATGCTTGAACGCGCGGAAGTCCAATGTGCGAAAGCGCGGATTCTCGAGCAGCGCGTTGAAGAGCGTGTTGACGCCCGTCATCGCCGTGAAACCGCAGCCGCGCATCGTCTTCACGAGGCTCGGGACATCGCGTGGGTTGACGATCAACACGTTCTCGCCGCCGATGGACATGAAGACCAGCAGGTTCGCGGTGAGCGAGAAGATGTGATAGAGCGGCAGCGGCGTGACGATCACCTGGCGCACGTTCTCGTCCATGAACGGACGCATCCACGCGCGCGCCTGCAGCAGGTTCGCCACGATGTTCCCGTGCAGGAGCATCGCGCCCTTCGCGACCCCCGTGGTGCCTCCGGTGTATTGCAGGAACGCGAGATCGTCGTGGCCGATCCGCATCGGCGTGAAGTTGCGCTTGCGGCCTTCCTTCATCGCATCGCCGAAGCGGATCGCACCCGGCAGCGACCATGCGGGCACCGCGCGCCTCACGCGCCGCAGGACGAGATCGATGATGCGTCCCTTGAACGCGAGGAGCTCGCCGATCGACGTCACGATGGTGCGCCGGATCCGCGTGCGCGAGATGACCTGCTCGAGCGTGTGCGCGAAGTTCTCGACGACGACGACGACCTCGGCGCCGGAGTCGACGAGCTGGTGCTCGAGCTCGCGCGGCGTATAGAGCGGGTTGACGTTGACGACGACGCACCCCGCGCGCAGCACGCCAAACACGCAGATCGGGTATTGCAGCACGTTCGGCATCATCAGCGCGACGCGCGTGCCGCGAGCGACGCCGATGCCCTGCAGCCACGCGGCGAACGTCGCGGACAGCGCATGAATGTCGGCGAACGTCAGCGTGCGTCCCATGCACGTGAACGCGGGACGCGACGCGAAGCGCCGGCAGCTCTCCTCGACCACGTCGCAGACCGACGCGTATTCGGCGACGTCGATCGTGGCCGGCACGCCGGCTGGATAGTTCGCGAGCCAGGGACGTTCCATTGCCGCGGATTCTAGGCCGTTGCGGCCAGGGAGTGCGCGTACGAAAGCGGGCCGCCGCGAAACGGCGCGAAGCCTGCGCCGAAGATCGCGCCCGCGTCGACGAGATCGGCATCCGCGACGATGCCCTCGTCGAGCGCGGATTTCGCCTCGCGAACGAGCGGGTCGACGAGTCGCTGCGCGAGTCCCGCGGGAACCTCGGCCTGCGCGTGCTTCTGCGGACGTCCGTTTTCCCAGCGATAGAAGCCGCGGCCGCTCTTCCTGCCGAGCTCGCCCGCTTCGACGTGCGCCGCGAGCTTGCGTGGCACGTTCGCATCGTTTTCGAGCATTCGGCCGACCGCGAGGCAAATGTCGAGACCGACGGAATCCGCAAGCTCGATCGGTCCCATCGGCATGCCGAACGCGACCGCCGCCTCGTCGATTGCTTCGGGCGCAATCCCTTCGTCAACGGCGCGCATGGCGGTCATCAGGTACGGAGCGAGCACGCGGTTGACGAGAAAGCCCGGCGCGCTCTTGACCGGCAGCGGCAGCTTGTCGATCGCGCGCACGAACGCGGCGCCGCGGGCGAGCGTCGCCGGATCGCTGTCGCGGCCGCCGACGACCTCGACCAGCATCATCCGCGAAACCGGGTTGAAGAAGTGCAGTCCGATGAGCCGCGACGGATTGCGAAGCGCCGTCGCGATCGTTTCGAGCGGAATCGACGACGTGTTCGTCGCGAGCATTGCATTGGGGCTCGCGCGCGATTCGACGTCGGCGAATAGCGCACGCTTCGCGTCGGCGTTCTCGAAGATCGCCTCGATCACGAGATCGGCATGCGCGATGCCTTCGCCGCGCACGTCAGGGATCAGCCGATCGAGCGCGTCGCGAACGCGCCGCTTGTCCTTGAGCCGCTCGGAAAAGAGCTTCGCTGCGCGCTTGATCGCCGGCGCCATCCGCGCCGCGTCCTGGTCCTGCAGCGTGACCGTGAGGCCGCGAAGCGCGCACCAGGCGGCAATGTCGCCGCCCATCGTGCCCGCGCCGACGACGTGCACGCGCGACACGTCGGCCGCCTTCTCCTTGCCGAGCGCCTTCAATCGCTCCTGCAGATGGAATACGCGGATGAGGTTGCGCGCGGTCGGCGTCGCGAACAGCGCTTCGATCGATGCGGGATCGCCGGGCGGTGGCGCGAGCACGTCGCCGTCGTAGCGCTCCCACAAATCGATGATCGCGTACGGCGCCGGATACTGATCGCGCCTTGCGCGTTTCGCGACGCGCTTTCGCGCCGACTGCGCGATGTAGCGGCGCGCCAGCGGCGCAAGCGTCATAGACAAGGGAAATGGCAGCGTCCGTGGAGCCGGCTTCGCGCGGAGGACGCCGCGCGCGGTGTTCTCCATGATTCGCACCGGCACGCATTCGTCGGCGAGGCCGATGCGTTTCGCACGACGGGCGTCGACCGTTCTGCCGGTCAGCATCATATCGAGCGCGATCGGCGCGCCGACGAGCTTCGGCAGGCGCTTGATGCCGCCCCATCCAGGCACGATGCCGAGCATCACTTCGGGCAGGCCGAGGCGCGTCGACGGCTCGTCGACGACGACGCGATAGCGGCACGCGAGCGCGAGCTCGAGCCCGCCGCCGAGGCAAAAGCCCCGAATCAGCGCGAGCGTTGGATAAGGCAGCCGCGCGATGCGACCGAACGTGCCCATCCCGCGCGCGAGGATCGCGCGCACGCCCGCGGCGTCGCCTATCTCGTCGAACTCGTCGACGTCGGCGCCCGCGATGAAACCGCTTGGCTTGCCGCTGCGGATGACGAGTCCCGTCGGCGGGTCGGCGTCGAGCGCGTCGAGCGTTTGATTGAGCTCGACGATCGCCGCCTTCGACAGCGTGTTCGTCGTGGCGCCCGCCTTATCGAACGTGAGCCGCGCAATGCCGTCGGCGTCGCGGGTCAGCGTCCAGTTTTGCATGGCTTCGGTCATCGGGACGGCGAAAATGGGGTCAGGGTCGCTTTTCGCGGTGAAAAAGGGGCCGGGGTCGAATTTCGCGAAATTCGACTCCGAAATTCGACCCCGGCCCCTTTTTCACCGCTCCACCAGCATCGCGCCGCCCTGGCCGCCGCCGATGCAAATCGCCGCGACGCCGCGCCGGCCGTTCGCGCGCTCGAGAACGTCGAGCAGATGCATGACGATCCGCGCGCCCGATGCGCCGACCGGATGACCGAGCGCGATCGCGCCGCCATCGACGTTGAGCCTCGAAGGATCGATCGCCCCGAACGCGTGAGCAAGCCCGAGCTCGTCGCGGCAGAACGCCTCGTCCTGCCATGCCCGAAGGCACGCGAGCACCTGCGCCGCGAACGCCTCGTTGATCTCCCACGCGTCGATGTCGTCGACGGCCAATCCATGGCGCGTCAGCATCGGCGTCGCCGCGTACACCGGCCCGAGTCCCATCTGTGCGGGATCGAGCGCGGCCCACTGCGAATCGACGATGCGGCCCTTCGGCGTCAGGCCGTGGCGCGCGAGTCCCTCGTCCGTCGCAAGCAGAAGCCACGCCGCGCCGTCGGTGACCTGCGAGCTGTTGCCGGCTGTCACGTTGCCGTACTTGCGATCGAAGAACGGCGCGAGCTTCGCGAGGTTCTCGGGCGTCGAGTCCTCGCGAATGCCATCGTCTTTGTCGAAGACGTTCCCGTCGCGATCGAAGAGCGGAACCAGCTCGCGCGCAAAGCGACCTTCGCGCTGCGCCGCGAGCGCGCGTGCCTGGCTTTGCGCGGCGAACTCGTCCATCTCCGGCCGCGAAATGCCGAAGCGATAGGCGAGATTCTCCGCAGTCTGTCCCATGAGCAAACCAACGTATGGGTCGGTCAAGCCTTTCATCAGCCCGACGACGGGCGCGAGATACGACGGACGCAATTGCCCGAGCAGCGCAGCACGCCCGCCGATCGTCTTCGCGGAACGAAAGCTCGAAAGCCACGCGACCATCGCGTCGGAGAGCAAAAGCGGCACGCGCGACAATGCATCGACGCCGCCCGCGAGGACGAGATTCGAGCGACCGACGCGCATCGAATCGATGGCCGAATCGATCGCCTGCATGCCGGACGCGCAATTGCGCATCACCGTCCACCCCGGCACCTTGTTGCCGCAGCCCATTCGCAACGCAGCGACGCGGCCGATGTTGACCTCATCGACCGACGGCGCGGCACAACCGAGAATCACCTCGTCGAGCGCCGGCGGGAAAAACGGCTGGCGCACGAGCAGCGCGCGTCCCGCCGCCGTCGCGAGATCGGACGCGGCGAACGGCCCCGGCCGATTCCGCGATTTGAGGAACGGCGTGCGTGCGCCGTCGACGATATGGATCGGAGCATTCATCTTCATCATCGACTACGCGACGGCACGATCAACCGCAACGGACGCGCGCAGCCGTCGCTCCGCCTCATGATCGGCGTGCCCGACGAGCAGCGACACACCCAGGTCGCGATCGAAATCGTCGACGCGAATCGCCGCCGCGGTGAGTTCGTTCTTGAACGCCAGCAGAGCATCCTCGCCCTTCGTGATCACGCCCGTTCGCATCGCGCGCGCGGCAAGCTCCGCCGCGCCTTCGCCGGGCGCGAGCTTCGAATCGATGACGCCTCCGCGAACCGCGTCGCCGATTCTGCGCTCGATCGGCTCGGCTTCGATGGTCGCGGCGAGCGCGCGCTCAAGCAATCCGACCGGCTCGTCGGGATCGCCGATGAACATGCCTGCGGTGAGCCGATCGCGCGTCGCGGACGGCTCGATCATCCGCTTCGCGACCTCCTGACCGAGCGCGTCGGAAGGCGCGACGTACGGATGACCCAACGGGAACACGATTCGATGCATGAGCGCGCCGAGGTTCGGATTGGGGAAGTTCGAAAGCACACCACCGAGCGCGTTCTGCGCCTTGAACATCGCGTCGCGGATCGCCCAGTGCACGAGCGGCGCGTCGTCGACCTGCCGACCCTCCTGCTCGTAGCGCCATAGCGTCGCCGCGCAAAGATAGAGTTGCGAGAGCACGTCGCCAAGCCGCGCCGATATCTTCTCCTTGCGCTTCAGCGCGCCACCGAGCGTCGCCATCGCCACGTCCGCGGTGATCGCGAGCGCGGACGAAAGCCGCGTCATCTGCTGGTAATAGCGGCGCATCTCGGGCGCGACCTTCGCCGGCACGCGCGCGAAGTGCGAACCCGTGAGCCCGAGGACGAGCGAGCGCACTGCGTTTCGCGCCGCGTAGCGAAGGTGGCCGAAGAGTGCCGCATCGAAGTCGAGCAGCGCCTTCGCCCGATTGCGTTCCTGCGTCGCCGCCATCTCGCGCAGCACGAACGGATGGCAGCGAATCGCGCCCTGGCCGAACACGATCAGGCTGCGCGTCAGGATATTCGCCCCCTCGACGGTGATCGACACAGGCATCTGCATGTACGCCGCGCCGAGGAAATTCGACGGCCCCATGCAGATCCCCTTGCCGCCGACGACGTCCATGCCGTCGTTGACGATCTGCCGCGCGCGCTCGGTGATGTGCAGCTTCGCGATGCCCGACAGGACCGAAGGCTTCTCGCCGCGGTCGACGAGCGTCGCCGTCAGCGATCGCACGGCATCCATGAGGTAGAGGTTGGCGCCCATTCGCGTGAGCGCTTCCTCGACCCCCTCGAAGCGCCCGATCGGCGTCTTGAACTGCGAGCGCACGCGCGCGTAGGCGCCCGTCGTGCGCACTGCGAGCTTCGCCATGCCGGTGTTCGACGACGGCAACGAAATGCCGCGCCCTGCCGCGAGCGATTCCATCAGCATGCGCCAGCCCTTGCCGAGCATCGGCGCCCCGCCGATCACCCAGTCCATCGGAATGAACACGTCGCGTCCCGAATTGGGCCCGTTCTGGAAGACGGCGTTGAGCGGCATGTGACGCCGGCCGATATGAACGCCGGGATGCGTGGTCGGGATGAGCGCGCACGTGATGCCGAGGTCGACGCGATTGCCGGCAAGGCGGTCGGGATCGTAGGCATGGAACGCGAGGCCGAGGAGCGTCGCGATGGGTCCGAGGGTGATGTAGCGCTTGTCCCACGTAGCGCGCAGGCCCAGCACGCGCTTGCCGTCGTGCTCGCCGTAGCAGACGATGCCGAAATCGGGAATCGACGCTGCGTCGGAGCCGGCCTGCGGGCTCGTCAACGCGAAGCAAGGAATGTCGATGCCGCGAGCAAGGCGAGGCAGGTAGTGCTGCTTCTGCTCGTCGGTGCCGTAGTGGAGCAGCAGCTCACCGGGGCCGAGCGAGTTCGGCACCATCACCGAGACGGCGGCACTCGCGCAGCGCGTCGAAAGCTTGGTGATTACTTCCGAATGCGCGCAGGCGGAGAAACCAAGTCCGCCGTATTCCTTCGGAATGATCATGCCGAGGAAACCGCGCTCGCGGATGTATTGCCAGACCTCGGGCGGCAAATCCTTGTAGACGTTCGTCGTCTCCCATTCGGAGACCATCGCGCAAAGCGTCTCGACTTCGTGATCGAGGAAGCGCTGCTCTTCGGCCGTGAGCTGCGACTTTTCGATCGACAGCAGCTCGTTCCACGCGGGCCGCCCTGAAAAAAGCTCTCCGTCGAAGCTCACCGTGCCCGCTTCGAGCGCGTCGCGCTCGGTTTGCGACATGCGCGGCATCACCTGGCGGAAGCGCGCGAGCATCGGCTTGCTGATCCACGCGCGGCGAAGCGGGGAAATCGCGAACGGCGCGACGATGATCGCGACGAGCACGACGAGTGCGAAGAGCCACGTGACGAGGAGGCTCATCATGCTCTACGCGCAGCCTGACGCCCGCGATTGGCGCGCTTCACCGTGTTGCGCGATGCGCCGTTCAACGCGGGCAGCGGCGCGGTCAATCCCGCGAGCAGGAACGGCGCGAGACGGCGCAGCAACACTTCGTCGTTCGACGTTTCGTGCGGATTCAGCTCGGCGATGAGCTTCAGCGCGTCGGTGCCGGCCAGCGTGTAGGAGAGCGCGCCCATGATGAAATGCAGCCGCCACGAAAGCTCGCGCGACGGCAGATGAGGGAGCGCGCGCGCGAATGCGGACTTGAAGCGCACGATCGTTTCGCTGTATTGCTGCGAAAGAAAGTGCCGGATGAACGGTGCGGGATCGGCATAGGCGCGCCCGAGCAGGCGAAGGAAGTCCTTGCCGCCATGCTCGGGATCGCGCGCAAGCGCGAGCGCGGGCGTCAGGAACGCGCTCAGTATCCGCTCGCACGATACTGGCGCCGGCGCGGCCTTCGCCTCGAGCCGCGTCAAGCAATCGAGCCGTTCGCGGTTCATCGGATCGAGCCTTCGTGCGAGCACCGACTGGAAAAGCTCTTCCTTCGAGCCGAAGTGGTAGTGCACGGCGGCGAGGTTCACGTCGGCGGCGGCCGTGATCGCCCGAAGGCTCGTCGCCTCGAAACCGTGCTCCATGAAAAGCGACTCGGCGGCGTCGAGGATGCGCCCTTTCGTGGCATGCGAGACGCGGCGGTCCGCCGGCGGCGATGGCTCCATCGCGGAAGCGGGAGGGATTTCGAGCATTGACGCGGAGAGTTTTACGAAACGGTACAAATCAAACGTTCGTTTAAATCGTACGTACGTTTTCCCCGAATGTCAAGCTGCCCGCTTCGCGCTCCTGCGCTTCGTGCTTCGATTGCTACCATTACCCGAGCATCGACGATGAGCCGAGCGCATGGCGATGATCAGGATCGACCGGCCGCATCACCTTTCACAGGACGAGGCGAAGGCGCTCGCCGATCGACTCGCGCGCGACTTCGAGAAGCGCTTCGCCTTGAAGTGGCGCTGGGAGGGCGACGACGTGCATTTCAGCCGGCCGGGCGTCTCGGGGAAAATGCACGTGGGTGACACGAACATCCTCCTCGAGCTCAGCCTCGGCATGCTGCTCGCGCCGCTCAAGCCGGCGATCGAGCGGCAGGTGAACGCGAAGCTCGACGCACTCGACGGTCGCGCCGCGCAGGCGTAAACGCAATAGCGGCATACGGCAATTGCCGACGCTCGACGGCAGTCAATCGGGCGTGCGGCCGGGGTGGCGCGCCTTCCAGGCGGCCAGCGCCGCCTCGTAGCGCTCGCGCGCTTCCTCGTAGAGATCGAAGATGCAGGGGACGCAGCCGCCGCCGCAGCACTCGTCGTTCTCGGGCCTGACCGGTGGAACGGGCGGCGGATCGTCATCGGGCGGATCGGCCATCCAGCCAGTGTAGCGAGCGGCGGCTGGCGTCGATCTTGCATCGCGACCCGGCCATGAAACCCGCCCGCCACGCTTACGCGGCGCTCGCATTCTGCGTCGCGCTCGCCACGCCCGCGCTCGCGCAGGACAACGGGCCGGGCGACGTCGACACGCTGCGCCGGATCAAGGATTCCGGCGCGATCACGATCGGCGTGCGCGAAGCGAGCGTGCCGTTCTCGTTCATCGACGCGCAGAAGCAGCCGCAGGGCTACTCGATCGATCTCTGCCTCAGGATCGCGGACGCGGTCAAGAACGAGCTCAAGCTTTCACGGCTCGACGTGCGATTCCTGCCGGTTACCTCGTCGAACCGGATCGCAATGGTGAAAAGCGGCAAGGTCGATCTCGAATGCGGATCGACGACGAACACGCGCGATCGCGAGAAGGACGTTGCCTTCGCGTACACGACCTTCGTCGCGGGCATCAAGATGCTGGCGAAGAAGTCTTCGAACATCGCAAGCGTCGAGGATCTGCGCGGCAAGACCGTCGTCGTGACGAAGGGCACGACGAGCGAGACGATGCTTAAGCAACTGAACGACGATCGCGTATTGAAGCTCACGATCCTCGAGACGAAGGACCACAACGAATCGTTCGCTGCCGTCGCGGATGGTCGCGCCGTCGCGTTCCCGATGGACGACGTGCTCCTGTACGGGCTCATCTCGAAGGCGCAGAAACCCGACGATTTCGCGGTCATCGGTCGCTACCTCTCGGTCGAGCCTTACGGAATCATGATGCGCAAGGGCGACCCTACGTTCGAGCACCTCGTCAACCGCACGCTCGACGATCTCTTCCAGAGCGGCGAAATCCGCCGCATCTACGCGCGCTGGTTCTCGACGAAGGAGCTGACCGTTCCGATGAACCAGTATCTCAAGGAAGCGTTCCTCATTCCGAACACGTATCCCGCCTGGCCGTAACGCGCCCGAAGCGAAGCTTCGCCAGCGCGACGCGCATCACGGCTCCAGCTTTCGCGCTTCCTCGATCTCGCGCCGCACGAATTCGAATACCCGACCATCGCCGAGCAGCGCGTTGTGACCCACGCCTGCGAGCGTGACGTCGACCGCGCCGGGGAGCTCGGACGACGTCTGCGGCGCCACCATCGAGTCGTGCCATGACCACAATGACACGAAGCGGAGAGAAGGATCCATCTTCTCGTCGTTGAGCGCGGCGAGCCACGCGTTGCCCGGCCGCATCTGCGCGAGCGCTGCGCCCGGGCAGAACCACGCGAGCACGCTGCCATGGTGCGGCGTGCCGATCGCGACGACGCGCGCGATCCTCGCGTTGCCATGCGCGCGGATGTACGCCCGTGCGACGAGCCCGCCCATGCTATGCGCGACGATGATGATCTTCGCGGCGCCGGTCGCCGCGACAATCGCGTCGATCTTCCGCGCGAGCTGTTCGGCAAACGAATCGACCGAGGCGAGCGGCGGACCGTAGGAGAGGCTGTAGATGCCGTCGACGTCGTTCTCGCGCAGGTAGCGAGCGAGGCGCCGCCAGATGCCGGCATTGCACAGCACGCCGTGGACGAGCAGCACCGGCGCTTTGATCGGCGCAGGCGAAGGATCGCGCACGAGAAAGCTGTAGAGCATGAGCCGCGGGATCGAGCCTGCGAGCGTCACGTATTCGTCCCACCACAACTTCAGCGTCTGGCGCAGGTTCAGCCGGACCTCGGGCGGCCGGCGCGCGCGCCAGATCCATGCGATCGTGAAATAGCTCGCGCATAGCACGAAGATCGCGCAGAAGTACAGGATCGGTGCCGCCACGATCCATGGCACGACATTGCCACCTGCCGCAACGCCGCGAACCGCCACCGCGACATACAGCGCGAGCACGCCCGCGCATGCGAGCCAAAGTGAGATCGCAGTCCACACCGCTTCAGGGCGTGGGGACGCTGACGTTATTCGCTCGCCAGCTTCGCAGCGCCGTCACCGAGCCGCCGAAATCGGCCAGCAGCAATACCCCGGGCAGCGTCTTGCGCACGCGACGCGTCATGTCTCCGCCCGCCCACAGCGCGATCGACGAGGGAAGGTGCCGGCGCAATCGCGCGAGTCCGTCGGCCGCCTGTCGCACCGGGAATGCCGACGAGAACGATAGCGCGACGACATCGACGCCATGCGCGACCGCGGCGAGGCGGATCTCGTCGAGCGGCGTTTGCGGCCCGAGCGAGACGCAGTGCGCGCCTTCGGCGACTAGCAGAGCCTCGATCATCAGCAGCCCGAGGCCGTGCTGCTCACCCGGCAACGTTGTCAGAAGCACGCGCGGATGACTGCTTCGCCGCGGAAACGTGTTGATCGCCGTGCGAAGCGATGCCTGCACCTGCTCGGTGAAAAGATGCTCCTCGAACACGTGCAACTCGCCGCGGACCCACGCTTCGCCGACCGTGCGGTTGAGCGGCGCGAGCGTTTCCACGACGAATCGCTGCAATCCGTCGCGCATCAGCCACTGCGCGAGCGCGTGCTGTAGGACGGAAATGTCGTGCATGAGCAGCATCGCCACGATGTCCTGGTCGCTTGCCGCGGCTCGCACATCGCGACGAAGGGGTGCGCGTGCATCGGCGAGCGCATTGAGCTCGGCGAGGGACAGGCGGATGATCTTGCCGGGGCGCGCGCCGACGTCCATCAGTCGCTTGATCGCGCGAAGCTTCGACGTCTCGGCGGGCGTGTACTGGCGCTCGCCGTTGTCGTCGCGCGCCGGCTTGGGAAAGCCATAGCGCCGCTCCCACATGCGCAGCACGTCCTTCGACAGACCCGTTTCGCGCTCGACGGCGCTGATGTTCTGCGCGAGCTCGCTCGAATCCGCGTGCATTTGTCGGAGAAACTCCGATTGTCAAGGCGACGGCCGAAGCAGTATCGTACTGCCTCGCTGGCACGGCCAGCGGCGCCTCTCGAGAAAACAATGAAGGGAAAGCGCAACGTTCTCACCGCATTCGCGATCGCGGCAGCCGCGATCGGGTTGCTCGCCGCCGCGTTTGTCCTGACGCATGTCCCGCGGCGCGACCTAGTCGCCGACGCGCTCGGCCCGATCACCCAGCTTCCTTCCGAGGCGAACAGCGACGAGACCGCGGGCGACGCGCTCGCCGACGACAACGGCGCCGGCTTCCTGCCGGTGCCTGCGCCATTCGACGACCAAAGCGTCGTCGATGCGATGGGCCCGATCGCGAAGCTCGCTTGTCGTCGTGATGACGCGGTGGATGCCTCGCAGGAGGACGATGGGGTCGACCCGCTCGACGCCCCGCTCGGGTCGGGACAAAACGACCCCGAACAGGCGGCCGAGCAACCGCTCGTTGCCGCGGCGCTTGCACCGCTCGCACCGCTTCCGGCGCCTGCTTCGGATCGCATTGCCGCCACCACACGCGACGCGGCGCCCGATACGCCGGCGGATTGTCCCGACATCCTTCGTTACGAATTCAATCGGCTGCAGACAGGCGAAGCGCAGTCGCTCTGCCAATTCCGCGGCAAGGTTCTGCTGATCGTCAATACTGCGAGCTACTGCGCGTACACGGGACAATACGAAGGGCTCGAAGCGCTTTACCGCAAATACAAGGGTCGCGGGCTTGTCGTCGTCGGCTTTCCGTCGAACGATTTCGGCGGGCAGGAGCCGGGCACGAATCAGGATATCGCGCGCTTCTGCCGGCTCACGTACGGCGTGCAATTTCCGATGTTCGAGAAGTCGAGCGTCACGAAGGTCGCGTCGAACCCGCTCTTCGCCACCCTCGTGTCGAGCACCGGCGTCGCGCCACAATGGAACTTCTACAAGTACGTCGTCGACCGCCACGGGCATCCCGTGGCCGCGTTCGGCAGTCGCACCACACCCGACGATCCCGCGATCGTCGCCATGATCGAGCGGCTGCTCGCCGATCGCGGTGGCGTCGGTTGACCGGAGTTCACCTTAGCGCCGAATCGATTCGACGGCGCGAGCGATCAGAAGCATTCCGTTGATCGTCAGCAGCCCGGCGATCAAACGAAGCACGCCCGCGCGCGACAGCGCGTAATGCAGCCGATTGCCGAGCCAAAGCCCGAGCACCATGATCGGCAAAAGGAGGAGCACGGCCGACTGCAATGTCGCGTCAAGCAGAAGGCCGGTCGCGATGAAAAGCGTGAGGCGGATCCAGATGTTCATCGCGACGACGATCGCGGCAGTCGCGCGAAGGCGTGATTTGTCTTCGATGCGGGCCGAAAGGAACACGATATAAATCGGGCCACCGGTGCCGAAGAGCGTGGAAAAGACACCACCTGCGATGCCGATCGGCCACGCCAGCCACGACGGCGCGCGCGCGATTCTCGGCGGTCCGACGACCAGATAGATGCCGTAGCACGCGACGAAGATGCCGAGCGCGAGCAGCGCGGGATCGCGGGGAAGCTTGAAGAGCAGCGTTATGCCTAGTGCGATGCCGATGAGCATCGCCGGCAAGAGTCGCACGAACTCACGCCAGGCGACGAGTCGCCGAAGCCGCAACGCGGTCGACAACGACGCGAGTGCATCGGTCACCGTTACGAGCGGCACCGTGAACGTCAACGGGAGAAAATGGGAGAGCACCGGTACCGAGATCACCGACGATCCGAATCCTGTCGCGCCGAACACGACGTAGCCGAGCAGCACGACGAACGGTGCGACGATCAGGACTTGCGCCGGCAGATCGGGAAGCGGGACGGAAAGAGAC
This sequence comes from Casimicrobiaceae bacterium, assembly GCA_035308425.1. Lineage (GTDB taxonomy): Bacteria > Pseudomonadota > Gammaproteobacteria > Burkholderiales > Casimicrobiaceae > VBCG01. The sequence goes on along the minus strand of DATGGP010000014.1, from coordinate 191,697 downwards.
ATCGATGCGACGATGCGTGATGAAGGCGTCGCATCGCGTTTGAAGCCCCGGGAATCGGGCCGGGAAAGGGTGGCTTGCGGCTATAATATTCGCGACAAAGGCGAGCTAGCTCAGTTGGTTAGAGCAGAGGAATCATAATCCTTTGGTCGGGGGTTCGAGTCCCTCGCTCGCTACTCGAATCGCTTGCGAGCCGTTGATTTGAAAAGCAGCAAAACGGCTGGCAAACCGGGATTTCGCGCAGGTGTAGGCACCAAGGTGTGACACATGGGTATGACACCACGGAGGTGCAACGCGTGGAATTTCTTCAGCGATCCCGGCACGGAACGGTGTATCACTTCCGGCGTCGGGTGCCCAAGGATCTGATCGCGCCCTTGGGGCGCAGCCAGATCGTCGTGACGACGCGCACCGAGGTGCGAGCGCTTGCCATTCGGCGAGCACGCGCCTTGCTTTTTGCGACCGACGATCTTTTCACTGACCTGCGCCACCTGGGGAAGCCGAACAAAGCGAAGACGTATACGACGGAATACGGTCTGGCGATCGAATTCGACCCAGGGAGTGGTACACGGGCCAAGCCGTTGACGGCGTTGCTCGCCTCGTCTGTGCCATCTCGACAGGCGCAGTCGACCTCATTATTCGAGCAATTTTCAAGGGCTGAGGAAGGCTGTCGCAACATCCTCGTTGGAAATCCTGGCGGCGCTCGGCGCGTTCCTTATCCTTGGATGGGACTTCTCGATATGGCGCTTCCCTATAGACGCGTGCCAAGTAAATAGCGATTGACTGTCAAGACGTTCCAGAAACCAACAGCTTCAGTCCAGTGCCCATACGCACTCTATTCACGACAAGCGAAAGCCGCAATTCGCCGCTTGGCCCACGACAGGCCGCTACTAGCACAATGGCGGTCGCCCGCTACGGAAATCGGATTGCCGAAGGTGACCGACGCGTAGCGTCTTTGTCACGGAGGCGGTCCTTCGCTGCCCGTTGAGCAGATCGCGATCGGCATCGCGCGCGGATCGCCGCGATGCGCGTCGTTGTTGCGCCGGTGGAAACATTACTGAGCCGCTGCGGCATCGAGCAATGGTTACGCAATGCGCGCAAGAAAAGTGGTTTGCCCCGCCGATAATATTGTGCGCCGTATCTGGCGCACGTCGTCCCTGTTAGGCGTTGGAAAATTGGCCGACGTGGGATCGAAATGAGCGCCTGACGGTCGAAACCGATTCAGCCCGTGCAGCTCGGCAGGAGGTGAGCATGGCGACGACCTCAACGAGCATCGCTAACGAGGCGGAGGCGCATCGCCGACCTGGAAACGCAACCGGCACCCGGCTGAGTCACTTCGCGCAAGGTCTTCCCTCGCTTTGTTCAGCGGCTGTCCTCGCTGGGCTTGTCGCGTGCCAGTCACCCGCGCCGTCTACTTCGATGGAGGACAACCGGGCTATGCGCGACACGCCAGTCGCCCTCGACCCGTCGACCTTGCGCCGCATCGGTACTGTCGAGGAGCGGTATCTATCCTACAACGTGGAAATGCTCGAGGTGACCGGTGGCCGCTTCTGGAAGCCCTACTTGTCAGGGCGGGGGGAGTCATCGGGCTCTGGGACACCCACGTTGGCCGCGGCCTCTGTAACAGGAGGCACAACGCCCGCCACGAGCGCTGAGTCGACGCCCGCCGGCATGAGTCCGAACCTGTATCAGTATCGGCCGCCGGTCGACCTTTCGAACCCACGTCTTCGCACGCTGGCAGCGGCGCTCGGTCCCGCCTACATTCGCATCAGCGGCACGTGGGCGAATACGACCTACTTCGCGGACACCGATACGCCGCCGAAGGCAGCACCGCCGGGATTCGATGGCGTGCTGACCCGACAACAGTGGAAAGGCGTCGTTGACTTCGCGCACGCCGTCGACGCGCGCATCGTGACGTCGTTTGCTAACAGTGCGGGCACGCGCAACACGGCGGGCGCATGGACGCCGGATCTCGCAGGACGCTTCGTCACCTACACGCATGCAATCGGCGGCGACATCGCCGCGGCCGAATTCATGAACGAGCCTGACCTCGCCGTAATGGGCGGCGCACCGCCCGGTTACAACGGCGCGGACTACGGCCGCGATGTTCGCATCTTCCATGCATTCGCCCGCCAGACGCTTCCCGGCATGCGGATTCTGGGTCCCGGCTCCGTTGGCGAAAGTGTTGGCCCCCATCCGCTGGTCACGCAAGGCCCGGGCATTCTTCCCACGCCGACGATAGTCGCTGACTTGGGTGCGACCGTCGACGACTTCTCGTATCACCAATACGGCGCGGCTTCCGAACGCTGCAAGTCAATCGACCATCAGACGACAGCCGAGCAGGCGCTGTCCGAGGACTGGCTGCGCAATACCGACCAAACGCTCGCGTTTTATCGGAATCTTCGTGATCGCTATGCTCCCGGACGCGTGTTCTGGGTGACCGAAACAGCCGATGCGGCATGCGGTGGCAACCCGTGGGCGTCGACCTTCCTCGATACGTTTCGATACCTCGATCAGCTTGGGCGCCTCGCGCGGCAAGACGTCCGCGTCGTAATGCACAACACGCTCGACTCGAGCGACTACGGGCTGCTCGATGAGACCACCTTTGAGCCCCGGCCGAACTACTGGGCCGCGCTGCTGTGGAGGCGGATGATGGGCAGCACGGTGCTCGATGCGGGCCTCCCGATCCGCCAAGGGCTGCATGTATACGCGCAGTGCCTCCGCGGCGTCCCAGGCGGTGTTGCACTGCTCGTTATCAATAACGATCGTTCGCGCACGACATCGATCGCGCTGCCCGGCACCGTCGATCGCTATACGCTGTCCGCGCAGCCGCTGACGAGCGCTCAGGTGCTCCTGAACGGCGGGCCGCTCGCGCTTGGCGCGCGCGACGCTCTGCCTCCGCTCGTTCCACGCCGCCAAGGCGGTGAAACGGTGACGTTCGAGCCGGCAACGATTACCTTCCTCGCGATGCCTGAGGCAACCAACCGCGCGTGCTCATGAACCGTAGCCGCATTGCCCGACGTCCGCTGCTGCTGGCGCTAGTCGGCGTTGGCGGTTACGCGTTCGCCGGCGGTTGATCGAGACGGCCGCCGAGCCTCGCGAAGGGGCCGATCATCGCCACACCGCGCGCCTCGCACACGGTCAGCGGGTCGGCATGGGCGCCGTTCCGGCATCGCATCTACGCGGTTGTCTGGACGGCAACTGTCGTCTCGAACACCGGCGCTTGGATGTACAGCGCCGCGGCCGCATGGCTGATGACAGAGCTCACGGGCGACCCGCTGCTCGTCTCGCTCGTGCAGGTCGCCACGAGCTTGCCAATGTTCCTGTTCGCGCTCGTGGCCGGGGCTATGACGGACATCGTCGACAAGCGCCGTTATCTGATCGCTGTCGAGATCGGGATCCTACTTGTGTCGGCGATCTTCGCAACCTTGGTGATGCTAGATATGGTCACGGCACCCTTGCTGCTCGTGTTCATGTTCATCGTCGCTACCGGCAGTGCCTTCGACGCACCGGCCTGGCAGGCAATAGTGCCGATGCTTGTGCCGCACGAAGATTTACAAGCGGCTGTCGCCTCCAATAGCGTCGGCGTCAACATCAGCCGCGCGATCGGACCCGCAATGAGCGGGATCGTGACGGCCGCGTTCGGCATCGCTGCTCCCTTCTGGCTCGATGCGTGCAGCAATCTCGCGACGATCGGCGCATTGAGTTGGTGGCGGCCGCAGGTGTCACACAAGCGACGGTTACCCGCGGAGCGGCTCGCGAGTGCCATTCGCGTCGGCGTTCGCTACGCGCGCAACAATCCGCCACTACGCGCGACGCTCGTGCGCGCCGTGGCGTTTTTCCTGTTCGCCAGCGCGTACTGGGCATTGCTGCCACTGCTTGCCCGCTCACAGATCACGGGCGGTGCCGAAGTTTATGGCGTGTTGCTCGGCGCGATCGGTGTCGGTGCAGTGGTTTGCGCATTCGCGCTCGCACGCCTCAAGGCCAAGCTCGGCCCCGATCGGCTGGCCGTCGCCGCAACTGTGGGGACCGCCATTGCGCTCGTGCTGTACGCGGTTGCGCACACTATGGCGGTTGCCTTGGTCGCCAGCCTCGTGGCCGGCGCCTGCTGGATAGCAGCGATCTCCACGTTCAACGTTTCCGCGCAACTCGCGCTTCCCGATTGGGTGCGCGGGCGCGGCCTGGCGATCTACGTCACTGTGTTCTTCGGCGCGCTAACGGTGGGCAGCGCGTTGTGGGGCGAAATCGCCGTACACCTCGGCCTTCCCTTCACGCACCTCCTTGCCGCCATTGGCGCGCTTGTATGCATTCCGCTTACGCGGCGCGCCCACCTGCACGCCGCGGCGGGCCTCGACCTTACGCCATCGATGCATTGGCCGACGCCGGTCGTCGTTGACCAGTTGCAACCGGATGCCGGTCCCGTAATGGTCATGATCGAGTACGACGTGCGGCCAGACCAACGCAAGGCGTTCATCGACGCGATGGACGCGGTAGCCCGCGAGCGGCGACGCGACGGTGCCTACGCATGGGGCCTCTACGACGATACGGCGAACGTCGACCGATTGGTCGAGACGTTTCTTGTCGAATCATGGATGGAGCATTTGCGGCAGCATCAGCGCGTCACGAAAGCCGACGAAATGTTGCAAACACGCGCCTACCGATACCTTCGCACGCCGCCGGTAGTGACGCATCTTGTCAACACAGAGGCGGTGGAACACGACACGAACGTCCGGTCGGCAGAGTAGTTGCCGCCCTCCGAGACACGGTGCTGCACGTGTGTCGTGTGATGCAATGGAAAAAGGAGTTAATCATGGTTCAGCAAAGCACTACCAACCGCGCCTCCACCGTTCTGGCAAACGAGAGCAAACTCATGCCGGAGCTCGAGGCACTCTACAAGGACATCCACTCGCATCCTGAATTGTCGATGCAGGAAACCCGCACAGCGGGCATCGCGGCGGATTGGCTCAGAAAGGCCGGTTACGAAGTCACGACCGGCGTCGGCAAGACCGGTGTTGTAGGACTGCTTCGGAATGGCGAAGGACCCACGGTGATGCTGCGCGCCGACATGGATGCGTTGCCGGTCGCCGAGGACACGGGTCTTTCCTACGCCAGCAAAGCGATGGCGAAGGATGCCGAGGGGAAAGACGTGCCCGTCGGGCACATGTGCGGGCACGACATGCACGTCACCTGGCTTGCTGGGGCGACAGCATTGCTGGCGCAGACTCGAAACGTGTGGAAAGGCACGCTGATGGCGATCTTCCAGCCCGGCGAGGAACTTGCGGAAGGTGCCAAGGCCATGATCGACGACGGACTTCTCCAACGCTTTCCGACGCCCGTGGTCGTGCTCGGCCAGCACGTCATGGTTGGGCCTGCCGGCACGGTGGCGGGAAGCGCAGGGCCGATCACCTCCGCGGCCGACAGCCTTCAAATCCGCCTGTTCGGCCGTGGCGCGCACGGATCGATGCCGCAGGCGAGCATCGATCCCGTGGTTATGGCGGCGTCCACCGTCATGCGGCTGCAGACCATTGTGTCGCGCGAGGTCGCGGCGACGGATGCAGCAGTCGTCACGATCGGCGTGTTGCAGGCAGGCACCAAGGAGAACGTCATTCCTGACGATGCTGTCATCAAACTCAATGTGCGGACGTTCGACGAAGGCGTGCGCAAGCACGTTCTGGATGCGATCACGCGAATCGTCAACGCCGAGGCGGAAGCGTCGGGCGCACCGCGCAAGCCAGAGATCACGCCGATCGACACCTACCCGCTCAACGTCAATGACAAGGGCGCCAGCGAACGTATCGCTGCAGCGTTTCGCTCGTATTTTTCGCCTGATCGAGTGAAGCATACGGGCCCCGCACCGGCGAGCGAGGATTTCGGCTGCTTCGGCACCGCTTGGAAGGTGCCGTCGGTGTTCTGGTTTGTCGGCGGCAACGATCCTGGGATCTATGCGAAGGCCAAGGCGGCGGGCAAGGTGAATGATCTGCCGGTCAATCACAGCCCGAAATTCGCCCCAGTGTTGCATCCGACGCTGGAAACCGGGGTCGAGGCGTTGGTCGTCGGCGCCTTGGCGTGGCTCGCCATGGCCTGACGTGGAGCGAAGTCCGACGGGGTCTTGCGCGCCCGAAGCTTTCGCAGCACGCTTCGAGATCGTCGGTCACGGAGGCGGGATGACATCTGCAACGTTCCTGCTGATTCTCGACCTGATTGGCACCTTCGTCTTCGCGATCAGCGGCGCCCTCGCGGCAGTCGAACGCCGACTCGACATTTTCGGCATCCTCGTCCTGTCCTTCGTGGCTGGAAACTTCGGCGGCATCTTCCGCGATCTTCTGATCGGATCCGTGCCGCCCGGCGCCATATCGAATACAGCCTATTTGCTCGTTTCCATCTTCGCTGGACTCGTCACTTTCTTCTGGTATGCAGGGGTCGACCGGCTGCGCAGTCCGGTGCTTATGTTCGACGCGGCCGGATTGTCCCTCTTCGCGGTCTCCGGCGCGCAGAAGGCGTTCGAGTTCGGGCTCAACCCAGTGATGGCGGCCCTCCTGGGGATGCTGACCGGGGTCGGTGGCGGCATGACCCGCGACGTTCTCCTCGCGGAGATCCCGCAGGTCCTGCGATCAGACCTCTATGCAGTTGCTGCGCTGGCCGGCGCGGCAGTCGTCGTCGTCGGCAACATGCTCCATGTGCATTATGGTGTATCAGCCCTCACCGGCGCCGTGCTGTGCTTCGGTCTTCGCTTTATGGCGATAAGGCACGGTTGGCACCTGCCGGCTGCTCACCTTTCCGCGCAGCGGCGCGCCGAGAAAAGGCCGGCCGACGATTAGCAGTCGACCTGGAGTGAAATGCGACCGCGTGTGCCAAGAAAACGCCAAAGGCGACAATTGCGGATGGCTGCCTACAACCGGTCGCAATAGCTGCCTCGCCGATGGTGTCATGTAGACGGCTGCGCGATGCCGAGAATGTCCGACCCGCTTCCCAATCTAACGATTCCCTGACGGTGCGTGACACGCGCCTGGAGGTTCACCAATGGCGACTGCTCGTAGCTCGACGTTCAAGGATCGCACGACAACTTTCCCCGCACCGACATCGCGTCCGTTAGCTCGGAGCGTAATCGCCGCATGCGTCGCCATGGCTTGCTCGGGCATGCTCGCCTCATGGGCGTGGGCGCAAGGCGGCGGATCGGTGGATACGGCGGGCGGCCCTTCCGCTGGTCCCTCCGCACAAGGACCCACGCAGGCGGAGCTGGACAACGGCGATGTCGATCCTGCCTCGTGGCTGACATCGAACAAGGGCTACATGGGGTATCGGTACTCGAAGCTCGACCAGATCAACGCGCAAAACATCGACCGCGTCGGGCCAGTCTGCGCTTACAAGCTCGGCGAACAGGGCTCGTTCCAGGGCGCTCCGCTCGTTTATAACGGCATCCTTTACATTACAACGGGACTCGGCACGTATGCGATCGATGCCGCGAATTGCCGCGCGCTGTGGGCCTACCAGCACCGGCCAGGGCCATTCATGGGCCAGCACAACAACAAAGGGGCGGCGATCGCGGCCGGACGCCTGATTCGCGGCACGCCCGACGGGCATCTGATCGCGCTCGACGCGAAGACCGGCGCGCTGCTGTGGGATCGCGACGTGATGGACGCTTCGGGGGGCGAATACGCGACCGCCGCTCCGTTAATCTGGAATGACACCGTGTATCTCGGAAAGGCCGGCGGCGATCTTGGAATCCGCGGTGAAATGATGGCGTTTCGCGCGGGTGACGGGACGAAAGTATGGGGCTGGCACACGATCCCGGGTCCGGGCGACGTGGGTGCCGAGACCTGGAAGCAGCCCGCGAGCATCGAGCACGGCGGCGGTGGGACGTGGACGAGCTACAGTCTCGATCCGCGCGCCGGACTGCTGCTGATTCCGATCGGCAATCCGGGACCCGACTTCAACAACGAGGCGAGACCCGGTACGAACTTATTCACGAACTCCATCGTCGCGCTTGACGCCAGGACTGGGCAGCTGAAATGGTGGCATCAGCTGATCGGCCCCGAGGATCGTGATTGGGATACGGCCGTCGTGGCCGCATTCGACACTGCCGACGGCAGCCAGCTTGTTGCGGGTGCGGGCAAGGATGGCGTGCTGCACGTCGTGGATCGCATGAACGGCAAGCTCCGCTTCACTACGGGGCTCGTGTCGCAGTACACGAACCGCAGCACCCCCATACCGACGATCGAGAACCTGCGGCTTTGCCCGATCGCCGCCGTGCAGTGGAACGGCCCGGCATACGATCCGGCGACGAACCTGCTCTACATGAACGGCATCGACTGGTGCGCGAAGGCGATCAAGGGGCCGCTGCCCAAGTACGTGCGCGGCAAGCCTTACCTTGGCTGGGCAACGCCGACAGGCTACGGCGATCGCGATCCCATCGAGGAGGCATTTGGTCTGCTCAATGCCATCGATCCGTCGAACGGCGAGGTCAAGTGGCGTTACCGGATTCCGGCTCCTCCCGTTGCCGGCCTGACCGCCACCGCCGCCGGGCTCGTTCTGACCGCCGACACCGATGGTGACGTCTTCGCAGTCGACGCCCGTACCGGCGCGCTGCTTCGCCGCATTGCGCTACGCGCAGGTGCAATTGACGGTGGCGTCATTACGTATTCTGTGGCCGGGAGGCAGTTCATTGCCGTGGCGGCTGGCGACAACAATCCCACCTATAAAGCGAAAGGCGACAATGCCATCGTGATCCTTGGGCTGCAATAGCCGCAACCCGTTACGCTCACAAGCCGGTCCATTTCCGTCTCACGTTTCTCTTTGCGTGATGTCGAAATGAATCAAATCGCCGCAGTCCTTCGTTTGCCGACCAGCATAGGGCGTCTTGAATCTTATAGGCGCTTTCTTTACTGGACACGATCACCCGCCGATACGCAACCCACAATCGCTCTGAACGCGCTGGAGATGCCCAATGCCTTTCTACGCTCAACAGGTTCGCTACACCGAGGTAGGCTGGGCGGCGCTCGTCGCTTCGCCTGAGAACAGGCTGGAAGCGATTCGGCCGACCATTGAGCGCCTCGGCGGCACGATCGTCGACGGCTGGTTCAGCTTCGGTGACTACGATATGCTGCTGATCTGCCAACTGCCGGACAACATGTCTGCCGCTGCGTTGGCGATGGCAGTATCCGCTGGCGGAGCCATCAAGTCGGTGAAGACAACGGCCTTGCTGAGCTTGGACGAGGGTGTGCAGGCGATGAGCAAGGCCAAGAGCGCCGAGTACAAGCCGCCGGCCACCGAAATACCCTACTTCGGCACGTATAGGCCCGCCGCCTGAGCGCTCTTGCTCTGAAAGAGACGGAGGTCCATATGAGCGCTCGGCTCGACGATTCGGCATTGGATGCGTTGTTTCGCGGAGCCCGTACGCAGAACAGGTGGCTCGACAAGCCGGTCACAAACGATCAGTTGATTGAGCTGTACGATTTGATGAAATGGGGACCGACGAGCGCGAACGGCTTTCCAATTCGCATCGTCTTCACCGCGTCATCCGATGCCAAGAAACGCCTCGCGGCGCTCGTGTTCGAGGGAAACCGACCGAAGGTTCTTACGGCTCCGGTGACGGCGATTCTCGGCTACGACATCGAGTTTTATGAATGGCTGCCGCGGCTCTTCCCGCATCGCGACATGCGCTCGGCGTTCGTCGGCAAACCGCAGTTCGCCGAGATCGCTGCTTTTCGGAACAGCACCTTGCAAGGCGGCTACTTCATCCTGGCGGCGCGCGCACTCGGCCTCGATACGGGACCGATGTCCGGCTTCGACAACGCCGCAGTCGACCGCGAGTTCTTCCCGGGCGGAACGGTAAAGTCGAACTTCATCTGTGCCGTCGGATACGGCGACCCGAGCGCGCTTTTCGATCGCCTTCCCCGGCCGGATTTTGCCGAGGTGTGCAGCATCGTTTGAAACCGTTCTCGGATCACGTCGCATGCCGATCACGATCGGATTTGCCGTCCATTGGAGGCGCCGCGCCGCGAGCAACGCTAACGCCCGGGCCTCCGTCGACGATGCTTGTCACGCCGTTGGTGGGCGGCGCGATGACGCCGTAAGAGATGCCGGTGACCCAACCGGGGTCGGCGGTGCACCAGAAGACGTCGTTCGGATGCAGGTCGAGCGCAACGCGGCCGGTCATGTGATGCGCGACGACGGCGGCGTGCACGTGCAGCGCGCCTTTGGGCGTTCCCGTCGTCCCGCTCGTGAAATGAAGCAACGCGATATCTTCGGGATCGGTCGGCGGAATCATGCAGACGTCGTCGGCCTCCGCGAGCAGCGTATCGAGATGCAGCGTGCCATCGCCGGCGGGCTCGCCGGTGATCAGCACGTGCGAAAGCGACCGCAGCGCGGTGCGGACGCGGCGCACCGGCACATCATGCGATTTGCCGCCAGCTCCTGCGTTGATCATGGTCAATGACGTGTCGCCGCCCGCGTAGAATCGGTCCGATCCAACGGAGGTGCGCATGATCTGTTGGGACCAAACAGACGCGGCCGAAATGCGGAAGTGATCGCCGCGCTCGCGTCAGCGTCCAAGGTCCGGCGCAACGACGGCAAGCCTAGCGCGACCAGCGCACGCGCACCCCGTACTCGTCGTTGCCGAATGCGATGTCGAGGGTGCCGTCATGCGCGCGCTCCAACGCTTCGCCAATGCGGCGTGGCAGGTGGACGTCGGTGGTCGGGATTCACGGGGAGCCGTTCGCGCTGACCAGATGATTCCGTGAGCCACCTGTCGATGTTCGCTGGCGGATGAAATCAGTCGGCGCCGGTCAAATCCCGTGCAAACGGCCCGCGAGCAGCGCGTCGATCGTCGTTCTGCCGCACCGGCCGCGCTCATGATGACCACAACGCGCGGCGGCATCGTTCGATTCGACAGGCTCTGCGCCATCCTCATGGATGCCCACGGCCGGTACCGTGGCCGCTATCGATTGCTCAGCATCGCGCGTTATCAATTGCTCGACATGTTCCACAGCTTGAATGCCGGCTCGTCGATGCTGTGGTCGTAACCGAGAATGCTGATGGACGCAGTGGTCAGCGGAAAGAACCGCCCCTTCGCTACATCCAAGCCAAGCCAACGGACGGCGACGGCGCGCAGGATATCCTGATGTGCGAACATCAGCACGTCGCCTTCGATACTCCTGACGCGGGCAATGACCCGATCCGCTCGCACACCAACGGCCTGCGGACTCTCTCCGCCCGGACATCCGTGCTCGAATAGCTGCCAGCCCGGAAATTCGCTCCGTATGTCGACCGTACGCCGTCCTTCGTACGCCCCGTAGTCCCATTCCAGAAGGTCGTGGTCGGGTTGCAATGCGGCTCCGAAGCCGGCCAGCACGGCGGTCCGTTGCGCCCGCTGTAGCGGACTCGAGAGTACCGCAGCAAACCGAAACTGCGTCAGGCGCGGGGCGAGCGCCACCGCATCGCGCTCGCCTTGCGCCGTCAGTGGAAGATCGGTCCGGCCGGTGTGCTGTCGCGTAATGGACAATGCGGTCTCGCCATGGCGCACGATGAAAAGGCGCTGCAAAGGAGCTGTCACGTCGCTGCCGAGCCGCGTATCGCCACATCTCGTGTGGCCCACTGCCAATCGCGCACCTCCGGCATGTCTTGTCCATACTCGCGGATGTAGCGCGCATGGTCGACCAGCTTGTCGCGCGCGAACTGGGCGAGGTACGCGGCGCGCGGGCCGACGGCCGGCACGCGCTCGGCGACATCGCGCACCAGGTGGAAGCGGTCGATATCGTTCAGCACAGCCATGTCGAAAGGCGTGGTCGTCGTGCCCTCTTTTTTGTAGCCGCGCACGTGCAGGTTCACGTGATTGGTGCGCCGGTAGGTCAGCCGGTGGATCAGCCACGGGTAGCCGTGATACGCGAAGATGATCGGCTTGTCGCGCTTGAAGAGGAGGTCGAAGTGGCGATCGGTGAGACCGTGCGGATGCTCGGCGCGCGGTTGCAGCGTCATGAGGTCGACGACGTTGACCACGCGGATCCTGAGCTCGGGCACGTGCTCGTGCAGGATCGTCACCGCGGCGAGCGTTTCGATCGTCGGCACATCGCCCGCGCAGGCCATGACCACGTCGGGCTCGCTGCCGGCGTCGTTACCGGCCCAGACCCAGATGCCGATGCCCGACGTGCAATGCTTCATGGCCGCATCCATGTCGAGCCATTGCAGCACCGCGCCGTCGTGCACGGGGTTGAGGAACTTGTTCGAACGCCAGCTCCTCGCGAGCGGCCCCGTCTCGGCTTCGCCGTCGCCGATCACGCAGGCCACCAGCAGTCCCGGGTTGTCGAAGGCAGCACCGTAGGCGTGCATCAGCGAATAGCCGAGCTCACCGCCTTCGTTGATCGAACCCGGCGTCTCCGCCGCCGTGTGGCTGGGAGTGCCACCCGGAAAGGAGAATTGCCTGAAGAGTTTCTTGAGCCCGCTTCATCCTGCGTGACCTCGGGATAGATCTCGCTGTAGGTACGCTCGAGATACGTGCTCGCCACGAATGCGGGTCCGCCATGCCCCGGCCCCGTCACATAGGTCACGTCCAGGTTGTATTGCTTGATCGCGCGATTGAGATGAACGTAGACGAAATTGAGACCCGGCGTGGTGCGCCAATGGCCGAGCAGTCGCGGCTTGACGTCTTCGAGCACGAGCGGACGCTTGAGCAATGGATTGTCGAGCAGGTAGATCTGGCCCACCGACAGATAATTGGCGGCGCGCCACCAGGCGTTCATCCGGCCCAGCAGTTCAGCGGACAAAGGTGTGTCGTTCATCGCCGTTCCTCGATTGTATTCATGGCGTGGTTTGCGTCGGCAGGATCGAGGACCTCGAGCACGGCCTTGGCGATCATGATTTCCTCGTCGGTTCGGATCACGCGCACCGTGATCCGGCTCGAAAGCGCCGAAATGACGCCCGCGTCAGCCACGTTTTGCTCGGCGTCCAGCTCGAGGCCGAGAAACTGCAGGCCATCGCAGATGCGGCTGCGGATTTTCGCGGCATGCTCGCCGATGCCGCCGGTGAACACGAGCATGTCGAGTCCGCCGAGTGCCGCTGCGTACGCACCAATGCACTTCTTCGCCTGATAGCAGAAGAGTGCAAGCGCTTCGGCAGCTCGCTCGTCATGCGCTTCGCGCGCGAGAAGGTCCCGCACGTCGCCGCTCGTTTCCGATACGCCGAGCAGTCCCGACTCGCGATTCACCATCACGTCGAATCGCTCAATCGTTATGCGCTCGGCGTGCGCGAGATAGCGCACGAGCCCCGGATCCAGGTCACCGGAGCGCGTGCTCATCGGAATGCCGGCGGCCGGTGTGAAGCCCATGCTCGTATCGATGCACTTGCCGCCATGCACGGCTGCAAGGCTGGCGCCATTGCCGAGGTGCGCCAGGATGACGCGTCCGAGTGCGGCATCGCGACCGGCGACACGCGTGAGTTCTTCCATGAGATACGCGTACGACAGGCCGTGAAAGCCGTAGCGCTCGACGCCGCTCGCTTGCAGGCGGCGCGGCAACGCGAAGAATTTTGCGACCCTGGGCATGTCACGATGGAACGCCGCATCGAAGCAAGCAATCTGCGCGATGTGCGGCGCTCGTTCGGCGAAAAGCTCGATCAGCTCGACCTCGGAAGGAAGATGCTCGGGCGCGTACGAGCTCATGCGTCGCAGTTCACTGATCAACTCGGCTGTGACGCGTTGCGCCGTGTGGTAGCGAGGTCCACCCATGACAATGCGGTGACCCACGGCCGCCACCGATGCGAGTCCCGCGTGTCGCTCGAGCCAATCCAGCAGGAATGTCGCCGCAGCCCGGTGGTCGAGCTCGCCAAGCGGGGGCATCTCCTCGCGACGGCCGGCTGCGTCGAGCCACACGAATCCGGTCTCGGCGTTGCCGATTCGGTCGATGGTCGCGCGCAGCACGGGCTTGAGCGACTCGTCGACTGCATAGAGCGTGCACTTGATGCTCGACGACCCGCCGTTGACCGACAGCACGTGGAGCATCGATGTTGCGCGGTTCACGGCGGCCTCCGGTCCTATTGACCATTTCGGTTGAGACTCGGTTATCTTGTTCGCGGTTCGAGCGGGTTACCTCTCGCGGACCGGTTGCGCGTGCGCTGCTTCGCATGCGGAGCGTCTTGGGGCACGCCGGCGATTCCAACCGGAGCATAGCCCGCGAACTCGTTCACGCCGGTCGCAAAGCGCGCGGCAGCGAGTGCTGTTACGTCACTATCTGGAGCGGGGCCAAGCAAGGCCGAGTTGAGCGCGAGCTCGGGGTCGGCGAACGGTCTATCGCCGATCGAAGAGGGCAGCTCGAGCGCGATGGCGGCGCTACCCGCTTTCACGGCTGTCAGAGGAGTTTCGCTGCCGCCCGATCTGGTCCATTGCGAAGGCGTCGCGACCTCAATGCTGGTTTGGCCCCGCGGGTCGGCACCCGGCGTTCCTCGGATGAACGCGACAGCCGAATTGCCGTCATAGCGTGCATCCATGACCATACGCTTTTCAATCGATTCGGTGGCTCAGAATTCCATGAACGTGCCTGCCGGCGCACCGGCCACCGAACCAGGCCTTCCTTCGATGCCCGATGACATTGCCGGCCGATGGCGAAGACTATCGTCCATCGGTCAGCAAAGAAACCCGCGAATGTCAGCTCATAGGAGTATCAGACCATGAACGGAAAGCTTATGCGCGTCAGCCCGAACGTTTTCCTGGCGGCTGCATGCTTCATGTTCGCTGCGACAGTTCGGGCCGCCGACATCAAGGTCATGAGCGATAGTCCTCTCGCACCTGCGTTGGCCAAGGTCGTCGCTGCATATCGACAGCAGACGCATAATCATGTCAGCTTGGTGTTCGACCCATCGCCCGCTGTAAAGAAGAGGATCGATGGCGGCGAAGCGGCAGACGTTGTCATCGTTCAGCCGGACTTTGCCGACGAGCTCACGAAGTCGGGCAAGGTGAGCGCCGGAGACAGGCCGATAATCGCTCGCGTGGGCGTCGGCCTCGGCAACCGCAAGGACAGCCCGACGTACGACATTTCAACCGTCGAGAAATTCAAGAGCACCTTGCTTGGTGCGGACCTCCTCGTATTCAACAGTGTTAAATCGGGAGAGGCCTTTGAAAAGGTCCTCGACCGGTTGGGAATCGCCGACGCACTGAAACCCAAAACGGTGCGCACGACGCCCAATGGCATTTTCGAGCCAGTACTGAAGGGCAAAGGCAACGATATGGTCGCCGGCACGATACCACTCATCGCCACGACACCCGGCATAAAGCTCCTTGGCCCCCTGCCCGGCGAACTCCAGAGCTCGCTTTCATACACCGCCGTGCTCATGGCTAACGCCCCCCAACCCAATGCAGCCCAAGACTTCATCGAGTTCCTGGTGTCATCGAGGGCAAAGGAGATCTTCGCCGCAAACGGCGCTGAGTGAACCGACAAGCTCGATCAGCAGGTCCAGCGCATTGCGCAGCCGATCGAGATACCGGGTCTCGTGCACCGGTTCGTCGCGTACCCGACGGCGATCATCCGTACGTCGCCACTACGATGAAGCGCTGTCGGAGATCGTGGGTTGTCTCGCGACGCTCGGTACGCGAGCGGCCACTGATGCTCCCCGCGAAGAAAATCAACGCGTGCGTATGAAAACGGCGACCGAGCGTTTGGACACGAGGTAATCAGCGGACGACACCTCCACTTCCTCGCCGGCTGGGGCGATGTCCTGCGGCGATTGCAGCGAAGTGTCGACGACTCTAAGCCATTCGCCGGGCGTGCCCTCCTGGAATATGAACCGGCGATCGGATGGCCCCGCATTGACCATGACGTAGACCATTGGGGACGCGTACGCCCTGCGAGCTCAGCTCTCGATACATTTCGCCCAGCGACGCGTTCTTGCCGCCCACGGTGGCAACATCGCCGATGCCGATATCCGCGAAGAGACGGACATAACGAAACGGACGCCGCATCGGTTCTCCTCAAAACGCGCTACCGGCCCATTTCTACGCTTCTCCATCCGCTACGACCTTGACGCTCGTCAAGGTCGCGCCGGAGCTCGGCGAGCAGTATCGGCGCGAAGTCGTCGCTCGAGAGGCCCAATGGATACGACGATGCATCACGCAACCTTCGCCGACGTCATGTCGGTGATCCGGGAAAGGCGTTCGATCCGTTCCTACATTGGGCGCAAGCTTGATTGGCACGCGATTCAGGCGCTGCTGTCTGCCGCCGTGGAAGCGCCGTCGGCAATGCATTCGGAGCCCAGGCGCTTCCTGATCGTCCAGGATGCTGGGCAGCTTGCGCGCCTTTCGGAGCGGGCGCGTCTGCTCTTTGCCGGGGAGCCGCATCCCGACCTTCTCGATCGAGGGGGGCACTCGCTCGACATCTTCACGAAGCTGGATTTCGACATCTTCTACGGCGCCGGCACACTAATCGTGCTGGGCGTGGGCGAGTTCCAACCAACGCCGTTCGCCGTCGCCGATTGCTGGCTCGCGGCCGAGAATCTCATGCTTGCGGCGTACGAAAAGGGCTCGGAACGTGCGTGATCGGCTCGGCGGTCGCAGCGCTGAACGATCCCGATACGAAGCTCGAGATGGGGATCCCGGCCGAGTTCACGGCGGTCGCACCGATCATCGTGGGCGCTCCGGAAGGTAAAGTCGCCGCGAAGACCCGCCACGAGCCGATCGTGCTCGCCTGGCGGTGATCGGCGTCGTTCGGCGGAGCGCGGACTCCGGCGATACGGCAGCAGCACGCGGTGGTCGATGAATCCCTTGACGCGAATCAAGATCGTCTGCACGGCGCAAGCGTAACTTTCCGCAAAAGCGAACGCGTTGGCGCGCCAAAAGCGGAATGCCCGAGAAGCCGAACATGTACGACTCGCCACTCGATTACTGCCGCATTTGCAACAGCCATGTTGCGCTCGACCGGTCGCAGGCGGAGTGTGCCGGGTCCATCGATGTGGACAGACCAAAGATACCTGCCCGCTCGCCCGGTACCTCGTGGGGACGGGGCCTTCCGTCGCAGGTGAAAGCGCGGCAGAAAACGCAGAAGGACGTGCGGCATCGTGATTTCGATTGCTGCATCGCTGCGTTGTCGATTGCTCGCCGTCCTATTTGCGGCGCTCGCAGTATCCGTTGCCCAGCCTACCGGCGCACAGCCGTCGCAGGATGCGCAGGCCTATCCGCAGGACGAGTTCGATCAGCTGCTCGCACCGCGTCCGCAATGTCGCCCGAGATGCCGGATACGTCGAGAAGGCCGGATCGTTCGTAGAGCAGACGCTCGATCGTGTTCGCGGCACCTTCAACGCCCGGCTGCGACCATACCGGAAGCGTTCCATTGGGAATGCACGTAAAGCACGGCGACCGCGCAGCTCGCCATCCTGGCGCGCATGTTGTCCGCGCGGCTCGTCACGATGATCGGGACGCGGGCGCCCAACACGAGCCCGGCCGCGTCGGCACCGGCCAAGAACGTGAGCGCTTTCGCGAGCATGTTGCCTGCCTCGAGATCCGGAACGAGCAGGATGTCCGCGTCGCCTGCGACCTTCGAGTCGATGTGCTTGACCGCGGCCGCTTCGCGATTGACGGCATTGTCGAAGGCGAGCGGGCCGTCGAGCAGCGCGCCCTCGATCTGGCCGCGCTGCGCCATCTTGCAAAGTGCGGCGGCTTCGATCGTCGACGGGATTCTCGAGGTCACCGTTTCGACTGCCGACAAGATCGCGACCTTCGGCGTCTGCACGCCGAGCGCGCGAGCGAGGTCGATCGCGTTCTGCGCGATATCGGCCTTGTCTTCGAGACTCGGAAAGATATTGACCGCTGCGTCGGTGATGAAGAGCGGCTTCCGGTACGAGGGGACGTCCATGACGAAGACGTGGCTCATGCGGCGCTCAGTCCGAAGTCCGACGTCGGGATGCGTCACGGCAGCCATCAGTTCGTCGGTGTGGAGACTCCCCTTCATAAACGCGTCTGCTCGGCCGGCACGAACGATCTCCACCGCTTTTTCGGCCGACGCATGACTGTGAGGCGTCACCACCAGTTCGATCCGGCGGATGTCGATTCCCAGCGACCGGGCCAGCGTACGAATCCGTTCGCCGGGCCCGACAATGATGGGCTCGATCAGTCGCAGGGACGCCGCCTCGACCGCCGCGCGGAGCGACGTCTCGTCGCACGGATGCACGACGGCCATGCGAACGGGGTCGAGGCCTTCGCAGCTGTGGATCAGCGCGTCGTACTTCTCATGCTTGCGGGCTTCGGTCATGTCGTTGCCTGAACCACGGCTCGCTCTGCCGCGCGACGCTGCGAATCAGCTTACGAAAATGGTCGTGCGATTCAGACGATCGCCGCCGGGGAGGGTCGCTTCTCGGTCGGCGGCTTGGTCGGCTTCGCCATCGGCAAAGCGCGCTTTCTCTGTGGGGCGTGCGGGGCATGGTCGGGCTTTCTCACGAGAATGACTGGAACGGATGCCTCGCGCAGCACGGCTTCGGCGTCGCTGCCCATGACCAACCGCGAAAAGCCTCGTCGGCCGTGCGTTCCGAGAACGATCACGTCGGCCTTCGATTTGCGGGCTTGCTTGATGATCGCATGCGCGACCGTCTGGCCCTTGCTCTCGGCCAGGATTGGCGTGATGTCGACGCCCGCCGCTCGGGCGGTCGCCTGCGCCTTCGCGAGGATGGTCTCGCCGTTCTTGCGCAGCGACTCGTAGAGCGAATCGATGTAGCTCGCGGGCATATAGCCGTCCTGAAAGTTGACCGCCATGGCCGTGTCGTCGACGACGTGCAACACGACAAGGCTCCCATGCTGGTCGCCTGCGAGCTGGAGAGCCGACTTGAAACCGGCGTTCGATGCGGCGCTGCCGTCGAGCGCGACCAGAATACGTTGGAACATTGGGAGCCTCCGGAAAGTGGATACGGCCCATTCGGCCGCGAATGTCATTCGACCCGTCGACGGCTGGTCATGCATTGATCTGCATCAAGTGTTCCTCGGGCGGGCTGCGATGCCACGCGATCTTTCGTCGAGCGGTCGTCGCCCTCACAGCCTGCGGCGGCGATCGTTTGACCTGGCGCAATGGGTGGAACGGCGCCCCCTGTATCGCCCTGCGATGTGAGGGAGCAACGCATGCCAAGGATATTGCTTGCGGTCGACGGGTCGGAGTGCGCGTTGCGGGCACCGCGCAAGCTCATCGAAACGATCGCGGTCTACAGGGATGCGCCGGACGTCGATCTCGTCACGGTCCATCTGCCTGTGCCGCGCGTGCCCAACATGGGCCTTCTCGTCAGCGAGGAGATGATCCAGCGATATTACGAAGAGGAATGCACCAAGGACCTCCGGGCGACCCGGGCGTTGTTCGATGCAGCAGGGATCGCGTACAGCGTGCATTCGCTCGTCGGTCCAATCGCCGAGTCGATTGCCATGCAAGCGAGTCGCTCGAAGGCCGATTTCATCTACTTGGGCACGCACGGCCGCGGCGCCGTATCCAGCGCTTTTTTCGGTTCGGTCGTCATGGGGCTGCTGCACCGGAGGCCGTGTCCGGTCGTCGTCGTGCCCTGAACAGCGGGGCGTTTGCAGCAGGGTGCGCCGAATGGCGGTCGGCGCGCCCTCGTGCTTCAGGCGGCGGGACGACTCGCCGCTGGTGATGGTGCCCGTTTCGCGTGCCGGAGGGCTGGGCGGCGATTTGCCGAGGTCGAGTCGGCCTGCTGCGGCCGCGTGTGGCTGCTCGTGGGATGGCGGGGACTGCGCACGAGAAGCACGGGCACCGTCGCTTCGTGCACGACTTCTTCGGCGTCGCTACCCATGAGAACCCTGGCTACGCCGCGCCTGCCGTGCGTTCCCATGACGATCATGTCGGACTTCGTCGCCCGGGCCTGTTCGAGGATCGCATGCGCGACCATCTGCCCGCGGCTGTCGATCAGGAGCGGCGTCATCTTTACGCCCGCGCTCCGAGCGGCGGTCTGCGCTCGCGCGAGGATCGTCTGGCCGCGTCTTCGCATCGTCGCGTACAGCTTGTCGAAATACTTCGCCGGCAGATGTCCTTCCTGAACGTTGATCAGAATGCCTCGGTCGTCGATCACGTGCAGGCCGACCAGCCGCGCACGATGATCGCGTGCGAACCGCAAGGCGCAGTTCAGCCCGGCGTTTGATGTCGCGCTGCCGTCGAGGGCGACCAGAATGGACTCGAGCATCGATGCCTCCATATGCGTGAGCGCCTTTTGGCGCGCCATACATTTCATCGTCCCGCGGCTATCGGCGTGTTGATCTGGATCAACCCATCGTCGGGCGCCGGCGTCGGGCGGCGAATCGTCCGTATGCGACACCGAGCCCTGCCAGCGCGGTCCCAAGGAGCAGCGTCGCGATGCCGACAACCGCCGCATCGGACGGGATCGGTGCGGACATTCGAAACACCTGCCGCAGCGCCGGGACGGACACCACCGTCGTGTAACCGACCACGGCCGCGATCACCACGGCCCACAGCGAACGATTGCCCGCGATAACGTGGCGCAGGAATCCTCGCCCAGGCGAGCGCGCGAAAAGGATCAGGGAGAGGTTGGCGATCACAATCGCGGTGAACGAAAGCAGGCGCACCCGGGTTTCGGGGAAGCCAAGCGCCATTGCGATCGCGTATACCGACAGCGCGAAGGCCAGGGCAATCGCGCCCTCGAGGATCGCGAGCGCGAGAGGGCGTGCGCCAAGCAAGCGCCGCCGCGCGGTTCGCGGAGGACGCTGCATCACGTCCCGCTCGGCGGGTTCGGCTTCGAAGGCGATCGAGCACGCCGGGTCGATCACGAACTCGAGAAAGACGACATGCGCCGGAAAGAGGATCAGCGGCGCATTGAGGAGCACAGGCACGAGTCCAAGGCCCGCGATGGGGAGATGCACCGAAACGATGTACGACATGACCTTGCGCAAGTTGTCGAAAATCGTCCGTCCCTGCCGGATCGCCCTTACGATCGATCCGAAATCGTCGTCGAGCAGGACCAGCGCCGCGGCCTCTCGCGCCACGTCGCTTCCTCGCGCGCCCATGGCGATGCCGATGTCGGCCGACTTCAAAGCCGGCGCGTCGTTGACGCCGTCTCCGGTCATCGCGACGATTTCGCTGCGGCGCTTCAGCGCATCGACGATGCGAAGCTTCTGCGCAGGCACGACGCGGGCAAAGACGTTCACGTCTGGAAGACGTGCCGCGAGCTCGTCTTCGCTCATGCCCTCGAGCTCGTTGCCGGTAACGACCACCGGCAGTTCGGCAAGGTCCGCCTCGCGGGCGATCGCCCGCGCGGTGAGCGGAAAATCGCCTGTAATCATGATCACGCGGACGCCGGCGGCACGGCATTCGCGCATCGCCTCGGGGACCGAGGGACGCAACGGATCGGCAAGCCCGACGAGGCCCACGAACGCGAAGCGAAACTTGGCGGGGTCGTCGGGAAGCATGTTCGATCCGAGTCCCGCTTCCGCGACGCCGAGCACGCGGAGTCCCGACGCCGCCATGTCGCTTGCTTCCGCCATGACGGCGTCGGCTTCGTCGGAGCGAAGGTGGCACAATCCGACGATCGCCTCGGGCGCGCCCTTGGCCGCTGCTGTCTGCTTGCCGCAACGCGCGTCGCGCCACACGTGCGTCACCGCGAGCCTATGCGGCGCAAGCGGATAGCGTCGCAGCAGTTCCAGGTCACCGGCGGCTGCGCCATCCAGCTCGAGAAACGCGCGTTCCATGGGATCGAAGGGACGCGGCTCGCTCGCTCTCGCTCCGATTCGCACGACGTTCGCGAACGGTTCGGGCAGCGGGGATTCGGCGGGCGATCGAACGTCCAATCGTCGACCATCGGCGAAAATGCGGCGGATGCTCATGCGGTTCTGCGTCAGCGTGCCCGTCTTGTCGACGCAGAGCACGGTCGCAGCGCCGAGCGCCTCGATCGCCGCAAGATGCCGTGTCAGCACCTGAACGCGTGTCATCCGCCACGCACCTAGCGCGAGGAACACGGTCAGCACCACCGGAAATTCCTCGGGCAGAATCGCCATTGCGAGCGTCAGGCCGGCGAGAATCGCATCGAGCCATTGACCGCGATGCAGGCCGAGGATCGTCACCAGCACGCCGCACAGCAGGAACGCGCCCGCGGAAAACGCGAGCACCAGCTTCCGTACCTCGATCTGCAGCGCTGTTGGTTGCGTATCCAGCGATTCGATCGTCCGGCCGATGCGGCCGAATTCGCTTTGGCCGCCGACGGCCGTCACGCATGCGATGCCGTGGCCAGCCACGGCGAGTGTCCCCGCATAAATACGGTCGTTCTGCGGACCGTCCGATTCCGACGATCGCCGCGAACGCTTGGCGACAGGTAACGATTCTCCGGTCAACAACGACTCGTCCACGCGCAGGTCTGCGCTTTCGAGGAGCTGTCCATCGGCTGCGACACGGTCACCTTCGCGGATCACCAGAAGGTCGTCGATGACCACTTCGCGTCCTGGAATCCGTTGCTCGATGCCGTCGCGAATGACAAGCGCACGCGGTGCGGCAAGATCGCGCAATGCCGTAAGCACACGTTCGGTCTTGTGCTCCTGGTAGAGCGCGATCGCCATGATGACAACGACCGATGCCATGAGGAACAACGCTTCGACTCGGTCTCCGAGTGCGAAGTAGACCAGGGCGGCGAGGACCAGCAACCCGAGCATCGGCTCGGAAAGCGCATGAGCGGCACTCGCAAGCAACGAGCGGGTGCGACTTCGCGGCAACTCGTTCGGTCCATCCCGGGCGAGCCGCTGCCGGGCGACCTCGCTGCTGACGCCAGTGGGACCCCTTTGCGCCGGCAGCGCGTGATCCGCGAGATTCATCCGACTCGCCGGGTCCGGAGTTCAGGCGCGGGGGCGCGCTTGCGCCACCTCTCGTGTGCGCGGAATGCCCGCTTCTTGCATGCCTGTACCAGCGCGAGGTAGGCGACAACGAGCACGATCAGCACCGCGAAAAACATTGCAGGCAAAGGTACGAAGCCTACGAGCGGCGCGAGCGGCGAGAACGGCAGGGCGACCGCGATTGCCAGCACGGCGAGCGACGTCGCGGCGAGCAGCGGATGCGGGCGGCTGCGCAAGGGATTGTGGCGCGTGCGAATCACAAAGATGACGAGCACCTGGGTCGCGATCGATTCGATGAACCACCCGGTCTGGAACAGCGCGGGCCCGGCGCCGATCAGGAGCAGCACGCCGAACGTGATCAGGTCGAAAAGGGAACTTACCGGCCCGAGAACCAGCATGAAGCGCCGGATTTCGCGCACGTCCCAGACGTGGGGGCGCCGCAGTTCGGCTTCGTCCACGCGGTCGAACGGGATCGCGGTCTCGGAAATGTCGTAGAGCAAATTGTTGAGCAGAATCTGCACCGGCAGCATCGGCAGGAACGGCAGGAACAGCGTGCCGGCGGCCATGCTCAGCATGTTCCCGAAGTTGGAGCTCGTCGCCATCATCAGGTACTTCATGATGTTGGCGTAGGTGCGACGGCCCTCCATCACGCCATCGCGCACAACGCCGAGCCGCCGATGCGTGAGGATCACGTCGGCGGCCTCGCGCGCAACACCGGTCGCGCCCTGCACCGAGATGCCGACGTCCGCCGCGTGCATGGCGGGAGCGTCGTTGATCCCGTCCCCCATGAAGCCGACGATGCGGCCGCACGAGCGCAACGCGTGAATGATCCGCGTCTTCTGCGCCGGGGCGACCCGGCAGAAGAGCGTCGCGCGAAGCGCGGCCTTGGAGAGCGCCTCGTCGGACAGCGCATCGATCTCGCGGCCGACGAGCATTCCTGCGACGGCAATGTTCAATGACTCGCAAACATGCCGTGCGACGCGCTCGTTGTCGCCGGTGACGATCTTCATCTCGATGCCGGCGCTCGCCAGCGCGGCGATCGCGTGCGCAGCGTCGGCACGTGGCGGATCGAGGAAGGTGACGAAACCTTCGAACGCCAGGTCCGTTTCGTCCTCGGCATTCGCCCGCGTGAGCGATGCCGGAAGCTTGCGAGTGGCGATGGCGAGCACGCGAAAGCCGCGCTCTCCCAAAGCCTCGAAACGAGCGATCGCTGCGGTTATGTCGAGCGCCGCGATGCCGGGTCGGCTCTCGCCGCGAACCATCCCGTGCGTGCAGCGCGCGAGCACGTCCTCCGGCGCACCCTTGACGATCAGCAGGGTCTCGTCGCCTTCGGCAACGAGCACCGACACCAGGCGCCGACTGAAGTCGAACGGCAGCTCGTCGAGCTTGCGCCACCCGCGCGGCTCGGTCGTAGTGCTCGCGAGAATCGCGTCGTCGAGCGGGCTGCGAACGCCGGTGGCAAAGCGGCTGTTGATGGCAGCGATCGC
The DNA here is from genome assembly GCA_035308425.1 of Casimicrobiaceae bacterium. Classification (GTDB taxonomy): domain Bacteria; phylum Pseudomonadota; class Gammaproteobacteria; order Burkholderiales; family Casimicrobiaceae; genus VBCG01. Next base: position 167,421 of record DATGGP010000014.1, on the reverse strand, counting down.
GAGCACGCGATCGTCGGCGGTGCCGCTGGCGTCTTCCGATCCTGCGACGCGGATCCGCGCTTCGGTCAGCGTGCCCGTCTTGTCGGTGCAAAGCACGTCGATGCTGCCGAGGGCATAAATCGCGGACGGACGCTTGACGATCACGTGATGGCGCGCGAGGCGCAATGCCCCCCGCGCGAGTGTCACCGAGACGATCATCGGCAAGAGTTCCGGCGTGAGTCCGACGGCGAGCGCGACCGCGAACAGGAACGAATCGAGCCACGGTCGGTGAAACGCCGCGTTGACGAGCAGGACGAAGAGAACGAGAAAGAGCGTGAGGCGCAGGATCATCCCGCCGAACCGCCGCGCACCGGCTTCGAGCGGCGGCTCGTGACGCGTCGATGCAAGTTCGCCGGCCATCGACCCGAGCGCCGTCGAGGCGCCCGTCGCCTCGACGACGAAACGTCCGCTGCCGTTCGCAACCGAGGCGCCCATGCGCACGGTGGCTTGCGGCGTTTTTTCGACCGGAAACGACTCGCCGGTGAGTGCCGACTCGTCGACGAACAGGCGATCGGCTGCCGTGACGTGTCCGTCGGCCGCCACGACGTCCCCCGCAGCGAGCAGGACGAGATCGCCCGGGACGACTTGCGCGACCGGTATCTCGCGCCGCTCGGCGTTCCGCACGACCAGCGCAGTGGCGGCGATCGTCGCTTGAAGCCGCGCGAGCGACCGCTCGGCTCGATGCTCCTGGACGAAGTCGAGCGTCACGCTCGCGAGCACGATCGCGAGGATGATCGCCATGCTCGTCGTCTCACCCGTCCAGCCGAGGATCGAGCTGGCGGCGATCAGCAGAAGAACGAGCGGGTTGCGCAAATGCAGGAGGTACTCGACGACCACCGAGTGCCGCCTGCGGCGCAGGACGACGTTGGGGCCGTACTGCGCAAGGCGTGCGCGCGCCTGCGCGTCGGTCAGTCCGCGCTGCTCGGCGGACGCCTCGTCAACGGAGCCAATCAACGCGGACCCCAAGGCAGACCGCTAGGGTGCCCGCCGCGCGCTCGGTCGTCCAAAACACGCGCCCCGTGGCACGCTGCTGCCGAATATGTGGGTGGCCTTCATGACGGTCTCGAAGCCGAATCGTGAGACGGTTTCTGCATGGCTGCCTTGACCGGCATCAATGCGCTCGCAGCCGGCCGCCGGTGTATGCATTGAAACGCTCCAAGCACGCGCCTTGATCGCGATCAAGAACTGCCGTGTCGGGACAACTATGATGGTCATCGGCTGGCGAAACAGCTCGAAGCTGCCCGCATCGCGGCTCGATGCTCGCTGGACCAGACATTTCCTTCAAATCACGTGAAGAGGCGCACGATGGCAAACATCGCACGATTCAATCCGTTCGGCGAGCTGGCTCGCTTCGATCCGTTCCACGAATTCGACGATATGTTCCGGGTTCCGCGGTCGCTTCTGCGTCGCATGCCGGAGGAGCCGCAGATCAGGATGGACGTGACCGAGGACGAGAAGGCGTATCACGTCAAGGCCGAGATCCCCGGCGTGCGCAAGGAGGACGTCAAAGTGTCGATCGACGGCGATCAGGTATCGATCGGTGCCGAAGTCCGCAAGGAAAAGGAAGAGAAGAAGGGCGAGACGATCATCCGCAGCGAGCGCTACTACGGCAACCAGTTTCGCGGCTTCACGGTCGCCCAGCAGATCGACTCGACGAAGGCGGAGGCCAGGTACGAGAACGGAATCCTCGAGCTGACGCTCCCCAAGAAGGAACCCGGCAGCGCGAAGCAGATCGCGGTGAAGTAGGCGATTGGGAACGGTCGTCGCGTAGGCGCGACCGGCGCGTGCCGGTTGCCGCCCGCGACCCTATGGAGAATCTCATGCAAGCGAAGGATGTCATGACGCACTCGGTGGTGACGATCGCGCCCGAGGCGAACATTCGCGAGGCGATCGCGAAGATGATCGAGCACGGCATCAGCGGATTGCCGGTCGTCGACGAGGATGTCGGACTTGTCGGCATCGTGACCGAAGGAGATCTGATACGTCGAGCCGAAACCGGGACCGAGGCGCCGCGGCGGCGATGGCTCGAGCTCCTGCTCGGTGCCGGCGCGGGCGCCGACGCGTATGCGCGGGCGCATGGTCGGCACGTCTGCGACCTGATGTCGGCCGATGTCGTCACCGTCACGCGCGACACGCCGCTCGCCGACGTGGTGCGGTCGATGGAAGAGCATTCGATCAAGCGCGTTCCCGTCGTCGATGGCAAGCGGGTAGTGGGGATCGTCAGCCGCGCCAACCTGGTCGCCGCACTGAGCGAGCATCTGGAGCTTGCCGCACGAAGGCAGATGAACGACGACGAGATTCAGCGGCGAATCATCGCGCAGATGAAGCGCGAGCCGTGGTGCCCATCGCGCGAGATCACCGTGATCGTTCGCAAAGGATGGGTACGGCTCGAAGGCGTGATCTTCGACGAGCGACAGCGCAAGGCATTGCACGTGCTTATCGCGGGCGTGGTCGGCGTGAAAGGCATCGACGACCAGCTCGCGTACATCGAGCCGTTGAGCGGCACGCGGGTCGACGAAGCGCCAGCCAATCCCGTGCGGATTTCCGACTAGGAGAAGGCAGTGGGACTGGCTGTGCTGGAAAGAGATCAGTTCGCTGAGCGCCGCGAAGCGATGGTGACTCATGCGCTCGTGTCACGCGGCATCCGCTCGGAGCTTGTCCTCGGCGCGATGCGAAGCGTTCCGCGCGAGGCGTTCCTTCCTCCTGCAATGGCCGAGTTCGCCTACGAGGACACGCCGCTGCCGATCGCGGCCGGGCAGACCATCTCGCAGCCGTACATCGTGGCGCTCATGCTGGAGGCGCTCGATCTGCAAGGCGGAGAGAAGGTGCTCGAGGTCGGGACCGGATCCGGCTATGCCGCCGCTGCGCTGGCGCGCATTGCGAAGGATGTGTACACGATCGAGCGTGTCGGGCAGCTGGCCGAGAAGGCGGCGTCCACGCTCGCCGAGCTGGGAATCGTCAATGCGCACGTGCGTCATGCCGATGGGACCCACGGTTGGGCGGAGCATGCTCCGTACGACGCCATCGTCGTCGCGGCCGGCGGTCCCATCGTTCCGGAAGCACTCAAGCGGCAGCTTCGCATCGGCGGGCGGCTCGTGATGCCCGTCGGAAAAAATCAACGCGTACAGGAGCTCGTTCGCGTCACGCGAGTTTCGCACGACGAATACGAGAGCGAAGAGCTTGCCGATGTGCGGTTCGTGCCGTTGATCGGTGCCGAGGGGTGGCCGTCTTCCGAACGTCGGGAGCGCACGCGGAGCGAAGCAACGCGAGCGGCGCCGATCCGGAAGATCGTTTCGGCGCGCGAGCCTTTTGCGGCGATCGATTCGATCGATCTCGCGCCGCTGATGCGGCGCATCGGCGATGCCCGCGTCGTTCTGCTCGGCGAGGCGACGCACGGCACGTCGGAATTCTATCGTATGCGCGAGCGCGTCTCGCGCGAGCTGATCGAGAAGAAGGGATACTCGTTCGTCGCGATCGAAGGCGATTGGCCGGACGCTGCCCGGATCGATCATTACATCCGGCACGCCGAATATCCGCCTTCCGAATGGACGGCATTCGCACGCTTTCCGACGTGGATGTGGCGAAACGTCGAAGTCGCGGACTTCGTCGACTGGCTGCGCGCGCGTAACGCCGGCGTCGATCCGAAGCGACGCGTTGCCTTTCATGGTCTCGACCTCTACAGCCTGTACAACTCGATCCGCGAAGTTCTTCGCTACCTCGACGACGTGGATCCCCCGACCGCGCGCGTTGCGCGCCATCGCTATGCGTGCCTCACGCCCTGGCAATCTGACCCCGCGACGTACGGGCATGCCACGCTGACCGGGCACTATCGAAGCTGCGAGCGGGACGTCGTGGCGATTCTGTCGGACCTCCTGGAGCGCCAGCGCGCATATGCGCAGCACGACGGCGAGCGCTTTCTCGATGCGGCACAGAACGCTCGCCTGGTCACGAACGCCGAGCGCTACTACCGAATCATGTACTACGGATCGCGCGTCTCGTGGAACCTGCGCGATACGCATATGTTCGAGACGCTGAAGACGCTCCTCGCATTCCACGGGCCCGAGAGCAAGGCGATCGTATGGGCGCACAACTCGCACGTCGGCGATGCGTCGGCGACCGAGATGGACGCGCGCGGAGAGCTCAACATCGGCGAGCTGTGCCGAAAGGAGTACGGCAACGCGATGTACTCGATCGGCTTCGGTACCAACAGCGGCACCGTCGCGGCCGCGTCCGAGTGGGACGGAGCGATGGAGGTCAAGCGGGTGCGGCCGGCGCTCGAGGAAAGCTACGAAGCGCTATGTCATGAGGCCGGAGAGGCGCAGTGGCTGCTGCCCCTGCGCACGCCGCGCGACCCGGGCGTCGTGGCGGCGCTTTCCGTGCCCAGGCTCGAGCGTGCGATCGGCGTCATCTACAGCCCGCACACCGAGCGCGAAAGCCACTACTTCGAAGCAGTTTTGCCGAAACAGTTCGACGAGTACGTCTGGTTCGATTCGACGAGCGCGGTTATGCCGCTCGCGACCCGCGCGATTCACGGCCTTCCCGACACGTATCCGTTCGGCGTGTGACGCGTTTGCGGATCGCGGCCGCGCCCGGTGCGCGCCGGTATCCGCGAGCGCTGCGGAAAGATCATCGCGGTCCCTCGTGGCGCCAGACCCACTCCTTCGCCTTGGCGATCGCAATGCGGATCGCCTTGCCTTCTTCGATGCCGTCTTCGAGCAGCGCATTGGCGATCTCGATCGCCTTTTCGCGGACGGCGTCCGGCAGATGCTTCATCGAGTCGGGGTAATACGCGGAATTCCAAGGCATGGTCGAGACCTGTCATGGTGATTGCGTGCCGGGGCGTTCGAGCCACTCGCGCCATTCGCCCCCCATCGCGACGAAGAGCTGCGCGGTATCGGCATAGCGCTGGCCCCTGGCCTTCGCATAGCCGAGTCGGGCCTGCTCGAACAGACGCTGCGCCTGCAGGAGCTGCACCAGGTTCGCCTGGCCCGCGACGAAGCTCTGCTGCGTGAGCTCGAGCGAGACTCGAGCGGTCGCCAGCGCGCTCTGCTGCGCCGCAAGCGACTGCGCGTCGTGCTCGAGGGCATGCAGCGCATCGGCCACCTGGCCGAACGCCTGGATCACCGTTGCGCGATAGCTCGCGAGCCGCGCCGCATAAGCCTCGATAGTCGCCTCCCGTTGCGCTTCGAGCGTGCCGCCGTGAAACACGGGCGCGACGAGATCCGCCGCGAACTCCCACAATCCGGCCGGGCCGCTGAACAGCCGCCCGAGCGAGGCCGATTGCTCGGTCCACGCCGCGGACAACGCGACGTCGGGATAAAGACCCGCCGTCGCGATGCCGATCGCCGCGCTGGCCGCATGCAGTTGCGCCTCGGCTGCCAGAATGTCGGGACGTGCGCGAACGAGCGCCGATGGCATCGTGACCGGCAGCTCGGTCGGCAGCGTGAACGATGAAAGGTCGAACTCGGGTGCATGCAGCTCGCCGGGCGACGTTCCGCCCAGCACGGCGAACGCGTCCCGCGCGACGTCGAGCTGCTGCTGGAGCGGCGGGAGGAGCGCGCGGTCGTTGGCGAGCTGGCTTTGCGCGGCCAGCACGTCGACGTGCGCGAGCTTGCCCGCCTCCGTGCCGATCTGCACGAGCTCGACGTTGCGTTCATCGATGGCGACGATATCGTTGATCGCCTGCAACTGTTCCCTTGCCGCCCCGATGTCGATCGCTTGCGCGACGACGTTGCCGGTCAGCGAGAGATACGCCGCCGCAAGCTGATAGCGCTGGACGTCGGCGAGCGCGCGCTGCTGCTCGACCGTGCGCCGTTTCGCGCCGAACAAGTCGGGATCGAAGGCAAGGACGGGCCCAATCTCGTCGCTGTGCACGATCGCGTGCGAGCTCGCGCCCGACGCGATCGTCCTCGACGCTTGCGCCGACAGCGAAAGATCGATTTGCGGATAGAGCGCGCCCTGCGCGGCCGACACGAGGCGCTCGGCCTGCGCGACGCTCGCTTCCGCGGCTTCGAGCGTTGGATTGCGCATGAGCGCCGCTTCGATCGCTTCGTCGAGTTCCGCCGATGCGAACGCGCGCCACCAGTTCGCAGCGACGGCTTGGCCCGGCACGAGCGTCTGCATGCGGTCGGCCTCGCCCGCCGGTCCGATCCGGGTTTCGCGCGCGCTGTAGCTTGCCGTCGCTGATGCACCGGGCCGCGCGAAGTCGGGTCCCAGGGTGCAGCCTGTGAGGAGGATCGTCACGATCGCGCAGGCGCCCATCGACGTCGAGGAAATGCCCATGCGCATCGGTCACTCGTAGCGCAATGCCTCGATCGGATCGAGGTGCGATGCCTTGCGCGCGGGGTAATAGCCGAAGAAGACGCCGACGGCGGCCGAGAACAGGAAGCCGCCCGCGATCGCCGTCGTCGAAAGCTGTGTGGGCCAATGCGCGATCGTCGAAATGAGCTGCGAGGCGACGATCCCGGCCACGATCCCGGCCGCGCCGCCGATGACGCTCAGCATGACCGCCTCGATCAGGAACTGCAGGAGCACTTGCAGCCGTCGCGCGCCGATCGCCATGCGCAGCCCGATCTCGCGCGTGCGCTCGGTGACCGACACGAGCAGGATGTTCATGATGCCGATGCCGCCGACGACGAGCGAGATCGAGGCGACGGTGGCAAGCAGGAGCGACATGATCCGGCTGCTGCCCTCGGCGGCCTGCGCGATCTGGCTCAGATTGCGAACCGAGAAGTCGGACGGTTCGGCGGGGCGCAAGTGATGACGGCGGTTCAGGATATCCGTCACTTGCGTGATCGCCGTCGCGACGAGATCCGGCGCCGTGGCCTGCACGTAGATCTGGTTCACGTAACCGGTGATCCGCGGGGGAGTGCCGTACGGATTGGGCGGAGGCGGATAGACCGCCGCCAGCGGGGATTGCGCTTGCGACGGTGCGGCGACGCCAAGCACTCTTCGCTCGGCGAGCGTGAACGGCACGATCACGAGATCGTCCTGGTCCTGGCCGAACGCCGTCTGCCCCTTCGCAGCGAGAACGCCGATCACGCGCGCCGGCGACCCCTTGACGAGAATCGTCGCGCCGACCGGGTTCTCGCCGGGCGCGAAGAGCTGCTGGTAGACCGTCTGCCCGATCAGGCAGACGACTTCCGCGCCGGCGTCGTCGTTGTCATCGAATGCGCGACCCTGGCCGATCTGCCAATTGGTCGCGGCAAGGTAGCTCGGCGTGACGCCCTGGATGCCGGTGGTCCAGTTCTGGTTGCCGTATTGGATCTGTCCGAGCTGCCGGATCAGGTAGCTCACGTCGGCTACGGCAGGCGCCTCGCGCCTGATCGCCTGCGCGTCGCGAACGGTTAGCGTCGATGCACTGCCGAAGCCCGCGCGCACGCCGCCCGTCGTGGTGGCCCCCGGCAGCACGATCAACAGGTTTGTGCCGAGGCTTTCGATCTGCTTGCGCACCGCCGCATCCGCGCCGCGGCCCACCGCGACCATCGCGATCAATGCCGCGACGCCGATGAACACGCCGAGCACCGTCAGGGCCGAGCGCATGGTGTTCCGCGCGAGCGCCTGCGCGGCCGCCATCAGCGTCATCGATACGAATCCCCACGGGGAGCCACTGCGAGCGCCGGGCGCGACCCGGAGCGCCGCCCTTTCCGACGTCGTTGCGGCCGCCGCGGACGAAGCCGCGCCCGCCGCATTCGCCGTGTCCGATTGAATGCGTCCGTCACGCATTGTCACAGTTCGATCCGCATACGCGGCGATGTCCGGCTCGTGCGTAACGACGACGATCGTGACGCCCTGCCGTCGATTGAGTGCACGCAGCGTGTCCATGATTTCGTGCGACGTGCGCGTATCGAGGTTGCCCGTCGGCTCGTCTGCCAGGAGCAGCGTCGGATGGTTGATGAGCGCGCGCGCGATCGCCGCGCGCTGCTGCTGCCCACCGGAAAGCTGCGCGGGCGTGTTCCGCTCCCGCTCGGCGAGCCCGAGCAGGCGCAGCGCCTCGCGCGAGCGCGAGAGCCGGTCCGCCCGGCCGGCAGGTCCCGAGGGCGTGTAGAAGAGCGGAAGCGCGACGTTATCGAGCGTGCTGGTGCGCGGCAGCAGATTGAAGCTCTGGAACACGAAGCCGATCTGCTCGCTGCGGATTCGCGCAAGCTCGGGCTCGCCGAGGTGAGCGATGTCGCGCCCCTCGAAAAGGTAGCGGCCGCTCGTTGGCCGATCGAGGCAGCCGAGCACGTTCATGAGCGTCGATTTGCCCGATCCTGACGAGCCCATGATGGCCACGAACGCTCCTCGGTCGATCGTGAGCGTCACGTCGTCGAGCGCGCGCACCTCCTCGCCGCCCAGGCGGTAGATTCGCGTAACGCCGCAAATTTCGATGACCGGCGCTGCCATGGGCGTCAGCGCGGGAGCAGTCTTGGCGCGGCGGGGTCCCGCGCCGACGTGGAGGTGCGCATGCCGACGACGACCTGGTCGCCGGGCCGAAGCGCGCCTTCGACCACCTCGGCATAGCTGTCGTCATCGAGCCCGGTCGTCACGCGCACCTGCTTCGGTCGCCCGTCGTCAAGCACGAAGACACGGCCGGCCGTCCCCCCCTGCGACGCGGGCTTCGTCGCCACCGGACCGAGGGCTGGGGCGCCGGGAGGCGTGAAGCGCAGCGCCTGGACGGGCACGCGAAGCACGTCGTTGCGCTCGGCGGTCACGATGCGCGTCGTCGCCGTCATCCCGGGTTTCAGCAACAGCTCGTCGTTGGCGACACCGATCACGACGTCGTAGGTGACGACGTTCTGCACGCTCTGCGGCGCCTGACGGACCTGAACGACCGTTCCCGGAAACACGCGATTGGCGAACGCTTCCACGGTGAACGTCGCGCGGTCACCTTGCCTCACCGCCCCGATGTCGCTTTCGCTGACATTCGTGTCGACCTGCATCTTCGTCAGGTCGGTCGCGATAAGGAACAGCGTTGGCGTCTGGAAGCTCGCCGCCACCGTCTGCCCGATCGTAACGTTGCGTGAGACGACCGTGCCTTCGACCGGCGACACGATATCCGTGTAGCCCAAGTTCACCTGCGCAGTCGCGAGTTCCGCGGCCCGCTGTTCGACCGTCGCGCGGTCGACCTCGATCTGCGCCTGCGCCTGGCCGTATGCGCTTTTCGCGCTGTCGACCGTGTCCTGTGAGACGATGCCCCGCGCGAGCAGGCCGGCGTCACGCTCGAAGCTGATCTTCGCGTACGCGAGTGTCGCCCGGTCCTTGACCAGCTGCGCCTTCGCGGTGGCGAGCGCGGCCTTCGCCTGGTCGACGGCGGCCTGGAACGGACGCGCGTCGATCTTCGCACAGACCTGTCCCTTTTTCACCCGCGTGTTGTAATCGCAGAACTGCTCGCGGATGACGCCCGAGACATACGAGCCGACGATGATCGTGAGCTCCGGGTTGACGGTCCCGCTCGTCGACACGACCCGGGTGACGTCGCCGCGGGTGACCGCCGCGCTCGTGTACGCGACCGGCTCTGCCCGCTGCCGCAAAAGCATGATCGCCGCGGCCATGCCGATCGTGGCCAACGCAAGCGCCGCGATCAAAACGGCCCAGCGCCGGGAGCGCGGCGCGCTGCGGGCGATCGGTTGCGATTCGGGTTTTGTCTCGATGCCCGTTGCCTTGGGCGCTGCGTCGTCGTTCATCTGCTGCTCAAGGCTCGCGTCGATTCGGCACGCCCGATCGATGATGACGATTTGCCGCGTGGACGGATTGATATCCGTCAAGCTTTCGCAAGAGAAGCAGCCTCGCTAGCGCAGCCGTAACGCGCTGAGCGCGAGCGTGATGGCTCCGAGCACCAGCATCATCGTGAACTCCACGCCGTGGCCCGCCACGCCGCCGCCTTTCAGGAAGATGTCGCGGATCACGACGAGGTAGTAGCGAAGTGGATCGATCCACGTCAGAATTTGGATGACGTCCGGCATGTTGCGAACCGGAAAGGCGAATCCCGACAGCACGGTCATCGGCATGATGAAGAACATCGCGGACAGCATCGCCTGCTGCTGCGTGCGCGCGTAGCTCGACACGAGCAGGCCGAGCCCTTGCGTGCTCGCGAGCAGGAACAGGCTGGCGAGAACGAGGCCGACCAAGTCGCCGCGCAATGGCACGGCGAACCAGGCGACGCCGACGAGCGTGATCAACGCAACGTCGAACATTCCGACGCACGCGACCGGGATCATCTTCCCAATCAGGAACTCGAGGCGTCCGACCGGCGTCACGAGCAGCCGCTCGAGCGTTCCCATCTCGCGCTCGCGCACCACCAGCATCGCGGTCAGCATCATCGTGCTGACGAAGAGCACGTTGGCCATGATGCCCGGGATGAAGAACCAGCGATCGTCAAAGTTCGGGTTGAACCACGCGCGCTCCTCGACGCCGACGGGCGGCGTGAAGGCGGCCGATGCGGCGGCGTAGTGCATCACGGCCTGCGAGATTTCGGCGATGACGAGCTGCGCGGTGTTCGAATCGGATCCGTCGGCGACGAGCTGGATCCTTCGGCTTTGCGAGAAGCGCGCAGGTATCTGGATGATCACGCTGACGCGTCCGGCATCGATCAGGCGGCTCGCGTCCGCCACCGACGGCATCATCCGCAGCGTGTAATGACGGGTCGCCGCGATCGCGGAGAGGAGCTCGCGCGCTTCCGGCCCGCGATCGTAATCGACCACGGCGACGTCGGCATGCCGTACGTCGAACGTCGCCGCGTACCCGAAGACGAAGAGCTGCATCAGGGGCGGCACGATCAGCGTGAAGCGCATCCGCCGGTCGCGCAGGAGCTGGACGAACTCCTTGCGCAACAGCGCGAAGAGGCGGCCGAGATGCAGCGGCATAGGCATCACGTGACGAGGTCCAGCCGCGCCGCGCGCCGGTACAGCAGCGTCGCGAGCAGGGCGAGCAGCGCCGCGAGCGCGGCGATCGCGGGCCAGAGGACGAAGATCGAGACGCCCTTCAGGAAGATCGCCTTCGATAGCGAGACGTAGTAGCGCGCGGGAAACGCGAGGGTCGCGTATTGCAGCCAGGGCGGCATGTTGCCGATCGCATAGACGGCTCCCGACAGCAGGAAGGACGGCAGGAACGTCGTGATCTGCACGAGCTGGCTCGCGAGCATCTGGTTGCCCGCGGATACCGAGATCAGCGCGCCCTGGCACATCACGACCAGCAGGAAGAGGCCGGACGCGGCGGCGATCTCGGTGAGGGTTCCCTGCAGCGGGATGCCGAAGACGAGGACCGCCGCGCCGACGGCGGCGAGCACGTCGATCATGCCGATCACGAAGTAGGGAACCAGCTTGCCGATCAGGAACTCGTTGCGCGAAAGCGGCGTCGTCCGCAGCATCACGATGTTCCCGAGCTCGATCTCGCGCGCGATCGTCAGTGCCGTCATCAACGCGCCGACCACCGACATGACGAGCACGATCACGCCGGGCACGATCGCGTAGCGGCTCTCGTTCGCCTCGTTGAACCAGGTGCGGTTGTCGATCTCGATATGCGCCGCACTCGGCGCTTGCGACAGCGCGTAGTCGTTGACCAGCGCGAGCACGTAGTTGCGAACGAGCCGTGCGGTATTGGCGTCGGTGCCGTCGAGAATCAGCTGGATCGTCGCCTTTCCGGCTTCGAGGTCGTGCGCATAGTCGTTCGGAATGACGATGGCGGCCCACACGCGCCCGCGCCGGATGGCATCGGCGAGGCTGCGCCGGTCGGCGTAGCGCTCGACGACTTCGAACGCCCTGCTTCCGGTGAAGCGCGCGCCCAGTTCGTTCGATGCACCGTCCTGCGATTCCTGCAGGATCCCGATCGGCGCGTGCATGATGTCGAGCCGGATCGCGTAGCCGTAGAGGAACAGCATGATCGTCGGCATCAGGAACATGAGGCCGAGGCTGCGCGGATCGCGGATCAGGTGCCGGCCTTCCTTGCCAACGACCGCCCGAACGCTGCGCCAGTTCATGGACTCGCGTCCCGTTGCTCGAGCATGGCGACGACGATGTCCTCGAGATCCGCCGGTACCGACTCCGCGGTCGCCACACCGATGCTCTCTCGCATCGCCATGCGACGTATCGAGGCAACGACGGTATCGGCACTGCTTCCCTCGCGCAGCGTCGCGCGCAGGCGGCCGGCGTGCGGAAGGACTTCGATGACGTTCGGCTCGGCGCGAAGCAGCGCGAGACAGCGCGCGCTGTCGTTCGCCTCGACTTCGAGCACAGGAGTTGCGCGGCCGCGTTCGAGCAGATCGCGGGGCGTGCCCTCGGCGAGGATCGCGCCGGCGTGCATCAGCGCGAGGCGGTCGCAGAACTGCGCCTCGTCCATGTAGTGAGTCGTGATCAGCACGCCGGCGTCGTGCTCGGCCAATTCGTAGACGACCTCCCAGAGCTCGCTCCGCGCGAGCGCATCGAGGCCCGACGTCGGCTCGTCGAGGAACAGCACTTCCGGCTCGTGCAAGAGCGCCGCCGCGACGGCGAGCCGACGCTGGTATCCAAGCGGAACGAGCGCGGCCCTCGTGCTTGCAGAACCTTCGAGGTCGAACCGGCGCAACGCCCACGCGATGCGCTCGCGCGCGCGGGCGTTCGGCAGGTCGTAAAGGCCCGCCTGCAGCGTGAGGTTCTCGCGTACCGTGAGATCGCCGTACAGCGCGAAGCGCTGCGCGACGTATCCGATATGCCGGCGCGCTTCGCGCGCGCGCCGCACGACGTCGATGCCCGCGACCGCGATGCTCCCCGAGGTCGGCGTGAGCGTTCCGCACAGCATCCTGATCGCCGTCGTTTTGCCGGCGCCGTTCGCGCCAATCAGTCCGAACACCTCGCCGCGCCGAACCGAGAAATCGACGTTGGCAACCGCCACGAAATCGCCGAAGCGCCTCGTCATGCCGCGCGCCTCGATCGCGTTGACGGAACTGTCGGTCATTGCCGAACACCGGGCTCGGCGTCGAGCGCGGCGCGGACGTCCTCGCGCGGCGCGCGTGCGTGCGCAAGGTCGCGCATCGCGATGTCGTGCAGCGACGGCCGGAGGGTCTGCACCACGAGCATGGGTACCGTCATCGCGAGCGACCCCTCGAAACGCGGCCGGTCGTCGGCCTTGCGCAGCCAAACCTTGAGCGATTCGCCGATCGGGAACACGAGATCGACGCCGTCCATCGCTCGGACCCGCGCGCGTTGCGCACGCGCGTTTGGACCGGTCAGCGCGAGGAGCGGCGCACTGACGCCGCGAATGAGATCGAGCGGAGCGCCGGATCGCGCGAAGCGACCGCCGGACAGCAGGCCCACGCGATCGCAGCGCTCGGCCTCGTCGAGATTCGACGTCGCGTACACGATCGAAACGCCATCTGCGCGCACCTGCTCGAGGAGCCGCCAGAACGCGCGGCGCGAAACCGGATCCACGCCGGTGGTAGGCTCGTCGAGAAAAATGACTTCCGGCCGGCTCACCATCGCACAGGCAAGCGCGAGCTTCTGCATCATGCCCCCGCTCAGGTTTCCCGCCCTCCGGCCGGTAAATGGCACGAGACCGGTGCGCGCGACGAGATCGTCGATCACGCATTTCGCCTCGTCGCGCGCGAGCCCGTGAAGCTCCGCGAAGAAGCGCAGATTTTCGCCGACGGTGAGATCGAGGTACTGGCCGAACGACTGCGGCATGTAGGCGATGCGCGAGCGCAGCTTCGTCGAGCGCGCCGGCAAGTTGAGCACCGTGAGCTCGCCCGCCTTGGGCGCGAGCTGACCGATCAACAGGCGCAGCAGCGTGCTCTTTCCTGCACCATCCGCGCCGATGACCCCGAAAATCTCGCCTCGAGCGAGATCGAGTTCGAGTCCAGCGAGCACCGTGTGCGGACCATAGGCGAAGGCGAGGCCTCGCGCACGAACGATAACGTCGCTCATTTCTCTACGTCGAGCCGCACGTCGGCCGGCATGCCGATCTTCAGCGCACCGCCGGCATCGTCGACGTCGACCTTGGCGCGATACACGAGGTCGACGCGCAACGCGCGCGTCTCGACCGTTTTCGGCGTGAACTCGGCCTCCGGCGAGATGAAGGATAAGTGTCCGTTGAAGGCCTTCCCCGGGATGCCGTCGACGACGATCTTCGCCGGCTGCCCGAGACGCACTCGCGGCAGATCCCGTTCGTCCAGGTAGACACGAACCCATGGCCGGTTCAGTTCGGCGACCCGCAGCACGGCCTGTCCGGAGGCAACGTTCTGCCCCTGCTCGACGAGGCGCACGCTCACGACGCCGTTCACCGGGCTCGTAAGACACGCGTACGCAAGCTGCTGCTCCGCGATCGTCGCAGCGGTCTTTGCCGCTTCGCTGTCGGCGCTTGCACGTTCGATGTCCTCCTTGCGCGCGCCTTCCCGCAGCAGCGAAAGGGTCTGGCGCGCCTGCTCGACCTTCGCCGTCGCGACGTCGAGCTGATCGTTCGCGGTGTCGAGCTGCTGCGGCGGCGCGAAATGCTCGGCGACGAGCTTCGCCGTGCGCTCCTGTTGAAGGCGCGCAAGCTTCACGTCCGCCTGCATCTGACCGAGCGTCGCTTCGGCGGCTCGAATATCCTGAACGCGCGATCCCGCCAACAGCACCGCCAGCGCCTTGTCGGCGGACTTGGCCTGCGAGCGCGCCTTGGCGAGCGCCAGCTCGAAGTCGCGCGGATCGAGCTCTGCGAGCAGGTCACCCGCGTTGACGCTGCGCCCCTCGTCGGTATGGAGGCGCAGAAGGCGACCGCCGACCTGGAACGACAGATCGACCTCGTAAGTGTCGACGGTTCCCGACAGCGGGATTTCACTGCGGTCCCGGGACGACGACCAATACGAAACCGGGTCGCACCCGGTACAGCCGATCAGCAAAGCAGCGGCCGCAATGCGCAGCGTTGCGGCGCGAACGCGAGCCGCGAATGCAGCGGAGTCATGGAAAGCCGTGATTTGAATCACCTGGTGCATGTTTCGCCCGTCCCTCGCTGCAGGCTACGCGTCCAGTACGCCCATGCGCTTGACCGTGGTCAAGAACTGCTTGTCGGCGGAATCTCGGCGCACCCGATTGACCTTCGTCAAATGCTTCGCCGCGGAGCTGGCGTATCGTCGGAGCCATTGCCACGAAGCAAACGAGGTTTCGCATGTCAGTGAAAACACTGCTGGTCCATATCGACGACGCGGCAGGCGCCATAGGACGGGTCGAAGTCGCGGCCCGGCTCGCACGCGATGTCAGCGCACGCCTGATCGGCGCCTACCTCGTGCCGACCGCCGAGATCACGCCTTCGTTGGCCGCGCTGATTCCCGGCGACGTCCTCGCCCGAAGAATGAACGAAACAGGGCGGGCACAGGAGGCTGCCGAAACCTCGTTCAGGGCCGCTGCTTCGCGCGCGGGACTCGCGGCCATCGAATGGCGTGCGCCGGCCGGCGACGCCGTCGAGGAGGCTGTCGTACACGGCCGCTGCTGCGATCTGATGGTGCTGGGCCAGCCGGATGCCGACGAGCCGTTCGCCACATTCTCGAGCGAATTGCTGAACGCCGCGCTTCTTGGGGCTGGTCGGCCCATTCTTGTCGTGCCGTACATCGGAGCGCAGGCCTCGTTGGGAGAGCGGATCCTCGTCGCGACCGACGGGAGCCGGGAGGCGTCTCGCGCGATCGGCGACGCGTGGTTTCTCCTGCAGCGAGCGTCAGCGGTGAAGGTTGTGGTCGGCAGGTTGGACGATGCCGAAGCTGCTCGGAGCTTCACCCAGGTCAGCGGTCGACTTAAGGAATGGTTTCGCGATCACGGCATCGAGCCCGAAGTCGAGCGCTATGAAGCCGAGACCGGCGACCATGGCGAATGGCTGCTGTCGCGGGCGAGCGACTTCGCCGCGAGTCTCATCGTCATGGGCGGCTATGGTCATCCACGATTGCGCGAGCTCATGCTCGGCGGCATGACGAGGACGGTTCTAAAGGCTATGCCTATCCCCGTGCTGATGGCCCATTGACTGACGCTCGTTGCGACGGGGATCGATTGCACGCGAACGACCGCGGACCCTGATATACGCCGCCGGCGTTCGCGATCGACGACTCGTCACCGCATCATCACGTAGGTCCCCGGCGCATCGCCGAGCAGCGTATTGCGTCGGTCGGCACCTCCAATGGCAGGTGGCTCGACGGTTGCGGACGACGAGCGCGCCGATAGCCATTCCATCCACGCGTTCCACCACGAGCCTTCGCGTCTCACCGCCTTCCCGGACCACGTGCCGGGGTCGACGTATCGGCCGTCCGCTTCACGCCGTGCAATCCGATAGCTACGTCCTGCGTGGCCGGGCTCTGACACGACGCCGGCGTTATGCCCGCCCGTCGTCAACGCGAACGTGATGTCGTTGTCCATCAGAAGATGCATCTTGTAGACGCAACGCCAAGGCGCGACGTGGTCGGTTTCGGTCGCCACGGCGAACGTCGGCGCCTGCACGTCGGATAGCGCGACCGGGCCGCCACCGGCTTGCAGCCGGCCTTCCGCAAGATCGTTGTCGAGGAAGAGATGGCGCAGATATTCGGAATGCATCCGATACGGCATCCGGGTGGCATCCGCATTCCACGCCATCAGATCGCTCATCGATGCGCGATCGCCCATCAAATATTCGCGCACCATGCGCGACCAGATCAGATCGTTGGACCGAAGGAGCTGGAACGCGCCGGCCATCTGCCGTGAATCGAGGAAGCCCTGCTCCCACATCGTGTCCTCGAGAAACGCCACCTGACTCTCGTTGATGAAGAGCGTGAGCTCGCCCGCTTCGGTGAAGTCGAACTGTGCGGCGAGAAACGTGAGCGATGCCAGCCGATCGTCGTCGTCCCGCGCCATTGCCGCCGCCGCAATGGCGAGGAGCGTTCCCCCGAGGCAGTAGCCGCAGGCGTGAACTTTCGCGCCATTGGCGATGACGCAAACCGCGTCGAGTGCCGCCATGATGCCGAGCGTGCGGTAGTCGTCGAACGCGAGATCGCGATCCTCCGGTCCCGGGTTTTTCCACGAGATCATGAACACGGTGAAACCCTGGTCGACCAGATGGCGCACGAGCGAGTTGTGGGGCGACAAATCGAGGATGTAGTACTTCATGATCCACGCCGGGATCACGAGAATCGGCTCGGCGTGCACCTTCCCCATCGTCGCCGTGTACTGGATGAGCTCGATCAGCCGATTGCGATAGACTACCTTTCCCGGCGTGACCGCGACGTTGCGACCCGGCACGAACGCCTCCGCGCCGAACGGTTTTCGTCCCGCCATCGCGCGCTCGAGATCGTCGACACCGTTGTAGCAACCGCGCCCGAGATTCGCGCCGAGCTGCTCGCATGTCTTGCGGAGCGCCACCGGATTCGTCGCGAGGAAATTCGACGGGGAGAAGACATCGAGCCACTGTCGCGCGGCGAAAGCGACGAGCCGCTCGTGCTGCTTCGTCACTCCGCGTACCTGGGCCGTGGCGTTGTGCCACCACTGCTGGACGAGGAGGAATGATTGGTAGACGACGTCGAACGGCGGTGCCCGCCACGCAGGGTCATCGAAGCGGTGGTCCTGCGGCAATGGCACGATGCAGGGTTCGCACGATGCCGACCACGCGCGCCGTGCGGCGTACGACGAGAGACGCAGCGCCTTCCGCAGCGCCTTCTCGATCAGCCGCGACTGCTTGCCGGGGAGGAAAGCGAGATGCGTCGCCCAGTCGAGGTACGCCTCCGCGCATCCGATCGGTGAGATGCCGCCGGTAAGGCGAGCGAGCGCGGCATGCGTGGAGCGATCGATCGTTTCCGCAAATGCAGTCGTCGCGTACGAGTCGGGCTCCAGCGATTCGTCCTGCTCTACGCATCGTTCGGCGCGAACAGCTGGCGGTGCGATGGCGTCCTGCAGGCGGCGTCTCATGCCTTGAACCGCATCCTCATGAACCGCTTCTGCGTCAACGATGGTTCGATTGCGAAGGCATCAGAAGGCATCATCGGCGCATCGATCGCTCGAAGTCGCGCTCGCGGGCAACCAAATCGCAGAGGGCGAGCAGCGGCCCGGCAAGCTGGCGCAGGATGTCGTCGACGGCGATGATGCCCACCAGATTGCCGCCACGATCGACTACCGGCATCCGTCGGACGCCGTTGACCGACATGAGACGCACCGTTTCCGCATACCCTGCGTCCTCGACCACCGTCGTCACCGGCCTTTGGACGACCTCCGACACCTTGAGCGTTTCAGGCGCGACGCCGAGCGCAACGACTTCCATCGCGATGTCGCGATCCGTGAGCACACCGAGCGGCTTCCTGGCTCCGCCGCGATCGTCGACCATCACGACCGCGCCCACGTGATGCTGTCGCATGAGCTTGCTGGCCTCCACGACCGTTGCATCAGGGGCAACGGTGATGACTTGGCGTGTACAGAACGATCCGATTCCATTGGACATGAAAGGGCCTCTCCTTCGCTGGGCATGACGACGCCATTTCTCGAATCAGCGCCGCGCCGCCGACGCGGGCGCTTGGTCGAGCGACATGATGTAACGCGCCATCGCCCGGGCGTCGCGAGGCGACACCTCGGGATGCGGCGGCATGTGCCACGGCCCACCGCGACGCACGCCGCGCCGGATTTCGGCACTGATCACGGACACCGCGTCTCGCCTGGCATGAAACTGCGCGGCGACGTCCGCGTAGGCGGGGCCTGCCTTCGCTTCGTGATCGGCGTGGCAGATGTAGCACTTGTACTGGTGCAGGAGCCGCTGCGGATCGATCGTCTCACTGGCAAAAGAGAGAGATGCGCCGGATAAGAGGGCCACGAATCCGAAACTGGCCGCAAGCACAAGCGCAAGGCGACGCATTCGATGGAGATCGCCAAGCGTTGCGACTGAAGTTCGATTTCCCGTCTCGATCATTCGCTGCAAGATTCGTTCAAACCTCGTAGCGCATTGTAGGAGCGGCGTAAAGGGAAACATTGACCTGCGTCAAGCCAGGTGCGTCGTTCGGCGGAGAAGATATCTGCAATGGGTTTCTCCTTGAGCCGACGATGACCCGACAGGCAACCGCCGCGGCCCCGGCGACCACGGACGTTCTTTCGGCGACGCTCGATTGGTACGGCGTTCTCTCGCGTTCGGCCGAAATCGTGTGGACGCGTACGGCGGGTCGCGAAGCGATCGCCGCGGCGAGGCGTCGTCGCTTCGAGGAGATCGTGCGCTTCGCCCGCACGCACTCGCCGTTCTATCGCCACGCATGGCGAGGGCTGCCACAGCGCGATCTGTCCTCGCCTGAGCTGCCGGTCGTGACAAAGCGCAAGCTGATGGCCCGTTTCGACGAATGGTCGACGGACCGTGCGGTTACGACCCGAGGGGTAAACGAGTTCCTCTCCGACAAACGCCGGATTGGGGAGCGATTTCTCGGCCGATTCCTGGTGTGGAAGAGTTCCGGCACCAGCGGCGAATCGGGGATTTTCGTGCAGGACGACGAGGCATTGTCCTGCTACGACGCGTTGCTGGTGGCGCAGCTCCAAAACGCGAATGCCGCCATCGTCTGTCTTCGCAGCGGATTGACCTACGGCGGGCGGGCGGCCCTCGTTGCCGCAACGGGCGACCACTTCGCGAGCATCGCATCCTGGCAACGTGCATGCCGGTCGATGCCGTGGTCGCACGCCAGAGCGTTCTCGGTGATGGACCCGTTGCCGACGCTCGTTGCGAATCTCAACGATTACCAGCCGGGTTTTCTCGCGAGCTACCCGACGACGCTCGCGGCGCTGGCGGCAGAACAGGTCGCCGGCCGGCTGCGCATCGCGCCCGCATACATCTGGTCCGGCGGCGAACACCTCGCGAACGGCGTTCGCGCACGGGTCGAGGAGGCCTTCCGGGCGACGCTGGTCAACGAGTACGGGGCGTCGGAGTGCCTGAGCATCGCGTGCTCCTGCGCCTTCGGCGCGCTGCATGTCAATGCCGACTGGGTGATTCTCGAGCCCGCCGATGGCGATTACCGCCCTGTTCGGCCCGGCGAACGATCACACACCGTCCTGCTGACGAATCTCGCCAATCACGTCCAGCCGATCATCCGTTACGACCTGGGCGACAGCATTACGATGGATGGCATCGGATGCCGCTGCGGCAGTCCATTGCCGGCGATCAGGGTCGAGGGCCGGCACGATGACGTGCTTGCCCTTCGCACCCCTAGCGGCTCGTTCGTGCACGTATCGCCCTTCGCGTTGACCACCGTAGTCGAAGACGTCCTCGCATGCCGGCGCTTCCAGCTCGTGCAGACGGCACCCGCGCAGATCGCGGTTCGCATCGAAACGATCGATCCAGGCGAGCGACGATCGCAATGGGACGCGGCGAGACGCGCGCTTCGCAGCTACCTCGCGCAGCAATCGCTTGGCAACGTTCGTCTGGTTCTGGATTCGCGGTTTCCAGTGCCGGACGCGCAAAGCGGCAAGTTGCGAGAGGTGATCGCGAATGCAGGCGTGCACGCGGTTTGACGCCGATCAAACCGGGCACCGTTGATCCCATCAACAATGCCAATGCGCGCAACGATGGCGCGACCGAAAGGAGATCAAGATGACATCCAGCATCAACGACAGCGAGCTTCGGCGCACGGTCATCGCCGAGCTCGAGTGGGATCCGAGCGTCGACGCTTCCTCCATCGCCGTCGCGGTCAAGGAAGGAGTCGTTACGCTCGCCGGCTCGGTGCGAACCTACGCCGAAAAGCTCAACGCGGAGCGCGCAGTGAAGCACCTGTCGGGCGTACGCGGGATTGCCGACGACATCGAAGTGCGGCTGGACGGCTCGAACGTCCGGGGCGACGCCGACATCGCTCAATCGGTGTTGAGTGCGCTTCGATTCAACGTCGCGGTTCCAAACGATTGCCTTCGCGTGACGGTGGACCGCGGATGGGTCCGCCTCGAAGGCGAAGTCGAGTGGCAGTACCAGCGCGCCGCCGCCGAGGCTTCGGTGAGACCCGTGATGGGCGTCAAGGGCGTCACGAACGACATCATCATCAAGCCTCAGGTCAAGGCGGCGGACGTCAAGGCCGAAATCGAGGACGCTTTCGCTCGACGTGCGCGGGTCGATGCCGACAAGATCACCGTCGATGCGACGGGTGACACCGTTACGCTGCGCGGATCCGTGAGAACGTGGACCGCCAAGGACGAGGCCGAGCAGGCGGCTTGGTATGCGCCGGGCGTCGCGAAAGTTCATAACGATATCGTCGTCAATCCCTGACGATGCGGGACCGCATGGCTTCCGCCGAGTCGCAATGGGTCGCACGTCAGCTACGCGAGGCCGCGGAGCTCCTCCAGGCGCAAGGCGCCAATCCGTTCCGTATCGCTGCGTACCGGAAAGCGGCCGCAAGCGTCGAGAATTGCGAAGATCTGCGTGGCCTGACTGCCGAGAAGGGTGCGGTGGGCCTCGCCTGCCTGCCAGGCATCGGTGCCGGACTGGCGTCCGCGATCGCAGGCATGGTCGAGACCGGCCGCTTCGCAATACTCGAGCCCCTTCGTGGCGAGCTCGATGCTGCGTCGCTGTTTCGCACCGTCCCGCGCATCGGTCCCGAGCTCGCGCAGCGTATCCACGAGGCGCTCGACGTCGAGACGCTCGAAGCGCTCGAAGCGGCGTGCCACGACGGGCGGCTGCAGCGTGTCCCGGGCGTTGGCGTGCGACGGGCGGCAATGGTCGGCGCCGCGCTCGCGCAAATGCTCGATCGCAGGCGGGGTTGTACGATCGCGACGGGGTGGGAGGCGGAACCACCGGTCGCTGTTCTGCTCGACGTGGACCGCGAGTATCGCCACGGAGCCACGGCTGGCTCGCTGCCGAGGATCGCGCCGCGCCGCTTCAATCCGGACGGCGCCGCGTGGCTGCCGGTCCTCCACACGCAACGCGGCAAGTGGCATTTCACCGCGCTGTTTTCGAACACCGCGCGCGCGCATCGGCTCGCTCGCACGCGCGACTGGGTCGTCCTTTATTTCGACAACGATGATCACGGCGAACGTCAGCGAACGATCGTCACCCAATCGCGCGGCGTCCTTGCCGGCCGGCGTGTGGTTCGCGGTCGCGAACGGGAATGCGAGGGTCCATTACAAGCAACGTATCGACGACCTCAGCAAGTCATTGCAGAACACCGATCGCTTCGTGCCCGGATCGACCTGCATTCGGGCAGGCGTGCCGAAGGTGCAAGCAAAATGACAGGAGGCGTGCAGGGGCTTGCAAGGTTCAAAGCGAAGATGTCTGCTTCCGAGCCTGCGGTAACGCCACAAGGAACGACAGCCACGATCGTTTCATTGACACCGTTCTTCACTGTTGCGACCCTCGCTCCAGCGGCCCCGGCAGGAAACACTCGCATGGCACGTGCGACAGCAGCTCGGACCATCCTCGCAGTCGCACTTGCTCTTCTGAGCGTCGTGGACGCGTCCCCGTCTCGTGCGGTGCCGGCATACGCCCGCCAGACCGGGCAGGAATGCATCGCGTGCCACGTGAGTTTCCCCGAACTCACTCCGTACGGGCGCTACTTCAAGCTGACCGGTTACACGATCGGCAAGCCCGCCATTACGTCGGAGGGTTTGAATTACCTGCCTCTTGCCGTCATGGCGCAGGCGTCCGTCACGAACACGCGCAACAACCACACGATTGACCCCGACACCGGTGAAACCGTGGAGGTAACGGATAAGAACAACCAGCTCGCGTTCACCGGTGCGAGCCTGTTCCTGGCCGGCAAGATCAACGACTATCTCGGTGGTTTCGTCCAATGGACGTACGACAATCTCGCCACCACCGCCGATGGCACGCTTGGCGGGCATAGCGGCATCGATAACACCGACATACGCATCGTCGGCCGCTACAGCGGTCCGGAAGCGGCCCAGCCCGACTGGATCTACGGATTCACCCTGCACAACAATCCGACCGTGCAGGATGTATGGAACAGCACGCCGGCATTCGGCTTTCCGTTCACCACGGCACCGCTCGCGAACACGCCTTCCGCTGCGACCCAGATCGACGGCACGCTCGCGCAGCAAGTGGCGGGGCTCGGCGGCTACGTATTCTGGAAGAAGACGCTTTACGGCGAACTGTCGTTTTATCGCACCGCGGATGGCGCGTTTTCATTCCTTAGAAAGGGCCAGGACATCGGTACCGAAGGGGGCGTTGCGGCCCTCAAGGGATACAACCCGTATTGGCGACTTGCCTATAGCCACGACTGGGGACCGAACTCCCTCATGGTGGGTACCTACGGCATGGTCGTCGACCGGTTTCCGAGCAACCTCGATCAATCGACGCCCACCGACCGGTTTCGCGACATTGCCGTCGACGCTCAGTATCAATACATCACCGACCCGCACACGTTCACTGCGCAGGCGACGTTCATCCACGAGCGACAATCGTACGGCGCGAGCTTTCCGGTGTTTCAGCAGACGGGCAGCGGAATCGGCGCCGGGCCGACGCCTGCCAATCCCACCGATACTCTGCGGACTTTCAAAGCCAAGGCGACGTACTACCGCGATCGCAAGTACGGCGGGACGCTTGCCTACTTTTCCACAACGGGCAACGCCGATGCAGGCCTTTACGGCGTGGATGCCGCGGGCAATGCGCGAAGACCGGACAGCAGCGGCTACATCTTCGAGCTCGATTACCTGCCGATACAGTACGTGCGGTTGATGCTGCAATACACGCTTTACACCAAGTTCAACGGCGCTTCGACGAATTACGATGGCACCGGAAGAAATGCGCGCGACAACAACACGTTGTTCCTCAACGTCTGGGTAGCCTTCTGAAGGCTGATCTCGTGCTCATATCCTCGTCCGTCCATTCGCGGCACACTAGCGACGGCGTTCGACGGCTGATCGCCGCAGTTGCCTTGTTCGTTGCGGGACTACCGCACGCCGCAGCACAAGTGGTTCCGGAAACGACCGCCGATTCGACCTCGCTAAAAGCGGGCGCGGACAAGGCGATCAACCTGTGCTCGACCTGCCACGGGCCTCGCGGCGTGAGCACGTCACCGGAGTTTCCAGTGCTCGCTGGGCAACAGTACGGATACCTGGTCGCTCAACTTCAAGCCTTTCGTTCCAAAACGCGCGCGGAGCAGATCGCGCACGATTTCATGTGGGGCATCGCCGGCGGCCTGGACGATCGGATGATCGACGCCGTGGCTCACTACTATGCCGCGCAGCCGCCTGCGCCGGGGCGGCCAAGCGATCCGAGGCTCATCGAACAGGGGAAGGAGCTCTTTGAAAAAGGAGCCCCCAATCGCGGCATCCCGAGTTGCGTGACGTGCCACGGAGATCGCGCGCAAGGCATGGGCAACTTCCCGCGTCTTGCCGGGCAGCATGCGAAGTACGTCCGAAAGCAACTGGAATACATTCAGGGGCTGGTTCGAAACGCGCCGGTCATGCACGGCGTGGTGAAGGATCTCACCCCCGTCGACATCGAGGCGGTTGCTGCCTACGTTCAATCGCTGTAGGACCGTCGAGGCTCTGCAGGGTCTGGGATTCGAGGCTCGCTAGTGAAGCCGGTACGCCGCGTGGCACGCTACGCATTGCTGCATCACGTGGCCGAGAGCAGCGAGGGCCGGGCGCTGGTCGTTGCTGACGCCCGCGTTTTGCGCTTCGATGGCGAATCGGCTCGCGGACCGATGCATTCGCGTTCCGATCTCCTGCATGTCCGCGGGCATGTACGGGGCCAGATGCGCCGCATCGTGCGCTTCCAGGGAACTCATTCCCAGTCGTTGCTCTGCGAGATTCGCCGCCCGCTCGAATTCATTCTTCGACAAGGCGTCATTGATCTGCTGCAGCGTCGACAGATGGTCCCGCATGCTCGCTATCGCATGCAGCCTCATCGGCTCGGGAAATTGCACCAGTTGGCGCGTGTCCGCCGAAGTAACGTGCCCGGCACCCACGTTGTCATGCCGTTGACCGAGTGCTTTCGGGTCGAAGGTCGCCGCTAGCAATACGATCCCGATTACCCGTCTGGTTCGCGGTTGGAACACGTTCGACCGTTCTGACCGGTTAGCAGCTTGCCGACCACCAGACGCATCCGTCGCAATGCGCGACACGCGCTACTCCTCGACCACGAGCCTCGTGAACATGCCCGACTTGTAGTGGCCTGGTTGGTTGCATACCAGCAGATAAGTGCCCGGCGTCAGCGACAGCGTGACGCTACCGTGCGCGCCCGGCTTGAGGTCGGAAATTTCACCCTTGGCATGCGCGCGCTTCTCGGCGATCGTGTCCGTCTTCGTGTTGTATGGCAGCTCCCTGCCGTGACGCGGCGCGGGAATGACGACCACTTCGTGAACGAGATCCTTCGATTGATTGACCGCGGTGATCGTGACGCGGCCGGCCTTCACCGTCGTCGGCTCGGTCGTCATTTGCATTCCCGAAATCGCCGGATTCGTGCTCGAATCGCGCAGAGCGATTTGCACGACCTGCCGAGCCGCCGCGCGTGCGGGCGAAATCGTCGACGCGACAATCACGACGCTCAGAACCGCTGCAGCAAGGTATCGCATATGGTGTTCCTGGCAAGGTCGGCCTTTCATCGTAACCCGAACGGCTCGTCCGACGACCCGCCGCCTCACTGCGATGGACCCACACCGATCGGCGCTGGCGCGAGCATCACCACGCGACGGAACAAATCGTCGTACTGCTCCACGGCCTCGCGGCCAAAGAGCGGATCCGAATGTCCGGCGAAGACCTCGTCGATTCCCTTCCAGTCCTCGGCCGTGAGGTGCGTGCGAGCAAGCGGGATCACCTGGTCCTCCTCGATTCGCATGTGGTTCCAACGGAACGCGGCGTAGGATTGGACCGCTTCGGCAAACGCGGGAAGCTCTGAGGCACCTCCCTCCTCGTAGCGCGTGAGCGCCTGCTCCAGTTGGCGGATCTTGTCGTTACCTGCACGATGCTCCGATTCGAGCCGCCGAATCAACGGGGCCGTATCGGGGTAGCGAAGACGCAGCGCCTTGAAGAGATAGGCATCCTCCTTCGGATGGTGAAAGCGTTCGATGAATGCATCGATGTAATAGACCATTGCGCGCAACGCCTCGAAGTTGGGAGGCGTCCCGCGCAAACGGACCTCGCGCACGAGGTACAGCATTCCGTGCAGCACGGCGGCGATCGATCGATGCTCGTCGAGGATCGTGTGAACGGCGTCCATGGCGACTCGGTGTTGGTTGCCCGCTCGATATTCCGGTGAAGGGAGCGACTCGCATCTTCTCTCCACGAGCTCGCGTCGACTTTGATCCAGATCAATGCGCCCCGCCGTCGGCGACGTCCCATTTCCAGTCGCGGATCTCCGGCATGTCGTCGCCATGCTCGCGAATGTAGTGCTCGTGGTCGAGCAGCTTGTCGCGCAACCATTGCTTGACATACGCGCCGCAGGCGCGAAGCGACGGCACCCGATCGATCACGTCGCCAACGACGTGAAAGCGGTCCAGGTCGTCGCCCGGGTCGATGTGGGCCGTGGAGCAGCGATCGGTCGCCTCGAAGACCACGTTCCAGCGATTGGAGGCTGTCTCGTCGGGGCTTACGACGCGAAGATTGCGTGCCTCCGCGTTCTCGCGCAACACGTCGCGGATTCACTGTCCCTGCACGCGTGTCGCCTCGGCCTCGATCTGCCCGCCGTCGGTAACTGGGACACGGCGGTTGCCATGGCGATCGTCACCTTGACGAAAGTCAAGGTGCACAGGGCGCCGGCGGCTTATGGTTTGTGGGGCAGAGTCGGGTCAACTAGCATAGCGCCATGATGTCCACTTCGATCGTTGCATCCTTCTGTCTCGCCGCCGCGCTTTCTGCGGGCGCGCATGGCGCGTTCGGCCAGGCGTGCCGTCGAGCGTGCCTTACGTTTCGGGAGGCATCGGCGAGGAATCACGCGCGGAACTGCAAGCCGAGGCCGATCGATACGACCTCCACGTCATCTTCGCGCTCCGATCCGGCGAATACGTGTCGGGTGCCGAGGTGGTCCTCCGCGATGCCTCGGGCACGAGTGTGCTGACGACCAGTGCTGACGGTCCCTGGCTCTACGCCAACATTGCACCGGGGAACTACGAGATGACGGCGACGCTCGGCGCGCAAACGCTCGCGAAAACGTTCAGCGTGCCCATTCGTGGCTCGCGCGAAGTCGTGTTTCGCTTCACGAAGGAGTGACGCTTCGATCGATTTCGAGGAAGTTTCGAGGTGCTTTCGCATCGCGTACAAAGACCGCTGGGGAGTGCCTTCATCATCGCAACGATGCGACGTCAATCGTGCGTTTTGGAAATGGTCGAGTCACGAACCGGTTCGGGAAACGCTCTGTTCACTGCCTTGGCAAACAGCGCGAGATCGTAGCGGGCGAGTTGGTTGATCCCGGCGGCACTCGCCCGGCCACCCCCGCTATCGAATTGAACGCACACCGTATCTGCACCGGTCGGGGAAGCTACCGGCGCCCTCAGGCTTACCGAGTAGTTGCCTTGGCGGTTGATCGTCAGTACCGCGTGCGCGAGCTCCGGGGCACGATTGGCAAGCTCGTTGGCGAGGACGCCTTGCACTCGGCGCGCCCAGGGCTCGTCTCCCAGAACATAGAGTTCCGCGCCGGGGAGGATCACCTCGGGTTCGACGGATCGCGCCATGTCGAGATCGACCTGCTTTTGCTCGGCGAGCCGACGGCAAAGGGGCGCCTCGTCGATGTACGTCAACGGGTTGATGTACGGTTCGAGCGTGCGGTAGAGCTCGGCGGGATGAACTATCAGGTCCTGTTCGCGGTCGCCGTATGCGTTGAGCGCGATGTTCTCGCCCAGTTCCTTCAGGCGTGTGAGCTCCGCATCGTCCAGGCCAAGCGTTTCGGCGCGCTTGCGTGCTGCTCGCGAAAGGTTGTCGCCGAAGGCGCCTACGATCGCCCATGCCCGGTGTGCTCCATTGAGATACGCATCGACGAGAAGGCTCGTGCAGGTAGCGGGTGAAGGATCGATATGCGCGTCCAAAAACGCCGAGACCGGCAGTTGGCCGGCGAAGTGGTGATCGAAGTACTGGACGTGCACCCGGCGCTCGAGTAGCGATAAAAGGTCAATGCGGTTGACATCTGCCGATACGTCGAGCACGGTCACCGCGTCGCCCGCACGCGCGTCGACCCGGCGGAGCAGCGCGATGTCGCGCTTTACGCCGGTCACCAGCACTGCATTGGTCGGCGTCACGAGGCGCAGCTGATGAAGCGCGCAGATGCCATCGGCATCGCCGTTGAATACATCGAAGTGCGTCACCGACTGTCCTTCCGCGCATCGACCGTCGAACGAGCAGACACAATTGACCACCCGTGCGCGGGCTTCATACAGCAGGGCTCGTTTCGATTCATTCGCATCGTTCGATGTGCGCGAACGCGAGGTCGAGATAGCAACGCGCCTGAACGGGCCACCGATTCCGGTCGCGTGCGTCTTCATCGAGCAGATGCCGTATGGCGAGCCGAGCGCGAACCAACCCGCGAAAGCTCTGATAGAAATGAATGATCGCGTCGGGTGCCGGATCGCCTGTGTAGTGGCGGTACAGGTCGAAAACCACGCTGCGCGCCTCGGGCGCTCCAAGCCGTGCGCACTCGAGCGACAGGAAGCCCAGTTCGTCGATCGCATCGACGCGCCGAAGCTCGCGGGACGACTCGAGCGCATCGATGATCTGCGGCGTTGCCTCGAGGCATATATGCTCGGGGCGAAGGTCACCGTGACCTTCGACGATCCGCGATTCACGCACGCGCGCCTCGAATCGCCCATCGCGCTCGGCGAAGCGGCACTGCTGCGCCGCAATCCGCTTCACCGTATCAAGCGGCAGATCTAATTCGGGTCGACACAGCTCGCGCTCGGTGGCCCGGATCATGTCCCGAATGCGCCGACGATACGTCTCTTGGTCGACCGATACGCGCGCATTTGAGTATGCCCGGCACAACGTCTCGACGACGGGCACGAGCGCCGACACGTCGAATCGACCCGAGGCGATGACGCGATCGAGCATCTTCGCGGAGGGCAGGCGTCGCATGCGCACCAGCCAGTCGACGACCGTCCCCACGCCAGCGACGCGCAGGCCGCCATCGCCGCCTGACACGAGCGGCACGATATCGAGATACACGCCGCGGCTGAATCGAGCATTGACTTCCAGCTCCTTAAGGGAGTTGCGGCGGCGCGCATCGAGTGTTCGGAGGTCCACGAGTTCTTCGCGCACCGGCTTCTTCAGCTTGTAGGCGTGGGCGTCCGTCAGGAACACCCACGACAAGTGCGTCTCGATCGCTTCGACGACGCCAGTCGCGGTTGCGTACGTTCCGGGGCGGCACAGTCGCACGACCTTGTCCGCGAGTTCGACGTCCGGCCCCAGTCTGGCGTGGGCAGAAGCGAGCGGCGCGCCGCCGGCGCGGAAACGATCGACGATGTTGCGCCATGCAGTCGCCGAAATGCCGCTCTCGAAGGGTGACTCGGCGTCGCAGGTCATCGTGTACCGAAGCTCTTCGCACGAGAGCGGCTCTGCGGTGGCGAGCTGGTTCTCCAGCACGGCGAGATTGGCTTCCGAAGCATCGCGGCCGACGTTCGCTCTCGCCGAAACCCGTGCCCTCAACGTGCTCTCGGAAGCGATGCAGTCCACGATCAGAAACGACGCCTCGTACCGCCGCGCCAGCTCGGCGTAGCTCTCGCGCTGCCAGCGTTGCAGGAACGCGCCATCGACAAGGGCGGCAAACCCGCCCACGACGATCGACTCCGCGCACGCAAGCACGTGCTGGTAGGTGCGCCGGGTCCGATCCGGCGCATAGAGCCCGCCGTCGAGACCCGATCCGGTCCGCGCCTCGGCAGCGAGACCCGAAAGACGCTTCCGCTCGACGTCGGTGCGCACCCGAATTGCGCCGGTGCGCTCGAGCAAGCGGGCGGAAAGCGTCGTCTTGCCGCGCCGCTCGGCCCGTGCATGAGCGCGACGCCGGGGGGCGACCCGCCGCATACGCCGATGCCAGGGTTAGATAGCGGTTGAACTCGTCGATGCACGTCGAGCGCGCGGACGACGAAGACACCTGCGACGCTCGCAGCCACGCGATTTTCGCTCGCACCATGGCGCGATAGACGAGGTAGTAGCGGAGAACGGCCGCGCCGCCGTAGTCGCCGAACAACTCGAGGTACGCGTTGAGGAAGCGATGGCCGAGATCCGTGCGCTGGCCGTGCGCGAGATCCATCACGACGAACGAGATCTCCGACATCGTGTCGATCCAGCGCATCTCCTCGCTGAACTCGATGCAATCGAAGACGTCGGCTCGCCGTTCACGAGCGCGATATTGCCGAGGTGAAGATCGCCGTGACATTCGCGCACGGCTCCGGTATGGCGCCGGTCTTCCAGCAGATGTCGAACGGTCGCATGCTCGCGCTCAGTCCATGCTCGCAATGCGTCGAGTTTTCGGCAAGGCGGCACTTCGTTCGCGAAACGCCGGATGTCCGAATAATTGTCGAGGGCGAGCTCGAGGATGGCACCCGGATCGCCAAACGGCGAATCGGATGAAGCGACCGGCGCGGCGGCGTGAAAGCGCGCCACTCGTGCCGCAAGCGCGTCGACATGCGCCGGTGTCAAACTTCCGCGTGCGACGACTTCGGACAGCAGCGAGTCATCCGGGAATTGCCGCATCCGCACCGCGTATTCGAGGACCGGACCCGCACCGCCGATCGTCGGCGCGTCCGCGGTCCCGGTGATCGGTACAACGTCGAGATACAGCTCGGGCGCGAGCCTGCGGTTGAGACGCAGCTCGTCCTCGCAGCGTGCCTGCCGCGCCGCCAGCGTGCTGAAATCGAGGAACGGCAACCTGACCGCCTTCTTGATCTTGTAGGCGAAGGGGCCCGTCAGCAGAACGAACGAGATGTGCGTCTCGACGAGGCGGACGGAGCCATTCGCGGCGCGGAGGTTTGCATGCAACGCGTCGACGATCCGGCGCTGATGCGCAGTGTCATCGTCTGGCGGACTGGATGTCTTCGCGGCCAAGGCGCGGCGGCTCGTTTGCTCGAACATCATCGATCAAACCGTGATCAATCGGCCGCGAACGGATGTCTCACGATCGCAAATTGCCTCATGGCGGCGACGAACGTCCGGTATTTGGCACTGGCCAGCATCATTTCCTGGTACCAGTTGACGAGATCGCTCCACGGGTCGCGGACGCTGGCGAGTCCTGAAACGAAAGCCACAACGGTTCCTATGTCGGTGCGGCCTTCGATGATGTACCAGCCGCCAAAGCACAGAATGAGCACCTTGCCGAGGTTTTGCGTGAAATTCATCAGGAACTTCATGGAGAAGCGGAGCTTGACGATGCCGAGGTCGAGCTCGAATATCTCGGCGAACCGCTCCCGCTGTGCCTTCTCTCCGTGCGCTTGTCCAGCCAGCAGAACACCGACGCTTGCCTGACGCAGCACGCCGATCCGTGCTTGTGCACGCCGGTTGATCGCCGACTGCATCAACGGCACGAACAGGAGCTGCGGCGCGAACAGCAGAAGGCACACGAGCGCGAGCGTGGGCTGAACGTAGAACATGTAGCCGAAGACGCTCAACAGCATCCCGACCTGCAGCACGAGCTCGGCGACCGCGATGCCGACGAAACCGCCGATGGCTTCGGGTTCGGCGACGATCAGCGATATTTCGACGCCCTGAACCGCCGGGTCCTTCTGGTGAGCTGGAATTCCATCCGCAAGCGTGCTCGCCGAAAGACGCAGTGTCCGTATCGCCTTCTCGCCGATCCATCCTCCGTAGACGTTCAACAGCAATTTCAACAACCCTTCCGATACCACGATCGCCGCATACGCGAGGCCAAGCACGACGACGAGCCTCGCATCGCGATCGATCGTCGCCGCATTCAGGATCCGCCGCTGTATCTCGAGCGGCGCCGTGTTCATCACGAACACGGTGACCGCGAGCAGCGCGATCCAAAGCTGATTCGAGCTGCTGACGCGGCGGATGAAGCCGAGCAGATTCGCCGGCATCCCCACCCGCACAAATTCGCGGGACACGGTGTCCTGCGGGGGCGACCACCACGCGGTATGTTTCATGAATCGATCATACGGCGAGTAATAGCCATCGACGCTTGACGACGGTCAAGGAGCGGCAACGGTTCGGCGGCAGATGATCGCTGTGAGCGATCGCTCCACGACTCAGGAGAAACGGCGATTCGACGACGGCGAGCGTGATGGCGTTTCGCCACGGGGCGGAATGTATGGAAAGACTGCCGACCTGCTCTACCTGATGCTTCCCGTTTATGCGGCGAACATGGCGGCGCCGTTCGCGAGGTACTGGCCGTGGCCGAACCCGCCGATCAGCGAGCGACTGCTCCGCACAAGACCAACGTCGGCTTCGCGTTCGGGATCGCGGCTGCCATCGCGACGGCGTTCGTGCAGTCAACGATCGCCTGGCGCGACAGCTTGGCGCACTACGATCGCTGGTGGCTGCCGGGACTTGCGGCCGGATGCGGCGCGCTCGGCGGAGACACCGTGAAGGATGGGCGGGCGTCCGGGAATGCCTGCTTTTCATGGTCAACCTCCACTGGTGTTTCACGACGGCGATCTTGTCGAGCGGCACGACCCGATCGACACAGCTTTAGCTGAGCGTTCGATCCTTCTCGACGACGAGATGCGATTCGGGCCTCGCTATGTAGAATGCCCCGCACACGAGGCTGTCCCCCTCGATCGCGTCCCTTGCCGCGAGGTCGGTCCGCTTGCTCAGGGCCTCGCTCCGTAGATAGGGCCCACCCGCCGCATGGTGTTGAACCGCGACCACTGCCGCCGGGAAATCGGGTCGAATACGGGAGAGAGGATCGTCGACAACGCGCGTACGCCTTTGGCTGAGCTCGTGACTACGATCGTCGTCGCAGCTTTGCTCGATACTGCCGAATCGGATTCGCCTCACATGCAGGTCTCACCTTTCTCAACTTCCCAGTCACGATAGTCGCCGCTTTGGAAAGTTTGCTGTTGACCTGTCAAGGGATGAGCGTGGCCGCGCCCGGTTCGGTCGCCAAGCTTATTTCCTCAACCGAAACGCCTCAGCGTGGAGTGCGTCTTCGCTATAAACATTGACCTGAATCAACGGCGTTCACACGCGGTAAGCCGAGAATGGCTTCGTCCATTTGCGGAGGTGCACGATGACGTTCAGATCGATTTTGGTTCATCTCGACGATAGTGCCGCCGGCGAGCGTCGAATGGACGCTGCGGTAACCATCGCTCGTCGCTTCAAGGGTTGCGTGACGGCCATCTATTCGTCACTTTCAAGCCGTGTGGAGGTCGATATCGAGCAACTTCCGCCACGGGAGGTGGCGAAGCTGATGTTGGACCGAGAAGCGCGCGATCGCGCGGAGGCGCTGCTCCGACGCATGGCAGAGGCGCGTGAGCACGTCGAGATCCAAATTCGTGCGCTCGGAATCAATCCAATCGACAACGCGCTGGCGGAAATGCGATGCGCAGATCTAGCGATTCTTTCGCAGCCCGGTGACGAAATCGACATCAGTGGCTTCGATCGGAGGTTGCTCGAACACGCACTGCTCGGTAGTGGTGGACCGCTTCTCGTGCTGCCGTTCGCGCCATCGACCGCCGAAATCGGCGGAAATGTCGTCATCGCGTGGGATGGTAGCCGCGAAGCGGCGAGGGCGGTGCGCGATGCGCTGCCGCTGCTTGCGACAGCATCGCGGACGACGCTTCTCTCGATTGGCAACCGCTGCCGGCTCGGCGAAGACGCCCAACGCTCTCAGGAGCGAGTCACCGCGTACCTGGCGCTTCACGGCGTGAACGTGCAACCGAAACGGATGGAGTCGACGCTCGACGACCCGGGCGAGCTGCTGCTATCCGAGCTATGTGATCTCGGCGCCGACCTGCTCGTCATGGGCGCCTACGGTCATGCTCGTGTGCGCGAGCTGGTGTTAGGCGGCATGACGCGGACGATGGTCGAGAAGATGACCGTGCCCCTGTTCACCTCGCATTGAGGACATGTCGCCGCCCGCGCGGGCGGTGTTCCACGCTTGGATGATCTTTCACATGACTCGTCAACGTCCGGAAGACATCGCGCAGCGCATTTTATGGAGAGGCCGCAGCGTGTGGCTACGCCAGCTTCGGGCCGACGATAGCGAGCGCTACGCAGCCTTCCAGGCATCGCTCGATTCCGCGCGTCGCGATCGTTTGGTTCATATCGCGCTCGCGCAGGCCGAGCAGATCGCACAAAGAGATTCAACTGGCAACGATGCCGACATCGTGTTCGCCGCAATCGCGAGCGACAGCAGTAGCGTCGACATTCTCGGCATCGCGCTGGCAATCCCCTGCTCGGACGCGAATGCCGCCGAGATCGCCATCGTGCTGCGCCCGGACGTCGAAGGTCACGGCCTCGGCCGACTTCTCATGGGGAAGCTGGTCAATCATTGCCGCGACCGCGGCTTACGCGAGCTCGTCGGATACACCCGCTCCGACAATCGGCGAATGATCGAGCTTGGGCGGGCGTTTCGTTTCGTCGTGCAGACCTGCCGTGTTCCAGAGGTAGTGTCGCTCCGACTGCGGCTGCAGCCGTCCGCGCAAGAGGAATAGCGCGATGACGTGCGATCAGAGATCGGGGACGATCGCGGCAAGCTTCTTCGCGTCGACGATCACGAGACTGCGGAGTTCCACGCCGATCAGTCCACTATCCTGAAACCTCGACAGCACGCGGCTCACGGTCTCGAGTTTGAGCCCGAGGTAACTGCCGATCTCTTCGCGCGTCATGCGCAGGCGAAACTGGGTCGCCGAATAGCCCCTCTTTGCGAATTTCGCGGACAACGCGAGCAGAAATGCGGCGACCCGCGCCTCGGCTCGCATGCCGCCGAGAAGCGTCATGAGTTCCTGCTCGCGCACGATCTCGCGGCTCATGAGTTTGTGCATCTGGCGTTGCAAAGCCGGTACGCGCATCGCCAAAGACTCGAAATGGGCGTACGGAATGACGCAAGCTTCGCCATCATCGAGCGTCGCGACGTTGAGGCGATGAATGTCGGTTTCGATTCCATCTAATCCGACGACCTCGCCGGCCATCGGAAAGCCGATGACCTGGCTGTGGCCATCCGGTCCGTCGACGTAGGTCTTGAAGAAGCCCGAGCGGAACGCGTAGAAGGACTTGAACGGCTCGCCGGCCCTATACAAGTGCTCGCCCCGCCGCAAGCGTCGCCGCGCGAACACCACTTCGTCGACTTCTCGCAGCTCCTCCGGGCGAATGCCGGTCGGCAGGCAAAGCGCCCGCATCAGGCAATCCGAGCAGGCGCTCGAAATCCGTGTTTGCGGCGCAGATCCGCGAACGACGTGCAAAGCGATGGGCGAAGTCGGTTCCCGGTATTGCAAGGGGGCGGTCTGTACCATGGTCATCTCTCCGCATCGTGAGCGTTGAAGCGTTTACCGTTCGCCGGACTTAGCTCGGCGATCAAGCCGGCGAGTCGTCCGAATTCCTGCGATTTGTCGAGAAAGAATCGTGCGCCGGCATCGACAAATGCGTCTTGCAACTCGGCGCTGGCACGGTTGGTCAGCACGATGAAACAGCTTCTTCGCGATTCGTTGCGTACTCCACGGAGCACGTCGAGTCCCGTGCCGTCAGGCAACTTATGGTCGAGGACGACGAAATCTGGCTGCGACGCCTTGATGGCGACGATCGCCCGACCCGCTGTGTCGGCTTCACCGATGATCCGCACCCGCGGGCCAAGGTCGAAAAGCTCCTTGAGGCGCTCGCGCACTGCGGCCGAATCATCGACGAGGAAAACGGTAGGGATCGATTCGCTTTGCATGACGGCACTATCCGCCCACAGCGCGGAAGCTCAAATCGGTCGCGGCTGATTAAGGCGATCGGCCGTGTCCGAACGTGACGCTAGGAAGATTCCTACGGCGGGGATAGGGCGATACGAAAGCGGTACCCGCAAGCGGTACCCGCCGCGAGCGCCACGCCGCCGATCGCCCTCAACTCCAAAGCCTACGTGTCGCGCTTGTGAAGCCGGGTGAGGATCGCTTCGAACGTCTCGAACGATGAAGTTTCTTGAACGTAGAGATGGAAGCACGCCGTCCTGATGCGAACGATTGTCGCCGGGTCAGCATGCGTCGAGTGTGCGATGAAGGTCGCACGGGGCGGCGCGGGCAATTGCTTCAGCCGAATTTCGAAGCCGTCCGCATGCTCAGCTCTCAATCAGTCCGTGGCGCATCGCATAGCGGAAGAGGCCAACATTGTTCTCGGCCCCGATCTTCTCCATGAGCCGCGCCTTGTGCGTGCTCACAGTCTTGACGGAGAGACTGAGCGCTTCGGCGATCTCGGAAACGGTCTTGCCGGCAACGAGGGATTGCAGCACCTGGAACTCGCGGTCGGAAAGCAACGTGTGCGGCGCGGTGTCGGCCTGCGGCATCGCGCCGAGCGCGAGCTGCTCGGCCACCTCCGCGCTGACGTAGGCACCGCCGGCGGCGATTTTGCGCAGCGCCGAAGCCAGTTCACGCGCCGCGCTGTCCTTCGTGAGGTAGCCGGACGCACCGGCACGCATCGCGCGCACGGCGTATTCATGCTGCTCGTGCATGCTAAGCATCATGATGCGCGCCCGCGGGCGTTCGGTACGAATCTGCTTGATGAGCTCGATGCCGCTGCGGCCAGGCATGGAGATGTCCAGGACCGCCACGTCGAAGTCGACCTTGCGCGCGAGCTGTATCGCTTCCACTGCGTCGGCCGCGTCGCCGACGACCTCGAAATCGCCCGCGGCCTCGAGAAGCTGGCGCAATCCTTCCCGGACGATCGTGTGATCGTCGGCGATCAGCACTCGGATCATGCCGACGTTGTCGTTACCGTGGCGAGGGGAATGCGCACCTCCAGTCGCGTTCCGCGCCCCGGCGCGCTCGTCACGCGCGCCTCGCCGCCAAGAAGATACGCGCGTTCCCGCACTCCCAGCAGCCCATACGATTCTGCTTTGCGCGGCGCGTCGGTAGCGAAGCCGACGCCATCGTCGTGTACCGTCACGTTAACGTTGTCGCGCTCGGTTGCGACCGCGACGTCGACGTGCGACGCCTTCGCGTGCTTGCCGACGTTCGTGAGCGACTCCTGCACGATCCGGAACACTGCCGAGGCGTGCGCGACCGGCAGCTCCAGGTCCTCTCCAGGCAGCATCAGCTCGCATGCGATGCTGTTGTGGCGTCCGAACTCCTTGACGAGCGACTTGAGTGCGGCAGCAAGCCCGAGATCGTCGAGGAGCAGCGGACGCAGGTCGGCCGCGATGCGGCGAATGGCGGCGATCGTCGTGTCGATCTGCGCCTCCATGCGGTCCAGCCGCTTCGCGAGCGCGCCGTCCAAATCGGCAGCGCCCGCCCGAATGAGGGTGATATCCATCTTGAGCGCGGACATCGATTGGGCGAGCTCGTCGTGGAGTTCGCGCGCGATTCTCCTTTGCTCCTGTTCGCGCGCGGAGATCGCGGCGCTCGCGAGCTCCCGCAGCTCTTCCCTGGAACGGGAAAGCGACTCGAGCGCCTGCACTCGTTCGGTGACGTCGCGCAGGATCACCGTGTAGAACTTGCTGTTTCCCTCGGCGAGTTGGGAGATCGACGCGTCGATCGGGAACTCCCCGCCGTTGCGACGCAGGCCGGTCACGACACGCGTACCCCCCATTCGCCGCGACGTGACCCCCGTTGCACCGAACGCTTCGATGTGGCGCGCATGCGCGCCTCGGTAACGATCGGGAATGAACCAGGAAAGCGACCCGCCGATGGCCTGATCCTGCGGACAGTCGAACATCCTCTCGGCTGCGGCGTTGAAGAGCAGGATCTTCTGCTGGTCGTCGACGGTGATGATGCCGTCCATCGCCGAGTCGAGGATGCCGCGCAGGCGAGCTTCACTGCGTGTCAGCAGGCTTTCCGAACGCACGCGTGCGCTGACATCGCGCAGGACAACCGTGAGGATCTTGTGGCCGTTCTCCACGTGCTGCGAGATCGACGCCTCGATCGGAAACTGCTCGCCGTTCGCACGCAGGCCCGTCAGGGCATTAAGGCCGCCCATTCGCCGCGATGTCACGCCGGTCTTTGCGAATTGCGCGACGTAGGCTCGATGCGCGGTATGGAAGCGCTCCGGAATCAGCATTTCGATCGGCTGCCCGAGTACCGCCTGTCGCGGCCAGCGAAACGCGGCCTCGGCTGCGGCGTTGAACAACACGATCCGTTGGCCTTCGTCGATCGAGATGATAGGGTCCATCGCCGACTCGAAGAACCCGCTTGCGCGCGCCTGCATGCTTTGCAGCGCGCGTCGCATCGATTCGCGAGAATGGCTATCGCGGTACAGCAGGAACGCTACGACCGCGATGACCGGGACGGCGACGATCAGCATCGCACGGACGGTTTCTGGCGCTCTGGCGTTCGCAAGCCACGCGACGAGTCCGAACACCAACGTGAGGAGAACGAGTGCCGCCACGCTCACCGTGGGGTTGCGCTCCGTCCAGCGGGTCGAATGCGGCTCCCGCGATGCCGGCGCCGCGCCTGAAACTTCGGTTCGTGTGATAGGGGAGACGCTGCGCCGCGAATCCGATTCGTTGTCTGCCAAGGCAAATTACTCGACATGGCGGTCGCGTCGTCGGGCGCGCCCGGTTGCTGAAGGCCGGAAAACGGCCGTCGCGGTTTCCGGCGGGCAAAATTATACGCTGGTGCAAGGCAATGTCGCGCGCCGGTGGTGGTGCGCGGCTCGCTGTTGAGGTTAAGTGCGTCGCCCCTTGGGATACGAGGCGACGCGCGACAGTGCCTTTGATCGCGATCAAGGTCGGCGGCGTGGCCATGCTCGATGCTGCACTAGGTCATGTACGACGACTGGTTCGTCAATATCGGTGTGGTGCTCGCGACAATGCTCGCGGTGTCGCTCAGCGTTCTGCTGCACTACGAAGCCCTGGTCGTCACGTCGCGCGGCTTGGCGTGGCTCGGTGGCCGGCGGCGAATCAAAGTGCTGTATGGAATCGCCTCCGTGCTGGTCGTGCACGTCGCCGAGATCTGGATTTTCGGGCTCGCGCTATGGCTGCTTCTTCGAGCGCCGGCGTTCGGCAACGTCGGGCCCGGGGCCCGGCACTTGTTCGACTTCGTTTACTTCTCGGCGATGACGTACACCACGGTCGGCTTCGGCGATCTTGCGCCCGTCGGACCCATCCGTTTCATGGCAGGCACCGAGGCGCTTACGGGCTTCGTGCTCATCACCTGGTCGGCATCGTTCACCTACCTCGAAATGCAGCGGTTCTGGCGAGACTCGTAGCGGTTCCATCATGGGCGATTCATGCATCGCGGCGGTGTGGGCATTTGGCTTTCGCCCGCTGTATCTCGCGGCAAGCATGTTCGATCGCGCTTTGTGCCGCTCAATATGCGGGATGGCTTCCTGCTTCATTGATCGCGGGTCTGCCCGCTCACGCGCACGCGCAGATCGATCGAATCGAGGTTTCCGCGCTTCTTTGGTCGAGCGCGTATGCGATCTATTTCGCTGCGTCCGGCCGCGGCTGACCGCTCAGCGAGTCGATGGAAAGGCAGACTGACGGCGATCACCGTGCAGGAAGTCGAGCCTTTGATTCACGTCAAATCGCGAACGAGTGGTGATCGATATCATGCCTCGGTCCATAATCGTATGTGGTGCATACCTCGGTCAGGACCAGCATGATCAGCCGGCGGAAATTGCTGACGGGCGCGGGCACGGCGATCGCCGGTAATGCGATGCTCGATGCATGTCTGTCAATCGCTCGTGGCACGGCGCGCGGAAACTGCAGCGATACTTCAAGGTCTGCCGAAGACCCGCCGCGCGAGATCGTGTATGGCTGAGCACGCTGGCCTGCTGGAGGAATTGCGTGAGCAGTACGAGACCATCCGTGCATCGACGCACGACCATGCGGATGTTCCCGGCTACCAAGAGATCGATGGGCAGCTGCGCAAAGCGTTCCGGTGGCTCGAGAAGGCCGTGACGTACCTCGACGGGCTGCATCTGCCGATCGACCATCGCTTCGATCTAGGCCACGGCATCGTTTTCGGCCGCGTTCGGTTCAAGCGCGGCTTCGTTGGCCAGCACGTTCGGCGGATCGTCGGTTTCCCGGTGCTCGACGAAATCAACATTGCCTACCAGATCGACGCGATCGCACCTGGACCCATCGAAGTGCCTCCGGGTGGCGCTGTGCTGGTGGAGAAGATTCTCGATGACGCGGGCGTGCGCTACACGGCGCGGCGCGTCGAGGACCAGGCCGGAAACGTGCACAAATGCGTGATCACAGTCGTGCCCGAGATTCCCGCCGACATATCGTTTCGCGCCGACTATCGAACCGGGATCGTGCAGATTTTGTTCGTCAACGTCGATCGTTTCGACCGCGTCAGCCTGGAATTTGACAGCCGCTCGATCGATGAGCCGATGCTCGAGGATCTCGTGCGTTTCATTCTCGGTCGCAGCGACGCCCTGCTGCACCGGGCGCCGCTAGTCGGAATTCACGGCAAGCCCTTCGGCTGACCGGAGGATCCGTCAGCGTGCGCTCCGACGGTCGTACTCCCACGATGCGACGGTTTTGGCGCATCGACAATGCGCGCAATTTGTCGCCGTCATGCGATCGGTACGTGCTAAACCTGCGCGACGCCTCAACGCTCGTTCTGGATCGGCATCAATGACGTGCCGCCTGGCGTTCAGCGCTCGCGTGATGCGCCGACGTGGCAAACGATCTCCGCCGGCGTACTCGGGACAGTCATCGCCGATACTTCCCATCGCGACGATGCACACGGACGCCGCGCAACGCTGACCGAAGCCAACGCTCGTGTACCGTTGCCCTGGTCGCCGTGACGAATCGCGCCTTTCGGCTTACGTTGCTTGCTCGCCATGTCGGGTGCCGCAAGAACGAGCTCGCTCGTCATCTGCTCGCCAACCGCCCACCCGGCGAAGCGCCGACTCCACACGTTGAGCACGATCGCCAGGAACACGAACCCTGACCACCTCGGTACGTAAGTCCATTTCCGCATCCGCAACTGGTTAGGTCGTGCAGCGACAAACTGCGACTGACCAGAGCCGGGGCCGGTCGCTGCGTCGGGTCGCGGCGCGTCGTCGACCAAGAAGCGGCGACGCGACTTGCGCCACGTAACCCTGTGACTCATCAATCGCGCTACGCGCTTGCCTCTCACGAGCACACTTCGCAGCTCAGCGTAAATATTCGGATCGCCGTCGATTTCGTCCGACGCGGCCTGAATCGCGCGAATTCGCTCGGTTAGGGCCGCGACGTCCAGCGCCCGCCGCGACCCTGGACGCCCCTTTCAGGCATAGGCGCCACCGGCCGATACCTTCAGCACGCGACACATGTTTCGAATCGGAAAGTCGGCCTGACTCGCGGCTACGAGTTTCGCCACACCTGTCGCTGTCTCGAGCGTCCAGCCGTTCCTTACCGGATCCTTACCACCTCGGCGGAACAGCCAGGAGCAGTGCTAGCGTAGCCGCACGCGATCGTTACACGCCGCACCTGTGTTTTGCGATCGCGATATGGTCGGATTCGTCAGCTGCTCGCGCTCAACGTGGCGCGGCGCTCGTTCCGGCAGGCGGTCGTCAATGAGCAAACAGCGTCGGACGTTACCCATCGATCTCTCGTCGCTGTCGGCGCCACGGAAACTCGCGGGTGGGTGCCTGCTTTTCGTAGCGACGTTAATTGTGTTGCTGGTATCACCGAGCGCGCATGCCGGGATCGACCACAAGGTCACTCCCACCGATTCGGGGATCTGGGCGCGACAGTACACCCAGGGCCTCGAATACGCTGTTATCGCCACCGAGGTTGGTGGCGCCGTGTGGCTGGGGGGAGAGTCGGAGCTCGGGCTCACGTTCTGGCAGACCATCGATTCGTCGATCTTCAGTAGCGCAGCGGCGCAGGGAATGAAGTGGGTGTTCGGGCGCAAGCGCCCGGACCAGACGAATAGTCCGAATGATTGGTTCAACGGTAGCAGGTTTCAGAGCTTTCCGAGCGGCGAGGTCACGCTGCAGGCGAGCTTCGTCACGCCGTTCATCGTGAACTACGCCAATCGAGAGCCTCTGGTTTGGGCGCTCGAAATTCTGCCCGCGTACGATGCGATGGCGAGAGTCAAGAACGGCGCGCACTGGCAGACGGACGTGATCGCGGGCTGGGCGCTTGGTACGGGCGTCGGATACCTTGCGGCGAAGAACAAAACGCCGTTCTTCCTGAACGTTCTGCCGCACGGATTCATGGTCGGCCTGCATTCTTCCTGGTGAGACAATGCCGAATCGCTCCTTTCCCAGCGCGTTCGTGCTACTGACATGCCTCGCTGTGGGCGGCCATTTTGCGGCGGCGACCACGATGATCAACGTGCTGCTGCAAGACCCGAGCACCGGCTCCGCGATCCGATCCGACCGTATCGTGCTCGATCGCCGCAGCGTGCCGGCCGGGAAGGTTACGTTTCGTGCCATCAACCAATCGAAGGAACTGGTCCACGAGATGCTCGTAGTCCCAGCCAAGCCACGGCAACCGCTGCCTTACGATCAAACGAAGGCCGAAGTGGTGGAGAGCCGAATCAAAGTCTTGGGTGACCTCGATGACTTGCGCCCAGGCGCCTCCGGCACAATAACGGTCGATCTCAAGCCCGGGTTCTACATCGTTCTATGCAACCAGCCGGGGCATTACAAGGCTGGCATGCAGACGAAGCTTTTCGTAACCAAATAGGTGCTTTTTCATAAGCCGGCTGTAGGCTCCGACGACGCCTAGCTTTGCGCCAAGCGGCCGGCCGCCGACACCTGCCGCGGCAGGGTCACGCGGAAGCACGTCCCTTCTTCAGCGGGCACAAGGTTCAGTTCCGCGCCGATCACCATGGCGCAGCGGCGAGCGATGGACAGGCCGAGTCCGCTACCCGTTTCCGATGCGCCATCACCGCGATAGAAGCGCTCGAAGATGCGCCCGCGCTCGCTCTTCGCGATCCCCGGACCGTTGTCCGAAACGAAGATCATCACGCGGTCGCCAGCGTCCTCCAGGCGTACGGTGACGCGTCCACCTGGCGGCGCATAGCGAAGCGCGTTGTCGACGAGGTTTCGCAGCAGTTCCGTGAGCAGTGTCGGATTGGTGATGGCGAACAGCGGCTCGCCCGTGGTTTCCACGCCGAGATCGATGTTCCTGGCGAGGGCCCGGTCGATCATGTCGGCCACCAGATCGCGGGCCTCGGTCACCAGATCCAGGCGCGTGGTCGTGAGCGTATGAGATTGCGCCGCGTCGACCTGAGCCATTGCGAGGAGCTGGTTCACCAGCCGGATGCAACGCTCCACGGAGGGCCGCAGCTCGGCAAGCGTATCGTCCCCTCGTCGATGCTTGCGATCGGCGTAGTCGATCTTCGCTTGCAGCGCTGCAAGCGGCGTGCGCAGCTGGTGCGCCGCGTTGCCGATGAACTCGTTCTGGAGCGCGAGTGTGCGGTCGAGACGGACCATGAGCCCGTTCAGCGCATCACGAAGCGCGTCGATCTCGCTTGCCCTGCCGTCGATCGCGATCGGATGCAGATCCGTTTCCGAGCGCTCCTGGACCCGCTGACGAAGCTCGTGCAGCGGCCGCAGGCCGCGTTGCAATCCGAACCAAACCAGCGCGCCCAGCAGCGCGACGAGCCCAATTTGCGGGAGCGTGGTGAGATAAAGCGTCTGCTGCGACAACGCTTCGCGCTTGCGGAGCGTTTCTCCCACGACGATCGTCGCGCGTATCGGTTTGGGATCGTCCTCGTCCTTTTGCGCCGCGACGAGCGCCGCCCATCGCATCGACTGCTTACCGAGCGGCGCATCGTAGAACGCCGGTTTCCCGGGAGTCACGATGCCGACAGGAAGCGGAATGTCGTGCTGTCCGGCCACCGTGGCTCCCTCCTCGTCGAGGACCGCATAGCGAACCTCGTCCACCGGATCGAAGAGCAGCATCCGCTCATCGTTCGGCGACAACCTGAGATGCGGCTTGCCGTCGCGGTCGCTTCCCTCGATCTGGGTACTCACGG
This sequence comes from Casimicrobiaceae bacterium, assembly GCA_035308425.1. GTDB lineage: Bacteria > Pseudomonadota > Gammaproteobacteria > Burkholderiales > Casimicrobiaceae > VBCG01. The sequence continues at coordinate 123,545 of DATGGP010000014.1, read as the reverse complement.
TGAGCGCCGTAGCGAGCAGATTCTGGTCGAACGCGAGACCGACCATGCGCTGCGTCAGCAGATAGGCGGCAACCATGCCGGAAAACCACAGCAGCGTGAGCGGGCCGCACAGCCAGACGAACAACTTGGTCTGCAGCGACACGGCGGCGTCCCTTCAGATACCTGCCTCGTTGGGAACGATATAACCGACCCCACGGATCGTTTTGATCGAGAGTCCGGCGGGTTCGAACTTGCGGCGCAGCCGGTGCACGAAAACGTCAATCGCAGCCGATGCTATCTTGGCTTCTCCGCTCTGTTGACCGACGAGCTTCGCCTTGCTCACGACGCGACCCTGATGCAGGAGCAGCATTTCGAGTATTGCAAACTCGCGTGGCGCAAGTGCTACCAGGGTGTCGTCGGCGTACACGACGCGTTCGCGAGTGTCGAGGCGGACGCGGCCCGATTCGAGAACGGCTCCCGCCTTCGTCTGCCGGCGCAGCAGCGCGCGCACGCGAGCCTCGAGCTCCCCAAGGGCGAACGGCTTGACGAGGTAATCGTCGGCGCCGAGATCGAGACCGCGGATGCGCTCCTCCACGCGATGCCGGGCCGTGATCACTAGAACGGCGGTTTCGCTTCGTCGACGGCGCACACGGCGCAGGATTTCCAGTCCGTCGACCAGAGGCAATCCGAGATCGAGCACGACCACGTCAAAGTCGCGATTGCCGAGGAGTCGATCCGCCGCCGCGCCTTCCGCGGCAGTATCTACGGCGTAGCCCAGATCCTGGAAGGTGAGGGCGATGACCGCGCGCAACTGCGCGTCGTCTTCTACGACCAGCAGGCGCATCGAAGCTACGCGAAGTCGCGACTGCTCAAGGATGCGGCCGGCGCGCCGCTTTGTCCAGCACAGGTGAACTTCGCTGCGTCCCGTTGTCGCAGAATGCGGATCAGCGAGTACGACGGCGCAGGGGAAGCCAGCGCGGAGTCATCGACACTAGCACGCCGTCCCGAAGGACGATGTGATGGAGGATCGCTGCCAACGCATGGATACCGGCCAGCCACATGATGACATCGCCAAGCCACCCATGCAGAGCCGATATGCGAGAACCGATGTCATGTGACGGGGCAATGTACGGGCCGATATGGAGGTTTCCGAGAAGCGTCAATGGATGGGCCTCCAGCCAGGCGCCCATGATCGCGGTAATCGGCAACGCGAACATCAACACGTAAAGGAGACTCTGAACAATTTTCGAGGTGAAATCCATCCACCGCGGCACCCGGGGCGGATCCGGTCGCCTATGAACCGTTCGCCACAAGAGCCGGAAAGTCACGAGCAGGAGTACCGTGAGGCCGAGCGTTTCATGGAGTTGGCGGTCGGAACCCATCGCGCTGGAGTACACACGCGTCTCGCTGCCGCCGGGCCCATAGATGAATGCGACGAGAACGAGAACGCCGGTGACCCAATGGAACGTTTGAGCCACCGCGCCGTAGCGAGCAATGCTTTGTGTCGTCATCGTACTCTGCGTATCGGACCGGCCTGCAGCATCACCACGCCCAACGCTGGATTGCTTCACGGATCCGATGGGGCATCGACATGCGAAACAGCCGCCCATCGAACAGCGCGTCGTGGACCAAATCCATGCTCCAACGCTGGTGGTCGTGCGTCTACTTTTCCCTGGCGTACGTTTTCGAGTCCAACGTTAGTTGTACGACCGTAGGGTTCCAAGCGCGATTTGCGAATCGTGTCCGGCATGAGACCGGACTACGGACGAGGCAGCTGCTAGATCAAGAATCCAGAACCACCAACGACGTTATCGACAAAGTTCGGACAGACCTCGTCGAATCGCCTTTCAACCCCACTGGCCTTTACAGGTCGCGCTAAAGCTGAAGCAGGAATCTGATTCTAGCTCCGGCCGAAGCCACACGGCTGGCGGCTCAACAAGCGTGCGCGATCCGCGCCGCCGGGCTAGGAAGCTGATCACCGGCTTTAGCAGTCTCGCTCTTGACGGGCGCTGACGCATGCGCAAGGATTGGAGCCTATGTTGTACCGAGGTGTTGCACCTGCGAGAAATCGACCCGCTCCTGCCGGCCGATTAGCTTCAAAAGGCAAAGGCTTGAGTGAGTAGCGGTTCGAGTCCCTCGCTCGCTACTCGTTGCCAAGGCCTGCGCTCGCTGGCGCAAGCCTTTTTGCCGGGCACGCATCGTTGTCCCGCGCACATCGCAAAGGCCTCGTTGGAAATCCTGGCGTTGCCAACGTGCTCCTTATACTTGGAATGCGAATCCCTTGAAAGGCGCAACAGTCTCATGTAATTCCTTGTAACCGCTTAAGTGGCGCGGCTAGCGCCCATGCAACAATGCCCCGTCACATCGAAGGTGGACGTCGATGAAACGATTCACGGATTCATGGCCCCTTGTCGTTCTAGTTCTAGCGCTTGCCGTCGCGACCAATGCCGAGGGACAGTTTGGCGGACGACAGCGACAGGGCAGCGGAATGGGGCGGTCGTCGCACTCGAACGATGCGACTTCGGATACGTCGACACGAGTGATCGCTGACCCGATGATCGCCATCGAAAACGAGCTCCCCTCCTTGCGGATCGAGCTCGATCTCACGGAGACGCAAAAACCGCTTTTCGATGTTTTCGAACGCGAGGTTCGACATGCGGCCGACGCGGGTCGGCTGCGTCCAAGCCATCAGGAAGCCTTCCGCATCGACGATGGCAGCTCCATACCCGCCGAGACCGTTTTCGGAACGATTGCCGACGACGATGCACAGCGCGCCGATGCCGCAAGCCGATCACTGCAAACGATGAAGAAGCTCTTTTTGGCATTGTCACCCGAGCAAAAGAAGCAATTCGATCAGCGGATCATCCAGGCGTTGCGTGAGCCCCGAAACACGTCATAGCCCAGCGGCGGAGGCGTTCACGTACGAGACCGTTGAAGCGCTTTGATGCCGTAGGCAAAAAGCGCGAACGCGCCCAAAAGTGCACAGCGAACACGAGCGCGACCGCGAATCCGCAGTCCGTCGAAAGCGTCCGAATGCGCGAATCCGACCCGGGAGCCGGCGGAATCCGTCAGTCAGTTCCTGCAGCGAAGTCGTTTCAGCATGTCACGCGAATCGTCTTGAACGACCAGGCAATGTAACAAAGCCAACGTTTCGATTCCCCCGCACTTCGACTAAACTCGAAGCGCGCAATCAGCCGCAAAAATCGAAGGGGCAAGACGATGAAGCGTGCATGGCAAACACTGTTGGCTGTTGTCTTCGTCGCCGGTCTCGGCGTTGCCCGCGCATCCACGGCGACGACGGAGATCACGGATATGTGGTGGAACCCGGCGGAATCGGGTTGGGGCGTGAACGTGATCCTGCAGAACGACATCGCGTTCCTGACCTTTTTCGTCTACGACACGACGAATACGCCGATCTGGTACACGTCGAACGTCCAGTTCCAGGGGTCGGATCAGAATGGCGCGCTCGTCTGGACAGGGCCGCTCTACGTCACGAGCGGTCCGTGGTTCGGCGGCCCGTTCCCTCCTGCGAACGTGACGATACGGCAAGCAGGCAACGCCTCGTTCGTTCTCACGGACTTCAATCAGGCGTCGCTCACGTACTCGGTCGATGGCGTCGTCGTGACGAAGTCGTTGCAGCGACAGACGTGGAAGAGCGAGAACTACACGGGAAACTACATCGGCGGCTACTCGGTCACGCTATCCAGTTGCAATCCGTCGTCGCTCAACGGCATTCAGGAATTCGGCGGCGTTCTGAGCGTGAATCAGGCAGGCAACGCCATTTCGATGAGCGCCGCCAGCACGCTCTCGACGTGCACGTTCAACGGCGCCTATTCGCAGACGGGCAAACTCGGGCAGGTCGGCGGCAGCTACAGTTGCACCGACGGAACGGCAGGCACGTTCTCGCTGTACGAGATGACGCCGACGCTCGATGGCTTCACGGCGTTCGCAACAGGTCAGAACCAGTTCTGCCAGTGGTCCGGCAGTTTCGGAGGCATCACGCGCGCGCAATAGAGGCGATCGTCGCGACAGCGCGACCCTGAACAGTTTGGGCGAGAAAACGGCATTTTTATCTCGCCGTGTCAGCGCAGGGGTTCGCGCGAAACCATTGCTGCGCGAGCGGCATCGCGTGATCGCGCTCGTTTCTCGACATGGCGGCGCCGACCCTGTCCAGTGTTTCTATCGCCTTCGCGCGAGCGTCGCCCTGCATTCGCTGCGCCGCGAGATAGATCCATTTGTACGCTTCGACGCGGCTTTCCGGCACGCCATGACCGCGAAGACATAGCACGCCGAGATCGTATTGGGCGAACGCATGGCCCCGTTCCGCGGCCTTCCGGAACCACGCAGCAGCATTGCTTGCGGCAGGTCCTTGTCGGTCCCGCGGCCATTTTCGTATAGCGAGCCCACGTAGACCTGCGCGAGCGCATTGCCCTGCTCGGCCCCCGGTCGCAGTTCCGCGAGCGCGGTGGCGAAGTCGGCCCTTTTCAAAGCCGCCACGCCTTCGTCGAATCCGGCGTAAGCCGACGATGCGAGAAGCAACCACGAGCAAACGACGAGGACGGCGCAGCGCATACGATTCCTCCGTCGACCGCAACTCATCATACTGCGATTGGCGCTCATTCGGCGGACGTTAGTCCCCGAGGCGGTGATCGGGTGAGCGAACCCGAAATCCCATCGCCGCCAACTCCGCGCGCACGTCCGCATTCGCAAGCCGTTCGCAAAACGCGCGCACGGCGGGCCGCGCCATTCGCGACGTCGGAACGATGAAGTCATAGCGCTCTTCCTTGAGCGGAATGAATCCGAGCGCGTATTGGCGCGCGACCGTATCGATGGCAACGCCCCAATCGGCGCGCCCTTGCGATACGGCCGCCGCGACGGCGTTGTGCGATTTGGTCTGCGTGCCGTAACCGTGTGGGCGGCGCTCGCCGAGCAACGTATCGATGATCACGCGCGTGCCGCTGCCCGCGTTGCGATTGACAATCACGCACTCGGGATCGGACAACGCCCTCGCGACGGCCGCATCGGCATCCGTGTCGGCGAAGCGTGCATCGCCAACACGAAATACGATGCCCTGCACGCGGCCATAGCCGCGAACGAGCGACAACCGCTCGGTCAGCAGGTGCTCGTTGTATTCGCCGGTCGCGGGATTCATCAGGTGCACGCCGGCGATATCGCATTCCTCGCGCTTCGCTGCCGCGACGCCGCCCATGCTGCCGACGAACAGCGCCTTGGTGCGAACGCCTTCACGCACGAGCTTGCTCACGATGAGATCGAGCCCGACGCAATGGCTGCCGATGATCACGAGATCGGCGACTTCGAGGCCTTGTCCCAGCAGTTGCACCGGCACCGCTGTGCCGACATCGATGATCTCGGTATGTTGATCGATCGTGATGAAACCGTCGGCGCCGCTGAACGTCGTCACCGATCCCGATCCCTTGCCCATCGGGTAGGCCGAGAGTCCGTTTCGTCCCTGCACGAGACCGACGAGCAGATACTCCGTGCGTCCGCGTTCCGAATTGACGCGCATCGGCAGCGTCGCCATGACCTGCTCGCGCCGCTCGGCAGGCGCACCGGCGAACGCACGAATGACGGGCGCGACGAACTCGTGGAACGTGAAGATCGCCGACGTGGGAAATCCGGGCAGGATCACGACCGGCTTGCCGTTGGTGACGGCGAGACAGATCGGCTTGCCGGGCTTCAGCGCAACGCCGTGCGCGACGACGCCAGGATCGCGAAGCCGATGCACGACGCGATACGAAATGTCGCCGGCGCCTTTCGACGTGCCGCCCGAAAACACGACGGCGTCGCACGCGAGCGCGCGTTCGAGTGCCGACGACAACGCGTCCTCGTCGTCGGGAATCACGCCGAGATGTACGTCCTCGCCGCCGAGCTCCTCGACGGCGGCACCGATGATCGCCGCGTTGGAGTCGTACACGGCACCGGGCCGCAACGGCTCGCCGGGCGCGACGATCTCGTTGCCGGTCGAGAAGATCGCGACGCGCGGCCGGCGATAGACGACGACCTCCGTGCGCCCGACCGCCGCGAGCACACCGATCTCGCGCGATGTCAGCTTCGATCCGGCGCGAAGGACGATCTCGCCGCGCGCGATGTCCGTGCCCGCATAGCTCACGTTCTCGCCCGACGTCACGGGACGGCGGATCTCGATGCGCGGCGCGTCCTGGACATCGACCTGCTCCGAATGCTCGACCATCAGCACCGCGTCGGCGCCGCGAGGAAGCATGCCGCCGGTCGCGATGGGTGTCGCGTGTCTTGCCGTCACCGTCGTGGTCGGCACAACTCCGGGCGAGAGCACCTCATCGTTGACGCGCACGGTTCGCGGCGCTTCCTCCATGGCGCCGAACGTGTCGCTCGCCTGCAACGCGAAGCCGTCGACATTCGCGCGATCGAAACCGGGCACGTCGACGGTCGACACGATGTCCTCGCCCAGAATGCGATCGAGCGCACGATCGAGCGGCACTGTCTCGACACCGAGCGGCGCAAGCCGCAGATGCGCACGGAAACGCGCCGTCGCCTCGTCGCGCGTGACGACGTCGAGAAACTGCGTCTGCCGCGAAGAGGTGGACGTTCGATCGTGTGAGTCGTTCACGTCAGTCGTAGAGGTAAACCGTGACATCGCGGTCCGGTCCGAAGCCTTCGCTTTCCGACGGCACGATGACGAAGCCGTCGGCGCGTGTCGTCGACGACAGGATCGACGCGCCCGAAAGCGCGAGCGGCTCGACGCGGCCGTCGATCATCCGCACGCGGCAATAATCGACACGTCCGATCGCGGAGACGATCTTGCGCGCAACCTTTGCGTTCACGCGTCGATATGGCCAGTCGCCCGACCGTCCGCCGAGCAGGCGCAGCGCGCGGCCGGCGAAGAAGTCGTACGCGCAGAGGCACGACACCGGATTGCCTGGCAGCAGGAAAACGAGCGCGTCGCCGATGCGTCCCATGCCCGCGGGACTCGACGGGCGCATCGCGACGCCGTGGATCGCGAGCTCGCCGAGCTCGGCGATAAGGCGCGGCGCATGGTCTTCGCTGCCGACGCTCGATCCACCGGAGACGAGAACCGCATCGACGCCGGGTGCGGCAAGCGCCGCGCGAATCCTGTCGGGCTCGTCGCCGAGCCGCTGCATCCCTTTGAGCACGCCGCCGTCGCGCGCGACGAGCGCGCGCAGCATGTACGAATTCGCGTCGTAGACCTGATACTCGCCCTTCGACGTTCCGGGCGCGACGACTTCGCCTCCGGTCACGAGCAATCGCACGCGCGGCCTTCGGATGACATCGACGCGCGCGATGCCGAGCGAGGCGACGAGACCGAGGTCCTGCGGACGCAATTTGCGTCCCTCCGAAAGCGCAGGCGTTCCGCAGCGAATGTCCTCGCCGCGATGCCCGACGTGCTGACCCGGCGCGACGGGACGCGTGATCACGATCTCGCCGCCGCTCTCGGATGCGTACTCGGCCGGCACCACGGCGTCGACGCCGTGCGGCACCGGCGCGCCGGTCATGATGCGCACCGCCGCGCTCGCACGCACATCGCCCGTGAACGGCTGCCCGGGCAATGCCTGGCCGATCACGGGGAACGCGAGCGGGTTGTATTCGCTTGCGCCGGCCGTCCGCGCGCCGACGAGCGCATAGCCGTCCATCGCCGCGCGATCGAACGCCGGGACGTCGAGCGGCGCAATGACGTCGCGCGCAAGCGTTCGTCCGGCCGCCTCTTCGATCGCTATCGTTTCGTCGACGAGCGGACGCGCATGCGCGTCGATCCAGGCGAGCGCGTCGCGCACTTCGCTGCGTCGCGCGAAGCCTTGCATTCGCACGTCGCGGAATGGACGAGCCTCGCCCTGCATTCGCGCTTTCCCGTTTCGTCGCCGCGTTGATTCATTCTAGGCGATCGGAATCGTTATATTCCACGGTATATTACGCTATTCCGGCCCAAGGAAACGGTCGATGCACCGATCATCGAAGCTCGCCTTCGTCGTCGCATTCGTCGTGCTGGCGTTCGGCGCGCCGGCGATCGTCCGCGCGGCGCAAGTCACCGTCTTCGCGGCGGCAAGTCTCAAGGAAGCGATGGATGCACAGGCGCATCGCTTCGAATCGACAACCGGCGACAAGGTCGTGGTTTCGTACGCGGCGAGCAGCGCGCTTGCGAAACAGATCGTCAACGGCGCGCCTGCGGACGTCTTCATTTCGGCTGATCTGGACTGGATGGATTACCTCGCGAAGCTCACGCTGCTTGCGCCCGGCACGCGCTTCGACCTGTTGCGAAATTCGCTCGTCCTGATCGCGCCGGCGCAGAGTTCCGCGACGCTCCGGATCACGCCGGGCTTCGCGCTTGCCGCCGCGCTTGACGACGGGCGCCTGGCGATCGCGAACCCGGACAGCGTTCCAGCCGGCAAGTATGCGAAGGAGGCGCTCGAGCATCTCGGCGTGTGGAAGAGCGTCGAGCATCGGCTCGCGCGCACCGATAACGTGCGTGCCGCGCTCGCGCTCGTTTCGCGCGGCGAAGCGCCGTTCGGCATCGTCTACGAAACCGATGCGCTCGCGGACAAGCACGTGAAGATCGTCGACAGGTTTCCCGAAGCATCGCATGCGCCGATCGTCTATCCGGTTGCGCTCGTTGCCGGCCGCGCTTCCGCCACAGCAAGGCGGCTGCTCGACGATCTGCGCTCGCCGGCCGCACGCGCGACCTGGGAGAAGTACGGGTTCGAGATGGCGGATTGACCCGATGGGACCGACCGCCAACGAGCTTGGCATTGTCGCGCTGAGCCTGCGCGTCGCGATCACGAGCGTGCTCGCGAGCCTTCCGTTCGCGATCTCCATCGCGTATCTGCTCGCGCGCGCGTCGTTTCCGGGAAAGACGCTGTTCGATGCGATCGTGCACCTGCCGCTCGTGCTGCCGCCCGTCGTCGTCGGCTTCGCGCTGCTCGTGCTGTTCGGCACGCATGGACCGATCGGTGGCTTTCTCGATCGCTGGTTCGGCATCGTGTTCGCGTTCCGCTGGACGGGCGCTGCGCTCGCGTCGGCGATCATGGGCTTTCCGCTGATGGTGCGCGCGATCCGCCTGTCGTTCGCGTCGATCGATCGGCGCCTCGAAGTCGCGGGGCGCACGCTCGGCGGGTCCGCGCTGTTCGTCTTTGCGACCGTGTCGCTGCCGCTCGCGCTGCCGGGCATCGTCACCGGGATGCTGTTGTCTTTCGCGCGGGGATTGGGCGAGTTCGGCGCGACGATCACGTTCGTCTCGAACATTCCCGGCGAGACGCAGACGCTGCCGCTCGCGATCTATGCGTTCACCCAGCAGCCGGACGCCGACATAGCCGCGCTTCGCTTGAGCATCATCGCCGTCGTGCTGTCGCTCGTCGCGCTTGCATGTTCCGAATGGCTGACGCGCCGCGTCGAGCGCGCGCTTGGCAATGATCGACGTTGACATCGACACGCGACTCGGCGCCTTCCACCTGCGCGCCGCGTTTGCGGCCGATGCGCCGGTGATCGGCATCTTCGGTCGCTCGGGCGCGGGCAAGAGCAGCGTCGTCAATGCAATCGCCGGCATCCTGAAGCCCGCCCGCGGGTCGATATGCGTCGACGGCCGGTGTCTCTTCGACGCCTCGCGCGGCATCGACCTGCGCCCCGAAGCGCGACGCTGCGGTTACGTGTTCCAGGATTCGCTGCTGTTTCCGCACCTCGACGTGCGGACCAATCTTCTCTATGGCCATCGTCGCCGGCGTGCCGCCGAGCGTTTCGTCGAGCCGGCACGCGTGATCGACCTGCTTGGCTTGAGCGGATTGCTCGATCGCCGACCGGCGACGCTTTCGGGCGGCGAGCGCCAACGGGTCGCGATCGGGCGCGCGCTTCTCGCGCAACCGCGCATCCTGCTCTTCGACGAGCCGCTCGCCTCGCTCGACGCGCCGCGCAAAGGCGAGGTCCTCGATTACATCGAACGGCTGCGCGACGACGTGCGCATTCCGATCGTCTACGTCAGTCATTCGGCGTCGGAGATGGCGCGCCTCGCCGATACGATCGTGATGCTTGCCGATGGCCGATGCACGGCCGTCGGAAGCGTCGAGGCGATCTTCGGGCGGCGCGATATCGACCCCGACGATATTCGGGAGACCGCATCGGTGATCGACGCGCGGGTTGCAAGCCACGATCGCGAGGACGCGTTGACGACGCTCGTCTTCGACGGCGGCAAGCTCGTCGTGCCGCTGATCGAGGCGACCACCGGCGCGCGCATGCGCGCCATCGTTCGCGCGCGCGATGTGTCGCTCGCGTTGCGAAGGCCTGAAGACATCAGCATCGTCAACATCCTGGCGGGTCGCGTCCGCTCGATCGATGCCCGCGACGGCATCGTGGACGTAGCGGTCGCAATTGGCAGCGCGTTGCTCACGGCGCGGATCACGCGTCACTCGCTGCGCGCGCTGGCGATCCGCGAAGGAGTCGAAGTCCATGCACTCGTGAAGGCGGTGTCGCTCGATTCCCGCGGCGGCGAGTACGGGTAGCACGCATTTGGCGCTTTCCCGCGGCGACGTGGCATGTTGCGTCATCAGGTGTGGGTCGTCCAGGTTTTGGGTTCTCCAGGCTTGACAATCTGCTATATTTCGATAATATTGGAAATATGAAAATTGAGACTGCACCACGCAACGTCGAAGCGACCGAGGCGGTCGCGGCCCTCGCCGCGCTCGCGCAGGAAACGCGACTGTCGATCTTCCGGCTGCTGATCGAGCACGCGCCGCATGGCCTCACACCCGGCGCGATCGGCACTCGCCTCGACCTCGCACCGGCGACGTTGTCGTTTCACCTGAAGGATCTCGCGCATGCCGGGCTCGTCGACGATCGGCGCGAAAGCCGGTTCATCTGGTACCGCGCGAACCTCGGTCGGATGCGTGCGCTCGTCGACTATCTCACCGAGACCTGCTGCAAGGCGTCGGGCGCGTGTTGCGCGCCTTCCCGCCGATCGCCCCGACGCCCGTCCCGTCCACATCCCGACAGGAGAGCCCGATGAAACGCTTTCACGTTCACGTCGGCGTTGCCGACATCGGCCGCAGCGTCGCCTTCTACAGTGCGCTTTTCGGCGCCGAACCGACCGTCCGACACTCCGATTATGCGAAGTGGATGCTCGACGAGCCGCGCATCAATTTCGCCATTTCGCTACGCGATGCGACGGGGGTCGACCATCTCGGCCTGCAGGTCGATTCGGCCGACGAGCTTGGGCAGGTCCGCGCGCGTTTTGCCGCGGCCGACGAGACAAGCGTCGTCGACGAGCCGGGCGCGCATTGTTGCTATGCGAAAGGCAACAAGCACTGGATCACCGATCCCCAGGGCGTTACGTGGGAAGCGTTCCACACCCTCGGCCAAATCACCATATCAACAGCACGCGTTCGCCTGCCGACCGCATGACGTCTTGCGTATGGCGCTCGCGCAGCACCGCCCCGAGCGCCTCGGCGGTATCGGGCGCGTGCGCTTCGGTCGTCGCGACCGTCATCAGTCCCCACTGCGAATGCGTTCGCTCGATGGTGACCGTGCCGGCAAAGATCGGAATGCGCTGGCCGAGATCCCGCTCCTCCGCGTCGGCGACGCTCCACAGTCGGATCACCATCCGCTCGCGCGCATCGAAGGGACGGACCAGAATGAGTGCAGGCGGCTGCCCGCGCTGAAACTTCGGCAGCACCGGCAACGCGGAGATCGGCGTCGACGGCAGAAGCCACAGGAGTGCCGCCGGCGATTTCCACCGCGAGGGAAGCATCCAATCGGCGCTGCCGAGCGCATCGACAATGCTGCCGCGCGTCCCGACCCATTGCAGCGACAAGCGCTCCTCGCGCTCGCTCGCACGCTCGCCGCGAAACGCCGGCAGCGTCGCCCAGCCGCCGGCGCGCCATGTGTCGAGCGACATCAGCGGTGTCTCCGCCGGCTTCGCATAACGCTCGACGTCGCGCGTGTGATGCCGGCCCGCGTACGTCCCGCCGACGAACACCAGCACTACCAGCACGATCCCCAGCACAGGCCCTGCGCGAAGCGGCGGCTCGCGCACGTGCTGGATGTAGGCGATCGCGAGCAATGCCATCCACGCGATGCCGAGCCCGAAGCTCGCGATCACGTCAGACAGCCAATGCACGCCCAGATAGAGCCGCGAAAAGCCGACGAGCGATGCGATGCCGAATGCCGCGAGCGCGAACGCCGTCTGATGCGATGCCGACTTTCGTTGCCCGAGCAGGAACGCGAGGAAGCCGTAGACCACCATGCTCATCGCCGCATGACCGCTTGGAAACGAATAGTCGTCGAGACCGTGCGCGGTCTCCGGGCGCGCGCGCCCGAGCGCGTACTTGAGCGCGACGACCATCGCATTTGCGAACGCGACCGCCGCAATCCAGTAGCCGAGTGTGCGAAAGCGCCTCCTGATCGCGAACCAGAGCGCCATCGCGGCGATCAGCGCGATCATAACCGGCGCACTGGCGAGCTCGGTGATCGTCACCATCAGGTCGTCGCTCCATTTCGTGCGCAATCCGCGCAGCGACGCATAGAGCGCCTGATCCACGTCGACGAGCGTGTCCTTGGTGACCACATCCTCGACGACGCCGAGGAAGAGCCACGCGCCGGCGACGAGCAGCGTCGCGGAAACGAGCAGCGCCATCGGCTCGTGCCGTGATGGGTCGAACAGCGGCAACGCGAAGCGCGCGAGCGGCGTCGACGCCTGCGCGAGGCGCGCGTGCAAACGGTCGCGAAGGCGTTCGACGTAGGGCCACAGAATCCGCGTCGCGAAGTGCGCAAGCTTCGCGACGATCCACGCACCCGCGAAGAGGATCGCGACGAGCCCGACAAGTCGGGAGCTGACGGCGCCCGCGAGCTGTAGCGATGCGCCGAACAGCACGCCGGGCACCAGATGCGCCACGGCCCATCCGACCACCGCGAGCGCATTGATCGGGAAGAAGCGCGGCGCCGGCATCCGCGACATGCCGGCAATCAGCGGCACGAACGCGCGGATGGGACCCAGAAAGCGTCCGAGAAACACCGCCTTGCCGCTGCTCTTCGCGAAATACGCCTCGCCTCGCGCGAGCAACGCCGGATGCGTGCGCAGCGGCCAGATCAAGGGGATCGCACGGCGATAGCGACGCCCGAGCACGTAGCTCGTCCAGTCGCCGAGAAGCGCACCCGCGATGGCGATGACAGCCACGTGCCAGGAATCGAGCGCGTGCAGGCCCGCAAGCACGCCGGCGGCGAAGACGATCGTGCTCCCCGGGACGATCGTGCCGATCACGGCAATCGATTCGGCGAGCGCGCCGACAAACAGCGCCGAGAGCGCAAGCGTCGGATGCGACGCGAACCACGCGATCAGCGATTGAAGGTGCGCTTCCAGGCGCCTTGGGGCCGCGCGGTGTTTGGCGTTCTGCGACGCGTTTCTCGCTACGCGCCTCGCGCGGCCTCGGCCGCGTGGTCGAGCGCGCGGCCGTGCGTCGCGATCACGCCCGCATAGAAATGCGCGCTGTCCTTGGGCGTGCGCTTCTGCGTTTCGAAATCGACGTGGACGATGCCGAAGCGCTTCGAGTAGCCGAGCGACCACTCGAAATTGTCGAGCAGCGACCAGACGAAATAGCCGCGCACGTCGACGCCTCTCGCCATTGCGTCGTGGACGGCGCGAATGTGCTTTCGCAGGTAGTCGACGCGTAGCGGATCGGACAGACGATCGCCCTCGACGGTCGGCGGATCGAAGAACGCCGCGCCATTTTCGGTGATGTAGATCGGCGGGTTGCCATAACGCTCCTTCACCCACACCAGCGTAGCGGTCAGGCCCTGCGGAAATACTTCCCAGCTTGTCTCGGTGTAGGTCGCCTGCTTCTGGCGAACCGCCGACGCGCGAAGCGGCCACGCGTTGGCGTCGAAGCGCGTCACGCTTCGCGTGTAATAGTTGACGCCGACGAAATCGATCGGCTGACGAATGAAAGCGAGGTCGTCGGCCGGCCAATCGGGCCACGCCTCGCCGAAGATTTCGCGGAGCGCCTTCGGATAGCGGCCGAGGAACACCGGATCGAGGTACTGACGATTCATGTACGCATGCGCACGCGCCGTCGCGGCGCGATCCTCGCTGCAGTCCGATGCAGCATATTTGGGCTCGATGTTGACGACGATGCCGATCGCGTGCCTGCCATGCGCGCGATAAGCAGAAACGGCCGCCGCGTGCGCGCGAAGCAGATTGTGCGTGGCGATGGGCGCCTCGAATGCGTTGCGGTGTCCAGGCGCGAGCGCGCCGTGCAGATAGCCGCCGTCCGTGACGACCCACGGTTCGTTCAGCGTCGACCACGTCGTCACGCGATCGTCGAGCTTGCGGAACACGATCGACGCGTAGTCTGCGAACCACTGCGCGATGTCTGGATTGAGCCAGCCGCCGCGATCGTCGAGCGCGGCCGGCAGATCCCAATGGAAAAGCGTCGGCATCGGCGCAAGACCATTCGCGAGCAGCGTGTCGACGAGCCGGTCGTAATGCGCGAGCCCTTTCGTGTTCACGCCGCCGCGGCCATTCGGAAGAATGCGGCTCCACGCGATGCTGAACCGGTATGCATTCATGCCGAGCGAACGCATCAGCGCCGCATCGTCGGCATAGCGACGATACTGGTCGCACGCAACGTCACCGCTGTCGCCGTCACGAACGAGACCGGGCGTACGCGTGAAGCGCTGCCAGATGCTCGGACCCGCGCCGTCGGCAAGCGGCGAGCCTTCCACCTGGTAAGCGGACGTGGCGCTGCCCCAGAGAAACGATTGCGGAAACATGATCATGGTGGAAGTTCGAGCACGACCCTCGCTTGGAGATCGTCGATGCGAAGCGCATCGCCCGCAATCGTAACCGGCTTGCCGTTGATCGTCGCATACGACGGGCGCGGCCATGGTCCTTCGAGCACGAATCCGCCGGGCGGCGCCTGGCCGCTCGCCGTCAGCGTCAACTCGATGATGCGATCGCTGATCCGCGCGAGCGAGTAGCTCAGCGTGCCGTACGGCGTGCGAAGGCCGCGGATCGCGAAGCCCGCGCGGTCGAGCCACGGCGCGGGAATCCCGGCGGCGAGCACCATCGCATGATCGGGACGCTCGTAGGCAAAGAGGTCGAGCACCGCGCGAATGTAATCCGATGCTACCCATGCGTGTGGAAGGTCGCCGACGAAGCGCACGGCGCGCTCGTCGTGCCCGACGACCTCGGGCCATTGATTCCACGCCGCGGGACGCCGGCCGGTCATGAAGAATTCGAGCGCCTCGTAGGCGCGGTCCCGCCAGCCGAGACGCACGAACGCGCCGACGTTGCGAAGCTCGTACGGCGTGTAGTCGTTCCATTTCACGGTGTTGTCACGACGTGCGAGAAATTCGCGCCAGTAGCGCTCGAACGTCGGCGCGACGAGCTCGTGCGGGAGGAATTCGTTGTCGCCGCCGGGTGCGAGCGCGATGGTCGACGACGTCGGATCGAAATCGCCGAGCTCGACCGATCCCGGCAGATAGTTGATCCGATGTGCGGCCGCGGTCGCACGCAACGATTTGACGAGATCGACGCCGAATTCGTCGCGCGCGGCCGAAAGTTGCCGCGCATCGTCGTTGCGCCCGAGCGCGTTGGCGATCGCAGTCGCGCTGTCATAGCCCTTGAGCGCCCAGAAATCGTCCCAGTACGAATGTACCGGCTTTTGCGAATAGCCTTCGTGGCTGATCGACGCGGGCAGCATCCCGAAGGTCGGCGAACGCATGCCGTCTTTCGCCGGGCCGTTGCGCTCGCTTCGGCGCAGCGTTCCGAGGTACGCCGCTGCCGCATCGACGTGCGGCCATATGTCCTCGAGGAACTTGCGGTCGTGCGTGTAGCGATACACCTCGCCGACGAGAAAGATGAACTCGCCGGGACTGTCGTTCTCGGGAACGGGATCGGCGCCGCGCGCATCGATGCAGCAGGGAACCTTGCCGTTCGCGAACTGGTGCGGCGCGTACCAGCGCGCGTAATCGGCGGCGGCATTCGCGTGGCCGAGACGCAACAGCGCCTCGGCGATCATCGTGCCGTCGCGAATCCACGAGCGTGCGTAAGCGCGCGTACCCGGGCGAAGCAGCGGTCCCTCGCGCGAAATCAGGATGTGGCCGAGCGCCGTATGCAGCGCATCGGCGATCGGCTGCGCTTCCTCGGGCACGCGCATGGTGACGCGATCGAGCTTCGCGCGCCACATGGCGGCTGTGCGCGACTGCTCGTGCACGAGCCACTGCGAAGGCGTGCGGTTTTCGAGCGCGGGCGCTGCGCCGTGATCCGTGAGCGGCACGACGACCGCGAACGTCACGCTCGCATGCGGCGCGAGCGCCGCCGGATAGAAAAGTGTTCCAGACGCGTAGCCGAAGTCGTCGTGGATCCGGCGTCGCGACGTCCGATCGGGCGCGGCGAGCGAAGGCACGAGCGGACCGGCGTCGTAGGGGCGAAGCGCGATGCGCGCGGGCGCCATCAGCGGATAGACGTTGCGCCTGTCGTTCACCGTCAGCGCACCGCCATCCCAGCCGACGTCATGAATGGGACTCACGCCGCCGATCGTGTTCAGGAACTGCGCCGGCGGATTCACCTGGAACGGACGCGCGGCGAGCGCAAGCGTGAGCGGAAGGGTCCGGTCGGTCGCATTCGTCAGATCGTAGCGCGCGACGAGCCGCACGTCGTCGGGAGTGCCGATGGCGAACGTCGTGATCGTGAGCGACCAGCGAGCGCTTTCCAGGCGCACGCCCGGCATCGGCAACTGGTCATCGACGAGAAACGGCTTCGCGGTGACGTCGGCCCACGTGTTGACCTTGCCGCGCTCGATCACGAAGGGCTCGAGCGTGAATCCGCGCTTGCCGATCTCGAGCGCGCCGTCGTCGGACAGAAGTCCCGAGTCGTTGCCGCCGTCCAGCCCCACGAGCGTCCACGCGCCTTGCTCGCCGGAGAACCCGCGCGGAAACGAGCCGCGTGGCGCGTCGCGCGCAAGCGCCTCGAAGAACGCGTTCGGCGTCGCCCCGAACGCGAGATCCTTGATCTCGACTTCGTCGAGCGCGTATTCGCGCCGCGGTCCCGCGTGCAGCGCGAGTCGCAGATAGCGCGTTTCCGATTCGGTCAGAAGAAGCGCCGCGCGCCCACCGGCGCCGTCGGTCACGCTGCGCACCGTGTGCCACTTGCGGCCGTCGTCGGAGAACTGCACGTCGTAACGCGTTGCGAATTCGCGTTTCGACCAGTCGAGGACGAGGCCGCCGAATTCGCGCGGGCGGCCGAAGTCGATCGTGAGCCATTGCTCGCGCCCCGGTTTGCTGCGCCATTCGGTGGCCTGGTTGCCGTCGAGCACCCGCTCGGGACCCGAGCCTTTCTGCGACGACGACGCGCGCACCTTTGGCGCCGGGAACGGCTCCGACGCCGACGGCAGCTCGCGCAGCGCGAGGTCGCTCACGTAGATCGAGCCTTTGCCTCCGCCGCTTCCCGCCGCGACGACGATCTCGATCGCCGCGACCTGGCGAACCGTGCGATCCTTCGTCGGTCCCCAGGCGAAATCGATCTGCCGTTTCCTGATCGTGATTTCCTTCCACTCCTGCGGAAAATCGACGTCATGTCGGTCGTACCACCAGACGTTGTCACCGCTCGCGTCGATCAACTTCACCTGCAGATCGTTGGTCGGCGCCTCGCCGCGCAGCCAGAACGTGATCGCGTAGTTGTCGGGGAGATCGAGCGGAAGCGCGCGGCGCGCTATCGCGTAGCCGGCGGTGCCGGCGAGATCGAAGTCGAGCTCCATCGCCGGACGCTTCGCGACGAAGACGCGCGAAAGCGACGCCGTGACGCCGTCGGAAGCGATCGCCTTCCACGCGGCAACATCGTCGAAGCGATCGAGAATGCGTGTCGGGGATGACGGCTGCCCGGCGAACGCAAAAGGCGACACGGCCGCCATTGCGAGCGACAGCGCGATGAAAAGCTTCGCGATCATCCTTTCACGCTGCCCATCATGAGTCCTTGGAGGTAATAGCGCTGCAGCAGGAGGAACACGACGAGCACGGGCATGGTCGTCAACACCGAGCCTGCCATCATCAGCTCGTTGTCCTGCACGTGCTCCCGGGCGAGGCTCGCGAGCGCGACCGGCAACGTGTAAAGGTGCTGGTCGGAGAGCACGATCAGCGGCCACATGAAGTCGTTCCACGTCCCGAGCAGCGTGAAGACCGCGAGCGTGACGATGATCGGACGCAAAAGCGGCACGACGACCGCACGGAAGATCCGCCATTCGCTCGCGCCGTCGATGCGCGCCGCCTCGAGCAGATCGTCGGGGATCGAAAGCGCGTACTGGCGCACGAGGAAGATGCCGAAGATGCTCGCGAGCGCGGGCACGATCACGCCGCCATACGTGTTGACGAGCCCGAGCTGCTTGAGCAGCAGGAAAAGCGGCACCATCGCGACCTGCCCGGGAATGACCAGCGCACCGAGCATCAGCTTGAAAAGCCGCTCGCGGCCGGCAAAACGAAGCTTCGCGAACGCGTAGCCGGCCATCGTGTTGAACACGAGCGAAAGCGCCGTCGCCGCGATCGCGAGCAGCACGCTGTTCGCCAGATATCGTCCGATGCCGGCGTGCGCGAACAGTTCACGATAGTTCGCCAATGTCGGATGCACGGGCACGAGCGGCGGTGGATACGTGCTTGCTTCGCCCGGCGCCATGAACGACGCGGCGAGCATCCAGAGCAACGGGAAGATCGCGGCGATCGCCGCGGCAGCGAGCACGGCATTGACGGCGAGTGCGGCCGGCTTTGCGATCATGGCGCGAACCCGAGTCGACGCGTCTGCCGGGTCTGGAGCAGCGTTACGGCGAAGATGATCACGAACAGCAGGAACGCCACCGCCGACGCGTTGCCCAGGTTCCAGTACTTGAAGCCTTCCTCGTACATCAGGTATAGGATGGAGAGCGTGCTTTGAAGCGGTCCGCCTTGCGTCATCACGTACGGCTCGGCGAAGAGCTGGAAATAGCCGGCGATGGTGAGGATGCCGACAATCGAGAGGATCGGCGCGAGCATCGGCAGCGTCACGAAGCGGAATTGCGCGAACGCCGACGCGCCGTCCATCCGCGCCGCCTCGTAGAGCTCGCGCGGAATGTTCTGGAGGCCGGCCAGCAGGATCACCATGTTGTAGCCGAAGTTCTTCCACACGGCGAACAGGATGATCGCCGGCATCGCGAAGCTCGGATCGCCAAGCCAGTCGATCGGCGAGACGCCGATCGCGCCAAGCGCGTAGTTGAGCAATCCATAGCGCGTGCCGAGCAGGTAGCGCCAGATGACCGCGACGGCGACGACGGTCGTGACGACCGGCGCGAAGAGCGCGGTGCGGAAGAACGGCTGCAAGCGCGCGAATGGCGAATTCAGCAACAGCGCCGTGCCAAGCGAGGCGCCAAGCGACAGCGGCACGCCGGCGACGACGAAGTAGAACGTGTTGCCGAGCGCCTTCCAGAAAAGCGGCCGCTGCAACAGCTCGATGTAGTTCGAGAGGCCGACGATGCGGAGGTTGTGAAGATCGGCGAGCGCGTAGATGTCGAAATCGGTGAGGCTCATCGCGAGCGCCGCGACGACCGGCACGAAGAAGAACACGCCGATGACAACGAGTGCCGGACCCACGAACCACCACGCGGCCCGACGCTGACGGACCGACCGTCCCGTCACATTCATGCAGCCGCTACCCGCGCGCTTCGCGCGCGAGCATCCATCGCCGCTTTTCGAGGATGCGATCGGCCCGCGCGTCGAGCTCGCGCAACGCTTCGTCGACGCTCCACTGCCCGCGCGCGGCGCGCTCGCCGACGTTGCGGATCTCGTCGGCGATCCGTTCCCATTCCGGGACTTTGGGCGTCGGCTTCACGCGCTCGAGCTGCTCGCGAAACGCGCGGGCGCGCGCGTCGTTCGCAAGCGCGGGATCGCGCCATGTGCTTCGCCGCGGCGGGAGGTCGCCCGTCAATGCGCCAAAGCGCAGCTCGACGTCGGGACGCGAGAGGTACTCGATCAATTGCCATGCGGCGTCCTTGACGCGCGACTTGCGAAACACGACGAGGCTCGATCCGCCGGCGATCGACGCGCCAGGACCCGTCGGGCCGGGCAGCGGCGCGGTCGCCCACGTCGATTGCATTGCCGACGGCAACCTTCTTTCGAACTCGCCAATGTTCCACGGTCCCGAAATGTAGAACGCGAACGTGCCGCGACCGAACTCGGTCCATACGTTGGCCATCTCCGACGCGGTGATCGGCGGTGCGAAACCCCGCCTGAACATGTCGACATAGAAGCCGAGTGCGCGTCGAAAGCCGGCGCTTTCGAAGTTGCCGTAACGGCCGCCGTCGCGAAGCAGCGGATCGTCCTGCTGCAAGCCCAGCGCGATCAGCGGCTCGGCTTCGTTCAGCGGGAGGAGGATTGCGTAATGTCCCGGCGGCGCATGCGCCTTGATGGCCGCGAGCGCCCGCGTCCAGTCGTCCCATGATACCGGCGGCGACGAAATGCCGGCGGCGTCGAGGAGATCGCGTCGATAGAACAGGAGGCGCGTGTCGACGTACCACGGCACGCCGAACGTCTGTCCATCGATGACGTTCGTATCGAGGATGCCCGGAAAGAAATCGCGCGTGTCGACCGACGATCCACGAAGCCTGGCATCGAGCGGTTCGAGCGCCCGAAGCGCGACGAACTCGGGAATCCACGTGTTGCCGAGTTGCGCGATGTCGGGCGTCGAGTCGCCGGCGTACGCGGTCAGGAGCTTCTCGTGCGCCGCCGTCCACGGCAACTGTTGGACCTCGACATGGATGCCCGGATGCGTCCGCTCGAACTCGGGCAGAAGCGAGGCAACAACCTCGCCTTCGCGTCCCATTCCCCAGAAGCGAACGGTCGTGACGCCGGACGAATGATCGCCGCACGCATCGAGAACGAGCGTTGCGCCGGCGACGAGCAAGACCGCCGCGATGCGGCGGAAGACGCGGGAATCGGCGATCACTTCGCCGACGCGGTGAGCCAGCCCCCCGAGAAGCCGGCCCGCTCCAGGCCGCGGCGCACGTAGCCGTTGCCGCGCATCACGCTCCAGATGAGCCCGCTTCGGTAGTTCTCGATCATTGCGACGAGCGCGCCCTGATCGATGCCGAGATAGTCCTCGTCGACCCAGCCGAAGCCCGGCACGTAGCGCCCGTGCGACAGCGGCTCGTCGGCGAACGTGAAGCTCGGATTGAACGCATCGAGGAAACCGTACGTGCCGTAGATGTAGCGGCCGAACTTGCGATACATGTTGAGCACGGCCGGAATCGCGAGCTCGGGCGCGAACGGAATCGACGAAACGGCCGCGGTCGGCGCGAGCGTGCAGTCGTCGTGCGCGGCTGCACCGCCAATGCCACGCGCCGAATACGCGCGGAAGATCCGCTTGCCCGCGCTGTCGTCGATCTCGATGTCGCCAGGTCCGTCGCTCGCCGTGATTCCCCAGACGCTCGCGCCGTAATCCTTGCAGCGCAGCGGGTTCGCGATCGCGTAGGCGCGCTGCGCGAAGACCGCGCGGCGCGTGTTCTCGAAATAGTCGAGGCCGCGCTTTCGCATGTACGCGTCCTGGACGTCGCGGAAGTCGAGCCATACGTGCGAATACTGGTGGCCGAAGAGCGGCGCGAAGCTCAAATACTCCTGGCCGAAGACTTTGTTCCAGCTATTGTCGTACGTGCTCGTCCACTGGTCCCACGCATCCGTTCCGACCGGGTGCGTCGGCGAGGCTAGCGCAAGCACGTAAACAAGCATCGCCTCGTTGTAGCCGCGCCAGTCGTATTCGAGGAAACCATCCTCGGGCGTCCAGCCGAGGCTGATCGCGGGACGATGCGGCTGCGCCCACGTCCAGTCGACGCGTCGATAGATGTTGTCGGCAAGCCGCCGGATTTCGACTTCCTCCGGCTCGGCGCCGTCGAAATACGATTGGCAGAACAGCACGCCGGCGAGCAGCAGCGCGGTGTCGACGGTCGAGAGCTCGCTGTCGTCGAAGCGCTCGCCGGTCTTCATGTCGAGGAAGTGATAGAAGAAACCCTTGTAACCCGCGACGCCGTGCTGATGCGGTCCCTGCGGCGCGTTGTAGAGGAAGCGCAACGTCGTGAGCACGCGCCTCCGCGCATCCTTGCGCGTGACGTACCCGCGCTCGACGCCGATCGGATACGAGGTGAGACCGAATCCCACCGCGGCGATGCTCGCGAACGACGGCGTCGGGTAGCGGTCGGGCACGAGGCCGTTGCGCGGATTGGCCGTATCCCAGAAGAAGCGGAACGTGCGCTCCTCGAGATCGATCAGCATCGGCTCGACGAGCGGGCTCGCCCGTTGCGGCGGCACGTCGTGGAGGCTGCGATAGCCGAGGGGCCGGTTGCCGATCTTGGCGATCGCGCGTCCGTCGAGTGCCAATGCCGCGACGCATGCAATCGACGCGGCGATGACCGCGACGAGCATCCAGTGCCGTCGAGACATGCCAAGCTTCATCGAGCAGACCGAATCGGGGTGATCGCGGGTCCCATGCAGGGCTCACGCCAACGCCCGCCGCGATTGGTCAAACGGTCGCACGTGACGCCAACCCGGGCGCGGCGCGGGATTCGATTCGCTTCTGGAAGCAATGCGAGATGCTTTGGGAAACCGTTCGCGGCGCTTGCTGACGCCGCGCGGCAATGCATGCGGGGATCGATGTCGGCTTGCGCTTCGACGCAAAGGCCCGGAATCCTAGCATCCCGTGGGCGAGCGCTCAAGGCGAACGGGACCATTTCGGAGTCAGAGACGAAACTCGCGGACGACCGCCACCCTCGCGAGCGCCGCGACGGCGAGTTTCGTCTCTGACCCTATATTGGTGTTCGCCGACGAACGGTTAGAACGAGTCGATCGGCGTAACACTCGCGGCGCGCCTGCGCAGGCCGAGCATCCCCGAGACGTACCCGGCAACGCACGCGGGCTGCAGGATCAGGCTGTAGACGAACACGTACGTCATGAAGCCGGCGAGGTTGCGGCGCACGCGCAAGCCGTTCGACGCGAACATCTGCGAGCCGACGCGATACATCACGTAGTTGATGCCGAGCGTCAGCGGCAAGAGCGCGAGCGTGAGCGGACCGGCGATCCAGAAAACGCCAAGGAGCGCGAGCACGATTCCCGGGATGAAGAATGCCGTGTACGACAGGTCGAGCCACGGGAAGAGCACGTTCCACCAGACGAAGAGCGTCGACAGCCGCGGCTTCAACAGGATGTCGGGAAACCGCCGAAACGCCTCCATCATCCCGCGCGACCAGCGCCGGCGCTGGCGCACGAACTTTCGCAGCGTATCCGGCGCGTTCGTGAAGCAGCACGCATCCTCGGCGTGGCCCACGCGCCAGCCGTGTCGCAGCATCGCCCACGTGAGCACGATGTCCTCGCCGACGCAGTCGACCCAGCCGCCGAGCTCGCGCAGCGTCGCACGCTCGTAAAGCGAGAACGCGCCTTGCGCGACGAGCGTTCCCTGATAGAGCGACTGCACGCGCTTGACCGCCGCGATGCCGTGGAAGTAATCCCACTCCTGCGCCTTCGTCACCCAGTTGCGACGCGAGTTGCGCACGAGCATCGTACCCGCCACGGCGCGCGTGTTCGGCGGGTCGGAAAGGTAGCGCTCGACGAGACTGCGAAGCGCGTCGCGATAGAGGAACGAGTCGGCGTCGAGCGTGACGACGAGGTCGAAGCGCGCTTCAGCGAGGCCGCGATTGAGCGCGGCCGACTTGCCGAGCTTGGCCGGCTGCCGCAGCAGATGCAGCCATGGCTGATCGCTCGCGTCGACGATTGCGGCCGTGCGATCAAACGAGCCGTCGTCGATGACGAATACCTCGAAGGCGCCCGGGTAATCCTGGTTCGCGATCGAGCGCAGCGTGTCCGCGATCGATGCTTCCTTGTTGTACGAAGGGATGAGGATCGAAACCGACGGATAGCGGCTCGGAGTCACGCGCGGCGTGCGTCGGTCGAGCATCAGGCTCGCGATCAGGAACGCGTTCATGCATCCGGGAACGAGCGCGATCGCGCCGATGGCGACGAGCGACAGCGCCGCGCCGATGTGCAACGACAGCTCGGCAATCCATGGCAGCGCCACCAGCAGCGTGACCGCAAGCCACGCTGCGCTCGCGAGAAGCGCCAACGCGAATTTCATTCGCACGCTCAGGTAGAACGGCGCGTTCGACGTCGGCCGCTCGGCGTCTGCGCGATCGTAGGCGCTGCTGGCAAGCGGCCGGATGATGGCGCGCGCCAGCGCGATCTCCGCGCCGTTTCCTGGCGCCGGTTGCGGCTCGAGGATCTCGCCATCGAGCGGCCTGCCCGCTGCGGCGATGGGCGTGACGACGTCGTTGCGCATGATCGGCGAGGATGGCAAGTCGCATGCCATGCGCGAAGTGCCCTGTGCAGAGCGGAAGGCGTTGGCGCGTCGGGGGACACCTTGCGATCTACAATGCAGCCATCGGGTCCTACCCGGTGAGCGCGCAGGGCCGTCCCAAGCGCGAATCAGCCCCGAAGCGCGCCGCGCGGAGGGTAGGCCAATGAGGCGTGGGATGGATGCCGACGTTTTCGCGAACGAGCTCGACGCCCACCGCCGCTACCTCCTGCGCGTCGCCCGGCTGGAGTTGCGCGACGGCGATCTCGCCGAGGATGTCGTGCAGGAAACGCTGGTCGCCGCGCTTTCGGCGCGCGACGGGTTCTCGGGCCGGTCGAGCCTTCGCACGTGGCTGACCGGCATCCTGAAGCACAAGATCATCGATGCGATCCGCCAGAAGCAGCGCCGGGCGGCCGTCGCGTCGCTGGACGAGACGAACGAGCTCGATAGCGTCGACGCGATGTTCGACGAGAACGGCGCGTGGAAGGCGCTGCCGGCCGACTGGGGCGATCCCGAGAACGCGTTGTCGCGAAGCGAGTTCCTGCAAATGCTGGAGCAATGCCTCGAGCGACTGCCGCCGAACGCCGCCCGCGTGTTCACGATGCGCGAGGTGCTCGAGCTCGACAGCGCCGAAATCTGTAAGGAATTGACGATTACCGCGAACAATCTCTGGGTGATCCTCTACCGCGCGCGAATGGCGCTGCGTCGCTGCCTCGAGCAGAACTGGTTCGCGGCGCCGCCGCCTCGCTGAACGCCGATGCCTGTCTTGCTGCCGCATCGCCTGACGCATCTCGTCTCGTGCCGCGAGGCGAGCCGGCTTTTGTCGCTGCGCGAAGAGATGCGGCTTCCGGCGTGGGCGCGTGTCAAGCTCGCGCTGCATCTGTCGGTGTGCATCGCCTGCAGCCGCTTCGCGCGACAGCTCGGGATCGTCCGGGAGGCGATCGCGCGTTATCGGACATGATTTGATTTCGTAACGACTCATTCCCATGTCGCACGTTACGGTCAACGGCCTCGCCAGGGACGTCGAAGCGCAAACGATCGCCGAACTCGTCGCCGCGCTCGGCCTCACCGGCAAGCGAATCGCCGTCGAAATGAACGGCGAGATCGTGCCGCGCAGCCGGTACGCGAGCACCCCACTGTCGGCGGGCGACAAACTGGAGATCGTGGGCGCAGTCGGCGGCGGCTGAGGCGGCAACGGCGTAAAATTCGCTCATGAACGCGCCACAATCTGTCTCCCACCTGGCCGATCCGCTGGTCATCGCCGGCCGCCCGTATCGTTCGCGCCTGCTGGTTGGCACCGGCAAGTACCGCGATTTTCACGAGACGCGCGACGCGATCGTCGCATCGGGCGCCGAGATCGTGACAGTCGCGATCCGGCGCACGAACATCGGGCAAACGGCCGGCGAAGCGTCGCTCGTCGATGCGCTTCCGCCGTCCGAGTTCACGTACCTGCCGAACAGCGCGGGCTGCTACACGGCGGATGACGCCGTTCGCACGCTGAAGCTCGGCCGCGAGCTTCTCGACGGCCATCCGCTTTGCAAGCTCGAGGTGCTGGGCGATGCGAGCTCGCTTTATCCCGACGTGCGCCAGACGCTGATCGCCGCCGAGCGCCTGGTCGCGGACGGATTCCAGGTGCTGGTCTACACGTCCGATGATCCAATAGTCGCGCGCGAGCTCGAGGCGATCGGTTGCGTCGCGATCATGCCGCTCGCGTCGCTGATCGGATCGGGCATGGGCATTCTGAATCCGTGGAACCTGCGGCTCATCCTCGATCAGGCCACGGTTCCGGTGCTCGTCGACGCCGGCGTCGGCACCGCATCGGACGCGACGGTCGCAATGGAGCTCGGCTGCGCGGGCGTGCTGATGAATACCGCGATCGCGAAGGCGCGCGAGCCGGTGCGCATGGCGCGCGCGATGCGGCTCGCCGTCGAGGCGGGCCGTGAAGCGTTCCTCGCGGGCAGAATGCCGCGCAAGCTCTATGAAGCGACGCCGAGCTCGCCCACCACCGGCATCATCGGCTCGTCTTGATCGCGCCTTTGCGTCGCGGCGCCGCGCTGGCGCTCGTCACGCTCGCATCGTCGCTTTGTGCTCATGCCGCGCCGATCGCGCGCGCGGATCTCGTCGCGCTCTGCGCCGATGCCGAGGGTCCGGCGCAATGCGGGCGCCTGGTCGAGGCACAACAACTGCGCAGATTCGGCAAGCTCGCCGGGCGCGACGGCGACGAGTTGAGGGTTACGCTCAATCCCTACGGCCTTTCGAAGTTCCACGACATCGTGAACTTCAAGGGAACGCGCACCTATGCGCTGTGGGATTACCTCGAGGCGGTCGATACGCTCGTTCTCTTCACGACGATCGACGATCGCACGGGCTTCATGCTCGTGCAGCGGCATGGCGGCGACGAATATCGGTTGCCGTCCGAGCCCATCATGGCGCCCGACAATCGACATTTCGTCACGGCGGACTTCTGTGCGCAGAGCTGCGAGAACGAAGTGGCGCTATGGCGAATCAGCGTCAACGGCGTGCGCAAGGATGCAACCTGGAAGCCCGAGGCGGCGTGGTCGGACGTGAGCGTGAGGTGGCGCGGGCCGAACGAAATCGCGTTCGAATATTCGGCGGCGGGCGACAGCGCGCCACGCACGATGACGCGTCGTCTCGACGATCCGGCATGGAAGAAGGTGCGCGCGAAGTGATGCAGGCCGGCACCCCTTCGCCCTGCGATTTGCAATGTGTGTCCGTGTCGGCGGACGAAAGCGCCATCGCTGCTCGTCGTCCGATTCGAAGCTTCGTGCTGCGTCAGGGCCGCATGTCGGATGCGCAGCAGCGCGCATGCGAAGCGCTTTATCCGCGCTACGGCGTCGCCGTCGACGCACCGCTCGACGTGCGCGCGCTGTTCGGCCGCGATGCGCCCGTCGTGCTCGAAATCGGCTTCGGCATGGGCGAGACGACGGCAGCCATCGCTGCGGCGCGTCCGGACATCGACTTTCTCGGCGTCGACGTCCATTGGCCGGGCGTAGGCGCGCTCCTTCGGCGCATCGATTCCACCGGCCTGTCGAACGTGCGCGTGCTGCGCCACGATGCGGTCGACGTCGTCGAGCGGATGATCGCGCCGGCCACGCTTGCCGGCGTTCATATCTTCTTTCCCGATCCGTGGCCGAAGAAGCGACACCACAAGCGGCGTCTCCTGAAGCCGCCGTTCGTGCATGCGCTCGCGAACTGTCTTGTGCCGGGCGGTTACGTGCACGTCGCGACGGATTGGTTGCCTTACGCCGACGAAATTCTCGAGACGCTGACCGCCGAGCCGCTGCTCGCCAACACCGCGGAGCGCTTTGCACCGCGGCCCGAATCGCGGCCGCTCACGAAGTTCGAGCAGCGCGGAATGGCGCGCGGGCATGAAGTGCGGGATGTGGTGTTCAGGCGGAGCGCCGCCTGATCGCGGATCACTCGACTGCGCGCGCGTTGCGAACACGCAACGAGGGCGTGCGCGCGAGGTCCATGATGGGCCTCTCGAAGAATCGCCACGACAGGGCGGATATGACAATCGTGAGCGCCAGCGTCACGACGAGAACGAGCGCAGGACGCGGCCCCGCTATTGCCATTGCCGCATCGATCGCGACGAGTTGCCAAAGATAGATTCCGTAGCTGATCTCGCCCAGGTAATCGAAAGGCCTGAGCCAGCGTGTCGCAAGCGTCTGCGGCAGCCAAATCGCCGAAGCCACGACGCAGAGCAGGAAGAGCGCGAGCACCGAGTGCCAGAAGACAACCATCCAGGGGAAATTCCAATAGGACGCATGCGGCCAGTAGAGACGCATCGCGAGATAGCCGAACGCGCACGCGCCCACAAGCCACGGCAGGGCGTCGATTGCGCGGCGGCGTCTCTCTTCGAGAACCAGTTTCGCGAGAAACATTCCGGCGCCGAATTCGTCGAGTTGCCCCGGCAACCGTGACACCGCCAGGAAAAGGTGCCACGAGTCTTCATGAGCATGGAGCAGGACCATCGCGCCCCGCCAGACCCATGCAATGACCGCGCTGACGAGCCAGATGCGCCAGCCGGGCGTACGCGCGAGCCAGGGCACGAGCAACGCGACGGCAAGATAAAACTGCATCTCCACGGCAAGCGTCCAGTTCACGCCGTTGATCGAGCCGTACGTGGCCGGCCAGAAGTTGTGTACGAAAGCGACGTGAGTCAAAAGCTGCCAGCCCCAAGTCTGAAAACCCTGGCTCAAAAATCCCGGACTCGCTACGGTGATCCAGACGGCCATCGTCAGAAAGTGCAACGGGACGATGCGCGTCAGTCGTCGAGCCCAGTATTGTCGTGCAAACCCACCCGGGTTCTGGCGATAAAGCATGATCGCGCTGTACGTGATGACGAACCCGCTGATGACGAAAAAGAGATCGAGGCCGATCCATCCAATCCGAAACGCGAGCAGTGGTCCGTGATCCGGAAACGAGCCCCAATGACCGAGCTCGACGACGTGGTAGACCACGACGGCAAGCGCGGCCAATGCGCGCAACAGGTTGATGTTCTCGAATCGGCGCATCGAATCGCCGTCGTTCAGGCGTTCGATCGATCGGGCATCGCGCGAACGCGATCTATCGGCCGAACACGATCACGCCGGTCGGGCAGAGCTCACGCTTGAGCTTCGCGTCGATACCCTTGTCGTAGGCGCGAACGCATTCGCGCACGTCGTCCGGAATCGGAATCGAGGACAGGCCGGCATCAGAGAGCAGGCTCGTGAACGTGTTCTCGAAAACGTGCGTCAAATCCTCTTCCGACGGATGCACGTCGACGCGCGGAAGGCCGAGCGCCTTGCCAAGCCCGATCAGGTACGGGCGATCGAACACCCACTTGTCGTCGAGGTCGCGCGTCCAGGGCTTCTGCTCGGGAACGCCGAGACGTGATTGAATGTCGAGTCGCATCGCGCGCATGAAACGCGCGAGCGGGCTGTCGCCTTCGCCGCGCGCCAACAGCTTCGTCAATACGCTACCGAACAGCGCAGTCAGCACGAGCGATCCCCCCTCGAGCGGCTCGACGAGAACGATCTTGCCTCCTTCGCGCAGGCTCGCGGCCACGTTGATGAGCGCCGCGCGCGGGTCGAGGAGGTGATGAAGGATCGCGGAACCGAGGACGAGATCGAATGTGCCTCGACAAAACACGGGACGATGAAGATCGAAGCAAAGCGCCTTCACGCGCGATCGCGCATGCTCGTTCGATTCGGCAATTTTAGCCAGCAATTGCAGAAGCTGCGGTGAGATGTCGGACGCATAAATGCCAGCCTGCGGAAGCAGATGCGATAGCGCGAAGACGCTCGCGCCGCTTCCTGAGCCGATATCGAGCACGCGGCGCACCGTTGATCGATCGATCGCTGCGAGATCGAGGCACCGCTCGATCAGCGGGATGAAGGCGAGCCGCTCGAAATAGCGCTGGTGATAGGTTGCCGCATCTTCGGCGAACTGCGCACCGACGCCGCCATGCGACCAGCGCCGATCGATCAGGATCGATCCTTCGCGCACGAATTCGACGCCACTTTGCAGAATGGCGGAAATCTCAGTGTCAGCCGACGAACGCAGCCGCACGCTACGCACGGCGGTCGATTTCGCGCTCCGCAGCGTTCGTATGGGCCGGAAAGCCCGGCGGCCGATGGCGCGAAACATACGGTTCATCGAGGCCATCGTCACGTAGGCCACGACTACGGTTTCTCCCGCGAAAGATAACGCGCGACCTTTCCGAACGCCGATTCATTGATGCGCGCAAGCTGGCGCCCACGATCGAGCGCAAGCGATTCCGCATGCGCGAAGGCGGCGGTCAGCCGGCGGATCTCCGCGTCGCGCTCGCGAACGAGCGATTCGGCGTGCGCGAGCCCTTCACGAAGCAACCGCGTCTCGCCAACGAGCGCATCGATATCGGTTGACCGTGCAGCCAGACGCGACCTCAGCAGGTCGCATTCGAGAACGCGCTCGTCGCAAACATGCGCCGCCTCGTCGGGCGAGTGCGTGCGGCGCGCTTCGTCGACCGCGCTTCGAAAACCACGCAATGGATCCGCGGCGACGAAGGCGGAAACCTTCGTTGGATAATCGGGATGCCGTTCGACGAGCAATCGTCCGGCGGCTTCGATCAGCGTGCCACGCTCGTCGGCGAAGCTCACCGCGCCTTCGTGGAAAACGAAGACATCGGCCGCAACGACGTTGCGCCAGCCGGCCTCGGCGGCGCGCAGGCAGAAGTCGTTCTCCTCGCCGTAACCGCGGCCGAATCGCTCGTCGTCGAACAATCCGACCGCGTCGAGGCACGGACGCCGGATGTACATGCAGAAGCCGACCGCGGTCGGCAGGTCTTCGCTGCGCGCGGCATTGACCGATGCGAAAAGCCCATCGAGCGCGGCCAACCCGAGCCCTCCAGGAATGCCGGCGGTCCAACCCTCGAACGGATAAGAGCAAATGGTCGCCTGGTTCGAGAACGGCGTCACCGTGCCGATGTTCGTTTCGCGCGCGGCGCATGCCGCGAGACGATCGAGCCAGTCGTTGGCGACCTCGGTGTCGCTATTGAGCAGCACGACGTCACGATCCGGGTGCTTCGCCATGCCGAGGTTCACGGCGCGCACGAAGCCGAGATTTCGCTCGCTTCGCACCAGCTCGACACGCCCGTTCATCGCCAGCGCGTCGACATACGCGGAAATTTCCGCTTCCGGGCTCGCATCGTCGACAACGACGACGCACATCGCGGTACGTTGCGCATTCGCGAGCACGCTTTCGAGGCAGCGCCTGGTTGCGGCCACGCCGCGAAAGACCGGGACGATGACGTCGATCATCGCCGCGGCGCTATGCGGCGCACGATGCCGTGCATGCCTTCGTTGCGAAGAATCGTGAGCGAACGTGCGCGAAGCGGTCGACCGGCGCGCGGAGAGAGCGCGAGCCATAGGAGGCGCATCGACACCGGCACCCCGAGCGATCCGCGAAGCGAAGCTGCGCTGCGTGCGTTTGATTGGTACTGCGTTCGATATCGCAACCCTTCGCTCGCGCACCAGCCGCGATAACCTCGATCGCCCGCCGATGCATCATAGGGATCGGGGAAGGCATCGCGCAAGTCGGTGCGGTCGCGATAAAGCCGCCGCTGCCACGGCTCGATCGGCGTGCCGTCCGAGTAACGACCGAATGCCCATGGGTGTTCGACAACGGGATCGCCACGACTCAGCGCCGTTTCGCGCTCGTACCATCCGATCAGCGCCTGCACGGCTTCGTTCCGTATGGCGTTTTTCACTGCCATGATGCGGTGCGCGCCGCTGTCGAAACCGGTGAAGTGATAGAACCCGAGCGGCTGGCCGTCGACCTCGAAGCCGTGCTCGAGATCGCCCGTGAAGCGACGCGTCGTAAGATTCCACGTCGCCACGTTGTGCCGCGACGATTTGATGATCGCGACGCGATCGAAGAACACCGGCGCGAAGTTCAACCACTTCTGATCGGTGAAGAGTCCGGTCGCAAGATCGGCGCTGCACAGGTCGTAGGTCCGCCGGCTCCACCATGCGGCGAAGCGCCTGCCCTCGTCATCGTTCGTGACGCCGATGAAGCCCAGGTTGAAGATGCCGTACTTGAGGCTCGCGACTTCGTTGTCCAGCACCGCGTCGAGCGTCATCTCGGGCGTCGTCTGATGCGGCGTGAGCGCGATGCTCGACTGGTCGAGGGTCCGCAGAATGTCGTCGATCGGCGAAAAGAGAACGATGTCGGGATCGAAATAAAGCACGCGAGCGCAATCGTCGCGCTCGAGCAGGCGGGCGAGCGCGAACGGCTTGACCGCCGTCGCGAGCTCGACGATGCCGTGGCCGAAGCTCCAGCGGCGCCAATCGTCGATCCCGAGCCTGGACGCCTCGATCAGCTCGTCGAACGGCTCGTCGCGTATATCGAGCCAGTCAGGCGCCTCGTCGACGAGAACGAAATGAATGATCGCGTCGGGATGATGTCGACGAACGGAACGGCACAGGAGCCGCACCTTCGGCAGGTAATTGAGCGCGGCGCTCGTGAAGACATGCAGCTTGCGCGTCATCGACAAACGCCGCCAAGCTGAACGTCGTGTTTGCTGCATGCGCGGGCGGCAAGCTCGGCGTGGAACGCAACGACCGTGTCGAGCGCCGAGTCCGCGCTGATCTCCGGGCAAAGCCGGGCATTGGCGTAGTGCCGAAGCCGCTCCGGCGGCGCACCCAGATCGAACGCGACGATCGGCAGTTGCAATTGCATCGTCTCGGCGACGACATAGGAGAACGTTTCGGCGCCGATCGACGGGAACAGGATCATGTTCACGCCGTGTGCCTCGATCAGATCGACGAGCTGCTCGCGCCGGTAGGGCCCGGTGATACGCAGACGCTGCGACCTGATTCGCCGATCGAGTCCGCCGATGACGACGATGCGGGCGTCTCGCCGTTCGCGGTCGAGGCGCCGGACGATATCGGTGACAACCTGCGCACCTTTTTGCTCCGTGATATGCCCGATAACGCCAATGGTGAGCGGAGCGGAAGAATCGAGCTTCGGTGTTCGCGGCCACTCGAGATCGACGCGATGCGGAATCAAGGTGATCCTCGTTTGATCGAGCGCCGGATACGCCCTGAGCACGAGCGCGCGCGACGACTGCGAGAAACAGCGCACCTCGTCCGCCGTATGCAGCAGCCGGCCCCAGATGGCGCGCCACGGTCCAATGCGCGTCGAAGGCGACAATCCGACGTAGCTGCCGCGATGGCGCGCGATGCACGACTCGCACTCGGCGAGTGAAGGAATGCCGCAGTAGCGCCCTTCCGCGCTGATCAGCACGAAGGACGGGCACACGACGTAATAATCGTGAATGGCGACCGTGAGGCGCGCGTCGCGATGACGTTCGCGAAAAGATGCGACCCACTCCGCGAACACGAGCGGCTCGTCGAAGCCCACGGGACTGTTCACCACCATCTCGTCGAGGGCCGCGTTGTCGATCAACGTGTCGAGCAGGAGAAACGACGATATGCGATACATCTCGTCGTTCTTCCCGTGCTTTCGTACGGTGAGTCGATAGTCGAGCGTCGGCAGGTTGTACGTGCAAAGCAGGACGGTGCGGCCGGCCGCAAGCCGCCGGGTGATGATTTCCTCGCGATACAAATTCGCGCCCCCGCCCATGTTGTGGTCGAAGACGATCGTCACGTGCTGCTCGCGGGCAATCGACGTCTTCAGCGTTCGAGCGATGCGATCTTCGTCGAGCGAAGGGGAGAAATAGTTCTGCGCGCGCGCCCTCGCGAGGACACCTGCGAAGTCGCCCCGCCGCAGGCGCCGCCCGGCTGCACGCAGCACCCACAGCACCTGGCGGAGCTTGCCGCCTCGCCGTGTCGCGGCATCGATCGCACCCGTGACGTCGAGCGTGAGCGCGCCACCGTCCGCGTAACGCACCTCGAGATCGAAGCGCTTGATGTCGCCGGACGCGTAGCCTGTGGCAACGAATCCCGATCTGTCGGCATCGACGAGGTCCGGAAACGCCTGGCGCACGTCATCGCGCGCGAGTCCATGGTTGATTGGGATCTCGGATGCCCAGCCGTCGCCCGCAATCCTCAACGCGACGGAATCGATCGGGCGCGAAGCATCGCTGATCCAGCCCCAGCCGAAGACGCGCCTATCTCGAACGAACAGGCGGTCGATGCCGTAGCGAAGGCTGGGCGGCGCTTCGGTTATCGCGCCAGCGCTTGTATGACCCCCGCACGCTCGCAGCTTCGCTGCATCGCTGCCCCCCGGGGGGCGCAATTCGCGCTCGGGCCGGCCCTTCGCGCTCATGCCAGCGTCAGCACGACCGGCTGATGATCCGACGCCTGCGTCTCTTGATCGACGCGCACGTCACGCACGCGCGATCGCAATTCTTCGCTCACGAAGATCAGATCGCAGTGAAGCTCGGGCTCGTCGGGTTGCTTCTTCTCGTAGATCCTGAATGTCGCCGGATGCGGTGCACCAGGATGCGCGAGATCCCACGCATCGAAAAGCGGCGATGTCTCGCCATCGAACGGCGCAAGCATTCGCCGATGCTCGGGCGAGTCCGGTTCGAAGTTGCAATCACCGGTGATGATCGTCTCGCGCGGACGCACGAACGTCCGGAAGGGACCGCCGTCGCGTACCGTCACCCTGCCGTCGCGCGCGTATGCATGGCCCTCGGCATGGATCGAGCGAAGCGCTTCGACCTGCGCGATCCGTTGCTTCGCCGAATAGTATTCGAGGTGCGTCGTGATGACGCGGACGTCGCCGAATTCGCTCGCGACGATCGCCTCGATCGCGATTCGCGGCATGCCGGGCACGCCCGAATCGAGCGGATAGGGCAGAAGATGCCGATACACCTGTCGCACCGGAAGCCGCGACAGGATGATGTTGCCGAAACGTCGGCGACGGCCATCGTCCCCCGGCTGATCGACCGCGACGCCGGGAATCGCGGTGAACTGCGGCAACAATTGCGCGAAGCGCACGAACTGATCCTCGCCGTCGCTTCCCGCCAGGCGCGGATCGGGATAGTTGTCGGCGATCTCCTGCATGCAGAGCACGTCGAAATCGGCGAAACGCTTCGCTTCGGCGATGATCCGCGCCGGATCGACGACGCCGTCGACGCCGCGGCACCATTGCACGTTCCAGGTGACGAGGATCATGAGCGTTGGGCTCTTTGCATCATGCAGTGTGAGTTGTCGTGAATGGCGATGCGCCGATGCGTGCTCGCCATGCGAACGCGAGCGCGATCGGCGCCGCGACGATCGTCCACGTCAAATAGCGAAGGTCGGCCGCCGGCGCAAGCGGAAGGTATCCCGCTGCATATAGTAATGCGCCGCCGCCGATCGCCAGCGCGAGCTGCGCTTCGGGCTGTCGTTGCCGCGACCATGCCAGCGCAAATGCGAGTCCGTTGACGACGACATACGGAAGCGCGGCGAAGAGCCACGTCGGACGAAGCGCGGCCGCGAGACGATAGATCGCCGCCTGAGCATCAGGCGCAATCGGACCCGGGTATGCCGGGTTACCGCGATAGCCGGCGCGATCGACGAAATAAGCAAGCGCTTGCGCGTCGCCGCGGTGACGCCCGAGCAAGAGCCCGAACGTACGCACCCGATGATGCGCATAGGCAAGCGGATGCCGGACCACCGCGACGACCCATGCGTCGAAGATCTCCCGCAATCTTTCGGCCGGGTACGGTTCATCGACACCGTCGCGCACGCCCGAATGCGATTTCGAGAAGAGAAGCGTGTTCTCGTAGACGTTGAACGCGCCGGTCTGCGTGAGCTCGTCCACCGTCATGCCCTTGCCGTGCGTGAACGACGGCAACAGCAGCACGTGGCGGTCGACCGAGATCGCCGCCAGGTCCCATAACGCGATGACCGGCCACATGTTGACGCGCCGCACGACGAGCATGCGATCCGCCGCGAAACCGATCGCGACGGCGACGACAACGAGCACAGCCGCGCCGACGAGTGCCTTGTATGACGGACGCAAGGAGAAGCGCCACGCGCGGATCGCGATGAACGCGCCGAACGGAAGGGTCGCAAGCGGCGCGTTGTGACGCACGCAGCTCGCATAGATCACGAGTGCGAGACAGACGTAAAGCGGTGCGCGCCGGGTCGTTGCGAGAAAGCGCGCTCCGAATCCGCTTGCGAGCACGAGCACCGCGGCAAGATGGGCATCGGTCAGCAGGTGCGCCATCTGCACGAGCAGAAGCGGGCCAAGACCGAGCACGGCAAGAAGCGCGACGCGCGGCAGCACGCGCTCGCAGATCGACTCGATGCACAGGACGAGGCCGATCCAGAGCATCACGATATTGAGACAGAAGAGCGATGCGGGATTGCCGGTTGCATGGATCAGCAGCGACCAGAGCGCCGTCATGACGACCGGCGACTGGTTGCTGAACTCGCCCGTCCGCGCCTGCCATATCTGGTACGCGGCATCGAACGAGTACATGCCCGGATACAGGACGACGATCGTCGCGAGCGCGAACGCGGCGCCGGCAAGCCAAGGAGCGGCGCGCACGGTGGCGCGCAGCAGCGAACGATCGCCGACATCGACGGAAATCGCGGCGCCGCGCACGGTCAGCGAATGCCGGCGCGCATGAACGACTGGACGAATTGCCGCTGGAAGAGCAGGAACGCGATCAGGAGCGGGCCCGTCGTGATCAGCGTCGCCGCGCTGATGATCGACCAGTCGATGCCCTGATCGGTGGCCGAGAACACCTGCAAGCCTACCGTCACCGGCCGCGACTCGACCGAGTTCGTGATGATCAGCGGCCACAGAAAGTTGTTCCAGTGATACGAGATCGACACCAGTGCGTAGGCGATGTACGTCGGTCGCGCAAGCGGGACGTACACCTTCCAGAGCGTCTGCAGCGGCGAGCAGCCCTCGACGCGCGCCGCCTCGTCTAGCTCGCGCGGGACCGTCTTGAACGTCTGGCGCAGGAGGAAGATGCCGAACGCACTTGCCATGTACGGCAGGCCGATCGAAAGGATCGTGTCCTTGATGCCGAGCTCGGTCATTGTCCGGTAGTTCTCGACGATCAGCACGTCGGGCATCACCATGAGCTGCACGAGCACGAGCGCAAATGCGATGTTGCGGCCGGGAAAATCGAAGCGCGCGAACGCGTACGCAGCGAGCGTGACGAGCACGAGCTGCGCGGCGAGCACCATCGTGACGAGGATGACGGTGTTTACGAAGTAGCGCGCGAACGGCGCCGCCTGCCACGCCTTGACGAAGTTCGCGAGCGTGAGCGGCGCGGTCAGCGTGAAATTCGTCGAGTAGGCGGGCGGATGGAACGCGGTCCAGAACGCGTAGACGAGCGGCATCACCCACAGGATGCCGAGCACCCAGGCACCGAGCGTTTCGAGCGAACGCGTAATGCCGTGCGGCGCGAAGGCGCCAATTCCCGACGCGCGGGTCGAGCGCGGCTTCGGCAAAGCAACGCTGCTTCCTCCGAGATCGCCAACGTCGCTCAAATCGGCCTCACGTACCGCGGTTGTCCCACGCCTCGGCTCATCGATAATGAATCCTTCGCTCCAGCACCGCGAACTGGAAGATCGCCAGGGCGCCA
Source organism: Casimicrobiaceae bacterium (assembly GCA_035308425.1). Lineage (GTDB taxonomy): Bacteria > Pseudomonadota > Gammaproteobacteria > Burkholderiales > Casimicrobiaceae > VBCG01. The sequence goes on along the minus strand of DATGGP010000014.1, from coordinate 86,184 downwards.
AGCAATGCGAGCAGCACCATCGTCAGCGCCGCGGCGTAAGAGGAATCCCAGAAGCGGAAGCCGATCTCGAAGATGTAGTAGAGCAGAAGCGCCGTGGCGTTGTCCGGGCCGCCGCGCGTCATCACGACGATGTGGTCGACGACGCGGAACGCATTGATCACGGCGTTGACGAGCACGAACAGCGTCGTCGGCATCAGCAGGGGAAACGTGACGCGCCAGAAGAAATAGCGGCGTGACGCGCCCTCGATAGCCGCCGCCTCGGCGAGATGGGGCGACAACGATTGCAGCGCCGCCAGGTAGAAGATCATGAAAAAGCCGGCTTCCTTCCAGATGGTCACGACCATCAATGCAGGAAGGGCCGTGCTGCGGCTGCCAAGCCAGTTGTGGCTGGGCAACCCGAAAAAGCCGCTGATCTGCTCGAGCAGGCCATAACTTGGCGTGTAGAAGAAGAGCCAGATGTTCGCGACGGCGATCATCGGCAGGATCGTCGGCGTGAAATAGGCGAGACGCAGGAATCCGCGGCCGGCGAGCCGCCGGTTAACCCATATCGCCATGACGAGCGCGAGCGCGATCGACAACGGAATCGTGCCGAGCGCGTACCACAGGTTGTTCGTGAGCGCCTGCCAGAAGATCGGATCGTCGACGAGCGCGCGGTAGTTGTCGAGTCCGATGAACTTCGCCGGCCGCGCGCCCTTCGGCGTCGAATGAAAGCTGTGCCAGAGATTGGCGATCGCCGGATAGTGCGTGAAAAGCGCGAGCAGGCTCGCCGCGGGCAGCAGCAGAAGCCAGGCGTAGACCCACTCGCGTGTGCGGGTCATATGCAACTCTCCCTCTCCCCGCCTGCGGGGCGAAGGCCGGGGTGAGGGGCGCAAACCAGCACACTCACGATCGCTTCCAACGCATCGTCCGGCCGGAGCAAGACGTCGTCATTCCAGAATCGCAACACCCGCCATCCTCTCGATTCAAGCCAGGATGTACGCTGGGAATCGTATTGCGCCCGCTCCGTGTGCTGTCCGCCATCCAATTCGATGATGAGTCGCCGTTCGACGCATGCGAAATCCACGAAGAACGGTCCGATCGGATGCTGCCGTCGAAACTTGCAACCAAGCAATCGGCGGTTGCGCAGGAGCCACCACACCCTTCGTTCGGCATCAGTCGATTCAGTGCGGAGATGTCGCGCGTCGTATATGGGTGCCTGGATCTTACGTTCGACTGACTGACCCCTCTCCCCGCCTTGCGGGGAGAGGGGGTAAAAAGAAGTCTACTTGTAGCTCCGCAGCAATCGATCCGCCTCGCGCTGTGCGTCCTTCAGCGCCTGCGAGGCGCTCTTCGTGGCCGTCAGCGCCGCCTGCAAAGCGTCGTTCAACGCCTTCGTCACGCGCTGATTGTCGTGCGTCGAAAGCTCGGCCTTCGCGAACGGAAGCTGATCGCGCGCAACGGCCGCCGCCGGAAAGCCCTCGACGTACTTCTTCATCGCGGGCGTCTGCCATGCATCCGGACGGACCGCGACGTAACCGGTGTCGATGCCCCATTGCGCCGCGCGCTCGGGCGTCGTCATCCACTTGATGAACTTGAACGCCGCTTCGCGCTGGGCGGCCGTCGACTTCTTGAAGATGTAGAAGTTGCCGCCGCCGGTCGGGCTTCCGCGCTGCTTTTCGGCGGGCAGCATCGCCACGCCGAAGTCGAACTTGGCGTTGTTCTTCACGTTCGTCAGATTGCCGGTCGTCGTCCACATCATCGCGACCTTGTGCTCGAAGAAATCCTTCGGCGTCGTTCCCCATTCGACGATGCCCGGCGGATGCACCTTGTACTTGTTCACGAGGTCGAGCCAGTACTGCAGCGCTCCGATCACCTCCGGCTTGTCGTAATAGACCTCGGTGCCCGCCTGGTTCATCAGGTTGACGCCGTTCTCGATCGTCAATCCCTGGAACAGCCAATACGGAAATCCGGACGACGGAATTTGCACGCCCCACTGCGTGACGTTGCCCGAGCCGTCGCGTTTGGTGAGCTTTTGTGCGTATTCGCGCATCTCGGTCCACGTCGCCGGCGCCCGATTCGGATCGAGTCCCGCCTCCTTAAACGCATCCTTGTTGTAGAACAGGACGACGGTCGAGCGCTGGAACGGAATGCCCCATGTCTTGCCGCCCGTCTGGCTGTTCTCCATGAACGCCGGGTAGAAGCTCTTGAGCCACGCCTTGTCGTCCGCCGTCTTGATGAGGTCGTCGAACGGCACGATCGCGTCCTCGTCGATCAGCGTGAACATGTCGGTCGAAAGCAGGATCGACGTCACCGGCGGATCGCCGCTTTTCACGGCCGTCAGCGCTTTCGCGATCGATTCCTGATAGCTGCCCGAGTAGATCGGCCGCAGCTTGATGCCGGGGTTCTCCTTCTCGAAATCGGCGGCGAGGCCATCGATGATCTTCGTGATCGGCCCGCCGACTGCCACGGGATAGAAGAACGGCACTTCGATGCTCGCCTGCGCCATCGCGGCGCTCGCGACGAGCGCCAGCGCCGCACCCGCGAAGCCCATCCACATCGCTCGAAACAGCTTCATTTCATCTCCCTCCTTGCGCGAGAAAATTTCATCACGCCATCATCGTGACCGGCTCTTCGCGTCGATCGTCGGTGGCGCGAAGCCCGTTCGCATCGAAATAGTGTTGCGCGCCGCTCACCCATCGCAGCCAGACGGCGTCGCCGCGCGAAAGCCCGACGCTACCCGGCACGCGCGCCGACATCGGTTGTCCGCCCACGCGGCAACTTACGAGCGAATCCCCGCCGAGATACTCGACGTTCTCGACAATGCCCTGCACGCCGCGCTCGAACGCGATCTCGATGTGCTCGGGACGTACGCCCAGCTTCCCCGAAGCGAACCGCGCCTCGGCGAGCGCGGGACCCTCGGTTCCGGCGATGACGGCACCCCCTTGTCCGACGGAAAGCCGCAACAGGTTCATCGGCGGCGTGCCGATGAAGCGCGCGACGAACGTGTTCGCCGGTTGCTCGTAGAGCTCGACCGGCGTGCCGTTCTGCTCGATCCGGCCTTGGCGCATCAGCACGACGCGGTCGGCCATCGACATCGCCTCGACCTGGTCGTGCGTCACGTAGACCATCGTGATGCCGAGCTTGCGCTGCAACGCGCGGATCTCCTGCCGCATCTCGGCACGAAGCTGCGCGTCAAGGTTCGACAGCGGTTCGTCCATCAAACACACCGGCGCCTGCGCGATGATCGCGCGGGCGAGTGCGACACGCTGCTGCTGTCCGCCCGAAAGCTGCGACGGCTTGCGTTGTAAGAGCGACGTCAACCCAAGCAATTCGGCAACGCGCGCGAGACGATCGTTGCGCTGAGCTGGCGGCGTATGGCGCACGCGCAGGCCGAACACGATGTTCTCGGCGACGCTCAGGTGCGGAAAGAGCGCGTAACTCTGGAACACCATGGCGATCGAACGCCCGGCGGGCGCGGCCGTGGTCACGTCGCGATTGGCAATCAGGATGCGCCCGGTGTCGCAAGCCTCGAGACCGGCGATGAGCCGCAACGTCGTCGACTTGCCGCAACCCGATGGGCCGAGCAGCACGTTGAGCGTGCCCGCATCGAACGCGAACGAAACATCGTCGACGGCGCGAACCGATCCTTCGGCTGTCGTCCAGACCTTGCTTACGTGCAGAGCAGCGATTGCCGACATCGGATGCGTGAAGGACGATCGTCAGTCGCCGAACAACGCCGCGAGCGCCGCGCCGGGATCGGGCGCGCGCATGAACGCCTCTCCGACGAGAAACGCGTTCACCCCGTGCCGGCGCATCTGCGCAACGTCGCGTCGCGCGAGGATGCCGCTTTCGGTGATGACGATCCGATCCTTCGGCACGTTGGGCAGAAGGTCCAGGGTCGTCGAAAGTGAGGCGTGGAACGTCCGGAGGTTTCGATTGTTGATGCCGATGAGCGGTGTCGACAGGTTCAACGCACGGTCGAGCTCGCGCGCATCGTGTACTTCCACCAGCACGTCCATCCCGTACTCGCGCGCGCACGCTTCGAGCGCCGCAAGTCGCGCATCGTCGAGCGCGGCGACAATCAGCAGGATCGCGTCGGCGCCGAGCGCTCGCGATTCGGCGACCTGGTACTCGTCGATGATGAATTCCTTGCGAAGCGCCGGAAGCGCGCACACCGCGCGCGCGTCGACGAGATACTCGGGCGCACCCTGGAAGAACGGACGGTCGGTCAGCACCGACAGACACGTCGCATCGGCGCGTTCGTAGGATTGCGCGATCGATGCGGGATCGAATTCGGCGCGCAGGACGCCCTTGCTCGGGCTCGCGCGCTTGATCTCGGCGACGACCGCGGCATGACCGCGATCGATACGCGCGCGAATCGCGTTCGCGAAGCCGCGTGGCGCCGATGCTGCCCGCGCGTCGCGATCGACTGTCTCGAAGGATCGCGCCATCTGCGCGGCGATGACCTCTTCGGCCTTGGTCGTCAGAATCTTCGCGAGGATGTCGTCGTGGGCGACCGGCTGCCGATTTCCCTTCACGCTCCCGCCTTGTATTCCCCTCACCCGCCGCGCGTGCCGCTCGGCACCCTCTCCCCGGTTGCGGGGAGAGGGCTGGGGTGAGGGGCGTTCGCAAGCTTCTGCGTCGCGGCCACGAACGCTTCGAGCTTGCGCATCGCGGCGCCGCTCGCGATCGCCTCGCGCGCACGTGCGATGCCGTCGGGGATCGAGGGCGCGATGCCGGCCGCGTAGAGCGCGGTGCCTGCATTCAGCGCGACGATCTCGCGCGGCGTGCCTTCGACGTTGCCAAGCGCTTCGAGCACCATCTCCTTGGACTGCGCCGCGTCGCCGACCTTGAGCCCGCGATTCGATTTCATGTGCAAACCGAAATCCTCGGGATGGATCTCGTATTCCCTCACTTCGCCATCCTCGAGCTCGCCCACCATCGTCGCCGCGCCGAGCGACACTTCGTCCATGCCGTCCTTGCCATAAACGACGATCGCGCGGCGGCTGCCGAGACGCTGGAGCACGCGCACGTGAATGCCTACGAGGTCCGGATGAAACACGCCGACGAGGCTCGAACCCGCGCCGGCGGGATTGGTGAGCGGCCCGAGAATGTTGAAGATCGTGCGTACGCCGAGCTCCTTTCGCACCGGCGCGGCGTGCTTCATCGCGCCGTGATGGCTGGGCGCGAACATGAACCCGATGCCCGTTTCGTCGATACAGCGCGCGACCTTCGCCGGCGTCAGCATGATGTTGGCGCCGAGCGCTTCCAGCACGTCGGCGCTGCCCGACTTGGACGACACCGAGCGGTTGCCGTGCTTCGCGATCCGTGCACCTGCCGCTGCAGCAACGAACATCGACGCCGTCGAGATGTTGAACGTATGCGACGCGTCGCCGCCGGTGCCGACGATGTCGAGCAGGTCGTGCGCATTGGCAACATCGACCTTCGTCGCGAACTCGCGCATCACCTGCGCGGCGGCCGCGATTTCGCCGACGGTTTCCTTCTTGACGCGCAAGCCGACGGTGAGCGCCGCGATCATCACCGGCGATACTTCGCCGCCCATGATCCGCCGCATCAGCGACAGCATCTCGTCGTGGAAGATCTCGCGATGCTCGATCGTGCGTTGCAGCGCGTCCTGGAGCGTGATGGTCATGCCTGCGAGCCGCGATGAAATTCTTGTGATTTACGCGACGAGAAAGTTTTGGAGCACCTTCTTCCCGTGCTCGGTCAGGATCGCCTCGGGGTGGAACTGTACGCCCTCGACCGGCAGCTCGCGATGGCGGATCGCCATGATCTCGCCGTCGTCGGCGGTCGCGGTCACGTCGAGCGCAGCCGGCAGGCTCGCGCGCTCGATCGCGAGCGAGTGATAGCGCGTCGCGTTGAACGGCGACGGGACGTCGACGAATACGCCACGCTGATCGTGGACGATCGACGAAAGCTTGCCGTGCATCACGCGCTGCGCGCGAATGATCCGTGCACCGAACGCCTGTCCGATCGCCTGGTGGCCGAGGCAGACGCCGAGGATCGGAACGCGGCCGGCGAAACGACGCACCAGCGGCACGGCAACGCCAGCTTCGCTCGGTGTGCACGGCCCCGGCGAGATGACGATGCGCTCCGGATGCAGCGCCTCGATCTCCTCGAGCGACATCGCGTCGTTACGCACCACCTTGACCGCCGCACCGAGCTCGCCCAGGTACTGGACGAGATTCCAGGTGAAGCTGTCGTAATTGTCGAGCATCAGGAGCATGCGCGGTGCCCGTCGCGAATTCGTCGCTTTGCGGTGACGCCATTCTATCGCGCGAGCAAAAAAAGACCCCCCGAACTCGCCGTTCGAGGGGCTTCGAGGTAACCGGTCCCGCCGGTTTCGGGCTTTTCTCTATTTCACTAGAACTACCGGTTCATTTTCACGGCGCACGCCGGAACATGCCGACGAGCAGCGAGATGACGAACAGCACGAGGAAGATGAAGAACAGCACCTTCGCGATTTCCGCGGCGCCGACGGCGATGCCGGTGAAGCCGAACACGGCCGCGATCAACGCGATGACGAAGAACACAGCAGCGTATTGCAACATTTGAGTACCTCCCGATGATTGGTCACGGATTTCCGCGAACGCCCGCGAAACGCGAGGCTTCGCGATCACTACTCGTCATACGAGGCGCGCAGCCCGATGCAGTCGAAACGATCGATGTCCGCCTCGAAATCCAGCGAGGCGTCGGCGACCGCGTGGATCGATTCGAGCAGCGTCCAGTCGTCGTCCGACGGCAGCGAGCTCGCGTCGAGCAGCGGAATCGAATGTTCGACTTGCATGCGATCGTCAATATGGACATGAGTGCGCATCGTCATTTCTCCTCGTGGCCGGGACGCGGCTTGCCCGGCGACTCCGGCGGCTGGCGCGATGGTCCGCGAGTGAGCGCGGGATCCTCGCCTTTCGAATGGCGCTTGCCTTCTTGCTCGGCCGCTTCCATTTCGCGCGCTTCGTCGTCGGACTTCGGCGCTGCGGCGCGCGCTGCTGGTTCAACGCGACCGGATTCGGCGAAATCCTTCACGTCCTTGTCGTACTGTCGCGACGCGGCGTAGTTGCCCTCGCCGTAGACGTTCTGCCCGCTTTGCTGGCGGTCGGCCTGCTTCGCGGATGCGCCCTGCGCGCTCTGCTCGCGATTCACCTCCTGCTGCTCGCGGTTCTGCTCGCGGCCTTCGTTCTCCATCTTGTGAGTGAAATCGCGTCCGCCGCCGAGCTGGCTTTGCTGGCGCTCGGACTGCTGGTCCTGCCGATTCGTTGTCGCGCTCGTTCGTTGTTGCGAAGGTGCGCCGCCTTGCTGCGGCGTGCGCGAGCTCGAAGCGGATTGCTGCTGGTGAGCGCGATCGCCCTGCTGCCGGTGTTGGCCGCGACCTGATCGGCTTTGCCGTGTACCCATGAAGCCTCCTCGTTTTGACGCCTGTCCGGGTCGTTTCATCCGGAGCCGTCGACGTGGGGCATTGTGTGACGGCGTCAAAGGCGACGCAGTCGGAGTGCGGCCGATTCGCGGCGTCGGTGCAGGGGCAGTGTCGTGTCCCCTCCCGTCCTACGCTTTTTCGCCGGTACGCGCTCGAAGCGAGCGCCGCGCGATGCGGCGCACTGGACACGCGTCGAGAACGGACCGGCAATCAGCCGGCCGGAAGATCGTAATAAGGGTTGAAGCCGTGCGGCATCGGCGCGCAATCCTCGGCGCTCACCGCCGGATCGAAATCGACAAGCGCGACGGGCCGCATCGCCTCCGCGTCGACCAGCACTTTGCAGCCGGGCGTCAGGTCGAGGCCCGCGGCCGAATATTGCGCGGAGACAGCGGGATCGGGATCGACGATGTACCACGTGCGCCGGCGCTTCCGCGCATCGACGGTGATCGCGATCGACAGCAATGTGCCCATCGGCAGGCACGCCTGTCGCGCGCGCGCCTTGTCGAGCGGCGGTGGCGTGCGCCCGCGCGTAACGTGCTGATCGTCGCCAGTGCGCATTCGCGCTTGCTGCTCGCGCGACGTGCGCGCGGGACGTTCATCGAGAGGTGGAACCGCGCCTTGCGAGGCGCGGATGAAGGCGCGGGCGGCCGCGCGCATTTGCATCTTGTCCATGGGAAGCTCGCAGTCGGTGGTCCTTTTGATCGAGCAGTCCGCATGCCAATGCGGACGCCTTTGAAACGTCCGACAAATCAATATCGCGACATCAAATCGAGCATCGCGCGCATGCAGGAATTACCTGCACCTCGTAAAATCTTCGGGCGCGACGAAAAGGGAGCTACGCCTCGGCGTCGAGTCCCAGTTGCACGAGCTCCGCGGCGCGCAGCACAGCGCGCGCCTTGTTGAGCGTTTCCTGCCATTCGGTTTCGGGCACCGAGTCGTGCACGATGCCCGCGCCGACCTGCACGTACAGCATGCCGTTTCGCACAACCGCCGTTCGGATGGCGATCGCGAGATCCATGTCGTCCTGGAAGCTGATGTACCCAACGGCGCCCGCGTAAACGCCGCGCGCCGACGGCTCGAGCTCGTCGATAATTTCCATCGCGCGCACCTTCGGCGCGCCGCTCACCGTTCCGGCCGGGAAGCTCGCGGCCAGCACGTCAAGGCTCGTGGTGCCGGCAGGCAGATTGCCCTCGACGTTCGAGACGATGTGCATCACGTGCGAATAGCGCTCGATCGCCATCTGCTCGGTGACGCGAACGCTGCCGATCGACGCGACATGGCCGACGTCGTTGCGTCCGAGGTCGAGGAGCATGACGTGCTCGGCGATTTCCTTCGGATCGGCGGCGAGCTCGGCGGCCAGACGCTCGTCGGCCTCGCGCGTCGCGCCGCGCGGACGCGTGCCCGCGATCGGCCGAAGCGTCACCGTCGCGGCTTCCTTGCGTACGAGAATCTCCGGCGAAGCGCCGACCACGTGAAAATCGCCGAAGTCGTAATAGAACATGTACGGCGACGGATTGAGCGAGCGCAGCGCGCGATAAAGCGAAATCGGCGACGCGGCGAACGGCAGGTGCATCCGTTGCGACAGCACGACCTGCATGATGTCGCCGGCCGCGATGTAATCCTTCGCGCGGCGCACCGCGGCCTCGAATGCGTCGGCGCCCATCTCGCTCTCCGCGCGTGTGACCTCGGTCGCCGTCTGATACGGGATCGGTACCGGCGTGCGCGAAGCGCGGCGAAGCTGTAGCAGGCGTTCCTGCGCACGCGCGTACGCGTCGGCTTCGCCCGGATCGGCGTAAACGATCAGATAGATCTTGCCGGCGAGGTTGTCGATGACCGCGAGCTCGTCGGTCATGAGCAGCAGCATGTCGGGAAGATCGTCGAGCGCATCGTCGGGCGCGGGTCGCCGCGCGCCGAGCCTCGGCTCGATGTGGCGCACTGTGTCGTAGCCGAAATAGCCGGCGAGCCCGCCGCAGAAGCGCGGCAGGTTCGGCTGCGGCGCGGCGCGAAAGCGCGCGAGGAACTCGCGCAGGAACGTGAGCGGATTGCCTTCGTGGCGCTCGATGATGCCACGTGCGTCGTCGATCTCGACATCCTGTCCCTTGACGCGGATGCGCACCTTCGCCGGCAGGCCGATGAACGAGTAGCGGCCGAATCGTTCGCCGCCGACCACCGATTCGAGCAGGAAGGTGTAGCGTTGATGCGCGAGCTTCAGGTAGAGCGAGAGCGGCGTGTCGAGATCGGCGAACGATTCGAGCACGAGCGGGATACGGTTGTAACCCTGCGCCGCGAGCGCGCGGAATTCCGCTTCGGTGATCAAGCTTCCCCCCGGACGAGCTCGGCCCGCATCGCGGCGATCGTCGCGCGGTAGTCGTGCCTGCCGAAGATCGCACTGCCCGCGACGAATGTGTCGGCGCCCGCCGCCGCGATCCCGGCGATGTTGTCGATCTTCACGCCGCCGTCGACCTCCAGGAAGATTTCGCGGCCGGTGCGCGCGATCGCGGCGTCGACGAGCTTGCGTGCCGCCTTGAGCTTTTCCAGCGCGTGCGCAATGAACGACTGGCCGCCAAAGCCGGGATTGACCGACATGATCAGCACGAGATCGAGCTTGTCGAGCGTATGCATGAGCCAATCGAGCGGCGTCGCCGGATTGAACACGAGCCCCGCCTTGCACCCGTGATCGTGGATGAGATCGATCGTGCGGTCGACATGCTCGGAGGCTTCCGGGTGAAAGCTCTGGAACGCCGCGCCGGCCGATGCGAAGTCGGACACGATACGATCGACCGGCTTGATCATCAGATGCACGTCGATCGGCACGGCCGAATGCGGCTTGATCGCCGCGCACACGAGCGGACCGACCGTCAGGTTCGGCACGTAATGGTTGTCCATCACGTCGAGATGCACCATGTCGGCGCCGGCATCGACGACGGCGCGCACTTCGTCGCCGAGACGCGCGAAGTCGGCGGACAAGAGGGACGGGACTATGCGATGAGTGCGCTGCATCGGGGTCTATAATCGCAGAAAAGACCGGGCAGTAGAGACATGGCGGAGCGCAAGCGCTACGAGATCAAGGTCGCGCCGAAAGTCACCTTCCTGCCGGATCAATCCGATCCGGACAAGAACCATTTCGTGTTCGCGTATACGATCACGGTCACCAATACCGGCGACGTCGCGGCGCAACTCGTGAGCCGCCACTGGATCATCACCGACGCCGAGCATCGCGTGCAGGAAGTCAAGGGTCAGGGCGTCGTCGGGAAGCAACCGGTGCTCCGGCCAGGCGAAAGCTTCGAATACACGAGCGGCGCGAGCATCCCGACGGCAGTAGGGACGATGCGCGGCTCGTATCACATGGTCGCCGAGGACGGTCTCGCGTTCGACGTGCCAATTCCGACGTTCACGCTGTCGATCCCGCGCACGCTGCATTGAGCGCAACCAGCATAGGGTCAGACACCACGCTCGGGTGTGGTGTCTGACGCTACTCCTCGTCTGACGGCGGCGGTCGGCGCTTGCTCGACGGCGCCATCGTCCACCAGACGATGCCGACCAGAATCAGGAATGCGACGCCAGATTCCAGCAGAAGCCATCCCATCGATTCGACTCCTTCGTCCGCTCGGCATGGCGGCATTGATGCGTGCGCTACGCGCCGCGGGCATTACCGTGATCGTTGCGCTCGCTGGCTGCGTACCGCCGCCCGCGGTGAAGCCACCCGCCGGACCGCCGCGTCCGATATTCACGCCGACGAGCTACGACCGCGTTCCCGGCTGGGACGCCGACACGCAAGCAGATGCATGGCCGGCGTTCCTCGTCGGCTGCAAAGCGCTTCGCGCACGCGAGCTTCTTGCGGCGACGCGCACGCAACCGATCTGGCAGGCGCCCTGCAGCGCAGCGGAAACGATCGACGCGTACGACGCAATCGCGGTTCGACGCTTCTTCGAGAACAATTTTACGCCGTATCACGTCACTTCCAGCGAGGGCGCCGAGCGCGGACTCGTCACGGGTTATTACGAACCGCTCCTGCATGGCTCGCGCACTCAAAGCGATCGCTATCCGACACCGCTTTTCGCGCCGCCGGATGATCTTTTGATCGTGGAGCTTTCCGATCTCTATCCGGAGCTTAAGGGCAAGCGCGTGCGCGGAAGGCTCGACGGCCGTCGCGTCGTGCCGTATTGGCCGCGCGCCGACATCGACGCCGGCAAGGCAGCGACCGATGGCAAGGCGATCGTCTTTGTCACCGATCCGGTCGATGCATTCTTTCTGCAGATCCAGGGATCGGGGCGGATCGCGCTCGACGACGGCACTGTGATCCGCGTCGGTTATGCGGACCAGAACGGGCAACCGTTCCGCTCGGTCGCGCGCGTTCTGATCGATCGCGGCGAACTGACGATCGGCGAAGCGTCGATGCAAGGCATCCGCGAATGGACGCACGACCATCCGGAGCAATTGCGATCGCTGCTCGACGCGGACCCGAGCTACGTGTTCTTTCGCGAAGTGCCTCCGCCGGCGCCCGGTACTCTGGAGGCGGCCATCGACGGACCGATCGGAAGCCTCGGCGTGCCGCTTCTTGCCGGACGCGCGATCGCCGTCGATCCGCGCGCGATTCCGCTTGGCGCGCCGATTTTTCTCGTGACGACGCAACCACTGTCGAACGCTCCGCTTGCACGGCTTGTCATGGCGCAGGATACGGGCGGCGCGATTCGCGGGCCCATACGCGCCGATTTCTTCTGGGGCTTCGGCGACGAAGCCGGTGCCAGGGCCGGCCGGATGCGCCAACAGGGCGAGGAATGGCTGCTATGGCCGAAAGGCGCGCCGCTGCCGAATTCGACGTCCTGATCTACCGTGCGAGCGCTTCTTCGGCTTGCCGATCGGCGTGATACGACGAGCGAACGAGCGCACCGACGGCCGCGTGCCTGAATCCCATCGCGTACGCTTCGCGCTCGAAGCACGCGAACGTGTCGGGATGCACGTAGCGCAGAACCGGCAGATGCTGCGCTGAGGGCTGCAGGTACTGCCCGATGGTCAGCATGTCGATGTCGTGCGCGCGCATGTCGCGCATCGTCTGCAGAATCTCGTCGTCGGTTTCGCCCAAACCCACCATCAGTCCCGATTTGGTCGGCAGATCGGGAAAGCGCGCCTTGAATTGCGCGAGCAAACGAAGCGAATGCGCGTAGTCGGAACCGGGCCGCGCCTGGCGATAAAGTCGCGGCACGGTTTCGAGATTGTGGTTCATCACGTCGGGTGGCGCCGCTTGCAGGATGTCGAGCGCGCGATCGAGCCTTCCGCGGAAATCCGGCACGAGCACCTCGATCCGCGTCATCGGCGAACGCTCGCGCACTGCGCGGATGCAATCGACGAAGTGCTGTGCGCCGCCGTCGCGAAGGTCGTCGCGGTCGACGCTGGTAATGACGACGTAGCGCAAACGAAGCGCGGCAATCGTCTTCGCGAGATTGGCGGGTTCCTCGTTATCGAGCCGCAGCGGACGGCCATGCCCGACGTCGCAGAAAGGACAGCGACGGGTGCAGATGTCGCCCATGATCATGAACGTGGCCGTCCCCTTGCCAAAGCATTCGCCGATGTTCGGGCAGGATGCTTCCTCGCACACGGTGTGCAGCCGGTGCTCGCGAAGGATCTGCTTGATCTCGTAAAAGCGCGGCGACGACGGCGCGCGCACGCGAATCCATTCGGGCTTGCGCAGGCGCGCGGCCGGGACAATCTTGATCGGGATGCGCGCGGTCTTCGCGCCGCCTTTGTGCTTGACGCCGGCGTTGTTGGCGGGTGTCGCGGGGGCCGTGATGTCGTTCATGTGCAAAGAACGGGCACAATGTCCCGCACGGCCGACTTTCGCTCGTCCGACGCGAATTGCCCGGCGAGCAGCGGTGCGAATCCGCAACCCGCTTCGTCGACGTGCAACTTCACGCCGAAGTCGGCGAGCTGCGTGACAGCTAGTCCCGGATAGCCGCAAGGATCGATGTCGCGAAACGGCCGAAGATCCATGTCGACGTTGATCGCGATGCCGTGATACGTGCAGCCATTACGCACGCGCAATCCGAGCGCTGCGATCTTCGCTTCGGTGCCGCCGCGATCGACGTACACACCCGGTGCTGACCGTTTGCCGTACCCGCGAATGTCCAACTTCGCAAGCCAGTCGATCACGGCCGTCTCGATGCGGCAAACCATTTCGCGCACGCCAACCTTCGCGCGGCGAAGATCGAGCAACAGATACGCGATGAGCTGCCCGGGCCCGTGATACGTGACCTGTCCGCCGCGGTCAGTCTTGACCAGCCCGATGCCGTTCGAGCGAAGCACGTGCTGGGCGCGGCCGGCGAGCCCGAGCGTGTACACCGGCGGGTGCTCGGTGAGCCAGATCTCGTTGGGCGTGTTGGCGTCACGTGCATCGGTGAAGGCTTGCATCGCGCGCCAGGTAGCGACGTAATCGGTCGAGCCGAGGACGCGGATGAGGGGCGGTCGAGCGGGCGATTCGGGGGACACGAAGCGCTAACCGACACCGGCCAGACCAGAATCTTTCGATCGGGCGCGTGGTGCCGGTATGCCGTGAAGCATGCCGGCGATGCTAATGTCCTCGTCGATGTCGGGCCAGTGAACGCCGCTGCCCTCCTCGATGACCTCGAAACGTCGACGCTGCTCGGGTGTCGCTTCCATGAGCCGCCATGACCAGTAGAGGGGAACGCTGATCCGACGGCCATCGACGAGTGTTGCCACAATGTCGTTCTCGGTCACTTCGTGCACGTGCGGATGCTCGGCGCAGTCGAAGCTACAAGACCATCGCCACCATCGGATGCGCAACGAGCTCGCGATAAAGATCGTCGAGCTGCTCGCGCGACGTCGCGTTGATCGTCGCCGTCATCGACAGATAATTGCCGGCGCTCGACGAACGCATCTCGAGCGTGGCGGGATCGAAGTCCGACGCATGCTTCATGACGATCTCGACGATCGCCTGCGCAAAGCCATCGCGCGTACGTCCCATGATCTTGATCGGGAACGAGCAGGGAAACTCGAGCAGGCTGACCTGCGCGACGACGGGAACTCCAACGGGGAGGTTCATGAGCGGCTCCGCCTAGCGAAATGTGATTCCAACCGGAACAATATGCGGCCGCCGCTCCCGCAATGCAACCAATCCGGTCGCCTACGACGCCATCGCCAGCGCGGTGGCCTTCGCGTTTTCGTACATGTACTCGCGCGTCAGCGGATGCGGCAGGCGGCCATCCGCGAGCGGCTTGCCCGCGAGAAGCTGCCAGAGCGAGAGCCAGCCGCGATCGAACGCGTGCGCCGATCCTGCCATGTAGATGCGCCAGACGCGGTAGCGTTCCTCGCCGACCTCGGCGCGTGCCGTGTTGGCGTTCGCTTCGAGCCGATCGACCCAGTGCCAGAGCGTCTTCGCATAATGCTCGCGCAGCGCTTCGCCGTCGACCACTTCGAGGCCCTCCGAGGCAAGCCCGGCCATCACGCGCGACACGTGCGCGAGCTCGCCGCCCGGAAACACGTATTCCTCGACGAATTCGCCGATGCCGCTGCCGAGCGCGCGGCCCGCGATCTGGTTGTGCGTGATGCCATGGTTCAGCACGAAGCCGCCGGGCGCGAGCAGCGTGCGGATCTTGCCGAAGTAGCGACCGTAGTTGCGCGGGCCTACATGCTCGAACATGCCAACGCTTGCGATCTTGTCGAACGATTCGCGGTCGGGCAGATCGGCGTAGTCGCGCAATTCGACACGCACACGATCCGAAAGTCCGCGCACGGCGATCTCGCGCTGGACGTGCTCGAATTGATTGCGCGACAGCGTGATGCCCGTCGCGACGACGCCGTAATTCTCCGCCGCCCAGAAGATCAGGCCGCCCCAGCCGCAGCCGATGTCGAGGAAGCGTTCGCCTTTCGCAAGGCGAAGCTTGCGGCAGATGTGGTCGAGCTTCTGCGCCTGCGCGTCGTCGAGGGTGTCGTCGGGACGCTGGAAGTACGCGCACGAATACACCATCCGCCGATCGAGCCACAGCCGATAGAACGCGTTCGACACATCGTAGTGGTGCGAGATGTTGCGGCGATTGGCGCGACGATGATGGACGAACGACAGCACCTTCGCGCGCGCGCTCTCGTGACCGTGCGCGATCTCGCCGACCATCCGCTCGGCAATGGCGAGCACACGCCGCGCGCTGCCTGTGAAATCGACGTCGCCATGCACGTACGCGCGCGCGAGCCGGCCCATCGCCGGGGTGGCGAGCGCCTTCAGGCCTTTGAGCGTCCGCGCGATGACGTCGACTTCGGGCTTCGGCGACAATGGGACGCGCGCGCCGTTCGGGAGCACGAGCGCGATAGGCAATCCCAGATCGGCGTAGCGATGGGCGACGAGCTTTTGCAGGGTGTCCGGCATCTTGTCTTTCGCGTGCGGGTTCACGACTGGCGAGCTTGCAGTGTAGCAAGCGCCCGCGCGCGGAGCCGGAATTGGTGCCAGAGATGTGTTTCCACCAGGCGGAAATACATCTCTGGCACCAATTCGAATTACATCTCTGGCACCAATTTCCTCATCTCTAGCACCAATTTCCTACCCGTACTTGCTCGCCTGGAACGCTTCCCAGATTCGCCGGAATACGGGTCCCGGTGCGCCGCCTGCGAACGGCTTGCCGTCGATCCTGGTCACCGCGAGCACCTCCTTCGACGACGAAGACAGCCACATCTCGTCGGCGCCAAGCGCCTCGTCGCGCGGAATCGCGCGCATTTCGATCGGCACGCCGACCGATTGCGCGATCTCGAACGTCGCGTCATACGTGATGCCGGGCAAAATCAGGTTGTCCTTGGGCGGCGCGGCGATCTTTCCATTGCGAACCACGAGAACGTTCGACGCGGACGCCTCGGTCAGGGAGCCGTTGCGAAACATCACCGTCTCGATCGCATCGTTGTCGGCGGCGAGTTGACGCATGAGCACGTTTCCGACGAGCGAGACGGTCTTCAGGTCGCAGCGCAGCCAACGGTTGTCCTCGGCGGTGACCACCGCGACGCCACGCTCGACCTGATCGCGCGAAGGCAGCGCGAGCGGATTGCTCATCAGGAACACCGTCGGCGTGACACCCTGCGGAAACGCATGGTCGCGCTTGGCGACGCCGCGCGTCACCTGCAGATAGACGGCCTGGTCGTCGAAAGGCTGCCGCGAGACGAGATCGGCGATCAGCGCTTCCCACCGACCCGCATGTGGATCCACGAGGCGGATACCGGCGAGGCTGTGCGAAAGACGCGCGAGATGATGCGGCATGCGGAACGGCCTTCGACGGTACACCGGAATCACCTCGTACACGCCATCGCCGTAGATGAAGCCGCGATCGAGGACGGAGATCCTGGCGTCCCGCAGCGGCAAAAACTCGCCGTTCAGATAGACGGTGCGATCAATATCGCTCATCACTTTCCCTCGTGGCTCGTGAACCACAGTCGGACCGTATCGACGGCGCGCCCGAAAAGATTCGCGAGCGGATCTTCTTCGAGCGCGATCAACGGAAATTCCGCGACGGGATGGCCTTCCAATGCCACTTTGACGATGCCGACCGGCTGGCCGTTCAGCACCGGCGCGATGAGCGGCTCCTTCGATTCGAGCGTCAGCTCGAGCTTGTCCGCCTTGTCCTTCGGCAGCGTCAGGTAACGGTCGGCGCGAAAGCCCGCGGTCACTTCGGGCTTCGCGCCCTTGTACACGCGAAGCGTGGTCACCGGCTTGCCCGACTGATAGAGCGACACCGTGTCGAACGCCTGGAAGCCCCAGTTGAGAAGCTTCTGGCTCTCGACCGCGCGCGACGAATCGGACGCGCCGCCGAGCACCACCGACACGAGCCGCCGATCGCCGCGCTTCGCCGACGCGACAAGGCAGAAGCCGGCCGCATCCGTATGGCCGGTCTTGACGCCATCGACGTACGGATCGGTCCAGAGCAGCCGATTGCGGTTCGCCTGCGTGATGTTGTTGTAGCGATATTCCTTGTCGGCGTATAGCGGGTAGTACTCGGGAAAGTCGTGGATCAAGGCGACGGTGAGCTTCGCAAGATCGGCGGCCGTCGAATAATGCTGCGGATCGGGAAGGCCGGTCGCATTGGTGAAGTGCGTGCCCGTCATCGAAAGGTGCACCGCTTCCTGGTTCATCCGATCGACGAATGCTTCCTCGGTGCCACCGACGAGCTCGGCGAGTGCGATCGAGGCGTCGTTGCCCGACTGCACGATGACGCCGTGCAGAAGCTCGTCGACGGTGACCGGTTTGCGCGGCTCGATGAACATCCGCGAGCCTCCGCTGCGCCATGCACGCTCGGAAACATTGACCGGCTGCGTAAGCGAGATCGTCTTCGCGCGAAGCGCTGCGAACACGACGTACGCGGTCATGAGCTTCGTGAGCGACGCGGGATCGCGGCGCTCGTCGGCGTTCGCGGCACCGAGCGTCTGGCCGGACAGCGTGTCGACGAGCACCCATGCGGCGGCCGCGATCGCAGGCGCGGCCGGTGCGCCGGGCTCCTGCAGAACGACCGGTGGATTGGATGGCGCGACAGGCTGCGCAGCGGGCGCCGCGCGCCGCGATGGCGCGTGCGATTTCGCGGCGGCGACGAGCAGCGATTGTGCGGTGGCGGGAACCGAAACGGCGAAGATCGCCGCGACGAGCGCGCGGAAAAACGTGAGCGGACGCATGAACGGCGAATCGGGAAGGCCGCATTATACTGAAGCGATCATGAAATTGCGCATGCGAGCAATGTGCGCGTTGCTGGTCGTTGCATCGATGTTCGTCGCGTCCGTGGCAATCGCGCACGAGCCCGACGCCGAGGAGATCGCGCTCGGCTCGCTCGTCGACGCGGAGCTTGCGTTCGCGAAAACGGCGCAGCGCCACGGCGTGAAGGTGGCGTTCGTTGCCAACTTCGCCGATGACGGCCTCGCGTTCGAGCCTTCGCCTGTCCGCGTGCGCGAGGCATGGCGCGATCGCGGCGGCGATTCGAGCAGCCCGTCCAATGCGGTTCACATCGACTGGAAGCCCGCGCAGGCGGGCGTCGCGCGAAGCCACGACTTTGGCTATACGACGGGTCCGTTCACCGCATGGCGCGAAGCGGCGCCTGACACGAAGCGCGAGGGCGCGTTCTTCTCGGTGTGGAAGCGCGATCGCGCCCATGCGTGGAAAGTAATTGTCGATATCGGAATTGCTTCGCCCGAGCCAGTCGACTTTGCTGCGCTCGGCGCCGCGCCTCGGCCGTCGTTCGCGAAGCGCACATCGGCTTCGTCCGCGAAAACGCATCTTGTTGCACTCGAAGCGAGAGGATCGGGCGACGGCGGGCTGACGCCGAACGACTACGCGAAGCTTCTCGCCGACGACGCGCGCCTTTACCGCAATGGCGCGTCGCCGATTGCCACGCGTGCTGCGATCGCGCGCCAAGTCGCGGAGCGCACGCGACGCGTCCAGTGGTCGCCCGCGGACGCGCGCATCGCGAAATCGTCCGACATGGCGGTCACGTGGGGCCGCTACAGCGAAACCGATCGCGCTGCGAACGAGCAGCGCGGGTATTACGTGCATCTATGGATTCGCGACCGCAGCGCGGCGTGGCGTCTCGCCTATGACATCGCCGTACCGGAGAATTAACCGCGACATCGCGGTAGCGGGCCGGACCTGACGAAAACCTGACGCGGAATAGCGCCCGCAAGGCTCGTGTTTGCGGCCATGGCTTCTCTCGTACAGGAATTGCCATGAAGCGCTTCCGCGATATCCCCTCGTGCTCTTTCCCGCGCACCTTCGCACACCTGCGGATATTCATAGCTCGCATCGGGCTCCGGCGGACTTTCGCGGCGTTGATCTGCGCCGCCGTGGCCGCGCCTTCGTACGCGGCGTTTCATTTGTTTCGCATCGATCAGATCTACTCGAACGCCGACGGGACCGTGCAATACGTCGTGATGCACGAGTCGACAGGTTCTGACGGCGAGAACTTCTGGGCCGGCAATTTGTTCACGGCGACAAGCGCGGCGGGCATGCAGCAGTTCCAGTTTCCGGCGAACCTCCCGTCGTCGAGCACGGCCAGCAAGCGCGTGTTGATCGCGACGAGCGGATTTGCCGCGCTCGGCCTCGTCACACCCGATTACACGATCCCGAACGGCTTCGTTCCGAAGGGCGGCGGCACGATCAGCTACGCGTCGGGTGTCGACCACGTGTCGTTCGGGGCACTGCCGAGCGACGGCGCGACGGCGATCGATCGCAACGGCAACGCGGTGCCCGCGACACCGACCAACTTCGCCGGCGCAACCGCCACGCTGACCGCTGCGCCGCCGCCGATGACAGGACCCGATATCGACCAGCAGGGATTGACCGGCTCGTGGTTCAAGGCGGCGGAAAGCGGCCAGGGGATCGAGCTCGAAATATTTCCGAATTTCGTTGGCGCGGGCGTCGCGCTCGTCGACGGCGCATGGTTCACGTTCGACGTCGCACCCGCGGGCGGCGCCGATCATCAGCGCTGGTACACGTTCAGCGGCAACGGGCAGAGCGGGCAATCGAGCGCGCCCGTCACGCTCCTGCAGAACGTCGGCGGCAATTTCGATGCGGCGCCGATCACGAATGCAGTGCCGGTGGGAACGGGGACGATTACCTTCACCGACTGCGGCAACGGCACGTTCTCATACGCGTTCACCGACGGCAGCAATCGCAGCGGATCGATTGCGCTGACTCGAATCGCGCCGAACGTGACGTGCGTGGTGAGCGGCACGCCGGCGACCAACGCCGATTTCGGCCTGTCGGGCAACTGGTTCGACCCGACCACGTCGGGACAAGGGTTTGTGTTCGAGGTGAATCCGCAGGCGCCGGTCGTGTTCTTCGCCTGGTACACGTATTCGCCGACCGGACAGATGGCGGGCGCCGCCGGACAGCGCTGGTTCACCGGACAGGGCACGTTCACGGCGGGCACGCATACGGCGCCGCTGACGTTGTTCGAAACTACCGGCGGCGTGTTCGATACGACGACGCCCGCGTCGCAAGCGACGGTGCCCGTCGGCACGGCAACCGTCACGTTCGCGAGCTGCACGTCCGCGCAATTGCAATTCAATTTCACCGGCGGTACCAGCGCCGGCCACGCGGGGATGATCAATCTGAGTCGCGTCGGCCCCGTACCAACTGGATGCGCGGTGACGGCATCCGATCCGCCGCCAATGATGCCGCCCGGATATGGCGGCGGACCCTATGGGCCGTAGATAGCAACTACGCCAGGGGAAAATGGGGCCAGGCTCGGAGAAAATCGGGCGCGATTCATTACGATAGCGCCGGGATCATTTTCTCCGAGCCTGGCCCCATTTTCTCGTCGACCGGTATGCAACTGCAGAACAGGTTGCGATCGCCATAGACGTTGTCGACGCGAGCGACCGGGCACCAGTACTTGTTCGTGCGAAGTGTCGCGACCGGCCATGCGGCCTGGGCGCGCGTGTACGGATGCGACCAATCGTCCGTGGTGACGGCGATGGCGGTATGCGGCGCGTGCTTCAGCGGATTGTCTTCGCGGTCAACCTTGCCGCGCTCGATTGCGCGCACCTCGTCGCGAATTGCGATCATCGCCGCGATGAAGCGATCGAGCTCGACCAGCGGCTCGCTCTCGGTCGGCTCGACCATAAGCGTACCGGCCACGGGAAAGCTCATCGTCGGCGCGTGGAAGCCGTAGTCGATCAGGCGCTTCGCGACGTCCTCGACTTCGACGTTCGCGAGCGCTTTCAGCGGCCGCAGGTCGAGGATGCATTCGTGCGCGACGAGCCCGCCCGGTCCGCTGTAGAGCACCGGGTAATGCGGCGCCAGTCGCTTCGCGATGTAGTTCGCGGCAAGGATCGCGCTCTCGGTCGCATCGCGCAGTCCCTTCGCGCCCATCATCGTGATGTACATCCATGAGATCGGCAGGATCGAGGCGGAGCCGTAGGGCGCGGCGCTGACGGCGTTGATCTCCTCACCCGCCTCGCTTGCGCTCGGCTCCGTCTCCCCTCGGGGGAGAGGGTTGGGGTGAGGGGCGTCCGCAGATCGCAAATACCGATGCCCCGGCAAGAACGGCGCGAGATGCGCCTTGCACGCGACCGGCCCCACACCGGGACCGCCGCCGCCGTGCGGAATGCAGAACGTCTTATGCAGGTTGAGATGCGACACGTCGGCGCCGAACGCGCCGGGGGCCGAGAGACCGACGAGCGCGTTCAGATTCGCGCCGTCCACGTACACCTGCCCGCCATGCCCGTGCACGATCTCGCAAACGCGCACGATGCCCGGCTCGAACACGCCGTGCGTCGATGGATACGTCACCATGATCGCCGCGAGCCGCTCGCGATGCTGCGTCGCCTTCGCCTCGAGATCGGCGACATCGACGTTGCCTTCGCGGTCGCACGCGACGACGATCACTTTCATGCCCGCAAGCTGTGCCGATGCCGGATTGGTGCCGTGCGCGGACGCCGGAATCAGGCACGCGTCCCGATGCGCTTCGCCGCGGCTCGCGTGATACGCGCGGATCATCAGAAGCCCGGCATATTCGCCCTGCGAGCCGGCATTCGGTTGCAGCGACACGGCGTCGTAGCCGGTCACCACGCACAGCATTCGCGCAAGATCGTCGACCAACTGCGCATACCCTCGCGCCTGATCGGTCGGCGCGAAAGGATGCAGGTTCGAGAACTCGGGCCACGTGACGGGAAGCATCTCCGAGGTCGCGTTGAGCTTCATCGTGCACGAGCCGAGCGGGATCATCGTGCGGTCGAGCGCGAGATCCTTGTCCGCGAGGCTTCGCAGGTAGCGAAGCATCTGCGTCTCCGAACGATGCCTGCGGAAGACCGGATGCGCGAGGAACGCCGAGGTGCGCGAAAGCGCCGGCGGATACGCGTCGCCGGCCTCCCTGTCGAGCGCCGCGACATCGAATGCGGGTCTCGCTCCGCCGAAGATTCGCCAGAGCATCTCGACATCGGTGCGCGTCGTCGTCTCGTCGAGCGAGATGCCGACCGAGATCGAATCGCGAAGCCGCAGGTTGCAGCCGGCGGCCACGGCCCGCCCGACGATCTCGCCTGTGCGCTCGCCGGCAGCAATCGTCAACGTGTCGAAGAAGCATTGCGTGTCCACGTTGAAACCGAGACGCGTCAAGCCTTCGCGCAGGATCGTCGTCAACCGGTGCACGCGGCGTGCGATCGACGTCAATCCCTCCGCGCCGTGATAGACGGCGTACATGCTCGCGATGACGGCGAGCAGCACCTGCGACGTGCAGATGTTCGACGTCGCCTTTTCGCGGCGGATGTGCTGCTCGCGCGTCTGCAGGGCAAGCCGATACGCGGGCGCACCCGAAGCATCGATGGTGACGCCGACGAGGCGTCCCGGCAGCGCGCGCTTCATCGAATCGCGCGTCGCCATATAGGCTGCATGCGGTCCGCCGTAGCCCATCGGCACGCCGAAGCGCTGCGACGAGCCGACGACGACGTCGGCGCCCCATTCGCCGGGCGGAACGAGCAGTGTCAGCGACAGAAGGTCGGCGGCGACGACGACGAGCGCGCCTTTCGCGTGCAGCGCGTCGACGAGCGCGCGGTAGTCGCGCACGTCGCCATCGGCACCGGGATACTGCAGCAGCACCGCGAATGCATCGGCGCTCGCTGCGTCACGCGCCGGTCCGACGACCACTTCCATGCCGAGCGGCGCCGCGCGCGTGCGCACGACGTCGATCGTCTGCGCGAACACGTCATCGGCGACGAAGAACGTGCGGCTTTTCGATGCCGACACGCGGCGACAGAGCGTCATCGCCTCGGCGGCGGACGTCGCCTCGTCGAGCATCGACGCATTGGCGATCTCCATGCCCGTCAGGTCCGCGATCATCGTCTGGAAATTGAGCAGGGCCTCGAGCCGCCCCTGCGATATCTCCGGCTGATACGGCGTGTACGCGGTGTACCACGCGGGGCTCTCGAACACGTTGCGGCGAATCACGCCCGGCATGAACGTGCCGTAGTAGCCCTGGCCGATGAAAGACTTCAGCACGCGATTGCGCGATGCGATGCCGCGAAGCTTCGCGAGCGCTTCGGCTTCCCCGAGCGGTGGCGGCAGCGGAAGCGGATCGCGTCGGCGAATGGCCTGCGGAACGATTGCATCGATCAGTTCTGTGCGCGACGAAAAGCCGAGCGCTTCGAGCATCTCGCGCTGCGCCGGCGCGTCAGTGCCGATGTGCCGCGCGAGGAAGGCGCCGTGCGCTTCGAGCGATTGCAAACGGAGCATCGCAGCGATCGAATCGTCGTTGTCCCGAGCCATCACGCTTCGGCGATCAATTTCTTGTACGCGTCGGCATCCATGAACGCCGACAGCGCGTTCGGATCGGCCGGGCGGATGCGAAAAAGCCATGCCGCATACGCGTCCTCGTTGACCGCCTCAGGCGAGCCGGAAAGCGCTCCGTTCGTCGCGACGATCTCGCCCGCGATGGGCGCGTAGACATCGCTCGCTGCCTTCACCGACTCGACGACCGCGCAGGCCTCGCCCGCGGCGACGCTTCGGCCGACGATCGGCAGATCGACGTACACCAGGTCGCCGAGCGCTGCCTGCGCGTGGTCCGTGATGCCGATAGTGACACTGCCGTCGCCTTCGCTTCGCAGCCATTCGTGCGTGTCGGCGTACTTGAGGCCCTCGGGGACGTTCATGACCGCTCCTTTTCGCGAAGTGATATTTCAGGCAACGAGCATGCGGCCGTTGCGCACGAACGGCGGCTTGACGACGCGCGCCTCGAGCGACTTTCCGCGCGCGTCGACGCGCACGCGCTCGCCATCGGCGACCGCTTTCGGAATGCGTGCGAGCGCGATCGACTTGCGCATCGTCGGCGAGAACGTGCCGCTGGTGATCTCGCCGTCGCCGTGCTCGGTATGAATCGTTTGATGCGCACGCAGCACGCCACCCGCGCCTTCGAGCACGAGACCCGCGAGACGATACTTCGGAACTTGCGCTTCCAGCACGTCACGTCCGACGAAATCGCGATCGTCCTTCGAATTCACCGTCCACGCGAGGCCCGACTCCATCGGCGACACCGATTCGTCCATGTCCTGCCCGTAGAGGTTCATCCCGGCTTCGAGCCGCAATGTGTCGCGCGCGCCCAGGCCGCAGGGACGAACGCCGGCATCGCGCAACGCCTGCCACACCTCGACGGCATGCGTCGCCGGCAACGCGATCTCGAAGCCATCCTCGCCGGTGTAGCCGGTGCGCCCGATGAAGAGCTCGCCCCAGCGCGACGCGAACGACGTCGCGTTGAATGGCGCGAGATTGCTCGTGGCTGCTTCGCTCCCGGCGATCGCGCGCCACACTGCCTCGCGCGCGTGCGGACCCTGCACGGCGATCATCGCGAGATCGTCGCGAGGCTGGATCGACAAGCGCGGCGCGCGCTTCGCGGCGAGGCTCGAAAGCCATGCGATGTCCTTGTCCGCGGTCGCCGCATTGACGACTAAGCGGAAGAAATCGTCGCCGACGAAATAGACGATCAGATCGTCGATGACACCGCCGTCTTCGCGGAGCAGGCACGAATAAAGCGCCTTGCCCGGCGTGGCGAGCTTGCCGACGTCGTTCGCGAGCGCGTAGCGGAGGAAGCTTCGCGCAGAAGCGTCGTCGCTGCCGCGCACATCGACGACGCGCATGTGCGACACGTCGAACATGCCGGCATGCGTGCGCACCGCGTGATGCTCGTCGATCTGCGATCCGTAGTGCAGCGGCATGTCGTAGCCGCCGAAATCGACCATCCGTGCGCCTTCGGCGCGATGTGCGGCATTGAGGACAGTGGTCTTGGGCACGCGATCGGCAAATGACAGCGACAGTGGCGACGCGGTCATCCGCATCGCCCCGTCTGTCCTTTTACCTGAGAGATTGCGGCGAGCGATGAAGCGACTCGCCGGTGCCCCTTCGGTGGGCCGCGTTAATCAGCGCGGCCGCTCTCCAGATCGTGACTGCCCTCGCACGCAGCCCTTTTGCCTGAGCGGTTTCGGGATTACGCCTTCGGCGGCGCTCATCGAATCGAACGAGCGCTCTCTCCCGCGTGCAGGCCGAAGCGTAGCACAGCGCCGCCTATTTCTTGAGCGAGAGGATGTACTCGACATCTGCCTTGATGTCCGCGTCACTGACCTGCGGCGAATTCGGCGGCATCGGTATCTGGCCCCAGACGCCCGAGCCGCCCTTCTTGACCTTCTCGATGAGCTTTGCCTGGGCGCCGGAATCGTTGCGATATTTCTCGGCCACGTCCTTGTACGCGGGCCCGACGATCTTCGTGTCGATCGAATGGCACGCGGTGCATCCGTCCTTCTGCAGCCTGTCCGTGCCCGCGTCGGCGAGCGCAAGCGGAGCGGCCGTGATAGTCGCGATGGCAAGCAGCGCGGTTGGTCTTTTCATTGGCAATCCCCTTTTGTTGTCGATTGACGCGCCGCGATGTTACCCGAAGCGCGCGCCGGTCGAACGGTCACTTCTCGGCGAGCAACCCAACGACCTCGTCGAGCGACGCGACCGGCGGCAGGCATTGCGGGCCTCGACACACCCAGGCAAGCGCGCCTTGCGCCGGTGTCGCCCCCTTGCGCAACGCCGGAAGCGCTTCGGTACCCGCGATGTCGAGCACGAACACGTCCGGGCGGTATTCGCGCTCGAGCGCACGCGATAGTTCGCTCGTTCGCTGCGGATCGCCGTCGAGCACGATCGTCGTGGGCGGCGTGAGCAGGCGTTCGAGCGCGACCTGCAACGTCGTCTGCGATCCCGCCGATTCCGCGAGCGACGGCGCGAAGAGCTTCACCGTTCGCTCGGCCGCGTCGATGTAACGCGTGTCGTTCGCGAGATGGCCGAGCACGATCAGCGATTGCGCGGCGACGCCGTTGCCCGACGGCGTCGCATTGTCGTGCGCGGGTTTCGTGCGGTGAAAGAGGCTCTCGTGGTCGTCGCTCGTGAACCAGAAGCCGCCGAGATCGCGGTCCTCGAAACGCGCGAGCAGGGTGTCGGCGATATCGACGGCGAGCGAGAAATCGCGCGCGCGAAAGCGCGTCTGCATCACCTCGATCACCGCAGCGAGCAGGAACGCGTGATCGTCGAGATACGCGGGGAGCGTCGCGCTGTCGCCGTGGCGCGTGGCGAAGAGCCGGCCGTCGCGCCACGCCGTGGCAACGAGCGTATCGAGCGCCGCGAAGGCGAGGTCGGCGAACGATGGCTCGTCGAGCGCGCGCGAAGCGCGGGCAAGCGCGCCAATCATCAATGCGTTCCACGACGTGAGGATCTTGTCGTCGAGACCGGGACGAATGCGCGACGCGCGTTTAGCGAAGAGCACCGCGCGCGCACGTTCGATGCGCGATTGCACGTCACTTCGCGACGCGTCGAGCCGTTTCGCGACATCGTCGATCGTCGCGGCAATCCGCAGGTTCCACGCGTGATCCTCGAAATTCGCAGGTCCATCGAGTCCGAAATACGGCGCGGCCGCCGCCCATTCGTCCTCGGTCAGAACGGAACGCGCTTCTTCGCGAGTCCAGACGTAGTACTTGCCCTCGACGCCTTCGCTGTCCGCGTCGAGGCTCGACCAGAACCCGCCGTCAGGCGCGCGGATCTCGCGCACGAGCCAGCCAACGATGCTTCGCGCCACATCGCCGAATCCGGCATCGCGCAGCGCACGCGCAGCGTCGGCATAGAGCGCGAGCAGCGCCGCGTTGTCGTAGAGCATCTTCTCGAAATGCGGGATCGACCAGTGCGCGTCTACGCTGTAGCGGCAGAAGCCCCCACCGAGCTGATCGCAAATCCCGCCGGCCGCCATGCGCGCGAGCGACGTGCGGACGATCGTCCGCGCGTGATCGTCGCCGCGATGCGCCGCTCGCAGGCAGAAGTCGAGCTCGGCGACATGCGGGAACTTCGGCGCACCGCCGAATCCACCGTCGATCGCATCGAACGCCTGCTTCAGGCGTGCGAGATCGTGCGCCAGCGCGTCGGCCGGCAGATCGCTCGCGGGCGCATCGGGCTCCATTGCATCGAGCGCGCGCGACAAACGCTCGCCCTGCTCGGCGATCGCCGGTCCCTGCTCGTAGTACGCGTCGGCGATTCGCGGCAGGATGTCGAGAAAGCCGGGCATTCCGTAGCGCGCGTCGCGCGGAAAGTAAGTGCCCGCGTAGTACGGTGCGCCGTCGGGCGTGAGGAATACCGTGAGCGGCCAGCCGCCCGAGCGTCGCGTCAGAAGCGCATGAGCGGTCTGGTAGATCTGATCGAGATCGGGGCGCTCCTCGCGATCGACCTTGATGTTGACGAAGCGCTCGTTCATCACCGCCGCAACGGCGGGATCCTCGAACGATTCGTGCGCCATCACGTGGCACCAGTGGCAGGCCGAGTAACCGATCGACAACAGGATCGGCTTGTTCTCTCGCTTGGCGAGAGTGAGCGCCTCCTCACTCCACGGGCGCCAGTGGACGGGATTGTCAGCGTGCTGGCGCAGGTAGGGGCTTGTGGCGCCGGCGAGGTGGTTGGGCACGCTTCAGGGACTGGGGAGGGGACTGGGGACTGGGGAGCGGCGGCGATATGTTGCCCGCAGCGCGGAGCCACCGGCATAGGCCTCTCACCCTATCACTTCAGACCGTCGGATAACGACGGCGCTCCCCAATCCCCAGCCCCCAGCCCCTTGGCCCTAAAACTCCGGATCCACCGCCTCGAACTCCACGCGTTCGAAGTCGCCGCCGCGCTGCACGATGCGCGTCAATTTGAACTTGCGCACGGGACCGGGCTCGTTGCAGCGCATGACGCGGTTCGCGATGAACGCGCGCGGCGACATCACGAGCGTCGTCGGCTCCTCGGGGCTTTCGGTGAGGATCAGCGCGGCGACGGGCGCTTCTTCGGTCTTGTTCGGATTGACGATCCGCACGCCGAACACCTTCGGCGCGCCGGTCCAGAACTTGATCGACACCGCCAGCGCACCGTCGGCCTCGACCGCGACGCGCGACACGTAGCCGAGCCGTGTCTCGCCCTCGTCGCGCACGACGACGAGTTGATCGAGAAACCAGTGATACGCGCCGGCGCCTTGATGACGTATCGACGCCTCGCGCCAGTCGCTTGTGCCGTACCACTTCTCCCATGGCCATGTGCGCTCCGCCTGCTCGCGACGGCGATCGAAGTCCGAGATGCCGCCCACGGTCTGCAAATACTTAGTCGGATCGGTGTCGCGACCGAGCGGATCGACGTGCTGGAACGAGCGGCCGCCGACGCGGAAGTACGCGGCCTCGATGCCTCCCGCAGCGATCTCGACCGCACGCGAGCGCTTGCGTTGCGCGCCGCTCGAAATGCGGTACCACCTGGCGTCGAGATGCGTCAGGAGTACCGAAGCCGCATCGGCCGGTACGTCTTCGCCGAGTTGCAAGGCCGACGCGGGCGTGCCGCCTGCAAGACGCTTGAGACGGCCGCGCACGCTGGTCGCGAGCTTGGCCGGGTAACCGAAGCGCAGCGACGAGCCCTGCGCCGCGACCGCCGTCGCGATGAGCACCGCGCCGTGCGGCGCTTCGAGATCGATCAGGATCACCGGTCCTTCGGTCTCCCGCTGCTTCGCGTACGGGAAGACCTTGCGCGCCCATTGGTCGAGCCAGCGGTCGACGAGCTCGATCTGTCGCACCGTCAGCGAATATGGGTCCGCGAGCGCAAGGAGCAACGCGTGGCTGTACGTCGAATAGCACGACAGTCCCTCTGCGTTCGGCATCAGCGGATCGGAGACTTTCGCCATCGCACAATCGAGCATCTCCGCGAGGCGGTAGTACGCGTGCAGCTCCTGCCACAATTCCGCGCCCGGCATGCGGCGCGCCAGCGCATGTACGACGATGAGCTGCTTGCCGACGTAAAGCGCGCGCTGCAGGAGCTTCGCCTTGACGCCCTTCAACTCGGTGCGGCCTTCGAGCAGCGGCCGCAGGCACACCGAGTACTGAATCCATAGCGCCTGCCACAGCACGATCGCCTGATCGGCCGCTTCGGCTTCGCGCGTGTCGAGGAGCTGAGGCTTGCCCGCGTATCGGCGCGAAAGCTCGGCGTGGAGGTGAGCCACCGGCTCGCGTGCGAGCTCGGCTATCGTGGCGCGGTCCCGCGGACCGATGTCCGACGCAGTCAGCGCCTGAAGCTGCCCGAGCAGCGCGTCATAGGCTTGCGCGACGTTCGCAAGCGGCAGCGCCCGCATCCATACCGCGGCGCCGACTGCATCGGTAAAGGCGAGCTCGGGAAGCTCCGTCGATTCGTCGGTTTCGGCGTCGCCGGCGGCGTCCGCGTTCGCCGCCGGCTCGTCGGCGGGGCGCGACTCCGGCGCCGCCTCGAGATGCCGCTTGGGCGAGTTTTCATCGGTGGGCGTGTCGAGCGCCACGTCCTGCATGATCGACCTCCGGAAACATTGGCTCCGCTGGCGCGCCCTGTCACAAATAAAACGTTACAAGACGCGCGCGTTCGGCGATCTGTGCTCAATATCGCCTCGAGAGAGCAATTTCATGCTTATAGCATGGCAGGTGATGCCCGGCATGCAGTGCATCGGCACGACCCGATGAGCGGCTTCACGAGGGTGAATTTTCCGCATCCGGGGGCGGAATTTTCGGCTGCCCGGTCGCGTTCCGACGACTAGGCTTGCAGTCGATGGCCCCGCGATGTCGCGAGGCCGCCCGGCGCGACGAGTTGCCTCCACCCGCGGCGACGCGCCCAGGACTCCAGGCCGAACCCGACTGCGTCGCCGCGGGATTTTTTACGGAGCGAGCCTCGCGCCTTTAAGCAATGCGGAGACCGTCATGACAGCAAACCGATTCCCAGATCCTCTCGATGCAGGCAACGGCATCGACCCGTCGTACGGCGAGCGCGAGGCACGGCGTTTCTCGCGCTGGATGTCGATCCTGTATCTGGCGGTCGCCCTGATCGCACCGCTCGCGATCTTCTCGGGACCCGACGTGTTGTCGCCTACGGCGCCTGCGATCGTCAACGCCGCGCTCGATGGGCGATTCGCGATCCATCGCCACAGTTGTGGCGATGTGCACGCGAATGCGACAGCGCCTGCGACGATGCGAAAGGCGTGCTGACCCGGACCGACGCCATGTGGTTCGGACTTCGTCGACGGTGGTGCGGGCGAACGAACGCAGCGTGCCGGCGCTACACCAGTACGCGTTCGATGCCCCCGCGATTCGCCTTGCCGACATAATCGGCAAGCCACGATTCGCCGAGCACGTGCTTCGCGAGCTCGACGACGATGTAGTCGGCATCGGTGCCCGCGTCGTCCTCGAAGCGCGACAGGCCCTGCAGGCACGACGGGCACGACGTCAGCACCTTCACCTTGCCGGCGAAGCCGTCCGCACGCAGCGCATCGGCACCCGCGCGCATCTCATCTTCCTTGCGAAGCCGGACCTGCGTCGAGATATCGGGCCGCGTCATCGCGAGCGTGCCCGACTCGCCGCAGCAGCGGTCGTTAAGCGGCACGTCGGTCCCCATCAGTCGACTCACCACGGCGAGCGGCTTGTACACCTTCATCGGCGTATGACAGGGGTCGTGATACATGTAGCGGATGCCCTCGACACCTGAAAGCGATACACCCTTCTCAACCAGGTATTCGTGGATGTCGAGCAGGCGGCAGCCGGGAAAGATTTTGTCGAACTCGTATTTCTGGAGCTGATCGAGGCAGGTGCCGCAGGAGACGATCACCGTCCTGATGTCGAGGTAGTTCAGCGTGTTCGCGACTCGGTGGAACAGCACGCGATTGTCGGTGACGATCTGCTGGCCCTTGTCGTGATTGCCCGCGGCCGTCTGCGGATAGCCGCAGCATAGATAGCCGGGCGGCAGCACGCATTGCGCGCCGACGTGGTAGAGCATCGCCTGCGTCGCGAGACCCACCTGCGAGAACAGCCGCTCCGAGCCGCAGCCGGGGAAATAGAAGACGGCGTCCGAATCGTCGTTGACCTTGGCCGGGTCGCGAATGATCGGCACGATCGTCGGGTCCTCGATGTCGAGGAGCGCGCGCGCCGTGCGTTTCGGCACATCCTTCGGCATGGGTTTATTCACGAAGTGGATCACCTGCGCCTTGAGCGGCGTGCGGCCGGTCGTCGACGGCGGATGCGATGTTTGCACACGCGCGATCCCGGCGCTCTTCACGAATCCGTACGCGAGCCGCTGCACGCGAAAGCCGACGTCGATCATCGCCTTCTTCGTGAGCTTGATCGTCGAGGGATCGGTCGCGTTCAGGAAGAACATCGCGGCCGCCGTGCCGGGATTGAACTTTTTTTTCCCTTCTCGGCGTAGCAGGTTGCGCATCGCGATCGACACGTCGCCGAAGTCGATGTCGACCGGGCACGGGTTCAGGCACTTGTGACAGACAGTGCAATGGTCGGCGACGTCGCCGAACTCGTCGAAGTGGCGAAGCGACACGCCGCGGCGCGTCTGCTCCTCGTAGAGGAACGCCTCGGTCAGAAGCGACGTCGCGAGGATCTTGTTGCGCGGGCTGTAGAGCAGGTTCGCGCGCGGCGAATGGGTCGCGCACGGCGCCTTGCACTTGCCGCACCTCAGGCAATTCTTGATCGACTCGGTGATCTCGCCGATCGCGCTCTGCTCGAGGATCAGGCTCTCGTGGCCGATCAGCGAGAACGACGGTGTGTACGCGTTCGTCAGATCCGCGGGCAATGCGTCGTTGCGCAAGAGCTTGCCGCGATTGAAGCGTCCCTTCGGATCGATCTTCCGCTTGTACTCGGCGAACGGCGAAAGCTCGTCGTCCTTCAGGAAGGCGAGCTTCGTGATACCGATGCCGTGCTCGCCGGAGATGACGCCGTTCAGCTCGCGCGCGAGCGCCATGATCCGCACGACCGCGGCGCTCGCCTGCTGCAGCATCCCGTAATCGTCCGAGTTGACCGGGATGTTCGTATGCACGTTGCCGTCGCCTGCATGCATGTGCAGCGCGATGAACACGCGGCTTCGCAACACCTCGCGGTGAGCCTGCTCGCAGCGCGCGAAGAGCGGCGCGAACGTGCGGCCGGCGAAGATGCGCTCGAGCGGCTCGCGAAGCTCGCGCCTCCACGAGACGACGCTCGCGTGACGCTGCAGGTCGGCGAACGTGTCGTCGAGTCGATCGAGCAGGTCCTGCCAGCGGGCATGCACGGACGCGACGAGCGAGCGCGCTTCGTCGAGCACAGCGGCAAGCTCGGCATCGGACGGCCGCGCCTCGCTGCCGGTGCGCCACAAATGCTCGACGTCCGGATCGGCGAAGAACGCAGCGAGGCGATCGGCGAGCACGAGCTTGTTGCCGATCGACATCTCGATATTGAGCCGCTCGACGCCGTCCGTGTAGTCGCCGAGGCGCTCGAGCGGAATGACGACATCCTCGTTGATCTTGAACGCGTTGGTGTGCTTCGCGATCGCCGCCGTGCGCGAGCGGTCCAGCCAGAATTTCTTGCGCGCGTCCGCCGACACGGCGACGAATCCTTCGCCGCCGCGTGCGTTCGCGATGCGCACGACATCCGAGGCTGCCTTCGCAACGGCATCGTCGCGCTCGCCGACGATGTCGCCGACCAACACCATCTTCGGGCAGCCGTGACGCTTCGCCTTGGTCGAGTATCCGACCGCCTTCACGTAGCGCGAATCCAGATGTTCCAAGCCGGCGAGCAGCACGCGCTCGTCGGGCGCGGCGTCGGCGCGAGCGTCGAGAAAGCGCTTGATCTCGACGATCGCCGGGGTCGAATCGCGCACCTCGCCGAAGAACTCGAGGCAGAACGCACGGATCGCCGGCGGCATCCGATGCAGGATGAAGCGCGCGCTGACGATGATGCCGTCGCAGCCTTCCTTCTGCACGCCCGGCAATCCCGCGAGGAACTTGTCGGTGACATCCTTGCCAAGACCGGTCTTGCGAAACTCACCGCCGGGAATCGTCAGCGTTTCGGTGCGAACGATCGACTTCGCGTCGTCGTCGAGATACGCGAGCTCGAACGAAGCGTGCGGCGCGTCGTGGATCTTCCCGAGATTGTGGTCGAGCCGCGTGACCTCGAGCCATTGCGCATCCGGCGTCACCATCCGCCACGATACGAGGTTGTCGAGCGCGGTGCCCCACAGCACGGCCTTCTTGCCGCCCGCGTTGACGGCGACGTTGCCGCCGATGCACGACGCATCGGCCGACGTGGGGTCGCAGGCGAAGACGAGGCCGTTCGCCTCGGCGACGTCCATCGCGCGCTTGGTGACCACACCCGCGCCGCATTCGATCGTCGGCGTGGGGATCGAATGCCCGCGCAGCGTGATCCGCTCGACGCCGGAGAGCCGCTCGAGCTTCTCGGTGTTGATCACCGCCGAGCGCGGATCGAGCGGAATGGCACCGCCGGTATAGCTTGTGCCGCCGCCGCGCGGAATGATCGTCAAGTCCAGCTCGATGCAGCCTCGCACGAGCCCGCGCACCTCGTCTTCGGTGTCCGGGTGCAGCACGACGAAGGGATACTCGACACGCCAGTCGGTCGCATCGGTCACGTGCGACACGCGCTGCAAGCCGTCGAACGTGATGTTGTCCTTGCGCGTGTAGCGCGAGAGCGTCTTCAAAACGCGCTTTCGCAGCGCCGCGGTGTCGGGAAACCACGCGGCAAAACGGTCGACGGCGATGCGCGCGGCGTCGAGCAGCCTGCCGACTTTCGCGTCGCGATCCGGCTCGTCCCTCGCGTACGTCGCGCGACGCCGATCGATCGCGGTCAGGCGGTGATGCAGCGCCTCGACGAGAAGCTTGCGTCGCCGCGGGTTGTCGAGCAGATCATCCTGCAGGTAAGGATTGCGCTCGACGACCCAGATGTCGCCGAGCACCTCGAAGAGCATGCGCGCCGAGCGACCCGTGCGCCGCTCGCCGCGCAGTTCCTCGAGCAGCGCCCACATCGGCGCGCCGAGCAGACGGATAACGATCTCGCGATCCGAGAACGACGTGTAGTTGTAGGGAATCTCGCGCAGGCGGGAGCGTTCCGTGCGCGAATGAAGCCTCGCTGCGACCGGTTCGCCAAGCGCGTTCATCGGAACGGATGATGATACCGGAGCGAGAGGTCAGCTACGCCGCGCGCGGCTTGTCTTGCTTCTCCTCGTCGACGATCGCCTCCGATGCGTGAGCGGCGCGCGCCGGTCGCGCAATGACCTTCGGCGCGCTCACGATCTGATCGCGTCCGCTTTCCTTTGCGCGATAAAGCGCGGAGTCGGCCTGCTGAATCCAGTCCTCGACGTCCGCCATGTCCTCGTAGGCTTCGGCGGCGCCCAGGCTGATCGTGCAGCGACCTCCGGTCGGGTCGACGATCGCCTCGCCGAATTGCGCGCGTATGCGTCTCGCGAGCTCGGTCGCGCCGTCGAGATTCGTGTCGGGCAGCACGAGCAGGAACTCGTCGCCCGCGTAGCGTGCCGCGGTGTCGGTTTTGCGGATGTTGTGCAGCAGCGTTTCGGCGAGATGGCGCAGCACGCGATCGCCGGCCGGATGGCCGTGGCGATCGTTGATCTCCTTGAAGCGATCGATGTCGAGAACGATCAGCACCGCGCTTCCGCCGTAACGACGAAACCGCGCGAGCGCTTTGGCGGCGGCGGCGAGCCCCTGGCGACGGTTGGCGAGACCGGTCAACTCGTCGGTGCTGCTCACCTGGGCGAGCCAGCGATTCTGCTGCGCCACCTTGCGCTGCAGCCGATACATGACGAGGCTGATGGCGATCGGGTACGCGACGAGGAACGGCATGCACGCGACGGTGACGACCATCGGAGTCGATAGATCGACCGGAAAGCCGAGCGCGGCCGACGTGATCGCGCACGCGGCGACGAGGCATGCGGTCGTGCGCAACACGAAACGCGGTCCGCCCACGGCGATCTTGTCGACCGACAGCATCGTCACGATCAGCACGCTCGGCAACAGGCTGAAGTGCATCAGCGCGACCCATACGCCGCCGAGCGTCGAATCGAGCGTGAGATGGCGAAACTCCGCGCGTATCGGCTGGCGATTGTGGACGGCGAGATAGCGCGCCACGTGCGGCCAGACCACGCCGTGGGCGACGAGAAGCGCCCAGGCGGCGATCGACGCGCCGTGCACCCAGAAGACGGAAGCTACGCAGACGAAACCCAGGCCGAGGCCGAGCGTTCTCAGGCGCCAGATGCGATTGGCGAAACGCAGATCCGGCTCGCGATTCGGCGATTCGCGCGCGAGCGTCGGCTGCCTCTCCTCGTTGGAGCCTCGTTCGGCGTCGGTGTCGGTCGTTCGCATCGCAAAGCGGTCGAAGCAAAGGGTCGAGCGTTACGGTGCGCGCGGCCGACGTGCGGCGTCGCAACTGGACCGGATTTCGGCCGCCCGCAGGGCTTCGGCCCTCGTGGCTTTCAACGGGCCACCATGGGGGCTACGAGGAGGCAGCGCGCGATCGCGGGGCATCACTTTCGCACCGTGATGCAAGACCTGCAATAAGCTTGCCGGGTAAGCGGAAAGGCGAATGTCCCCGTGCGATGTGTATGCAACAGGTTACCCGACACGCGCGAGCCGGCAGTGATTTCCCGCTTTCTTCCGCCTCCTTTAGACCACCGTCAACTCGCGCCTGTAGCCGATCGCCTCGGCGACAGGGTCGGGTCCGATGTCGGTCACGCCGGCAAGATCGGCAATCGTTCGCGCGACCTTGATGACCCGGTGGTAGCCGCGCGCCGAAACCGAAAAGCGCGACATGGCGCGCGCGAGCAGCGCCTCGGCTGCGGCGGATCGAGGGCAATGTCGTTCGAGCTCCGCGGGCGTCAATAGGCCGTTCGGCTTACCCTGTCGCTCGATCTGCCGCTGATGCGCGGCAGCGACGCGCTCGCGCACGATCGCCGAGGTTTCGGGCTTCGCTTCCCCCTTCCCGCTCATCTCGCTCGCCGATACGGCGGGCACGTCGATCGACATGTCGAGCCGATCGTAGAGCGCGCCAGACACGCGCCAGCGATAGCGCCGCACCTGCTC
Organism: Casimicrobiaceae bacterium; assembly: GCA_035308425.1. Lineage (GTDB taxonomy): Bacteria > Pseudomonadota > Gammaproteobacteria > Burkholderiales > Casimicrobiaceae > VBCG01. Next base: position 49,902 of record DATGGP010000014.1, on the reverse strand, counting down.
GGGGGCACAGATGCAGCGGCCGCTGGCATCGCCATGCCACCCACAGGGACACGGATTCATCGCGGCGACCAACTGGAAGCGCGCGGGAAACGACGTCTGTCGCGCCGCACGCGACACGAGGATCGATCCGGATTCGAGCGGTTCGCGCAACACCTCGAGCACGCGCCGATCCCATTCGGGCAGCTCGTCGAGGAAAAGCACGCCGTTGTGCGCGAGGGAGATCTCGCCCGGACGCGGGACGCCTCCGCCACCGACCAGCGCAGCGCCGCTTGCCGTGTGGTGCGGTGCGCGAAACGGCCGCGTTCGCCACCGCTTCACGGTGAAGCGTCCGGCGAGCGAGGCGATCGCCGCCGATTCGAGCGCCTCGTCCTCGCTCATCTGCGGCAGCAGCGCGGGCAGGCGATGCGCGAGCATCGACTTGCCCGTTCCCGGCGGACCAATCAGAAGCAGCGAGTGAAATCCGCCCGCGGCGATCTCCAGCACGCGTTTCGCCTGCGCCTGGCCGCGCACATCCGCGAGGTCCGGTCCATCGAAGGATGAAGCCGACGAAGGCAGCTCGCACTCCATCGCGCAAAGCGGCTCGGAACCGGCGAGATGCGCACACACCGCGAGGAGCGTGTCCGCCGGCAGTACGGTCGCGTCCTTCACCATCGCCGCTTCGGCGGCGCTCGTGCGCGGCAGCACGAACGCGCGACCGTCGTGGCGCGCGGAGAGCATCATCGCCAGCGCGCCGCGGATTGCGCGCAATTCGCCGGTCAGCGCAAGCTCGCCCGCGAACTCGTGCGCGTCGAGCCGGTCGCCGGGAAGCTGACCGCTTGCGACCAGAATGCCGATTGCGATCGGCAGATCGAATCGGCCGGATTCCTTGGGCAAATCGGCGGGCGCGAGGCTCACCGTCACCTTGCGCGCCGGAAATTCGAACTGCGCGTTCAGCAAGGCTGCGCGAACGCGGTCGCGCGCCTCGCGCACCTCGGTCTCGGCAAGGCCGACGATGTGCACGCCAGGCAAACCGCCGGCGAGATGCACCTCGACCCGCACGCTCGGCGCGCTGACGCCGGACAGGGCGCGGCTGTGAACGATGGCGACCGCCACAAAGCGACTCCGTTCGTTGCGCGAGCGCTCGACGAAACCCGCTCGCACGGGAAGCGACGCTACACGCGCGGAGCCATCGACGCATTCGTCCGTTCGGACGAGCGTGCTAGTCTCGATCGCGTCGAGAAGCCGTCGACGCGCACCTCCGATGCCCGTCTCAGGGGAGACGCAGGACAGCGATGGCAGGGAGAATCCGGCTCGGCTTCGTGCTCGCATCGCCGCGCACGCGCCCGCTCGCGAGCACGCGGACGTCGGTCCTCAACATGCTGCCGTATCTCGAACGCGCGGGGTTCGACGCCTCGATCGTCTTCGAGCCACTGGTCCCGGCCGAGGTCCCCGACGTCACAGGCGTCGCGGAACGAATGATTCGCGAGCGATGCGGCATCGCGTACTTCCAGAAGGTGCACGGCGCGAGCGTTGCGCGCGAGGTCGACGCGCTCGCCACGGCCGGCATCCGAACCGTTTTCGGCATCTGCGACCGTGTCGATCTTCCGATGGTGCGCGCGACCGATCTGACGATCACGGTCACTGAATTCCTGAAAGCGCTTCACCCGTCCGACGTTCGCGACCGCATCCGCGTCGTCCACGACGGCATCGAGCGGCCGGACGTCGCAGGGCGCGACGCAACCCGCCATCGCGGAACGCGTGCGCGGCCGTTGTCGCTGGTGCTCGTCACGTCGGGACGTCTCGATCACCTGCCGGTGCTCGACGGCATACCGGCGTGGGCCGAGTTGACGGTGGTCGGCGACTATCGCGAATCCCCTCGCTTCGCGGATCGCATTCGCCAGGACTGCGCGATCGTCGCTTCTGCGGGCAATGGCATGCGCCGCCGCGCGCGCGTGCTGAGATTCGTCTCACATCCGCGCGTTCGCAGAGTTGCGTGGCACGCGGACGGCGTCTATGACGCGCTGCTTGCCGCCGACATCGCCATCCTTCCCATTGCGCGAAAGATGGACGGGGATGGCGCCATCGGCGTACCCGTCTGGCAGATCAAGTCCGAGAACCGGCTGACGATGAAGATGGCCGCAGGCCTGCCCGTCGTCGCGACGCCGATTCCGTCATACCTTCCGGTGGTCGAAGACGGCGAGAACGCGCTCTTCGCGCGTGACGCCGCGCAGTGGAGCGCCGCCCTCGACCATCTGCGCTCGCCGGACGAGCGCCGGCGCATCGGGCGCAATGCGCGCGAATCGGTGCTCGCACCGTACTCGAAGGATGCGCAAGCGAAGCGGCTGATCGAAGCGCTGCGCTGGGTGATGGACAGCGCGCCGTCCCGCAGGTAGGCGAATCGATGGCATCCGCGATCCGACGCACGCTCGCCTATTGCGATCGCCGCAGGATCCTGCGGTGGCTACTTGATCGCGCTCGACACGCCGTCGGCGGAGCTTCATGGCAACTCGCGCGCGCCCGCATGATCGTTCGCGATGCATCATCCCGGCGCAATCCGTTGCCGCCCGGATCGCTGTCGTCCGCGTCTTTACGCGAGGCGCGAAGCGACGATCGCTTCTATCTGCGGCAGCATCGGCTTCTCGGACCGATCTTCAAGCTGTTCTGGGGATCGGGCGATCTCAAAATTTGCGTCGTCGGCTTTGCGCGCGGTCGGCGACTGCTGAACCAGCATCGCGGCGAATTGCGCCTGGTCAACACGACCGACATCACGTCGCTCGTCCCCGACGAGTACCTGCGCAGCATGGATCCCGCGATCCATCCGCGGTACCGGCGACTCTTCCGCAATGCGCTTCACGCCGATCTCGTCGCCCAGGACGAAACGAGCTACCGACGCATCGTGCGCGACGCGCTGAATGTTCTCGCCGAGAATTCGCCGACGGATCTCTCCCCGCCGCGGCGCTTCTACGCCGCGCTCGATCGGATCGCCAACGACGCGCTGCTTCTCGTGCTGTGGGGCGTCGCGCCGGATTCGAGGGCGGCCGCGTCGTTGCGCGAAGCGTTCGGCCGACTGGGGCCCGACGGCCGTGTCGCGCACGTGGGTCCGCCTCAAATTGCGGCGTTCGCCGATCTTCGCCGGCTACTGGGCGAAATCGTCGATGGAGGCGCTGGTGAGCATTCGATGCTCGGACGAATGCGGGCCGCCGAGCCGGCGGCCGCGCGCGACGAGACCGCGATGGGGAACGCGATCTACATGGTCGAGCGCGGGCGGCACGATCTGCGCGATCTGTTGCGCTGGATCGTCAAGTACCTGAGCGACGATCCCTCGATCATCGCCGAGCTTCGCGCGCCGAACGCCGATCCCGATCTCGCGCAGGCGTGCGTCCTCGAAACGCTTCGACTCGATCAGGCGGAGCTGCTGGGGCGCAAGGCGCTTTCGACGTTCACGTTCGATGGCTTCCGCTTTCCCCGCGGAAGCTGGGTGTCGATTCTGATCCGCGAGTCGCATCGCGATCCCAGCGTCTTCGACGACCCTGATGTCTTTCGACCGAAACGGTTCCTCGGCCGTCGCTATTCGACGGATCACTATGCGCCGTTCGGCATCGACGAGCATCAATGCCTCGGGGCATCGCTCGTCGTTCGGTTGTCCGCGATCTTCGTCCTGGAGCTGACGCGCGGGTTCGACTGGAAGGTGATCGCAGACGGTGCGCGGCGGCACGGCGAGCTCCACTGGGAGCCGTCGCCGGCATTCGCGATCGAGCTCCGACCGCGCGCCTGACGCTTCAGGCAGGCGGAGACGCTCGCGCCTCGAGCTCCGCGACGCGCGCCTCGAGCCGCTCGACCTTCTCGCGCGTCTTGCGCAGCACTTCGGCCTGAATGTCGAATTCCTGCCGCGTCACCAGGTCGAGGCGCGCCAGTCCGCTCGTGAGCATCGCCTTGACGTTCTTCTCGATGTCCTTCGCTGGCGATGCCTCGAAGGCCTTCCCGATGCGCGCCGCCAGCTCGTCCAGCGCTTTCGAATTCAGCATGACCGATCCTCCTCGTTCATTGGATGTCCCGCCCGAAGGCTGTGCAATCGCCCGACGCGTTGCCCGCGAATGGTGCGTCGTGAAACTCGTCCGCACGTCGCGCGAGCATCGCGAGCGAGCCATGCCCTTGACCCACAAGCCTTTCCTCGCTTCGGCACGCCGCGTGCAAAGCGCAGCGCAAACGTCCTTCGAGTTCCTGGGAAGAACGACATGAAGCGTCATTTTGCCATCCGAATCGCGGCTTTCGCGTTCCCGGCCGTCATCGGCGTTCCTTCCTTCGCGCAGACGCCGGGCTCGCCATCCGACGCGAAGCCGGCGGCGCCGCCGTACACGTTCACCGGCAACGTCGGCCTCTACAGCCAGTACGTCTTCCGCGGCCTCACGCAAACCGACAGCAAGCCCGCGCTCCAGGGCGGCTTCGACTTCGCGCATTCGAACGGCTTCTACGCGGGAACATGGGCGTCGAACATAAGCTGGTTGCACGATTCGGGTGTCGTCGCGCACGGCGGCAGCCTCGAATGGGATTTCTACGGCGGCTACAGGTACGCGATCAACGACGACTTCGGCCTCGACGCCGGCGTTCTCTATTACTACTACCCGGGAAGCTATGTCGCCGGCGCAACGAACCCGGATACGGCCGAGCTCTACGTCGGCGCTTCGTGGAAATGGCTGTCGCTCAAGTACTCGCATGCGGTCAGCAACACGTTCGGCGTTCCCGATTCGCGCAATAGCCGGTACGTCGATCTATCGGCCAACTACCCGATCACCGATGCGATCACGCTGAACGCGCACGTCGGTCGCCAGCAGTTCGCGGGCAGCAACAACGGCGTCAGCAACGGCGACACGCTGAGCTACACCGACTGGAAGCTCGGCTTCACATGGGCCGTCAACGGCTGGAACCTGGGCGCGTACTACACCGACACCAACGCGAAGGACTCCGGCTACACGCTCGCCGGCCGCAACATCGGGCGTGCGACCGGCACCGTGTTCGTGCAGAAGACGTTCTGATCGATGTTCCCCAACAGCCGCAAGGAGCTTAACCCACGATGAAGCTCGTTCTCGCGATCATCAAACCCTTCAAGCTCGACGAAGTGCGTGAAGCGCTGTCGTCGATCGGCGTGCAAGGCATCACGGTTACCGAGGTCAAGGGATTCGGGCGGCAGAAGGGCCACACCGAGCTCTATCGCGGCGCCGAATATGTCGTCGATTTTCTCCCGAAGGTGAAGATCGAGGCCGCCATGGCGGACGAGCTTGTCGACCGCGCGATCGAGGCGATCGAGAAAGCCGCGAAGACCGGCAAGATCGGCGACGGAAAGATCTTCGTGTTCGACTTGTTGCAGGTCGTGCGCATTCGCACCGGCGAGACCGGCGCGGATGCGCTCTAACGGGAGGCTCAAAGATGAAGGCATTCACGATCGCGCTTGCGATGCTTGGCGCGCTCTTTTTTGCGGCGCCGCTCGCTGCACAGCAACAGCCTGCTCCGTCACCGGCTCCAGCTGTGTCCGCTGCCGTCCCGCCAGCAGCCGCAGCGATGGCATCACCTGCGCCGGCCGCTACGTCAACGCCGAACAAGGGCGACGTCGCGTGGATGCTCATCTCGACGGCGCTCGTGCTGATGATGAGCATTCCGGCCCTCGCGCTCTTCTATGGCGGGATGGTGCGCTCGAAGAACATGCTGTCGGTGCTGATGCAGGTGTTCGTCGTGTTCTCGCTCGTTACCGTGCTGTGGTGCATCTACGGCTACAGCCTCGCATTCACCGAAGGCAATGCGTTCTTCGGCGGTTTCGACCGCGTTTTCCTGAAGGGCACGTTCGATGCGGTGAAGGGTGACTTCTCGATGGCGAGTACCTTCTCGAAGAACACGCCGCTGCCCGAACTCGTCTACGTCGCGTTCCAGGCGACGTTCGCCGCGATCACCGTATGCCTGATTCTCGGCGCGTTCGCCGAGCGCGTGCGCTTCTCCGCGGTGCTGCTCTTCGCGGTGCTGTGGTTCACGTTCGCCTATTGCCCGATCGCGCACATGGTGTGGTTCTGGCCAGGACCCGATGCGTATACGAGCGCGAGCGTCGTCGACGCGACGAACGCGAAGGCGGGCTGGATCTGGCAAATGGGCGCGCTCGACTTCGCAGGCGGTACCGTCGTTCACATCAACGCGGGGATTGCCGGCATCGTGGGCGCGATCGTCATCGGCAGGCGCGTCGGCTACGGCCGCGAATCGATGGCGCCGCATAACCTGCCGATGACGATGATCGGCGCATCGCTTCTGTGGGCCGGCTGGTTCGGATTCAATGCAGGCTCGGCGCTCGAGGCCAACAACTCGGCCGCGCTCGCGTTCATGAATACATTTCTCGCGACCGCGTGCGCGGTGCTCTCGTGGACGTTCGGCGAATGGTGGCTCAAGGACAAGCCGTCGATGCTGGGCGCCGCATCGGGCGCGGTCGCCGGGCTCGTCGCCATCACGCCGGCCGCGGGCAACGTCGGCATCCCGGGCGCGTTCGTCATCGGTTTTGCCGCGGGACTCGTCTGCCTGTGGGGCGTAAACGGATTGAAGCGCCTGATCGGCGTCGACGATTCGCTCGACGTGTTCGGCGTGCATGCCGTCGGCGGCATCCTCGGCGCGCTTCTGACCGGCATATTCGTCTCGCCCGCGCTCGGCGGTCCGAGCGTGGTGAGCGACTGGGTGACCGGAAAGACGGACTATCCCGGCTATCTCGCGCAGCTATGGATCCAGGCGAAGGCGGTCGGCATCACGATCGTGTGGTCGGCGATCGTCGCGTTCGTTTCGTACAAGATCGTCGACATGCTCGTCGGCTTGCGCGTGCCCGAGGACGAGGAGCGTGAAGGGCTCGACATCACGTCGCACGGCGAATCGGCGTATCGGATGTGACGCAACCCTTACTACCCTCTCCCGCTTGCGGGAGAGGGTGCGAGACGCGTAGCGTCGAGCGGGTGAGGGACTAGTTAAAACGTTCGTCGCATGTAGTACGTGCTGATCGCGCTCACCATCCCGACAAAGAAGATGTAGCAGGCGATGTACCACGGCTGGTTGTTATTGACGTGCAGCAGCGTCGTGGCGATCAGCGGCGTGATCGAGCTCGAGACGATGCCCGACACCTGGTACACGGTCGAGATGCCGGTGTAGCGAACGCGCGTGTCGAAGAGCTCGCAGAAGAGCGCCGACTCCGGCCCGTAGACCGGCGCGTAGATCACGCCGAGCGCGATGACGATCGCAAGCCCCGCGATGATCGCGCTCCCCGTGTAGTGCATCGCCCACATCATCGGGAACGCGACGACGCCGCACGCAAACGCGCCCCAGCCGTACACGCGCCGGCGCCCGTAGCGATCCGACCAGTTCGACGCGACCGGGATCGTGAAGATCAGCACGAACGCCGCGAGCGAGATCGACACGAGGATCGCCGTCTTGTCGTACTTCAGTATGCCGGCGAGGTAGGCGATCGTGAATACCGCGTAGACGTTGAACACGACCCCGTCGATCCAGCGCGCGCCCCAGCCGAGCAGCACGTTCTTCTTGTAGTCGCGAATGACTTCGCCGACCGGCACCGACACGATCTTGTGCTGCTCGCGCACCCGGGTGAACTCCGGCGTCTCGAGGATGCGCAACCGCACGAAGATCCCCACGGCGACGAGCACGATCGACACCAGGAACGCGACGCGCCAGCCCCACGACTGGAACTGTCCGTCGGTGAGCGTCCACGAGAGCAGCGCGACGACGCCCGTCGCAAGGCAGAGTCCGATCGCAAGCCCCACCTGCGGGAAGCACGCGTAGAACCCGCGCCGGTTCCGTGGCGCGTACTCGAACGACATGAGCACCGCGCCGCCCCATTCTCCGCCGAGTCCGAACCCTTGCAGAAGCCGCAGAAGCAGCAGGATCAGCGGTGCGGCGATGCCGATCGAGTCGTAATTCGGAATGCAGCCGATCAGGAACGTCGAGATGCCCATGATCAGAAGCGTCAGCACGAGCAGCGGCTTGCGGCCGATCCGATCGCCGAAGTGACCGAACACGATGCCACCGACCGGACGCGTGACGAAGCCGACCGCGTAGACGGTGTAGGCCAGCGCCGTCGATACGAACACGTCGCCGCTCGGGAAGAACTGCTTGTTGAAGACGAGCCCGGTGATCGTGCCGTAGATGAAGAAGTCGTACCACTCGACCGTCGTGCCGATCAGGCTCGCGAGCGTCACCAGCCTGCGACTGCGCTCGTCGGTGACCGGCCCCGCGACAGGCGCCGTCTTACCCAGCGTTGCTTCCATCGGTCCCTCCAGGTGATTCGGAACGATCCTGCTCGACCGAGGTCAGCCGGCCGTCGCCCCGATGAAATTGCGGCCGCGCGCGCCGTGAAGCGCCCCTTCGATCATCGCCTGCGATTCCTCGAGCGCGACGCCGTAGCTTTCGAAATGCGTGCTGACGCCAAGCGAGGTAAGCCAGGACGCGAGATGCTCCGGTGCGCGAGCGAGCGGAACGTCGAACGCCTGCGCGAGCACCGCGTCACGATCCGGCCGCCGTCCGATCGCGCGCTCGAGCACGAGCGGCAGCGTGAACGAGCATGCGATGCCATGCGGCACACCGTGGCGGAGCGTCATTTCGTACGAGATCGAATGCGCGAGGGCCGTGCGCGTGTTCGAGAAGGCGAGCCCCGCTTCGAGCGCAGCGAGCGATGCCTGCTCGCGGAGCGACGCATCGGACAGACGCTCGACAAGGCGCGGCAGCGTCCGTTGCATGCGGCGCGCGGCCGAGACGGCAAGCGTGTCCGAGACCGGATTCGCGTTGACGTTCCAGATCGCTTCGAGCGAATGCGACAGTGCGTCGAGCCCCGACTGCAGCGTGATCGACCGTGGCGCGCTAAGCGTCAACGACGGGTCGACGATCGCGGCTTCGGGCCATGTCTCGCGCAGATGAAGCGAGTGCTTGCGATTCGTCGCGCGTTCCCAGACAGTCGCCCACGGCGTCACTTCACTGCCCGTGCCGGCGGTCGTTGGAATCGCGATCAATGCCTTCGCGCGCGCGGGGATGAAATTCTCGCCGCTGGCGAGATGCGCGACCAGCGTCGCGAAACGATTGTCCGCGGGTGTCACGGCCAGCGCCTTGGCCGTATCGAGCGTGCTGCCGCCGCCGAGCGCGACGATAGCCTCGCAGTCGCCGAACGCGCTCCAGAAGCGCCCATGCAGTCGTGCGAGATGGACGACGTCGGGATTGGGCTCGATGTCGTCGATCACGCCGGCGAGCGCGCCCCCGAGGTGACGCCGAATCGCGTCGACATGCCCGAGCGCCGCGGCTTCCGGAAAGGCGACGAGCACGGTGCGGCGCGCACCGAGCATCGAGGTGAGTCGCGCGAGCGCGCCGCTGCCGAATGTCACCGCGACCGGATTGTGGTACGTCCACCCCACGCGAAGCGCCCCCTGACGCAACGGGTCGCCAAGTATCGTGAGCGGGGCCGCATTGATCCAATACAAAATTTGGGGCAGACTCATAGAAGGCGTCTATGCGTCTCGCCCATCTCCGCTCGTTCTTCGCAGTTGCCCGCCACGGCGGCTTCACGGCCGGCGCCCGCGCGTTGCACGTGAGCCAGCCGACCGTGACGGCTCAGGTTCGGGCGCTCGAGGGCCTGTACGGCATCGAGCTCTTCATGCGCCGCGGACGAAGCGTCGTGCTGACGGCGGCCGGGGAAGCGCTGTACGCGATCGCAGAGCGGATCTTCGAGCAGGAAGAGGCGGCGCTCGCGCTTTTGCAGAACACCGGCGAACTGCGCGCCGGAAATCTTCGCGTCGGCGCCGTCGGCCCGTACCACGTGATCGAGATGCTCGCCGCTTTTCGCGCGCGACATCCGGCGATCGAGCTGTCGGTCTCGCTCGGCAATTCCGAGCAGGTCGTCGCAGCCCTGCTCGATCGGTCGACCGACGTCGCCGTGCTCGCGCAGTACGCGCGCGATGCGCGGCTGCACTTTGTTCCCTACCGATCTCACCGCGTCGTCATGTTCGTGCCGACCAACCATCGATTCGCGCGAAGGCGCGGCGTGCGGCTCGCGGAGCTCGCGAGCGAGCCGATGATCGTGCGCGAGCCAGGATCGACGACGCGGAAGGCGCTCGAAGAAGCGTTTCGCAACGCGGGCGTTTCCCCGACGATCGCGCTGGAAATCGGAAGCCGCGAGGCGGTGCGCGAGGCGGTGATCCGCGGCCTCGGCATCGCGGCGGTCTCGGAGATCGAGTTCGTGCCCGATCCAAGGCTTCGCACGATCCCGATCGTCGACGCCGCGGTGGAGACGCACGCGCACGTCGCGTGCCTCGTCGAGCGGCGCGAGGCGCGCGTCGTCGCGGCGTTTCTCGACATCGTCGACGCGCTGCTCGCCGCGTCGAGACGAAGCACAAGGCGCGCGGCTGCCTGAACGACTACTTGCGCTTCGCGCGTGGATGCGCCGCGTCGTACACCTTCGCGAGCGCCTGGAAATCGAGATGCGTGTACACCTGCGTGCTCGCGATCGACGCGTGGCCGAGCATCTCCTGCACGGCGCGCAGGTCGCCCGACGACTGAAGCACGTGCGAGGCGAACGAATGTCGCAGCATGTGCGGATGCACGTGCCGCGACAATCCACTGCGCACGGCCCACTGCGCCAACCGCTGCTCGATCGCGCGCGGTGAAAGACGCCGTCCGCTACGCCCGACGAACATCGCAGGCTCTTCCGGCTTCGCGCATGCCGAGCGCGCGCCAATCCAATGGTTGATCGCTTCGCGCGCTTTCGCACCGACGGGAACGATCCGCTCCTTGCCGCCCTTCCCGAGCACGCGCGCTTCGCCGCCTGAAAGGTCACACGCATCGACGTCCATGCCTGCGAGCTCGGCGAGCCTCAGCCCCGAGGAGTACGCGAGCTCGAAGAGTGCGCGATCGCGAAGCGACAGCGGATCGGCTCCCTCGATCGCAACGAGCCGAGCCGCTTCGTCGGGTGATAGCGCCGAGGGCAATCGCCGTGGCGATTTCGGTGCCTTGATGCCGGCGCACGGGTCCTCGGTGATCGCGCGGTCGCGCTCGATCATGAAACGGAAGAACGCCCGCCACGCGGAGAGCATCCGCGCAAGGCTTCGTCCGGACAGGCCGCGCCCGTGGAGAACGGCCACGAAGCGCATCAGCACCGGGCGCGTGAGCTTCGCCATCGGAACGTCGCCCGCTATCACGAGCAGTTGCGCGACGTCGCGCAGGTAGGCGGTTCGCGTGTGCGCGGGTCGCGATGCGAGATGCACCGCGAAGGCATCGAACATCGCTGCATGAGCGCCCGGGACGGCAGGTGGCAACGCCGACGTCGCGCGCTGGTTTGTCGGTCTCGGCTTCGCCGCTGCGCTCATCGCCGCATCGCTACGATCTTGGGAGAAAGCGCGCCATCGCGACGCTCGCGAGCTCGGCGAGGCGAAGCAGGTACACCGTGCCCATGCCGGCATGGAAGCGGTGCGCGTCGTCGCTTGCGAGGGCAAGGAGTCCGAACGTTTTTTCGGTGCGAAGCGGCAAGCAGGCAAACGATTTCGGATCGCTCGCGGCATCGAACCACTCGCGCGACTGCGGAGCGGCGTCGGGCCCGCAGCAAGGACCGCGAAGGCGATCGGCGTAGTCGTGAACCTCGGCGGGCGTTGGCGCGAGCTCGGGCAGCGATGCATTCGTTTCGCCATCGGGCCAAAGCCGCATCGCGACCTGCGGCACCGCGAAATCCTCACGCAGACTGTGCGACAGCACGGCAAGCGTCGTCTCGAGATCGGGCGCGGCGAAGAGCGCGAGCGTCGAGCGATGCAGCTTCTCGCCGATCAGGTCGTTTTCGGCGCCGTGGCGGATCAGCTCGCGCAGCTTCTGCTCGAGGTCGTACGCCTTGTCGCGAAGCGACAGCATCTGGCGCTCGGCGATCGGGATCGCGTGTCCGCCGTGCGGATGCGGAACGAAGATCTGCGCGACGATGTCGGCGTAGTCCTCGAAAAACGTCGGGTTCTGCTTCAGGTATTCGGCAACTGCGCTTGCATCCATCGCGTTTGTGCTTTCGACATCGAGCGGCACTTGGGCGCCTTCTCCGTCATCGAAGCGGCGCAATCAACCGACGCGCCACTCCCCTTCGAACACCGTGCGCGCCGGACCCTTCATGAACACCGGGCCGCCCTCGCCGGCCCAGCGGATCGCGAGATCGCCACCGCGCGTTTTCACGTTCACGCGCTCGTCGAGCAGCCCCAATCGCCGGCCCGCGACCACGGCAGCACACGCGCCCGTTCCACACGCGAGCGTTTCGCCCGCACCGCGCTCGAATACGCGAAGCCGAATGTTAGCGCGATCGACAATCTGCATGTAGCCCGCATTGACGCGCGACGGAAAGCGTGGATGACGCTCGATCGACGGGCCTTGCGTGGCGACGGGCGCCGCAGCGATATCGTCGACGATCTGCACCGCGTGCGGGTTTCCCATGGAAAGCGCCGATATCTCGACGATGCGTCCGTCGATGTCGAGCGGTTCGAGCGGCGCGCCCGTTCCGCCGATGAACGGAAGGTCGGACGGCGCGAATCGCGGCACGCCCATGTCGACGCTGACTTGGCCGTCGTCCTCGAGACGCGGAACGATGACGCCGCCCGCGGTCTCGACGCGAATCTCCCCGCGATCGGTGAGCCCATGTTCCCGCACGAAGACGACGAAGCAGCGTGCGCCGTTGCCGCATTGCTCGACCTCGCCGCCGTCCGCGTTGAATATTCGATAGCGGAAATCCGCGTTCCCTTCTGCGGGCTCGACGACCAGCACCTGATCGCAGCCGACGCCCAATCGCCGATCAGCGAGGCGACGAATGTCCGCGGCGGAAAGCGTGAATGGTGTGCGCGTCGCATCGACGACGACGAAGTCGTTGCCGAGGCCTTCCATCTTCGTGAAGCGGACGCTTTTCATCGATGGCGATCGAATCAGCGCTTGCGCTCGCCGAGGTCGCCTTCGCGGCGAAACGTGAACCGCCCGCCGCCGGCGATTCTCGCGCGCGCTTCGAGCGCGTACTTGAGCGTCAGGTGCGCGCCCGGCGTCGACAATCCCGCGCCGCGGCGCATTGCGTTCGCGACCGCACGAAGCAACGCATCCATGCCGGTTTGCGCCGTCATCGTCGCGCTCGCCGTGCCGTGGGCCGCCAGATGCACGGGCCCGTCCGCGAGCTTCGCCTGCGCGATGTCCTCGCCTTCGATCCTGAGCGTGCCGTCGAGCGCATCGATGACGAGCTCGCGGTCGGAGTGGCTTTCGAGCGTCAGGTCGACGTTGAAGTACGCATCGGGGCCTTCCACGCGATCGAGCGCGACGCCGGTGACTTCGACACTGGGAGGGTTGGCGATCGGAAGGGTGGCACAGCCGGCGATCAGCAGACCGAAGCAGATCGGTGCGGCGAAGCAGGCACGGACGCCGTGCAGCATCCGTCTCATACGTTGAACCGGAAATGCATCACGTCGCCGTCGCGTACGACGTAGTCGCGACCTTCGAGACGCATCTTGCCCGCCTCCTTCGCGCCCTGCTCGCCCTTGCACGCGACGTAATCGTCGTAGGCAATCACTTCCGCGCGGATGAATCCGCGCTCGAAATCGGTGTGAATGACACCCGCGGCCTGCGCGGCCGTCGTATGGAACGGAATCGTCCACGCGCGCACCTCCTTCGGCCCCGCGGTGAAGTACGTATGCAGGCCGAGCAGCTCGTACGCGGCTCGGATGAGGCGATCGAGGCCCGGCTCGGTCATGCCCATGTCGTCGAGGAAGATCGCCTTGTCGCCCGCATCGAGGTCGGCGATCTGCGCCTCGAGGGCCGCGCAGATGGCGACGACCGGCGCGCCTTCGCGGCGCGCGAGCCCGCACAGTGTCGAAAGGATGGGATTGTCGGTGAAGCCATGCTCGGCAACGTTCGCGACGTAGAGCGTCGGCTTCATCGTGAGCAGGAAATATGGGGCGAGGAGCGCGCGCTCTTCGGGATAGAGATCGACGGTGCGCGCGGGCTTCGCCTCGTTCAGCGCGATGCGCACCTTCGATAGCACCGCGAGCTGCCGCTGTGCCATTTTGTCGCCGCCCGCCTGGGCTGCCCGCTCGATTTTCCCGATCTGCCGATCGACGCTCGCCAGGTCGGCGAGCGCGAGCTCCGTATGAATCGTCTCCACATCGGCCGCGGGATCGACGTTGCCGGCGACATGCACGACGTTCGGGTCCCCGAAGCAGCGGACGACGTGCGCGATGGCGTCGGTCTCACGGATGTTCGCGAGGAACTGGTTGCCGAGTCCCTCGCCCTTCGACGCGCCCTTCACGAGCCCGGCGATGTCGACGAATTCGACCGTCGCGGGAATCGTCTTCTGCGGCCCGGCGATCGATGTGAGCGCAGCAAGTCGCGCATCAGGCACTTCGACAATGCCGACGTTCGGCTCGATCGTGCAGAACGGATAGTTCGCGGCCGCGATGCCGGCTTTCGTCAGCGCATTGAAAAGCGTCGACTTGCCCACGTTGGGCAGGCCGACGATCCCGCAACGAAGGCTCACGTCTGCGACTCCGTCGAGATACGTGGCTTCGCATGGAGCATTGTCATCGCGCGCTCCATGTTGCCCGCGAGCATCTCGCTCGACGCGGCGAGCGCGCGCTCGATTGCCGCCTCGATCTGCGTTTTCTCTTCGCCGTCCGGCGGCTTCAGCACGTAATCGATCACCTCCCGCTCGGGCAGCGCGGAGTTTCGCGGATGCCCGATGCCAAAACGCAAGCGCCAGAAGTCCGCGCTTCCAAGATGCGCCTTGATGTCGCGAAGCCCGTTGTGCCCGGCAACGCCGCCGCCGAGCTTGAGCCGCGCCTCGCCCGCGGGAAGGTCGAGCTCGTCGTGCGCGACGAGGATGGCATCGGGCGGAATGTCGAAAAAGCGCGAGATGGCGGCGACCGGGCGGCCGGAGAGATTCATGAACGTCATGGGCTTGACGATGCGAAGCTCGGGAGTCTTCGCGACATCGGCCGAGAACTTCGATTCGTTCACGAACGACGCGCCAAGCTTCGCCGCGAGCGCATCGGCGAACCAGAACCCCGCGTTGTGCCGCGTCGCGGCGTACGAGCGGCCCGGATTCCCGAGCCCGGCGACGAGGCGGATCGGCACGGACATGCGTGGCAGGCTCGGAGACGAAACTCGCGAACGGTCGGTGCGAATCAGTGACGCCGCGACCGCGAATTTCGTCTCTGACCCTATCCCGCCGGGCTTTCGCTACTTCTTCTTCTCGTCCTTGCCGCCTTCCTTCTTGCTGCCTTTCTCTTCGGGCGCGGCGGCGGGTTTCGCTTCGGCGCCCGACGCTGGAGCAGCACCTGCGGCTGCCCCTGCTGCAGGCGCTGCGGCGGCGGCCTCACCCTCACCCTCCGGCGTCTCTTCGGTTTCGACGATGGCCTTCGGCACGACGGCTGTCGCAACGACCGGATCGTCGGTGCGATGCGTCACGGCCGTCACACCCGAAGGCAGCTTCACGCCGGACACGTGCAGCGAATGCGCGGTGTCGAGGCCCGAAAGATCGACCTCGATGAATTCGGGGAGGTCCTTCGGCAGGCACGCGATGTCGATCTCGGTCATCACGTGGCTCACGACCGCACCTTGCGTCTTCACCGCCGGGGACTCCGCTTCGCGAATGAAGTGCAGCGGCACCTTCATGTGAATCTTGCGCGCGGGGTCGATGCGCTGGAAGTCGACGTGCAGCACCTCGCGCTTGAACGGATGCATTTGCACGTCGCGCAACAGCACCTGCGTCGTCGTTCCGTCGACTTTCATCGACAGAATCGACGAATGGAACGCCTCGGTGCGAAGCGCGTGCAGCAGCGCGTTGTGGTCGAGCTCGATCGGTTGCGGCGAGCCGCTGCCCCCGTAGACGATCGCGGGCGTCTTGCCGTCGCGGCGCATGCGGCGCGACGCACCCCTGCCCTCGGTCGTGCGCGGAAATGCGGTGAATTCGATCGTGGCCATGGTGCGACTCCTCTCCTGTCTGCGGCCTTCCGGAATCGATGCCGGTCGTCCGCGATGGTCACTCGCACGCTTTTTGGCGCGCGGTTTTGAAAAGGACGGCGATTATAGCAAGGCGATGCAATCAGCCGCGATGTCGGCGCGTCTCGGCCCACTGATGCCGGTCATGAAGCGCGTCGCCCTCGTCGACCTCCGTTGCCTTCGGCAGTCGGTCGATCGCCTGGCGGATTTCGCCGTGCGCGATCGCAACCTGCGGCTCGTCGTGCACGTAACGCCAATAATGGCGCGCAAACTCGGTCTCGACGCCTTCGACGCCCGACGGCGCGATCAGTCGCTCGATCTCGGCGCGAATCGCCGAGAGATCGTCGTCCGCCGGTGCCGGATCGGCTTCGAGGAAAACGTCGAGATCGACGATCAGCTCGGAGAGCGATCGCAGCCACGCGAACTGGGCATCGCTCGTCAGCATCGAAAGCCATCCGCCGGGTTGGATCAGCGTGTGGCGCTCCGCCTCGACGTCACGCCGCACGCGCTCGGCAAGCGCGCGATGCATCGACCGCAATGCCTGCGCCACTGCCGCGAGTTCGGTGTGAGGCCTCGTATCTGTCACGGTTTTACTGACACCTGACAACTGACTCACATCACCTGTCCTCCGTTCACCTGGATGATCTGTCCGGTGACGAACGACGATAGTGCATTCGAGGCAAGATAGACGAAGGCTCCGGCGCATTCATCGGCGCTGCCCAGGCGATTCATGGGGATCGACGATTTGAATGCTTCGAGCATCGCGGGCGTCGAGTAGCGCTCGTGGAACGGCGTGGCGATCACACCCGGCGCGACGGCGTTCACGCGGATGTTGTCCTTGACCAGTTCCTTCGCGAGGCCGCGCGTGAACGTCGACACGAAGCCCTTCGCGCCCGCGTAAAGCGTCGAGCCACTGCCTCCGCCGGTGCGCGCGGCGATCGATGTCACGTTGACGATCGAACCACCTCGGGCCTTGCGCATGTGCGGCACCGCCGCCGCGCAGCACGCGACGAGCGAGCGCACGTTGAGGTCGATCACCTCGTCGAAGAGCTCATCGTCGAACTCGCCGATGGGTGCGCGCGCGACGAGGCCGCCGGCATTGTTGACGAGGATGTCGAGGCCGCCGTAATGCGCGGCCGCGGTATCGACGACGTCGCGCGCCTTCGCGGACGTGCGAAGGTCGCCACCCACCAGGAACGCCTGCGCGCCCGCGAAGCGCACGTCGGCCGCCACTTCCTCGGCGCGATTGAGGCTCGCGTTGTAATGAATCGCGATGCGGCATCCGGCTTTCGCGAAGGCGCGCACGGCGGCGGCGCCGATGCCGGTCGACGCGCCGGTGACGAGCACGGACTTGCCGGCGAGGTCGCTCGCCAGGGTTTCGGTCATGAAAGCTACTCCGTGAAAAGCGACGACACCGATTCCTCGTTCGAGATCCGCGTCATTGTCTCGGCGAGAAGCTGCGCACAGGAAAGCTGCCTGATCTTCGGGCACGCCTGCGCGTCGGCGGACAGTGGAATCGTGTCGGTGACCACGATCTCGTCAAGGTCGGACGCGGCGATGCGGGGAACGGCGCCGCCGGAGAGCACCGGATGCGTGCAGTACGCGACGACCTTCTGCGCGCCGTGCTCCTTGAGCGCGGTAGCGGCCTTCACGAGCGTGTTCGCCGTGTCGACGATGTCATCCATGATGACGCAGGTGCGTCCCTCGACGTCGCCGATGATGTTCATCACCTCGGCGACGTTGGCCTTTGGCCGCCGCTTGTCGATGATCGCGAGATCGGAATCGAGACGCTTCGCGATGGCGCGCGCGCGAACCACGCCGCCGACGTCGGGCGACACCACCAGCAGATTGTCGTAGTTGCGCTTCCACAGATCGCCGAGCAGGATCGGCGTCGCGTAGATGTTGTCGACGGGGATGTTGAAGAAGCCCTGGATCTGGTCGGCATGCAGATCCATCACCATCACCCGGTTGACGCCGACGACGGCGAGCATGTCGGCGACGACCTTGGCGGTGATCGGCACGCGCGCCGAGCGCGGCCGCCGATCCTGACGCGCGTAACCGAAATACGGAAGCGCGGCGGTGACGCGCGCGGCCGATGCACGTTTGAGCGCATCGACCATCACGAGCACCTCCATCAGGTTGTCGTTGGTCGGCGCGCACGTCGACTGCAGCACGAACACGTCGCGCCCGCGCACGTTCTCCAGCAATTCGACCATCACCTCGCCGTCGGAGAAGCGCCCGACGACGGCGCGCCCGAGGCTTAAGTTCAGGTGGCGGCAGACGGCTTCGGCGAGTTTGGGGTTCGCGTTGCCGGCAAAGATCCGCATTCGCTCGAAGGCCATCGGTCGACGTAGGGACGGGGGAACGTTGGAGCGGCGCGCCATGGGCGGCCGCTACGCGGCGATGCGCGCGCATCTCGGAAAGGGCTGGGGAGGAAGGATTCGAACCCTCGAATGCCGGAATCAAAATCCGGTGCCTTAACCAACTTGGCGACTCCCCAGCGGAAACAGGTTCGCGCGGATCCGCATTGGAAGGGACCGCATTCGATCAAGTCGTGAAGGCCGCGAGCGGATGCCGTGCAAGCGTTCGCACGACCAGCCCCGACATGCCCGGCGGCAACATCGCGATCGCACGCTCCGCGTCGCTTTGCGCATCGAACGTCGCGAACGCGCAGCTTCCGGAGCCCGTCATGCGTGCCGACGGCGACACCTGCCGCAATGCGCGCACCGCCAAGCCCACCTGCGGAAATCGCGACACCGCGACGGCCTCGAGGTCGTTGTGCCCGTAACCTTCGGAAAAGACGTTCATTTTCACCGAGGGCGTCGAACGTGTCAATTCGCGCGACGCGAAGATCACCGCGGTCGGCACATGCACATCGGGCATCGCGAGCGCGACCCAGCGGGTCGGAACGCTCATCTGGGTCAGTACCTCGCCGATGCCCCGCGCGAGCGCCGCGTGACCGCCGATGAAGAACGGCACGTCCGCGCCGAGCGACGCTGCGATGCGCGCAAGCTCGGCGCGCGGCATTCCGAGCGACCACAAACGGTTGAGCGCGAGCAGCACGCTCGCAGCGTCCGAGCTCCCGCCGCCCAGGCCCGCGCCCAGCGGAATGCGCTTCGTCACTCGGATCGAGACGCCGCGCCGCAAACCGGCGGCCGCGCGAAGCGCGTGCGCCGCGCGAAGCACGAGATCATCGCGCTCGGCCACGCCGGGAATGTCCGCTGCGCGAATGATCGCTTCATCGTCGCGATCGACGAGCTCAATCGTATCGGCGAGGTCGATCAGCGCGAACAGCGACTCGAGCGTGTGATAGCCGTCAGCGCGGCGGCCGGTGACGTGCAGGAAAAGATTGAGCTTAGCCGGTGCCGCAACCGTCAGTACCACAGCGGTCAGTCGCGCCGATCGACGACGATGCGAACCTGGATTGGATCGGCACCGGGATACGAAAGCGCCAGGCGCGACGGCAATCGCGACGCATCATCGTCGGCGTACGAATAAGCAATGTCCCAGCCGTCCTGGCGCAACAGCGATACACGCCCTGTCGCATCGCGTTCGGCGCTGTACGCCGCCTTGGCTCGCGGCACTGCGCGCACCCAGTAGGCCAATCCCTCGACCGGAATGGTGACGCCGAACGCTTCCTGCGTGAGCGCCTGCCACGTCGGCGCGCTCTCGGTACGCCCGTCCTGCAACCGCACGCTCGCTTCCTGCGCGTCGCCTTGCAACTGCGCGAGCGTCTGCCCGAGCGGCGTCGAGAGCTCGATCTCGTCATGCCCCGGACGGTGACGCCACGAGAAGGCGCCGGCGACGCCGTTGTCGCCGCGCCGCGCGGACATCCGTCCGGCAAGGACGAACGCCACGTCGTTCGATGCGATCGGCGCTTCGTTGACGATCGGTGTCGGAACCGTCGCACACGCCGCAAGCGCGAGTGCGCAGAAGACAAGGGCGCGCGGCGCGCCCATTTTCACGGCGCGAAGCGCTTCATCGTTTCCTTCAGCACCGCGTTGTTCGGGTTCGCGTCGAGCTGCGCTTTCCAGATGGCCCGCGCCTTGTCGTGCTCGCCCTTTCGCCACAGCACTTCACCGAGATGCGCGGCGATCTCCGCATCCGGTCGCCCTTCGAGCGCCTGGCGCAGGTAGCGCTCGGCATCGTCGAAGCGGCCGAGGCGGTAGAACGCCCAGCCGAGGCTGTCCAGAATGAACGGGTCGCTCGGCGCGAGCTTGTGCGCGCGCTCGATGAAGCCCAGGCCTTCGTCGACGCGCGACGTGCGGTCGACGAGCGTGTAGCCGAGCGCGTTCAGCGCCTGTGCGTCATCGGGGTGCAATGTGATCAAGTGCTTGAGCTTCGACTCGGCCTCGTCGACCTTGTCGAGCTTCTCGGCGACCATCGCGAGGTCGTAGATCAGGTCCGGCGTGTCCGGATTGTCAGCGAGCCCTTGCGCGAGCACGCGATAGGCGCCCGCGTCGTCGCCGGCATCGCGAAGCACCTGCGCTTCCGCCTGCATCAACTGGACGCGCTGCTCGCGCGTGACGGGACTCAGGCTCGCGAACCACTTCTGCGCCTTCGCGACATCGCCTTCCTTGCCATACAGCGCGCCGATGCGAAGCTTCGACAGCCACGCTCGATCGCCGTCGGTCACCGCCTGGTAATACTTGATCGCCTTCGCCCATTGCCGCGTTTCCTCGGCGGCCTGCGCAAGATAGAGATCGATGACGCCCGGCTCACCGTATCCGGCGCTCTTCAAGTCGGTGAGAAGCCGCGTCGCTTCCGGATAATCCTTCATCTCGAGCGCGATCGTGGCGACCGCGAACTCGAGGTCGCGCGACGTCGGCTCGCGCGTCCACAGGTTTTGCATCAACGTCCGCGCGTCGGCGTAGCGCTTGCGCTCGACGTAGCGCTGCGCGAGTGCGCCGGCGGCGTTCTTCGAGTCGGGATGCGCGCGCACGAACGCTTCGAGCGAGGCGAGCGCATCGTTCGGCGATTCGCGGTCGAGAATCTCGGCCTTCAGGATCGCGGCGCGGTCCCAGTCGGGCCGTAGCGCGAGCGCACGATCGATCTCGTCCTTTGCTTCCTTGGCGCTCGCTTGATCCTCGACGCCAGCGGCGTAAGCCGCGAGCGCGACCGCATAGTGCGCCTCGGGCACGTTCGGATACGGCTTCGCGACATCGCGGATCAGCGATAGCACCGCGCGCTTGTCCGACTGCTCGGAGAACAGCCGGTTGATCTGCATGAACACGTCGCCCACGCCCTGCCCGGACACGGCGGCATTGGCGAGCACGTGCTCGATGCGCTCGCGAAGCTCGTCGGTCGCAGCGGTGCTCGGGATCGGACCCGTGTTGTTGTTCTCGGCGAGCGATGCGAGCACGCGCCTGGGGCGCTCCGCGGACGGATCGAGGTCGCTCCAAAGCGCCGCGGCATCGTGCACGAGCGTGCGGTCGCGCGCGGCGATCGCCACCTCGGTCGCGCGCTGCGCAAGCCTCGGGTCTTTCGTTTCGCGCGCCGCGTCGAGATACGCCTGCGCCGACACCTTGAGGTCGCCGCGCTGCAGCGCGACGTCTCCGAGCAGCATCCGGTAGAAGAGATCCGCGTCGAGGTCGACCTGGCCCTTTGCCGCGGGCGTCGGTGGCGTGTCGGTCGCGGTCTGCTCGCCTCGGACGGACGCGCAGGCGGCGAGCGCGACGGCGAGCGCCGAAACCAGAACGCGCTTCGAAAAACGAACAATCATCGGTGACAATCCATTGCGAAGCGAGCGCGGCCCAGTGACCAGTCGGCCCGCCCGCGTATCGCGGAGATTAAGCTATAGTCGCGCGCGCTACCAACTCGCGAACATCTGCCGCGGCCGGCCGCCTCGTCGCGAGTCGCGCGGAATCCGGATGCCTGAACTCCCGGAAGTCGAAACGACCCGGCGCGGAATCGCGCCTCACGTGCTTGGCCGGCGCGTGGCGCGGGTCGAGGTCTACGACCGGCGACTGCGCTGGCCGGTTCCCGCCGATCTTGATTCCCGGCTGCGCGGGCGCACGATCGATCGCGTCGACCGGCGCAGCAAGTATCTTCTCATTCACGCCGGCGAAGCAGCGCTGCTCGTTCATCTCGGCATGACGGGCACGCTTCGCGTGTTTCGCGATCCACCGCCAAGACGCCCTCACGACCACGTCGACATCGTACTCGACGACGGAACGCTCCTGCGTTACCGCGATCCGCGCCGCTTCGGGGCGATGCTGTGGATCGCGTCGGCGCGCGACGGTCATCCACTGCTTGCGAACCTCGGCCCCGAGCCTTTCGACGAGGGTTTCGATGCCGACTATCTCTGGGACAAAACGCGGGGCCGCCGCGCAGCGATCAAGCTCGCGCTCATGGATAACCGCGTCGTCACCGGCGTAGGGAACATCTACGCGAACGAGGCCCTCTTTCGCGCCGGAATTCATCCCTCGCTTCGCGCGGGGCGATTGTCGAGGCCGCGCGCCGCTCGGCTCGTGGCCGCGGTGCGCGACGTGCTCGAGGCGGCGATCGCAAAGGGCGGCAGCACGCTTCGCGATTTCGTTGGCTCCGATGGCGCATCGGGTTATTTCCAGCTCGACTACTTCGTTTACGGGCGCGAAGGCGAGCGATGCCGCGTCTGCGGCGGCCCGATCCGGCAATCGCGAATCGGCGCGCGCTCGTCGTTCTACTGCCCGCGCTGCCAGCGCCGCTGAGGAAAACGCCTCGCGTGCCTTGGCGCGGCAGGTCGCGACGGCGCGCGGCGCGTGTTGAAGCCGACAACCGACGGTAGGCGGCGCCACGCCGACGAACGACGTTCGGTTTGTCATCTGCCGTTCGCGACGGCGCCATGCCCCGAGCGCGTTCCAACCATACGGCATGACTCGTGCTTCCCGCTCTTGGATCGGCCGCGAATCCCGCTTGAAGAACACGTCCAACACCCTTTGCTGGGCGGTCGTCCCGTGAATCATTCGCGCGACCTCGCCGCCCGCTTCGAGGCCTACGCCGACTGGCGTCGGCGGCTCTCGGCCGGCATCTCTTCGCTCTTCGAGTGGCTGTCGCAGCAGGACCTCGCCGACGCGCAGGTCGAGGTCAAGGTCCAGCGCATCCTGGAGCAGTTGCAGCAGGACAAGCTCGTCGTCGCGTTCGTCGCCGAGTTCTCGCGCGGCAAGTCCGAGCTCATCAATGCGATCTTCTTCGCGGATTTCGGCCAGCGGCTGTTGCCATCGTCGGCCGGACGCACGACGATGTGCCCGACCGAGCTTCTCTACGATCCGTCGCGGCCGCCGTCGATTCGGCTTTTGCCGATCGAGACTCGGCTCAACGAAGCGAGCGTCACGGAATTCAAGAGCTACGCCGACGAATGGGTGACGTTTCCGCTCGATCTCGGCGTCGCGGAACGCATGGCCGAGTCGCTCGCGCGCGTGTCGCAGGTCAAGCGCGTGCCGATCGCGCTTGCCCGCAAGTACGGATTGTTCAGCGAGCGCGATGAAGACATCCTGTCAGCGCTCGAACGGGGCGACGAAGGCAGCGTCGACATACCGTGCTGGCGTCACGCCATCATCAACTTCCCGCATCCGCTCTTGCAGCAGGGCCTTGTCATCCTCGATACGCCGGGGCTGAACGCGATTGGCGCGGAGCCCGAGCTCACGCTCAATCTTCTTCCCAACGCCCACGCGATCCTGTTCCTGCTCGCCGCCGACGCCGGCGTGACGAAGACCGACCTGGAAGTGTGGAACGATCATCTCGTCGGCGACGATGCGATCAAGTCGGCGCGCCTTGTCATCCTGAACAAGATCGACGGGCTGTGGGACGAGCTCAAGGAAGAGGTCGAGATCAATGCGGAGATCGACCGCCAGGTCGAGGCCACCGCGACGCTGCTCGGCATCTCGCCGGCGCAGGTCTTCGGAGTGTCAGCGCAGAAGGCGTTGCTCGCGAAGGTGAACGGCGACGACGCACTGCTCGGGCGAAGCCGGCTGCCCGTGCTCGAGCATTCGCTGTCGCGCAAGCTGATTCCGGCCAAGCGCGAGCTCGTCGGCGCGACGACGCAAAGCGAGCTTCGCATGCTCACCTCGTCGATCCGCGGGATCCTCGACGGGCGCGCATCTTCGATCGGCGAGCAGTTGGTCGAGCTGATCGCGCTTCGCGGAAAAAACCAGGACGTGGTCGAGCACATGATGGCGCGCGTCAAGGAAGAGAAGGAACTGTTCGAGCGCGGCCTTGCGCGATACACGGCGCTGCGCACTGTGTTCACGCAGCATACGAACGATCTCTACGACGTCATCGGCCTTTCGGCGCTGCGCGAGAACGCGTCGAGGACGCGAAAGCGCATCGAGGACAGCCCTTTCACGAAGGGCGTGCGCGACGCGATGGGCGAGTTCTTCGCGCGGCTCCGCACCGACTTCGATCAGGCCGGGCGCCAGGCCGCCGAGATCCACGATCTGATGCGCGCGATGTACACGCGCTTCGCGCACGAGCATGGCCTCGAGATTTTCGTGCCGCCGCAGTTCTCGGTGCTGAAGTATCTGAAAGAGATCGAGCGGATGGAGCGCGCGTACAACACGCATTTCAATACGCTCTGGAATATGGTGAGCAAGGCGAAGTATCCGCTGATGAAGCAGTTCTTCGAGACGGTGGCGTCACGCGCACGGCACGTGTACAAGGTCGCGAACCGCGACGTCGAAGGATGGCTTCGCGCGGTGATGTCGCCGCTCGAGACGCAGGTGCGCGAGCATCACATCCAGCTTCGGCGAAGGCTCGACAGCATCCGGCGCATTCATCGCGCGAGCGACGAGCTCGAAAGCCGGATCCTGGAGCTCGAACAGCAGCGCGAGGCGATCGAAGCGCAGCGTCAGGCGCTGCGCCAGCAAATTGCCAGCGTCGATGTCATCATCGAATCGCCCGACCCATTGCCGATGGCGGCGAACGGCTAGAAAAGGGGCCAGGCTCGATTTCGGAAGGGACAATCGAGCCTGGCCCCTTTTTTGGGGTGGTGTCTGACCCTACACCGGTTTTCGTGCCATCAACCCTTCGTACTTGAGCTGCAACTGCTCCCGTGTCTCGACGTGGTCGGGATTCATGGGAATGCAATCGACCGGACACACCTCCCGGCACTGCGGCTTGTCGAAATGGCCGACGCATTCGGTGCATTTCGACGGGTCGATCTCGTAGATCTCCGCGCCCTGCGAGATCGCCTCGTTCGGGCACTCGGGCTCGCAGACGTCGCAGTTGATGCACTCGTCGGTGATCATCAACGCCAAGGCCGCATCCTCATCAACGTCCGAACTTCGCGCGCAGGCACTTTGCGACGTGCGGATGCACGAACTTCCCGACGTCGCCACCGAAGCGCGCGATCTCGCGAACGATCGTCGCCGAGATGAACATGTATTTGTCGTCGGGCGTCAGGAACAATGTTTCGACGTCCGGGTAGAGATTGCGGTTCATTCCGGCCATCTGGAACTCGTACTCGAAGTCGGACACCGCGCGAAGGCCGCGCACGATCGCCTGCGCCTTCTGCTCGTGGACGAAATCCATCAGCAACGTCGAAAAACCGATCACCTCGACGTTCGCGAACGTGCGCAGCACCTCGCGCGCCATCTCGATCCGCTCCTTCGTCGAGAAGAACGGCCGCTTCGACGAGCTGTCGGCGACCGCGACGACGACGTGCTGAAAAAGCCTCGCCGCGCGGCGAACGAGATCCTCGTGGCCGCGGGTGAACGGATCGAACGTGCCGGGATAGACGACTTTCATCGAGCGTAGGGGTCGTTTCATCCGCGCGCGAGCAGATGATAATGCACCACACGCGCGCGGCCGTATCGCAGGACTTGAAGCTCTTCGGGCGGCTCGAGCTTCCGCGCCGCCTCTGCATAGATGCGCCCGCCGGCCGAAAGGCGCAAGGCCGCGGCCGGCAGCAGCGTGCGCCACGCGTCGTCCGCGAACGGCGGATCGAGGAAGACGACATCGAACGTACGCGTCTCGCGCGCGAGATATCGCAATGCATCGCTCGCGTGCGCCTCGATACCGTTCAGGCCGAGTTCAGTTGCCGCGTTGCGGAGCGCATGGATAAGCGATGCGTCGCGGTCGACCGCCACGCAAAGCGAGGCACCGCGCGATGCGGCTTCGAGCGTCAAAACGCCGGTGCCCGCGAAGAGATCGAGTGTGCTCGCCCCGCTCAGATCCTGCCCCAGCCAGTTGAAAAGCGTCTCGCGAACACGATCGGGCGTGGGTCGTAGGCCCGCGACGTTCGCGACGCGAACGCGACGCCCGCGGTAGCGGCCACCGATGATGCGCACACGGTTTGGAAGATGCACGTCGGCATTGTCCCGGTAAGCGAGCGCGGCAGGTAAAATCACGGGTTCTTCGCGCGGCGTCAAAGCCGCCCGCGCGCGTCCGTTCCTCCCCCGATGTACGATCTCTTCAAGCGCAAGCCCGCGGGGAAGCCCGCACCCGACGCCGATCCTCGAGACACGCACCCCGCAGCGGAGGCGCGCGAACCTGAATCGTCGACGCCGAATGATCGAAACTCGGATGCGGGCCTGGCGGCGACGCAGGAGGCGAGCGCCGAAAGGCGCTCCTGGCGCGACCGCCTCAAAGCCGGGCTCGGCCTCTCGCGCGACAAGCTTTCGGGCGCGCTCACCGGTGTCTTCCGACGGCGGGTGCTCGACGACGAGGCGCTCGAGGAACTGGAATCGGCGCTCCTGATGGCCGACGTCGGCGTCGAAGCGACGCAGCACCTGATCGAGGAGCTTCGCGCGCGCTATCGGAAGGCGGGCGGAAACGCGGACCCGCGCGCGCTTCTTCGCGCTGCCTTCGCGGACCTGGTCCGCCCGCTCCAGGCGCCGGTGACGGTTGGAGCCACGCGCCCCTTCGTGATCATGCTCGCCGGCGTCAATGGCGCGGGCAAGACGACGTCGATCGGCAAGATCGCGAAGTGGCTGCAGCAACGAAACCTCTCGGTGCTGCTTGCGGCAGGCGACACGTTCCGCGCGGCGGCGCGTGAGCAACTCGCCGTCTGGGGCGAGCGCAACAAGGTCGCGGTGATCCAGCAGGCCGGTGGCGACCCGGGCGCGGTGATGTTCGACGCGCTGTCCGCTGCGGCGGGTCGAGGCATCGATGTCGTGCTGGCCGACACCGCCGGCCGTCTGTCGACGCAAGGTCACCTGATGGACGAGCTTCGCAAGATCAAGCGGGTTCTCGGCAAGGCGCGCCCGGGAGCGCCGGACGAAGCCTGGCTCGTGCTCGATGCAAACACCGGACAGAACGGGCTTGCGCAGGTCAAGGCGTTCGACGCCGCGATCGGCCTGACGGGGCTCATTCTGACCAAGCTGGATGGAAGCGCCAAGGGCGGGATCGTCGCGGCGATCGCGCGGCAGCATCCGATTCCGCTTCGCTTCATCGGCGTCGGCGAGGGCGTCGACGATCTGCGGCCCTTCGATGCGGACGATTTCGTCGATGCGCTCCTCCCGGCCGACGAAGTGTCGGCGGCCGCGTCTGTCCGCTGAGAGTTTCCGAACTTGCGTTCGACGGCGGGGTCCACCCGACATCGGGAGGCTTCGGGCTACCGCGCCACGAAGAACGCGAACATCAATGCGGCGGCGCGGTCCCACGCAACCCTTGCAGGACTTGGAAGTGGCGGTGCCCAGCCGGATCGCGGTTTCCCGGATAGTCGAGTAAAACAGTCGGGAACTTTCCCGGGCCGTTAGCACTCTCATTGTCCGAGTGCTAAAATGGCGGGCCGGCACTCGAATGCTCGAGGGTTCGCCGACGAAAGGAGAACTGAATGACCGGAAGTGCGCTGGCGTTTCCGACCCCCGCATCGCTGGGCAAACTCGACCATTACATCCAGGCGGTCAACCGCTTTCCGCTTCTGACGGCGGAGCAGGAGACCGAGCTTGGGCGTCGTTGGCGGGACCAACAGGATGTGGATGCGGCGCGCCAACTCGTCCTGTCGCACCTGCGGCTCGTCGTCGCGGTGTCGCGCAACTACCTGGGCTATGGGCTGCCGCAGGCCGACCTGATCCAGGAAGGCAACATCGGCCTGATGAAGGCGGTACGCCGGTTCGATCCCGAGCGCAGGGTGCGGCTCGTTTCGTTCGCGCTCCACTGGATCAAGGCGGAAATCCACGAGCACGTGCTGCGTAACTGGCGGCTCGTGAAGATCGCGACGACAAAGGCACAGCGGAAGCTGTTCTTCAATCTGCGCAGCATGAAGCGCTCTTCGGCGTCGCTCACCCTGGACGAGGCGAACGAGATAGCGGCCGACCTCGGCGTCAAGCCGGAGGAAGTGTTCGAGATGGAGAAGCGCATTGCCGGCGGCGATGTCGCGCTCGATCCGACGCCCGGCGACGAGGATTCGGTGTCGCCGATCGCCTATCTCTCGGATGCCGAGGACGAGCCCGCGCAGATTCTCGAGCGTGAAGAAACGGCGGCCAACCGCACCGCGGGGCTTCGCTCGGCGATGGACAAGCTCGATCCGCGCAGCCGCCGCATCATCGAGGCCCGCTGGTTGCGCGAGGACGATGCCGCGACGCTGCAACAACTCGCCGACGAGTACGGCGTGTCGGCGGAACGGATTCGCCAGATCGAGAGCAAGGCCCTCAAAACGATGCGCTCCGAGATGGCAACCGTGCAGTAACGCGCCTGTCCCTTCGACGAAAGGACGCCGGCCTCGCGCCGGCGTTTTGTTTCGCCTCGCGACGATGCTCGCTTGCGCAGGGGCAACAGGCAGCGCGGGCTCCGAGTCCGTAAACGATCGCCTACGGGTAGCCCGGCGCGCCCGCGCCGCCTGTTGCCCCCGCGCAAGCTGGACCACCGAGCTACAACTCCACCTGCGTGCCGAGCTCGACGACGCGATTCGTCGGCACCTGGAAGAATTCCGACGCCTTCGTCGCATTCTTCGACATCGACACGAACAGCTTCTCGCGCCACAGCGCCATCCCCGGCGTGACGGTCGCGATCAGCGTTTCGCGCGAGACGAAGAACGATGTCTCCATCATGTCGAACACGAAGCCTCGCCGGCCGCAATGTTCGAGCAACTCGGGGATGTCCGGGTCATCCTTGAAGCCATAGTTCGCGACCATCCGGTAGA
Organism: Casimicrobiaceae bacterium; assembly: GCA_035308425.1. Taxonomy (GTDB): domain Bacteria; phylum Pseudomonadota; class Gammaproteobacteria; order Burkholderiales; family Casimicrobiaceae; genus VBCG01. The sequence goes on along the minus strand of DATGGP010000014.1, from coordinate 20,855 downwards.
ACTCGCAGCCGAGCGGCTTGATCTCGTAGCGCTCCTCGTCCTGCACGTACGGTATGTCCTGCGTGACGATCGTCAGGAAGACGATGCGCTCGTGCAGCACCTTGTTGTGCTTAAGGTTGTGCAATAGAGCGTGCGGCACGCGGTCTTGCGTCGAGGTGAGAAACACGGCCGTGCCGGGCACGCGCGGCGGCGGCGACGCTTCGATGCTCTGGATGAAGAGGTCGAGCGGCATGGCGTCCTGGGACAGGCGGCGCATCAGAAGCGAGCGCCCGCGATTCCAGGTCGTGAGCAGCGTGAACACGATCACGCCGACCAGGATCGGAAACCAGCCGCCTTCCGGAATCTTGAGTGAATTCGACGCGAGGAAGGTGAGATCGATCGAAAGCAGTGGCACGGCGATCGCGATCGCGACAATGAGCGGCCACTTCCACAGCCTTCGCATCACGACGAAGATCAGGATCGAGTCGATCAGCATCGCCATCGTCACGGCAATGCCGTACGCGCCCGCGAGATTGTCCGAATTGCGAAAGCCGATCACCAGCCCGACGATCGCCGCGAGCAGCAGCCAGTTGATGAACGGGATGTAGATCTGCCCGATCGCGCGCTCGGAGGTATGCAGGATCGTGAGCCGCGGGCAGTAGCCCATCTGGATCGCCGCTCGCGTCAGCGAGAACGCACCCGAGATCACCGCCTGCGACGCAATGATCGCGGCCGCCGTGGCCAGCAGCAGCAGCGGAACGCGGCCCCAGTCCGGCGCGAGCAGGTAGAACGGATTCTGAATGGCCGCCGGCTCCGCGAGCACGAGCGCCGCCTGCCCGAAATAATTGAGGAGCAATGCGGGGAAGACGAAAAAGACCCAGGCGCGGCGGATCGGGCTTCGTCCGAAATGCCCCATGTCGGCGTAGAGCGCCTCGGTTCCGGTCACGGCGAGCACGACGGCGCCGAACGCGACGAAGGCCGTCGTCGGGTTTCCCGCGATGAAGCGAAACGCATAGACCGGTTCGAACGCCTGCAGCACGGCGAGATTGCGTCCGATCGAAACGGCACCGAGCATCGCGAGCACGAAGAACCAGATGGCCATCACGGGCCCGAACACGGCGCCAAGCTTCGCCGTGCCGCTGCGCTGGATCGCGAACAGCGCGATCAGGATCAACACGGCAACCGGCGCGATGAACGAATGCATCCCCGGTGCGATCACGCCGAGGCCCTCGATCGCGCCGAGCACCGTGATCGCCGGCGTGATCATTCCGTCGCCATAAAACATCGCGGCGCCGAAGATGCCGAGGCCCACGAGCCACCATCGAAGTCGATCGCGGTCTCCGATGCCGCGCGAGACGAGCGCGGTCATCGCGAGGATGCCGCCTTCGCCGCGGTTGTCGGCGCGCATGATGAGCGTCACGTACTTGAGCGTGACGACGATCAGGAGCGCCCAGAAGATCACCGACACGACGCCGAGGATGTTCGCGGGCGTGAGCGCCAGGCCGTACGAGCCTGTGAACGCGGTTCGCAGCGTGTAGAGTGGGCTCGTGCCGATATCGCCGAAGACGACGCCGATGGCGCCGACGGCAAGCGCGAGCGAACGGCCGGGCGAGCCTTGCGACGGTAGGACGGCCGAGGTCAAGATCGCAGCGCGGCGTCAGGAGACCGCGCTGTCGTCGCTGCGGCGCGAGAAGCGGATGTTGAGTTGCTTGAGCTTCCGGTAGAGATGCGTGCGCTCGAGCCCGGCCTTTTCCGCGACCTTGCTCATGTTGCTCTGCTCGCGGCCGAGGAGCTGCTCGAAATAGATGCGCTCGAAGGCTTCGCGCGCTTCGCGCAGCGGCAGCTCGAAGAAGCGCGTCGTGATCTCGGGTGCGACGACCTGATTGGGCGATGCCGCCTCGCCGAGCAATCGCTTCACGTGATCGGCGGTGATCTCGCCGCGAACGACCTGCATGTTGGCGACGACGCTTTGCAGGTGATCGAGATTGCCCGGCCAATACGCGTTCGAGAGGATCGTCAGCGCGGCCGGCGACAGCGCGGCGAGCAGCGGCGTCGCGTGATCGTCGTTGCCGCTTTCGCGCCAGAAGCGCTCGATCAGCGCGGGAATGTCGTCGCGCCTTGCGCGTAGCGGCGGCAGCACGACGGCGCCCGCGGAAAGCTGCGAGAGCAGCGCGGCGTCGAAGCGGCCCTCGGCGGCAAGGTTAGCGAGCGGCTCCGCGCTCGTCGCCACGAGCAGGATGTTGTGCTTGTCGAGCTTCGGCAGCAGGAACGCGAGCCCCTTCTGCTCGGCGCGCGAGTACTGCCCGACCTCGGCGCAATAGAGCACGCCTTCGCGCGCCTCCTCGAGCAGCGCAAGCGGATTGTTCGCAAGGCGCCCGCCGCCTGGAAGCGCGACGAACGGCGCGCCCGACAATGACAGCGCGCGCGCGGCAACGTCGTGGCCGGTGCCGGCCTCGCCCGCGATCAGAATGGGACGACGTGTCGCGATCAACGCCTCGAGCGCGCGCTCGGCCTCGCGAATCGCGTTGCCCGCGCCGAGCGGCGCGAGCGAAACACGCCGAGGCTCCTTGGTCGCCGCGACCTTGAACGCGCGAGCGATCGTCGAAAGAAGCTTGGAAAGGCCGATCGGCTTTTCGAGGAAATCGAACGCGCCGATGCGCGTTGCCTCCACGGCGGTCTCGATCGTGCCGTGCCCGGACATCATGATGACCGGCATCGTCAGGAGCGAGCTCGCGCCCCACTCGCGCAAGAGCGTCACGCCGTCGGTGTCCGGCATCCAGATGTCGAGCAGCACGAGCGCGGGCTGTTGCCGTTGCCGATACGCGCGCGCCTCGCTCGCGTTCTCGGCGAGCGCCACACGGTAACCTTCGTCCTGAAGAATCTCCGAGAGCAACTCGCGGATGCCGACCTCGTCGTCGACGATCAATATCTCGCGACCCAGGGCGGCCGCGCTCCGCTGCTCGCCGAACGGCTTCGCACCGGCGATCGCGACACGATTCACGCCTTGCATCGGCGTGGCGGCGCTCATTGCAACGCTCGCATGATGAGATTCATCATGCCGCGACCGCCGACTTGAGCGCGTGGAAATGCAGCGTCACGCATGCGCCGTGCGGCGCGACATTCTCGAGGGTCACGCGTCCCGCGTGCTCGTCGACGATCTTCTTCACGATGGCAAGTCCCAATCCGGTGCCTTTCGCCTTGGTGGTTACGTACGGCTCGAACGGATGCGCAAGCACGTTCTCGGAGAATCCGGGACCGCGATCGCGAAACGCAAGCATCGCCTCATCGCCGTGGGCCGACAACGCGATGTCGATCCGCGGCTCTTCCTGCCCGGACTGCGCATCGACCGCGTTCTGGAGCAGATTGTGGAACACCTGGCGAAGCCGCGTTGGCTCCCCCTGAATCATGACGGGCGCATCGGGCAGCGCGACGGCGACATGCGGGCGCAGATTGTCGTATAGAGCCAGCACGTCGAGCAAGAGGGACGCGAGATCGACGCCCTGCATCTGTCCGGGCCTGGGCTTACGCGCATAGATCGCGAAATCGTCGACCATGTGCTTCATCGCGGCCACCTGCGTGACGATGGTTTGCGTTCCGCGGCGAAGCGTGTCGAGATCGCCCTCCGACAGGCGCGGCCCGAGCTTCACCGCAAGCCGTTCGGCGGAAAGCTGGATCGGCGTCAGCGGATTCTTGATCTCGTGCGCGAGCCGCCGCGCGACCTCGGACCAGGCGGCGTCGCGTTGCGCCTGCAAAAGCTCCGACACGTCGTCGAACACGGCGACGTATCCTGGCACCGGCGCACCCGGCAGACGCGTGCCTCGCAAGAGCAACGTGCGCGTCTGGCCCGCGACGGTGAGCGATGCCTCGCGCTGCCATTGTCCCTCGCGCGCCGCGCGAAACGCTTCGGCCACGAGCTCCGCGAACGGCGCGAGCGCAGGCAGTCGTCCGCCCCACTCGGCGAGCGGGATGCCGGCGAGATCGGCGAACGGCTGCTGCAAAATCACCGCCGCGCTCGGGTTGGCGGTGCGCAATCGATAGCGATCGTCGAACGCGAGCACGCCTGACGACAGGTTCGACAGCACGCTTTCGAGGTACGCCCGCGTCGTCTCGGTCGCGCGCTGCGATTCCTCGGTCTTGTGCTTTGCATCCGCGAGTTGCGCGGTCATCGTGTTGAACGATTCCGTGAGCACGCCGAGCTCGTCACGCGAGGTGACCGGCTGTCGCCGCGTGAAATCGCCCTGCGCGACGGCGCGCGTCCCGGCGGCGAGCAAAGCGAGCGGCGAGGCGAAGCGCTCGGAGAGCACCAGTGCAAGGGCCAGCGCCGAAGTGAGCGCCAACAACAGCGTCAGCGTCAGCGTGAGCTGATAAAGCCGCTTCAGCGCCGCGCGAGAGAACGAGATCTCCTGGTAATCGCGCGCGCCCGCCTGCACTTTTTCGAGATCCTGCGCGAGCGTTCGCGGTACGCGCTCGATCACCTGCAGCACGCGAAGCGGCTCCATCCGGTCGGCGCTGTTGACTGGAACGACGACCCGCAGCATCAGGCCGCCCTCGGGCGTCTGCTCGACCTTGGCGTATACCTGCTGCAGTCGCGCGCGGCGAAGCGCGTCACCAGGCAGTGGCTCCGGGGTCATGCCTCCGCCGAGACCGGCTACGGCGATGACGCTCCCCGACGGCGCGAAGAGCGCCGCCTCGTAAACGCCGACCTGCTCGGCCGCGCGGGAGAGCGCCGTCCCGGGCGGCGCCTGCGCGTCCGCGAGGCTGCCGGCGATCAGCATCGCGCGGTTCGTCGTTTCCTTGAGCAGATAGTCGAGCGAGCTTCGACCAAGGTTGATGCCGCCATCGAGTGCGCGGTCGACCCGCACGTCGAACCAGCTCTCGATGCTTCGTCCGAGAAATTGCACCGACACCGCGTAGACCAGCGCGCCGGGCAGGATCGCGACGAGCGAAAACAGCAGAACGAGCCGAAGCGCCAGACGCGAACCGAACACGCCGCTCTTCCATTTGCGCCAGAGTTGCAGTACCTGGCCGGCAACGACGAGCATCAGGACCGCGACGAGCGCGCCGTTGATCAGCACGAGCGTGTTGTAGTGCCCGGCGAAGAAATCCGTGTTCGCGGTGGCCGTCGCGAGCAGGAACAGCGCGATCGCGCAGACGCACGCGAAGCCAAGCGTGACGAAGCGAAGCGTCGGGGAGGCGAGGAGGTTGGTCACGGCGTGAACGTGAAGCGATGCCAGTCGGAAGCGAGCTGCCATTCGCGGGAGGCGAGCGCGTTCAACTGGAAGGGCTTCGGCAACTGATTGACGTCGAGCTTCATGCGTACCGCCGCTTCATACGTCGTCCCGATGATGATCTGGCTCGCCTTCGCGACCGGGCGCGATTCGACATGGCCGACGAAGCGCTCGACGTCGGCGAGCGACTCGAACGTCTGTCCGAGCGGTCCGCTCGCGACCCGATATTGGCGGGTAAGCGAACTGTACGAGATTCGATACGTGATCGACCACTCGACCGCCTTGTCGGGAAACCACAGCGGCCGCGCGCGCGACAGCTCGAACTCGATCGTGAAGTAGAGCGGTACGCCCTTGTCGAGCGCCTGCTCGAGCGCCGGCGTAAGCGAAAAGTCGAACTGCGCGGACAACAGCAGCTCGCCGTCGGCGATCGCGAGCGAGGCCGATCTCACGGGAATTTCGTCGGCGAAAGCGGGACGCGCGGCCAGGGCGATTGCCGCGGCGGCCAGCGCGAGCAGGAAGCGTCGCCGTGGCTTGACGGGTACGCGGTCGGTGCGAGCGGGTGGGGGCATGCCGGCGGACACGCCACGCGCACGAGGCGTCGCGACGCACCCTCGCGAAAGCGCCAGGCGACTCGACGCCGCTTCAGCGCTTGCCAAAAAGCGCGTAGAAGAACCCGTCCTGATTGTGGCTCGCCCCTTCCGGCGAAGGCAAGAGTTGACCCTCTCGCGCGCCGCTCCCGGCCGGCAGATTGACGGTTTCGCGCAACGCATCGCCATGCCGCGCGGTGAATGCGGCGGCCCGTTCCTGGTTCTCCGCGGCAAACACCGAGCATGTCGCATAGACTATCTTCCCGTCTCGCGCGAGCAGCGGCCAAAGCGCGTCGAGAAGGCGGTCCTGCTCGCGCGCGAAGCGCTCGACGTCGCTTTCGCGATGGCGCCACTTGGCGTCCGGATGGCGGCGCACGACGCCCGAGGCGGTGCACGGCGCGTCGAGCAGAATGCGATCGAACGGACGGCCGTCCCACCAGGCACTCGGATCGCCGGCGTCGCCTTGGACAAGTTGCAACCGCCGCTCACCGAGTCGAAGTCTCGCGACGTTCTCTTCGATCCATGCGATCCGTGTCGGATCGCTGTCGATGGCGAGCACGTCCACGTCGGCAATCTCCAGCAGATGCGTCGTCTTGCCGCCCGGCGCCGCGCACGCGTCGAGCACGCGCATGCCGTCGCGAACATCGAGAAGCGGGGCGGCATGCTGGGCGGCGAGATCCTGCACCGAGAAGACCCCCTCGGCGAAGCCCGGGAGCTCGACGACGGGACGCGGCGTCGCAAGGATCAACGCATCGTCATTCACTTCCCGCGATGCGATGCAGGCCTCGGCGAAGCGTCGCGCGAGCGCGGCCCGCGAAGTCTCTCGTCGATTGACGCGAAGGGTGAGCGGCGCATGCGCGTTGCCGGCTTCGAGGATCGGTTGCCATGCATTCGGATGGTCGCGGCGTGCGCGCTCGATCCACCAGCGTGGATACGAAAATCGCGCGACGTCGCTTTGAAGCACCGCGCGCAGCACCTCGTCGCGCTCGCGCAGGAATCGTCGCAGGAGCGCATTCACGAGGCCCTTTGCCTCGGGCCGCACGCCGGCGCCGGCCGCGTGGACCGCGCGATCGACGACGGCAAACGCCGGCGCACGCGTGTACTCGAGCTGATAGAGCGCGACCGTAACGAGCATGCGCAGCAGCGGATCGGCAATCGGCTTTCTCGCGAGCCGATCGACGATCGCATCGAGCGTTCCCCAGTGCCGCAGCGTGCCGTACGCGAGCTCGTGGACGAGCGCACGACCACGCGACGCGTTCGCCTCGTCGACGAGCGCAAGCGCGTCGCGAAGCCTCGTGCCCTCGAAGACGCGCATGACGGCAAGCGCCGCCAGCGTCTGCTCGCGATGCATTCCGCTCTAGCGGCCCGGCTCGAAAGCCGCCCCGGGAGCGACGCGGTAACCGGCAGCGAACGCTTGCGCCGGCATCGGACGGCCGGACGACGGTTGAAGCTCGACAAGTCGCAAAACGCTCCGCGGCGGTGCTTCGCCACACGCGACGTCGATCCCGTCGGCGGTGACGGCGACCACGGTACCTGCGTCAGCATCGCTCGCCACATCGAGCGGAAATGCCAGACGCACCTTGACGGGCTTGCCGTTCCACGCGGCCTGCATGCCGGGCGAAGGAGAAAGCCCGCGGATGCGCCGATCGAGGCTTCGCGCATCGTGCGTCCAGACGATCAGCGTGTCGCCGCGTCCGACCTTCGCCGCATAGGTGACGCGCTCGGCCGGCTGAGGCATCGCGGGCAGCGCCTCCCCGCCTGCGAGCGCATCGAGTGCGTCGATGATCATCGCCGCGCCGAGATTCTCCAGCCGTTCGGTCAGCGAGCCTGCGGTTTCCCGCGGACCGATGGGGATCGACTGCATCGCGACGATGGGTCCGGTGTCGAGGCCGGTGTCCATCCGCACGATCGACACGCCGGTCGTGCTGTCGCCCGCCTCGATCGCACGCGCGATCGGCGCCGCGCCTCGCCAGCGGGGAAGCAGCGACGCATGGATATTGAGGCAGCCGTGACGCGGCCAGTCGAGGACGGCCTGCGGCAGTATCAGGCCATAGGCGGCAACGACCAGGACGTCGAGCGGCCAATTCCGAAGCTCAGCCTGCACGGATTCGGACCGGAGCGATGGCGGCTCGAGGACCGTCAGATCCCGGCTGACCGCGTACGTCTTGACCGGCGAAGCCCGAAGCGCCATGCCTCGTCCGAACGGACGATCGGGCTGCGTGAGGACGACGGGTATCGTGAACCCGTGCTCGCGAAGCGCGGCGAGCGCGCGGGCGGCGAAGGCCGGCGTCCCGGCGAAACCAACGCGCATCGACGAAGGCGTCAGCCGGCGAGCCGCTGTTTCTTGCGCAACTTGGCGAGAAGCCGCGCCCGCTTGAGCGGCGAGAGGTATTCGACGAAAACCTTGCCCTGCAAATGGTCCATTTCGTGCTGGATGCACACTGCAAGAAGTCCCTCGGCGTCGACCTCGAACGCAACGCCGTGCTCGTCGTGCGCCCGCACGAGAATGCGCGCCGCCCGGGTCACCTTGTCGTAGTAGCCGGGAACGGAGAGGCACCCTTCCTCGCATTCCGCCTCGCCTTCGGCGAAAAGGAGCTCCGGATTGACGAACACGCGAAGGTCGTCCTTGCGCTCGGAGGCGTCGATCACGATCACCCGCTTGTGAACGTCAACCTGCGTCGCCGCGAGACCGACCCCGGGCGCCGCGTACATGGTTTCCGCCATGTCGCGGACGAGCTTCCGAAGCTCCGGCGTGAAGGCCGTCACCGGCGCTGCAACCTTTTTGAGACGCGGATCGGGGTATTCGAGGATCGGAAGGCGGGCCATCGCGTTATCGGCTTGCAAAATGCAAGGTCCTGGATAAGAATCGACTCCAAGTCCCTATTTTGTGGCGGTTTAGGACGTTAGCAAGTCCGCCCGAGGCGAAAGAGGCCATATGCGTCAACAGTTTACCATGCCACTACGCGTCGCCGCCCTCTGCGGCGTCCTCTGCATTCTGGGGCTGTCAGCACCGCTTTTCGCCCAGACCCCCGCGCTCGCCGACCAGGCGCCATCGACCTATACCGTGCAAAAGGGCGACACGCTGTGGGGAATCGCGGCCCGGTTCCTCAAGGAGCCGTGGCGCTGGCCCGAAGTGTGGCGCATGAATCGCGACCAGATCAAGAATCCCAATCGAATCTACCCGGGCGACGTGATCAAATTGAGCGTCGTCAACGGCCGGCCGCAACTCGACCTCGCGCGGAATACGGTAAGACTCTCGCCCGAAATCCGGGTTTCGCCGTTCGCCGAAGCGGCGATTCCGCCCATTCCACCGGGCGACATCGAGCCGTTCCTTTCGCGGCCGCTCGTCACGGGTCGGGATGGCTTGGCGAACGCGGGCGAGATCGTCGCCGGCCGCGACGGTCGAGTGGTACGAGGCCAGCAGGACGTCATCTATGCGGTCGGACTCGATCCTAAGGCAGGCGACCTGTGGTTCGTCTATCGCCCCGGCGAGCGCCTCGTCAACAGCGCCGGTGAAACGCTGGGCTACGAAAACCGCTTCCTCGGCACGGCGCGTGTCGAAAGGTTCGACCAGGTGTCGACCGCGCGCATCGAAACGGCCACCGAGGAGATCGTCATTGGCGATCGCCTGTTGCCGGCCACGAAGGAAGTCGTGCAGAACTACGTGCCGCATGCGCCCGATCACGAGATCGACGGACAAATTCTGAAGCTCGCGCGCGATGGTTCGGAAACAGGCCGAAACTACATCGTGACGCTCGACAAGGGCGGCAGCGACGGGCTCGACGTCGGCGACGTTCTTGCGATCTATCGCGTGATGGAGCCGATCCGCGATCCGCGTCCCCAGAACGACAACTTCGCGATCCAGTTGCCGAACTTCGACCAGACGACGTTCTACACGCCGCCCAAATACCTGCACATCCCCGACGAGCGCATCGGCGTTCTGATGGTGTTCCGCGTATTCGATCGCGTGTCATACGCGCTCGTGATGAACTCGACGGGACCCGTCCGCAACGGCGACTTCGTGCGATCGCCGTGATCCGTCCGGCCGGCACGGTATCGATGTAAGCGCGCACTCGCGCCGTGCGTGACCCGTGGCGCTCGATGCGCGCTCCCTTGCGTGGGCAACACTCGCGCACAAGGCGCTTCCGCAACGCGCGCTCGTTTCGCTCCTTCGAGCGCACGGCGATCCGGAAGCGATCCTTCGACTCTCGCGGGCCGAGCTCGCGAAGACCATCCCGCCGGTCGCCGTCGATCGCGCGCTGGCGCCTGTCGATCCAGGCGCGATCGAGCGAACGTCGCGCTGGCTCGATCATCCCGATCATCACCTGATCGCGTGGGACGATAACGACTTTCCACAGGCGCTGCTTGCGCTCGGCAATGCGCCGCCGGCGCTGTTTCACATCGGTCGCCGCGACCTTCTGAATCGCCCGGCGTTCGCGATCGTCGGCAGCCGTCACGGGACGCCGCAAGGCCTGGAAAACGCGCGTGAATTCGCGCACGCGCTCGCGAACGCGGGGCTTGCGATCGTTTCGGGACTTGCGCTCGGCATCGATGCCGCTGCGCACGAAGGTGCGCTTCCGACGGAAGCGTCGACGATGGCGATCGTCGCGACGGGTCTCGATCGCGTTTATCCGGCGCGAAATCGCGACCTCGCGACGCGAATCGCGAAGGATGGTGCGCTCGTCTCCGAATATCTGCCCGGCACGCCGCCTCGCAAAGAAAATTTTCCGCAGCGGAACCGCCTGATCAGCGGGCTGTCTTGCGGCGTGCTGGTCGTCGAGGCGACGCTTTCGTCGGGCTCGCTCATCACCGCGCGGCTTGGCGGCGAGCAGGGGCGAGATGTCTTCGCGATCCCGGGGTCGATTCATTCGCCGTTCAGCAAGGGCTGCCACAAGCTGATTCGCGAGGGCGCGAAGCTCGTCGAAACGGCCGACGACATTCTCGGCGAGCTTGCGTTGCCGCTGCAGGAAACGCGGCCATCCGATTCGCGCGACGTCTCGATCGATGCGAGCGAGAACCCTATCCTCGCGGCGATGGGTTACGATCCGGTCGGCGTCGACGCGCTCGTCGCGCGAACGGACGCACCCGCGGAGACGATTGCCGCCGCACTCGTCACGCTGGAGCTCGAAGGCGATGTCGCGGCACTGCCCGGCGGACGCTGGCAACGGCTACGCCGCGGGTAGGACATCGCAATCGCGCACTCGTCCAACAGGATGGTTTGCGCGCGGACAAAGCTTCTGTAGTATCGGCCCCCCGACGTTCCGCGTTCCGCGCGACTTGGCATTCGCGTTCGCGGGCCCTATGTTGCACGAATCGATACCGCTCGACAGTTCCGGTCGAGTGGGCACCCCCAGGCTTGATTCATCTTGGCGAAAGAACTCATCATTGCCGAAAAGCCGTCCGTCGCCGCCGACATCGCGCGCGCGATCGGCGGTTTCACGAAGCAGGGCGATTATTTCGAAAGCGATCGCTACGTGCTCTCCTCGGCGGTCGGGCATCTGCTCGAAATCGGCATGCCCGAGGAAGAGGAGGTCAAGCGCGGCAAATGGACGTTCGCCCGTCTCCCGGCGATTCCCACGCATTTCGAGCTGAGACCGATCGAGAAGAACGAGTCGCGGCTTCGCACACTGATCAAGCTCATCCGCCGCAAAGATGTGACGCGGCTCATCAACGCGTGCGACGCCGGACGCGAGGGCGAGCTGATCTTTCGCTACATCGCGCAATTCGCGAAGACGCAAAAGCCGATCGAGCGGCTGTGGCTGCAATCGATGACGCCCGCGTCGATCCGCGAAGGCTTCGAGCGTTTGCGAAGCGACCAGGCGATGCGGCCGCTCGCCGATGCCGCGGTGTGCCGTTCCGAAGCCGACTGGCTCGTCGGCATCAACGGCACGCGCGCGATGACCGCTTTCAACTCGAAGTCCGGCGGCTTCCAGTTGACGACCGTCGGTCGTGTGCAGACGCCGACGCTCGCGATCCTTGTCGAGCGCGAGGAGAAGATCCGCACCTTCGTGCCGCGCGACTACTGGGAGCTCCTCGCCACGTTTCGCGCGGAAGCGGGCGAATACACCGGCCGCTGGTTCGACGAGAAGTTCAAGAAGCGCGACGGTGCGACCGACGCGAGCGGGAGCGCGATCGACGACGGCGATCTGCGCGCCGAGCGGCTATGGGACGAAGCGGCCGCACGCGCGATCGCGAACGCGTGCGTCGACAAGCCCGGCAGCGTCAGCGAGGAAGCAAAGCCGACGACGCAAATCGCGCCGCTGCTCTACGATCTCACGAGCCTCCAGCGCGAAGCGAACAGCCGCTTCGGGTTCTCGGCACGAACGACGCTCTCGCTCGCGCAGGCGCTCTACGAGCGGCACAAGGCGCTCACCTATCCGCGTACCGACTCGCGCGCACTGCCCGAAGACTATTTGCGCACGGTCAAGGCGACGCTTGGCGAGCTTGCGCAAACACACGCCTACGGCAAGTTCGCGAAGGCGATCCTCGACAAGGACTGGGTGCGGCCGAACAAGCGCATCTTCGACAACGCGAAGATCTCCGATCACTTCGCGATCATTCCGACACTCGTGCGGCCGAAGCATCTGAACGATGCCGAAGCGAGGCTCTACGATCTCGTCGTCAAGCGCTTCCTCGCGGTGTTTCATCCCGCTGCCGAATTCCTCGTCACGACGCGCATCACGCGCGTCGGCGAGCATCCGTTCAAGTCCGAGGGCAAGGTGCTCGTGCAGCCCGGCTGGCTTGCCGTATATGGCAAGGAGGCCGCGGGGGACGAGCCGACGCTCACACCGGTCAAGGTGCGCGAGATCGTCGAGCCGAAGGCGAAAGCCGCCTCACAGGATGCGCGCGCGAGCGGCACTCGACGCTACGAAGGCATCGAGAAGGTCGCCACCCGATCGGTCGACGTCGTTGCGCTGTCCACGAAGCCGCCGCCGCGCTTCAACGAAGCGACGCTGCTTTCGGCCATGGAAGGCGCTGGCAAGTCGATCGAGGACGACGACTTGCGCGAAGCGATGCGTGAGAAGGGCCTCGGTACACCCGCGACCCGCGCGCAGATCATCGAAGGGTTGATCGCCGAGCGCTACATCCTGCGCGAAGGCAAGGACCTGATCGCGACGCCGAAGGCGTTCTCGCTTCTGACGCTTCTGCACGGCCTCGGCGTGCCGGAGCTCTTCTCGCCGGAACTCACCGCCGAGTGGGAATTCAAGCTGGCGCAGATGGAGCACGGCGCGCTTGCACGAAGCGAGTTCATGCGTGAGATCGTGCGCATGACCAAGCGCATCGTCGCGCAGGCGAAGAACTACGAAAGCGACACGGTGCCGGGCGACTTCGCGACGCTGTCGGCGCGCTGTCCCAAATGCGGCGGCGAAGTGCATGAGCGCTACAAGAAATTCCAGTGCGTCGATTGCGACTTCGGCTTCTGGAAGATCATGGGCGGGCGACAGATCGAGCCCTCCGAAGCGGACACGCTGCTTCGCGAGCGAAGCGTCGGGCCGCTCGAAGGCTTCCGAAGCCGGCTCGGCCGGCCGTTCGCGGCCAAGCTTCGGCTCACCGACGACAACGCGATCGAATTCGATTTCGGCCCGCGGGCGAGCGACGACGATGCGTCGTACGATTTCTCGGGACAGGAGCCGGTCGGCCCTTGCCCCAAGTGCGGCGCGCGGGTTTACGAGACGCCCAACGCGTACGTCTGCGAGCGCGCGGTGGGCGAGGGGCGCACGTGCGACTTCCGCTCGGGCCGCACCATTCTCCAGCGTCCGATCGATCCGGCGCAGATGACGAAGTTGCTTACGAGCGGCAAGACCGATCTTCTGCAATTCGTCTCCGCGCGCACGCGCCGGCCGTTCTCCGCATACCTCGTCAAGCAGGCGGACGGGAAGGTCGGCTTCGAATTCGAGGCGAAGGAGCCCGGTCGCCGCGGTACGCGCCCGGTGCGCGGCGCGCCGCTGCGCGTGCTCGGCAAGCACCCGCGCGATCGACAGCCGGTGGAATTGCATGCGGGGCGTTACGGTCCGTACGTCAAGCACGGCGCGATCAACGCGACGCTGCCCGACCGCGATGCGGTCGGCTCGCTTTCGCTCGAACAGGCGGTGGCGCTCGTCGATGCAAAAGCGGGACGCACCAGTTCCAAAAGCACGCCCCCGCGCAGACCTCGTACTGCGCGCGAAGCGGCGAGCGAAGCGGCCGAGGCGCCGGCCCGACGCGTCACGCCAGCGCGTGGCGCGCGCGCGGCGAAACGCGGCCAAGGCAAAAGCACCGCCGCCGCGCGTACGGCGACCGCCAAGAAATCGACGACCGTGAAGCGCGTGCGACGCGCGGATGGCGACGGCAAAACGCAGCAGCAGGGTAGAATCCTACGGCGGAAATCGATCGCCCCCCACGGCAAGTTGCCGGCCGCGCCAAAGTCCCGGGCGAGCGCAGGTGCACGAAAGAGCAAGCGGCGTTAGCACATTCGGGTGTTGCCGTCATGACGATCCAAGGCGCTGAAACAATGACGCATCGTTTGCGCATGCAACTGTCGATGCTTGCCATGGCGCTCTGTCTGCCCGCCATGGCGAGCGCGCAAACGGCGTACACGACGCGTGACGTCAACATTCGTGCGGGTCCCGCACGCGATTACCCGCTCGTCGCATGGGTGCCAAGCGGAACGCCCCTCACCGTTGCCGGATGCTACGAGGGCTGGCGGTGGTGCGACGTGATCGCGCCGCCTGCGCGCGGCTGGGTCTACGCGGGATTTCTGAGTTATCCGTATCAGGGCGGCAGCGTGACGATCGCGAGCGCGGGACCGGTGCTCGGCATTGCGCTCGTCCCGTTCTCGATCGGCGTGTACTGGGACAACTACTACCGCGGTCGGCCGTGGTACCCGAAACGGTCGTACTGGATGCATCGACCGCCTCCGCATTACCGCCCACCGACCGGACCGCCGAGACCGCCGGTCGTGCGCCCACCGCGACCACCGCGTCCCTCGCCGCCGACGATTCAGCCTGTTCCGAACCCGCCGTCGACGGGACGCCCACGGCCACCCTCGCGGCCATCGCCGCCGACCATTCAGCCGGTGCCGTCGAGACCGGGCACAGCGCCACCGTCGGGACGGCCCACGCGGCCCTCACCGCCGACGATTCAACCCGCGCCCTCACGGCCCACGCCACAACGCCCCGGAACCGCCCAGTAATTCGTGCGTCGCGGCGCAGTCGTGAGCGCGCCATCATTTCATGCAACGCCTGTTGATCGTCCTCGGCCTCGTCATCCTCGCGATCGGCATCGCATGGCCGTGGATCACGCGTCTCGGGCTTGGTCGCTTGCCGGGCGACATCAACGTCGAACGTGACGGCTGGTCGTTTCACTTCCCGCTGATGACCAGCATCATCGTGTCGCTCGTGCTGTCGCTCCTGATCTGGCTGTTCCGAAAGTAGCGATCACGGCGCCGGCCGTTCCACATCGAAGCGAATTCCCTGTGCGAGCGGCAGATCGCGGCTCCAGTTGATCGTGTTCGTCTGCCGTCGCATGTAGGCGCGCCAGGCATCGGAGCCGGACTCGCGGCCGCCGCCCGTCTCCTTCTCGCCGCCGAACGCGCCGCCGATCTCGGCGCCCGACGTGCCGATGTTGATATTCGCGATGCCGCAGTCGCTGCCCGACGCGGCAAGAAACGCTTCCGCCGTTCGCATGCTTTGCGTGAAGAGCGCGGACGACAGCCCCTGGCGAACGCCATTGTTCTGCGCGATCGCGTCGCCGATCGTGTCGTACGGCATCGCGTAGAGAATCGGCGCGAACGTTTCGCGCTGCACGAGCGGATGCGTGTTGGGAAGGCCCGTAATAATCGTTGGCTCGACGAAGTGACCCGCGCCTGAAAGCGTGCGTCCGCCGGTGACGATCGTCGCACCCGCCGCACGCGCTTCGTCGAGGGCGCGCGCGAAGCCTTCGATGGCGGCGCGATCGATGAGCGGCCCCATCAACGTCGATGGCTCGAGCGGATCGCCGATTTTCACCTGACGATACGCAGCCGCTACTCGCGCGACGATGTCGTCGAAGCGAGAGCAATGGATGATCAATCGTCGCGTCGACGTGCAACGCTGACCCGCGGTGCCGACGGCGCCGAAGACAACCGACGGCACAACCAGATTCGCGTCCGCGTCGTCGGCCGCGATCACCGCGTTGTTGCCGCCGCATTCGAGCAGCACCTTGCCGAAGCGGGCGCTCACTGCTTCCGACACGCTCTTGCCGACACGTGACGATCCTGTAAACGACACGAGCGCAATGCGCGGATCGTCGGCCATCGCGCGCCCGATCGTATCGTCGCCGATGGCGAGCGAAAAGATCGGCGGCAGCCCGAGTTCGTCTACGACGCGCTCCGCGAGATGCGTTGCGGCGACCGCCGAAAGCGGCGCCTTCGGCGAAGGCTTCCACACGACCACATTGCCGCAGACGCACGCGAGCATCGCGTTCCACGCCCACACGGCGACGGGGAAATTGAAGGCCGTGATCACGCCCACGACGCCGAGCGGATGCCATTGCTCGTACATCCGATGCGCGGGCCGCTCCGAATGCAGCGTCTTGCCGTAGAGCATCCGCGACTGACCCACCGCAAAATCGGCGATGTCGATCATCTCCTGCACTTCGCCGTCGCCCTCGGCTTTGATTTTGCCGGTTTCCAGCGAGACGAGCGTGCCGAGCGCGTCCTTGTGCTCGCGCAAGAGCTCGACATAACGGCGCACGGCATGGCCACGCACGGGCGCGGGTGTGTCGCGCCACGCCCGCGCTGCGGCGACGGCGCTCGTCAGGATTCGATCGAAATCGTCTGCGTTCGTCGTCGCCACGGCTCCGAGCGCGCGTTCGTTCGCCGGATTGAACGAAGGTAGCGGCGGGCCGCTCGATTCGATTCGCGCATGCGGCCGGCGAACGACTTTGCGGCCGAGGTCGAGGCCGAGGCGGGTGAGTACGGGGGCAGCGCGTTCGTCCACGTCCGCCGCCGCGGCCTTCGTCGAGGTCGCAATCACTGACAAATCGTCCCCGGACTGACGAACACCTCGCGCGTGATCGCTTTCGATTGCGTCACGTCGCCGACCGTGTACGCGAACGTTGCGTTCGCACCATCCTGGAACGTGAACGTCGCCGTGCCGACTTGCGTTCGCGTCACCGCATTGGGATCGAACGGCATCGCGGAGAACGCCGGGCCGCTGGTCTTCACTAGCGCGCCGCTGAAAACGCCCGGCGCCATATTCGTCGCGGTTACCGACAGCCATAGCGGCGTGCCGTCTGCGTCGTACGTGAACCAGGTGGCGAAGATCACATTGCTCTGTTCGGTGAGATTGATGCCCCAACCGGACTCCACGCCGGCGGGCGCCGCCCACCAGAGGTCCTGATAATTCGTCGCGAGCGCGAGATTCGGCTGCGTACCGAACGCGCACGTCGGCGCCACGCCGAAGATCTCGCGCGTGATCGTCTTGCTCTGCGCCGTGCCGTTCACCGTGTAATCGAAGCGCGCGGTGTTCGCATCGCTGAACGTGAGTGTTCCCGTGCCGACGACCGCGTGCGTCACCGCGTTCGGGTCGAACGGCACCGCGGAAAACGCCGGCCCATGCGTCTGCACGAGTTGCCCCTGATACACGTTCGTCGCGATCTTCGTGGCGGTCATCGACAACCACCATGCCCTGCCAGTAGTGTCGTAGGTAAACCAGGTCGCGAAGATGATGTCGCCCTGGTGCGCGAAGTTGACGCCCCAGCCCGATTCGGATCCGGCCGGCGCCGCCCACCATAGACCTTGGTAGTCCACCGACACGGGCGGCGGCGGGGTCGCCGCGGCGAGCCGCACGGCCGCGCCGACATCGAGGATGCCGGCACCGCAGGTATCGGTCGTGCAATTCGATGTGGCGGGAAACGGCTTCGCGCTGTTGACGAGAACGTCGTGCACCTGGTCGATCGTCAGGTACGGCGCCACGGACAGCATCATCGACACCGCGGCCGAAACCATGGGCGCCGAGAAACTCGTTCCGCCCTCGCTCACGACATTGTCGTCGGCGGGGACGGTTGCTCCGCTGTTGGAGAGCACGATCACCGAATCGGCCGGCGTGCGGAAATTCGCGGCGCCGCCCGGTGCGGATAGCGTGATGCCGGTCCCGAAGTTGCTGAACGATGCGAGGCTTCCGTCGACGCCCGTCGTCGACGCGATCGCGAGATAACCAGGACATCCCGCCGGCGAATCCTTCGAGACGTCCTGTGAGTCGTTCCCTGCCGCCGCGACGATCGCGCGCGTGACGCCCGCGGCATACGCCGCCGCGGCGACCTCGGCATACGGTTCCTCGCAGCTTTGCGAAGAGCCGAGGCTCAGGTTGATCACTTGCGCGGGCGTGGGATTCGCGGGAACGCCTGGCACGGACAGGCCCGCTGCCCACGCGATGCCGTCGAGCACGTCGGAATCGAAACCGCCGCATTTGCCGAGCACGCGTACCGGGAGAATCTTCGCGTTCCAATCGATGCCGGCCGTCCATGCGCCGTCGTTCGTGTTCGCGGCGATGATGCCGGCGACTGAGGTACCGTGCCATATGCTGTTGTGCGCGGGACAGTCCGGCGTCGCCTCTGCTGCCGTGACCCAGTTGCCCGGGTCCGAGGCGTCGGCATCACGACCGTCGCCGTCGTTCGCGTTGGCCGCGTCCGAAATCATGTCGTAACCGGGCAGGAATCGGCCGGTCATCGCCGCGTGCGGCCGATAACCGGTGTCGATCACGGCGACGACGATGTTCGGCGAGCCGTGTGTCACCGTCCACGCGTCGTATGCGCTGATCGCCGTCGGTATGTTCGACAGGTAATGCTGCTCGGGCGCGAACACGTCGTTGACCGGAGGCGGCGCGAACTGCATCGGGTGGACGCGTCGATCGACAACCGCGTAATCGACATCCGGATCGGCTGCAAGCCGGGCCGCGATTTGCCCCGCCGCATCGGCATTCGCGCCTTGCGCGACCACCACATCGGCGCCCATCGACATGGAGCGAACATGGACGAGCGGAACGCCCGTCGATGCGCCGAGCTTTTCGATCCGCGCCTTCGCGGTCAGGCCGGACTTTTGTGCTTCGGGTTTGAAGCGGACTATCAGGCGCACCGGCGTGGCGGCGAGCGCGGACACCGCGAACACGAATGCGAGAACGCCGATAAACGGCCCGGCAACACGCATAGTCATCGAATATCCGTCAATCGAAGCGCGAAGAATGGTGCGAACAGCGCGCGGCCCCGTTCATTTCGCGGCGGCGGTACCCTCGGGCGCTGTCGACACCGGGCCGAGATGTTTCGCGAGGAACCGCTCGACGCGGCCGTAGAAGTCGAACAGGTTCTCGTCCTTGCTGAAGCCGTGGCCCTCGTCGTTGTAAACGACCCACTCGTGCGGCTTGCCGTACTTGTCGAGCGCGGCGTGAAAATCGCTGCCGTG
This sequence comes from Casimicrobiaceae bacterium, assembly GCA_035308425.1. Classification (GTDB taxonomy): domain Bacteria; phylum Pseudomonadota; class Gammaproteobacteria; order Burkholderiales; family Casimicrobiaceae; genus VBCG01. The sequence continues at coordinate 1,644 of DATGGP010000014.1, read as the reverse complement.
CACAAGCGGCACGCGCCGGTCGGCGGCGCCATAGGCAAGCAGGATTGGCACGCCGACCTTGTCGGCGTTGTCGAGCGGATTCACGCGCTTGAATCGCGCGCGTTCGGTCTTCGGATCACCGATCTCCCTCGCCATCAGCGACGAGCGCTCCGCAAGCCTCGCTAAGTCCGTCTGCGCGTTATCGAACAGATAATCGATCGACGTGACGCCGACGTAATCGACGGCGCATTTGATGAGCTTCGCGTTCTTGATCGCGCCCCACGCGGCCGCATACCCGCCATAGCTCGCGCCGTAGAAGCACACGCGGCCGGGATCGGCGATGCCCCCCGCGACGGCCCACTTCACGCCGTCCTCGAGATCGTCCTGCATCTCGTCGCCCCATTTGCGAAATCCTGCGGAGCGAAGCTTCCAGCCGAATCCCTGCGTCCCGCGAAACTGCGGTCGTAGCACCGCGTAGCCACGCGAAACGAGAAACTGCGTCTCGGCGCTATAACCCCATGGCGTCGCCTGGACGTCGGGTCCGCCGTGAATCACGACGACGAGGGGAACCCGCTTTCCGTTGGCAGTCGTGGGAACCGTCAACAGCGCCGGGATCGACATACCGTCGCGCGCGGCGTAGCGGACCCAGCGCGTGGCCGCCATCGACTTCGGGTCGATCCACGGTTCGTACGAGAGCACCTTTTCGAGGCGCATCGACTTCGCGTCGAGCAGATACGCTTCGCCGGGATCGCGGTCCGAAAAAGCGATGACCAGGAAGCGATCGCCGCGCCGCTGCAGCAGGTTGACGGTGTCCGGAAGCGCGGCGTCGACGCTCTTCTGCACGCGTGCCCAGGTCGGATCGAACCAGACGACCGAGGGCTTGTCGTCGCTGTAGCGAAGCCCGAGGATCTCGCGAGCCTTGTAGTCGACGCGAAAGCGCGCGTTGCCGCCTTCGACGTCGCGCAGCGGGTGACTGATGATGGACTTGCGCCAGTCCGCTTTATCGACCGCGTACTCGTAGATCGACGCGAGATCGGCGCCGTTGCGCCGCGCCGACACATACAAGAGTTCGCCGTTTGGATCGAACTCCAGCGGGTGCGACGCGAGCGCGCCGAGCTTGCCTTCGGCGACGAGCGTCCACGGATCCTTGGCCGATTTGCGAACGTACCAGGCGGATCGGTCGTGCCGGACATCGCCCGTGACCGCGGCGCGCGGGACGTTGTCGAAATCCACCACCCAGGCGACGACGTTCCCCGGCGAGTCGTACGAGAGCAGCGTTTTCGCACCGCTCACCGTGTCGTAGCGATACACGTCGCGGCTTTCGACATTGCGTTCGAGCGCCGTCACCAGGATATCGTTCGTGCCCTCGATGACCCGCAACAGATTCACGGACCATGGCCGCTCGAAACCGTGCTCGACGATGTTCGAGCCGGCGCCCGTGCGCGGCATCATCGACGCGATGTAGCGCGAATCGCCGCCGTCGCGGTTTACCGCGATCAATCCCCATTGGCGCGGCGCTTCGCCGCTCGCGCGCTGGACATCGCCGATCGCGACCACGAGCCGCTGATCGTTCTGCCAGGTTGCGTCGAGCACGTCGCCATCGTCCGGCGATCTCATCTTCGTTGCCGTCTTCGTGTCGAGATCGACGACGATGAGCCCGTACCG
>DATGGP010000013.1:0-7439 GCA_035308425.1 Casimicrobiaceae bacterium | reverse complement strand
GTAGGCCTTCACCTCCCCGCCGTACTTCTTGGACAGCACCAGCGTCATCGCCGCCGTCAGCGTCGTCTTGCCGTGATCGACGTGCCCGATCGTGCCCACGTTCACGTGCGGCTTGGTGCGTTGGAACTTGCTCTTTGCCATGTCGGTTCCTTCGGCCGAAGTGAAAGCCTATTTGCGCTCGTCTTTGATCACCGCTTCGGCGACGTTCTTCGGCGCCTCGGCGTAATGCTTGAATTCCATCGTGTAGGTCGCGCGTCCCTGCGACAGCGATCGCAACGTCGTCGAATACCCGAACATCTCCGCGAGCGGCACTTCGGCCTTGATCACCTTGCCCGTCGGGTTGTCTTCCATTCCCTGCACGATGCCGCGTCGCGACGACAGATCGCCCATCACGTTGCCCATGAATTCCTCGGGCGTTTCGACTTCCACCGACATCATCGGCTCGAGCAGCGCAGGCGCCGCCTTCCTCATGCCGTCCTTGAACGCGATCGATGCCGCCATCTTGAACGCGTTCTCGTTCGAGTCCACGTCGTGATACGAACCATCGAACAGGGTGACCTTGACGTCGACGACGGGGAAGCCCGCGAGCACGCCGTTCGGCAATGATTCCTTGAGGCCCTTGTCGACGGCGGGGATGTATTCGCGCGGCACGCTGCCGCCCTTGATGGCGTCGACGAATTCATAGCCCTTGCCCTGCTCGTTCGGTTCCATTTTGAGCCAGACGTGTCCGTACTGGCCGCGTCCGCCCGACTGCTTGATGAACTTGCCTTCGATCTCGACCGGCTTGCGAATCGCCTCTCGATACGCCACCTGCGGCGCGCCGACGTTCGCCTCGACGCCGAACTCGCGCTTCATCCGATCGACGAGGATCTCGAGATGGAGCTCACCCATGCCGGAGATGATCGTCTGTCCGGATTCCTCGTCGCCTCGCACGCGAAACGACGGGTCTTCCTGCGCGAGGCGATGGAGCGCGATGCCCATCTTCTCCTGATCGGCCTTCGTCTTCGGCTCGACGGCGACGTGGATCACCGGCTCGGGGAATACCATCTTCTCGAGCGTGATCACCTTGCTCGGATCGCACAGCGTGTCGCCGGTCGTCGCTTCCCGCAAACCCACCGCGGCCGCGATGTCGCCCGCGCACACTTCCTTGATGTCCTTGCGCTCGTTAGCGTGCATCTGCAGGATGCGTCCGAGGCGCTCCTTCTTGTTCTTCACCGGATTGAACACGGTGTCGCCGGAATTCACGACACCCGAGTAAACGCGGAAGAACACGAGCTGGCCGACGAACGGGTCGGTCATGATCTTGAATGCAAGCCCCGCGAATGGCTCGTCGTCCGACGCCCTGCGCTCGCCGATCTTCCCGTTCTCGAGCTCGCCCTTGACCGGCGGAATGTCGGTGGGCGCCGGCATATAGTCGATGACCGCGTCGAGCATCGCCTGCACGCCCTTGTTCTTGAACGCCGAGCCGCACAGCATCGGCACGATCTCGCCGGCAATCGCACGAGCGCGAAGACCTTGTTTGATCTCATCGACGGTAAGCTCGCCGGTCTCGAGATACTTGTTCATCACCTCTTCGTTCGCCTCGGCCGCGCTCTCCACCATCTTCTCGCGCCATTCCTTCGCGAGATCGGCGAGCTCGGCCGGGACGTCGCGCATTTCGTAGCGCATGCCGAGCGTGGAATCGTCCCAGTAGATCGCCTTCATCTTCACGAGGTCGACGACGCCCTCGAACTTGTCCTCGAAGCCGATCGGGACCTGGATCGGAACCGGGTTCGCCTTGAGGCGCGACTTCATCTGGTCGTAGACCTTGAAGAAGTTCGCGCCGATGCGGTCCATCTTGTTGACGAACGCAAGCCGCGGCACTTTGTACTTGTTCGCCTGTCGCCAGACGGTTTCGGATTGCGGCTGTACGCCGCCGACCGAGTCGTACACCATGCATGCGCCGTCGAGCACGCGCATCGAGCGCTCGACCTCGATCGTGAAATCGACGTGCCCGGGCGTGTCGATGATGTTGATCCGGTGCTCGGGATAGCTTCCGTCCATCCCTTTCCAGAAGCACGTGGTCGCGGCGGAGGTGATCGTGATGCCGCGCTCGCGCTCCTGCTCCATCCAGTCCATCACGGCCGCGCCGTCATGGACCTCGCCCATCTTGTGCGAAACGCCGGTGTAGAAAAGGATGCGCTCGGTGGTCGTGGTCTTGCCGGCATCAATGTGCGCACTGATGCCGATGTTGCGATACCGTTCGATGGGGGTGGTTCTTGGCACTTTGTGTCAACCGGGAATACGCGCGTGATCGCGTGAGCATGGCTTGCGCGCCGATTCCTTCTGTATCCGTTTGCGCTGTGGTTCGGCGATCCTCAGAACCGAAAGTGACTAAATGCCTTGTTGGCCTCGGCCATCCGATGCACTTCCTCGCGCTTCTTCACCGCGCCGCCGCGACCTTCGGAGGCATCGAGCAATTCGGCCGCGAGCCGCTGGCCCATCGATTTCTCACCACGCTTGCGCGCCGCTTCGCGCAGCCAGCGCATCGCGAGCGCCATCCGGCGCACCGGGCGCACCTCGACCGGCACCTGAAAGTTCGCGCCGCCGACGCGCCGGCTCTTCACCTCGACCATCGGGCGCGAATTCGTGAGCGCCTGATTGAACACTTCGAGCGGGTCCTTGCCGCCTCTTCGTCCGATCTGCTCGAACGCACCGTAGACGATCCGCTCGGCGACCGACTTCTTGCCGCTCGTCATCAGCACGTTGATGAACTTGGCGACGTCGATGTTCGAAAACTTGGGATCCGGCAGGATCTCGCGCTTCGGGATTTCTCTGCGACGAGGCATCTCGTGGCTCCGTTACGATTTCGGCTTCTTCGCGCCGTACTTCGACCGCGCCTGCTTGCGATCCTTGACGCCCGCCGTATCGAGCGCGCCGCGCACCATGTGATAGCGAACGCCGGGAAGGTCCTTGACGCGGCCGCCGCGGATCAGCACGACCGAGTGCTCCTGCAGATTGTGGCCTTCGCCGCCGATGTAGCTGATGACCTCGAAGCCGTTCGTGAGCCGGACTTTGGCGACTTTGCGCAGAGCGGAATTCGGCTTCTTGGGCGTAGTCGTGTAAACCCGCGTGCACACGCCGCGCTTCTGCGGGCTTTGCTGCAGCGCCGGCACCTTGCTCTTCGATACGGGGGCCTGGCGACCCTTCCGCACGAGCTGATTGATGGTTGGCATCTAAACGTTGTCCGCTCTGGTTTTCCTGAGTGTGCGGCAAGCCCGCGAAGGCGCGCCGCATGGCTCATGTCGCTTCAAAATCAAAGTGGCCCAAGCGTCAAAGCTCGCGAAACGTCCGCGAAGCGCCGGCTTAGGCCACCTTGTGGCGCGACAACCGCGAGGCCGTGGCGCCGGGCCGTCCGAGTCGCATGGCTTTTGGCGCGCGACCGGAGGGCGAAAAGACTGCGATTATACGGCTCGCCGAGTTACCCGGTCAAATCAAAATTTCTCCGTCGGGCGGGGGGTGTCCGAGGGGGAAACGCTCGAGCCGTTTTCGGAAGGGAGCGGCTCGATGGGCGCGCGCAGCACCTCGTAACCGTAAAGCCACTGGTGCTCGATCTTTCCGTGTCCCCATTCGTCCGCCTCGGAGTCACGCTTCAGACGCGAGGTTCGCGCGAAGCGATTGCTCTCGTACAGGCGAAAAGCCGACGCGACGTCGCCATCGGTGTACTGAAGGCAGCGCACGAGCATGGCCGCATCCTCGACCGCCATGCCGCCGCCCTGGCCCATGTGCGGCGTCGTCGCATGGCATGCGTCGCCGAGCAGCGCGACGCGGCCGGCGCACCACGGCCGGCTCGGCGGACGCACGAGCATCGGCCAGCGGCTCACACCTTCGCACTTGTCGAGCATCCGCTGAACGTCCGGATGAAAGCCGGCGAACGCCGCGCGGAGCCGCGCGGGGTCGACGGCGATGGGAGTGAAATCGTCGCTGTCCCACGGCTCCGGCCCGCCGGTGACGACGTAGAACTCGTCGCGCGCTTCGCTCATGAAATAGACGAGCAGATAACGATCCGGCGCGAGCCAGCGCGTGTTGTCCGCGATGTCGAGGTCGGGCAGCCGCGAGCGCGGAAAGATCGACCGATAGGCAACGTGCCCGTAATACACGGGGGGCGTTGCATCGATGATCGCGGCGCGGACCTGCGAATGCAGTCCGTCGGCGCCGATGACCGCATCGGCCAGCGCGGATGTTCCATCTTCGAACGCGAGACGCACCTGCGAGCCTCGCGTTTCGAGACCGACAAAGCGCTTGCCGAGATGGAACGTACCCGACGCGACAGCCGATGCGAGAACATCGTGCAGATCGCCGCGGTGGACGCCCACGAACGGCGCGCCATAGAGCGTCGTCAGCTCCTGCGTCGCGATCGTCTGCAGCACGCGGCCGCTGTCCCACTCGCGGTTGAATTTCATCCGCGGCTGCACGCCGACGCCGAGAAGCTTCGCGAGCACGCCCATCGCGCGAAAGACGCGCGTCGAGTTGGGCGCGAGATTGATCCCGGCGCCGACACGTCGAAATTGCGGCGCCTGCTCGTAGACGCGGCAGTCGTAGCCCGCCTGTTGCAGCAGCACCGCAACGGTAATGCCGCCGATGCCGGCGCCGACGATCGCGATCTGCGGCCTGGCACTCATGTTACGGACTATGCACCAACGACATCTTCCGGCTTGATCCAGAACACCGTGCGCCGATGCAACCACTTGACGAGGTTGTGCAGCGCGATGCCGGTGATCGACAGCACGATGATCAGCGAAAACACCTTCGCGGTCTCTAGCTGGAAGTTGTACTGCAGGATCAGGTAGCCAACGCCGCCCTGCGCGCCGACGAATTCGCCGACGATCGCGCCGAGCACCGCAAGCACGATGCCGATGTCGAGTCCGACAAAGATGAACGGCAGCGCGTTCGGTACCTTGATCATCCGAAACACCTGCCATCCGCTCGCGCCCGCCGCGCGCAGCATGTCGATCTGCTTGCGGTCGGTGCTCTGCAAGCCTTCGATGACGTTGACGACCATCGGAAAAAAGCATATCAGCCCGGCGATGATCACCTTCGATTGAAGCCCGAAGCCGAACCAGACGATGAAAAGCGGCGCGATCGCCAGCTTCGGCACTGTCTGTAACGCGACGAAATACGGAAAGATCGTCTTCTCGACGATCCGGAACTGCGAGACGACCGCGCCGATCGCGAGGCCCGACGCACAGCCGATCGCGAAGCCGCCAAGCACCTCCTTCAGCGTGATCCACAGGTGCTGAACATACGTACCGGACGAGAATCCATTGACGAGCGCGCGTGCCACCGCGAGCGGGCCGGGAAAGATGATCGGACTCACGCCGAGCAGCCGGGTGAGAGATTCCCAGACGATGACGACGACGACGAACGCGAGCGGCACGGTGGCAAGCTCCGGCCGCTGGCGCAGCGCATCAAGGATCGACGCGCGCCTCGTTGTGGGCGCGACCGGCGTCGGTGCCATGCGTTGCGTCTCCGATACAGCAGTCACCTCAGGCATCTGCAGTCACCTCGGCGCGATCGAGCAGCGTTCTCGCCTTCTGCGCATAGACGCCGAAGGCGCTCGTGTTCGCCATGTCGAGCGTGCGCGGGCGCGGCAGGTCGATCGACAGCACTTCGAGGATGCATCCCGGCCGCCGCGACATCACGACGACGCGATCGCTCAAGAGCACCGCCTCCGGAATGCTGTGCGTGATGAACAGCACCGTGTTGCGCTCGCTTGCCCAGATCCTCTGCAGCTCGATGTTCATCTGGTCACGCGTCAGAGCGTCGAGCGCGCCGAACGGCTCGTCCATCAGAAGCACGGCGGGCTGGCGAAGCAGCGCACGGCAGATCGCGACACGCTGCTGCATTCCGCCGGAAAGCTCCTGCGGATATTTGTCGTGGAATCCGCGCAGGCCGACGAGATCGAGCAGGTCGAACGCGCGCGACGAGAGCTTCGATCGGCGAATGCGGGCGACATCGGCCGGCACGAGGACGTTGCGAAGAACGGTGAGCCACGGCAGAAGCGTCGCCTCCTGGAACACGACGCCGATGTCATCGCGTGGGCCGTGTACGCGCTGTCCACGATGGCGAATGCTTCCCGCGCTCGGTGCGGCCAGACCGGCAAGCATCTTCAACAACGTGCTCTTGCCGCACCCCGACGGTCCGACGACCGAGACAAATTCGCCCGCCGCGATATCGAGCGAGACGCTTTCGAGCGCGCGAATCGATTCGCCCTGGCGCGTGCGATAGGTCTTCGCGACCCCCTCGATGCGAAACACCGGCGCAGCATCGACGCGATCAGCGGCTTTCGCGGTCGAAGCGGTCTCCACAAAAGCCTGTCGCAATGCAGACGCTGCGCTATAGCATCATTTGCTCGCCGTGTACTTGATCATCGCCGGCGTGAATGTTTCAGCCTGCTTTCGCACCGCCGCGGCATCGAACTGATTCGCCTTGTCGTTGAACTGGTTCGTGAAGTATTCGTCGACCGGCAGCTTGCCCGGAATCAAGCCATTGCTCGCCGAGAATTCCTGCATCTTCGTCCAGTCGTCGGCACTCTGCCTGCCCCACTTCGCGCCCGGCTGGTTCATCCCTTTCTGCCAATTCGGCTCCATCGAGCGCACGATCGCGACCGACTTCGCGAGGCCGTCTGACTCGCTGTCGGCGGTCGGCTTGTTCTCCGGATACAGCGTCCAGTAGATGCGCACGACGGCGTCGGGATTCGCCGTCGCGAAGACGAGCGCCTTGGCGATCGCCCGCGTGAAATGGACGATCAGGTCGGGATCCTTCTGGATCGTCTCGTCGGGCGCAAGGATCACGCCGCTGAAAAACGGCTGCTGCCAATCGGTTTCGAAGCGCGTGAAACGAACGTCGCTCGCCGCCTCGATCGCCGAGTATGCGGCGTCGTACATGACGAGCGCTTTCGCGCGTCCTGTCTTGACGGCGACGGCTGCCTGCGCGCCGACGCCGACTTCGACAAGATTCACGTCGGTGTCGCTCAAGCCGAGCTCGCGGATCCATGCGCGCGCATAAGGAATCCGGCCACTCGTCATGCTGAGGACGCCGATCGACCCGCCCTTCAGGTAAGCCTTCAGTTGCTCGCGTTTCGTGATACCCGACGATTGCGGTACGACGAGCGCCGAGCCGTACGTGCGATTGCCCTCGAACACCGATTTGAGCTTGACGCCTTTCTGGCGGCTGCTCATCGTCGTATCGGGCACGGCCAGCGCGAAGTCGCCCTTGCCCGAAGACAGAAGCTGGATCGCGAAGCCGGCGCCTTTCGCGTACACAGGCTCGACCTGCAAGCCTTCCTCGGCGAAATAGCCCATCGCGTGCGGCACCATCCAGTATGGCGCGTCACCGAGATCCGGCACGTTCGAGTAAATGAGAAGCGTCACCTTGCGAAGGGGCGCCTTGTCCTGCGC
>DATGGP010000012.1:0-18366 GCA_035308425.1 Casimicrobiaceae bacterium | reverse complement strand
CCGCCGCCTCACCGATGCTCGCCGGTCTGGCCAAGGAGGAGTTCGTCCAGCGCTTCGAGCGCGAGCTGCCGAGCGCGACGGCCTGTTTCCTCGACGACTTCGAGGCCTGCACCGCGCACCTGCGTCTGCCGATCGCGCATCCAAAGCGATTCGCACCACCAATTTGCTCGAGCGCTTGTTCGGCGAAGAGCGCCGACGCACGAAAGTGATTCCGCATGCGTTCGGTGAGCGGGCGGTCCTCAAACTGATGTACGCCGCGCTCCGAGGCCAATTTGGAGGATTGGCTGGAACGCCGGCACGCGGTCGGTGTATGGCGCGAGCGCGGCGATGCTCGCCTTGTTGGGTTTGTTGGAAAACCATCCGTCGTATCGGGCGAGCGAAGAATCGCGAGCCTTGGTGCAAGAAACGCGAAGGCGAACGCGTTGAACGTGGAAGGGGGCCGACGATCAGTAGGTCGCTTTGCCTCGGAACCTCGAGCCGATCGACGCGCAGGACGTCGGCGCCGCCGTTGTAGGCGAAGCGAAGGTGCTCGATTCGAATCATGTCGCCGACGTTCCCATTCAATGCGGCGGCGGGCCTTCCACGACCTTCACGAAGCGATCGGGATGGAGGTAGCGCTCGAACACGTCGCGCACCCCCGCCGGTGTGAGCGCCCGATAGTGTTTGGCGGCCACCATTGGCTGATCGAGCTGTTCGCCCTTGTAGCTCCAGGTCAGAAGCGAGCGTGCGATGCGCTCGACGCTCGAGACATCGAGCGGAATGGAGCGAATCTCATACTGCCTCGCATTGTTCAGTTCGCTGTCCGCGATGGGTTTCTGCCGCATCGACTTGATGGCGTCGAGCGCCAAGGTATCGACGCGCGCCATCTTGTCGGGGTCGCTCCCGTATTGCAGGTAGAAGATCGACCGCGACCGGTCGAGTTGCAGCCCCGTGCCGGCACCGTAGGCGTAACCGTGCTTGACGCGGATTTCCAGCATCAGCCGCGACGCGAAACCGTTGCCACCGAGCACGTCGTTTCCCAGTTGCAGTGCGTAACGGTCGGGATTGTGAAGATCGACGTCCAGCATCTGCGCCATGACGACTCTATCCTGCGCGGCATACCCGTTCGGCACGAAGGCAGAACTGCGTTGGTTCACCGGCACCTTGGGTGGCACAACATCGGGCTTCGGGCCATGCGCTTCCCAAGCACCGAAATACTTCTCGACCGTCGCCTTGGCTTGATCGGGCGTCACGTCGCCGACGACCACCATCGTGGTCAGGTCGGGTCGGTACGTCGATTGGAAGAACGTCTTCACGTTCTCCAGCGAGAGCGTCGTCACCGACTCGGGCGTTGCTTCACGCAGATCCGGGTCCCCTGCAGGAAGAAGACCTCGTCTCAACGCGCGAAATACCTTGTAGCGCGGCGTCTGGCGCTCGCCGTCGAGCACTCGCGCGAGCGTTTGGCGTTGAACCGCGAACGCCTGTTCCGGCAGCGCCGGATGCAACTCGTCGTCGGCCAACAGCTGCATGCCACGATCGAAGTCGGCGCTCGGCACGGCAAGCTCGAAATCGGCACCCCCGGACGCCGTGGCCGCAATGGCGTCGAGTGCCTTGTGGAATTCTGTGCGATCGAGTGTCGTGGTCCCGTAGTCAAAGAGCGCGGCGAGCAAACGACCAACGCCTTCCTGACCCCTGGGTTCCTGCAGGCCGGCATCGCGATCGATGTGGCCAACGACGGTGACGGTCCCGCTGACGTGTTCGGGCTGAACGATCAACGTGACGCCGTTCGCCAGCTTCAGCGGCGTCGGTTCCAGCGTCCAGTGCGGCAGCTCCAGCTTCCCGAGCGCCTTCCGTGCCCACTCAGGAAGCGGCACGTCGAGTTTGTCGTTGCCGGTGAACGATTCGGTGCCCCCGAAGCCCGAGCTGTTCGGCGGACGCGTTCCCTTGGGATCGGGCAGCAGAACGATCGTTACAGGGGCGTCGGGCTGCAGGTATTCGTGCGCCACGCGGTTCACGTCGGCGACGCTCACCTTCTCGATCGCTTTCTCTGCCTGATCGGGAGAGTCAAGGCCTTGCCAGGCGAGCGCTTCCGACCACTCGCTCGCGAGGCTCACGGGACTGTTCTTCCTGAACTCGAACTGCGCGAGCTCGGATCGCTTCGCAGCCTCGACCAGGTCCGCCGGAACGCCGTTGCGAAGCAGCGAATTCACGACACCCTCGAGATCCGCGCGTGCTTTCGTGCCGTCCCCGCCTTTCGGGAAGCCGACCCGGATCATGCCGATGCCCGCCCGACTGAACGACTGCAGCTCCGCAGCGGCATCGAGCACCTTGCCTTGCGCCGCCAATTCGGACAACTCGCTGCGAGAATTGTCGAGGGCGTCCATCAGCACCTCGGCAGCGGCATAGTCGTTCGCCATCATGCCCGGCATGCGATAGGCCAATTGGACCGAACCTTCGCCACGCGGCGTCGTACGCGTAAGTGTCTGCGACTTGATCGGTTTGGCGACCAGCGGCATGCGGGCCGGCGTCGGCTTCGAAGGTATGCCGTCGAACAAGCCCTTCACTTTGGCAAGCGTAGTACCGAGGTCGACGTCGCCGACGATCACTAGGATCGCGTTGCTCGGCTGATACCAGTCGTCGTAGAACGCGCGCAATGCCTTGGCCGTGGTCCGGTCGAAGGATGGCCGCGTGCCAAGCGGATCTTCTGCGTAACCAGTACCCGCATATAGGATTCGCTCGGCATCTTCGAAGGCCAGGAACTCTGGGTTCGAGATGTCCCTCGATACTTCCTGCTCGATCGCACCACGCTCCAGGTTCCAGTCTTTCTGGCTGAGCACGGCGCCCCGCATGCGGCTCGCCTCGATATGGAGCAGTGCATCGAGGTACGTGGCAGGTGCGAGAAAGCTGTATTGCGTCGCGTCGTTGGTCGTGAAGGCGTTGTCGTCGCCACCCATCTTGCCGCTCAATTCGTTGAGCTGCGCACCGGTCAAGCCACGGCTGCCGCGGAACATCATGTGCTCCAGCGCGTGCGCGGTTCCGGGATAGCCCCGCGGCGTTTCGTACCCGCCGGCCAGGTAGGTGACCTGCGTCGCCACGACCGGCGCGAGCACGTCGCGCACGATGACCACGCGCAGGCCGTTCGTCAGCGTGGCACGTACCACATTGCCACCCGACACGGCGGACTCGGTCGCGACCTGCTCAGCGGCGCGAGCAGATGCTGAAAATGCAAGGACGAGCAGCGCCACGATGGCGAAGGTGTCAAGGAGCCTTGATTTCATCGTTGATCTTTACCATCGGGCCGGACACGAAACGCGGCGTCGGAAAGCGCTCAAAACGAGTGCGTCAACGCCGCGAACCAGGTGCGCCTTTCTCCGTACTGCGGCGCGCCTACCCCTACGCCCGAGCCGTCGCGCAGCAGATAGGTCTTGTCGAACAGGTTGATCACGCCGACGCGGCTTTCGAAGTCGCCGACGGCGGTTCCCTTCCAGATGCGGACATATGCAATGTTCATCGTCGCGTAGCTCGGCAGTTTCCCGGAGTTGGGCGGCGTGCCGTCCGGTGTGTTCCGTAATCCGCTGCCGAAGATCAAGTCCGCGCTGACGCGGTTCGCGCCGAAGCGGTAAGTCACACCGCCGGAAAGGGAGTAGCGTTGGTCGTGATCGACGTAGATGAAGTGGTCGGCGATGTAGGCCAGTTCGTCGGGTGCGAACAAAGACTGCCCGGAAACGATGTTCTTGCCTTTGGCCTTGCTGATGGCAAGGTTCAGATACCCGCTCCACTGCGGCCCCGAGTACGTGGTCGAGAACTCGACGCCTTGCGCGCGGCCTTCGGCGTAGTTGAATGGGGTCAGAATCAAGGCCTGACCGAACTGGCCCTCATCGAGCATATCGGTGATTCGTTTGTAGTAGGCGTCCACGCCCGCGGTCCAGCGCGGTGTGATCGTCTGCGACACGCCGACGTCGAAGTAATGCGTGCGCTCCGCCTTGACGGTGTCCGAGAAAAGCACCTCGGGCGCATTCGTCGTGCCGACGAAACGGTCGATGCTGGTCTGTGCGACCAGCTCCTGCGGCGGCGGCGTGAAATAGCGCGCGTAGCCCGCATGAACGGCCGTTGCGTCGGTGACCTTCCACAACGCGTTGACGCGCGGGCTCAGCTGATGCTCATTGGTGAAGGCCGCCACATGGTCGAAGCGCACGCCGTAGTTCACAGTGAGGCGCGGGCCGACGCGCCATTCGTCCTGAGCGTACAGACTCGTGAGGTTGCCATCTTTGTCCGAGTCGTCGACGATGGTCGTCGGTATGTCGCTCGTCTGGTTACCCTCGGCATCCGTCAAAAACACGCCAACCGAATTCTTGCTTTCGGTGCGCTGATGCGTATAAGCCGTACCGAAGCGCACGACGTGATCGGCTGCCGCCTTGTACGAGGCATCGGCCTGCAAGCCCAGCGCCGAATTCGACTTGAACGCGTCCGACGCTACGCCCGTGTAGATCAAGTCACCTCCGCCCGGATCGGGGAGGTAGTGCAGCGTCGAATACTGGTAGAACAGCGACGCCTGGTAATCGAGCGGTCCATGATGCTGCTGCAGCGATGCGATCAGATAATGGTTCTCTTCGCGCTGCCGCTGGTCGAGCTGTTCCGACGGACGCAGGTTCAGGCCAATCCCGACATCACTCACGCCGGCAAGCGAGAACGCCGGTGTTTGGCCAGGGTTGTTCGGAATCTCGAAGTGGCCGACGTAAGTTCCCGCCATGAGTCCGACACGCGTGTCGTCGTTGACAAGATAAGAGAGGGAACCGAAGCCACGGCTCTGCTCGGTCCAGTCATGGAGGGCACTTCGCGTCGGCAACGGGTTTTCGATGCCCAGCGAATCGCGCAGGTACGTGGCCGTCGCGTAATAGCTCAGCGCGTCGTTCGAGCCGACGACCTCGACGCTCGGCTGGACGGTGTCGTGCCCGCCGCCGAAAAGGCTGATCGTGCCGCCCGGCTTGATGAATGAACCATCCTTGGTGTCGATATCGACAATGCCCGCGGTGCGCAATCCGTATTGCGCCGGAAGTGCGCCGGTGACGAAGTCGATGCGATCGACGAACCGGCTGTCCACTGACTGCCCAAACCCGCTGATTCCTTCGGGAAGCTGGATTCCGTTGATCCGGTATTGCACGTTCGCATGCTCGTCGCGCACGTGCACTGATCCCGAGGCCTTCGAGTCCTGCGCGACCCCGGGAAGCCGCAGCAGGACCTCGTTCATGGGCGTGTCCTCCCCGGCGCCGTAATCGGAAACCATTTGCTGGTCGAGCGTGTAGATGGTCGTCCCGACTTTCGGCGACAGCGCGATGCGCGCCTCCCGTAGGCGAGCCGCGGAAACCTCGACCTTGATGTCGGCGGGCGCGACGTTGGCCGCGACGGCGATCGCGACGGTGTCGTTTGCACTTACCGCGATCGATTGGGGTGGCGACGTGGCTGGGCGGTCGCTTTGCACCGTGTAGCGACCGGCGGGTACGTCGAGAAAAGTGGCGGTGCCGTTGGCATCCGTGGTCTGCTGCGCGAGCGACTGATTGTCGGCGCCGCGCAGCGTGAGCAAGACGCCCGCGGCGGTCTTGCCGCTGGCGTCCTGCGCCGTCGCATGAATCGTCGCGGCAAAGTCGGGGGTCGCGGCCAGGCAGCCGACCAGCACCCCGGCCAGCGGCCGTAAGGCGTGAAGAATAGGCATCGCAGTTCCTGTATGCGCATGAGGGTCCAACGCAACTCATGCATGAGTTGCGATCTGCGAAACGTCACGGCACACGATCGCCCGATGGCGATCGCGAACTAGGCGATGCTGGGTGGGGGGCCGCAGCCCGGCGGCAGGACGACGGGGGTAGCGCGTGAAACCTGCGACGGCCGCTCGAACTCCGCAACGAGGTACGTCAGCGGGATCGGTGTCGGAACCGTAACTGGCAGGGATGGCGGTTCGAGCTTGCCTGAGCCGAAAGCCGCGCAGAGCGAACAGAACTCGTCCTGATCCGCGCCGACGTGAAGGTGGCTCGCCGCGATCGACGCCAGGATGGCGAACGCGAGCAGGAGGATGGCCGCCGCGATTCGCTGCGGACCCGTCGCGCGGATACGTCGCTGCAACACCGACATCGTCTCAATGCATCGTGATGCGCTCGCCGTTACCTGCAGCGGAGCTGCGCGTATGATAACGCGTTCTCGTTATCGCGCAACAGTCGCTTTTCATGGAACGAACCAAGCGTCACCCTGCAAACCGGGAAACGGCTCGTGGCGCGGAACGCTCAACCCGCCAGCGCGGAGCGATCGAATCCGTGCTGCGCGGGACGGACCGGCCCTTGACACCGCCGGAAGTTCACCGAGCGGCGCATGAAATGGCGCCCGGTCTGGGCTTGGCCACCGTCTACCGGACGCTCAAGCTGTTGATAGCCGAAGGGACGGTGCTGGCGATCAACTTGCCGGGGGAAAGCGCGCGCTTCGAAATGGCGCAGATCAGCCATCATCACCACTTCCGCTGCAACCGGTGCCGACGCGTTTACGACATTCCCGGCTGTCCCGGCGACATGCGGCGCATGGCGCCCCGTGGGTTCAAGGTCGAGGGTCACGATGTCATCCTCTACGGCCAGTGCTCCGGCTGTCGTAAGTAGTGCATGACCCCCGCGGACTGCGGGTGCGTGTCGCGTAGCGGCGCACTTCAGCGATCGTCTCCGAACGAAGATTGGCGAATTCACGTTGCTCGGTGTAGCTAAACACGTATCCGACGGGTTTGAGTTCGGGCGCATTGCCTGGCAGCCGTACCAAAACGATGCGCCCTGTCGAACAACGCCACGTATTCGCGCACGAGTCGACTGCGTTGCGCGGCAAGCCATCCCAAATGATCAGTGTCAACGCTCGTTTTCCCTCATCGACACTTACGAGGAACCACTCGTCGAGCATTCCGGGGTGCGGAGGTCGCACTCAGAATTTCCGATCGGCACGCAGCCCTGCGTTCGAGAGGCGGCATACGGGGCCTTATCGTGCTAGGCCGATAAACGACGAGCAGCGGCGCCGGAACCCGTACCCCATGGCGCGCACGAGCATGGCTCACTTGGCCAACGTTCAGCGCTCCGGCGGTTCGCGCCACTTCGCGTGCCGACGCGGAAAATGGGATTTGTCCATTTTTGCCGCGGCCGCTTCTGCCCGCCCGCCTTTTATGGC
This sequence comes from Casimicrobiaceae bacterium, assembly GCA_035308425.1. Classification (GTDB taxonomy): domain Bacteria; phylum Pseudomonadota; class Gammaproteobacteria; order Burkholderiales; family Casimicrobiaceae; genus VBCG01. The sequence continues at coordinate 11,202 of DATGGP010000012.1, read as the reverse complement.
CCCCGAAATTCCGCGTGACGCGAGAAGTAGCCGGCATTATTCCCTCGAGCGGCGTGCGACCTCGGCGGCATCCCAACTTTACCAAAAGGCGCGGTCCTGTCACGCGCCCGCACCCCCTGACACGCGCGCTTGGCACCAGGAAATTGGTCATGGCGATGCTTGCCCCGCCGCTACGTCACCAGAGGCACTCGTCGAGCAGCGGGTCGTCGTGAAGCGACGATACTTTGTTGCCCGCAATCACCGGCGTGGCGCGCGAGGGCATCGACGAGCGCTCATCCTCGACCCCGGCCACCGTTCGCACCACGACGAGCCGGCCGTGAAACTTCAACTGTCTCACCACCCCGACCCGCCAGAGACGCTCGAAATTCGTTGTCGCCATTGGCTTGCTCTCCCGCCGGTCGTCATCACGCGGGCAGGATCGCAATCTTCTATTGCAGCAATATTTCGTTGGTTGTGGCCGGGATGAGCTATAGCGAGAGTTGCGTAAACAGCGCAGCCCGAAGTACGCGGTCGGCTGCAACAGCCGCGGTCGCGAACGTGGGCAAGAGGATCTGCCGCGAGCGACCGGACGACTGAGTGTCTCGATGAAGTTCGCGGCTCCATGGGCATCCTGTTTCTCATCGGGATAGTGCTCGATTTCTGGGGTTCGTCCGCGCTCGGGAATATCCTGGTCGGTTCAAGCCTTACGCTGTGCGCGACCTTCATCACCGCGACGGCTGGAAACGGGCGCGCGCGCCTTCCCGGCGACCGTGCGCGGTCCCGTCTGATCTTTGTGAGGTTAATGCCCGTGATGCATCGACATCGCCATCGGCATGGTCTTTGGTAGCGCTTTCACGGCCGCGCTGATCTCGTCATCGCGCTTTGCACCGTTTGCGTCGACACCAACCCAGCGCGCGCGCACGACGCCCGCGCCGTCGACGAGTAGCTCGACGTGCGCGGCATCGGAGGCGAACATCGCGTACACGCGCGCGACGTCACGGTCGACAATAGCGTGCACCAGGCCAGGTTCTGACCTCGTGGCCGGCGGCCCTTTCGCGATCGCGATGACACGGAGCTTTCCTTCCATCGAGCGAGCGTATTGGGCGAGCTCTTGGAGCCGCGCCGTCGAGCGCGGCAGCGAATAGAGCACGATCAACGCCGGCGTCTTGCCGTCGGCGAGCGCGCTCTGCGGCTGTCCTGGCGCCTCGTAGGTGAAATCGGGCACACGGCTCATCGAAGCGCTCGACACGGCAGGTCCAATCGACATCGCGACCTGGGCGCTTGCGCGCACAATCAGGAATTGCACGATCGCCCAGATCTCGGCATCGGAGCGCTTCGGCGAGAACGCCGGCATTGGGGTGTTCGCAATGCCGTGAGCGATCCACCAGAACAGGTTTCCGGGCGGATGGTGAAGCGCGTGCTTGGAAAGATCCGGGGGCCTGATTGGAAGTGACGTCGCGAGCGGTCCATCGCCGCGTGCCTGCACACCGTGGCAACTCGCGCAGTACTGCGCGTAGTACGCGGCACCGCGCAAAACGGCGGCGGCCGTGTACGGCACGGGCGACATCGCATATGTCGTCGGGAAGGCGGGCACGGCGAGGATTGACGCCGAGGCGGTGGCCGACCCCAGCAACACCACACATCCGGAGACCCAGATTCGTATCGCTTGTCGGCGCACGCCGACGACGATGAGCGCGAGCGACGCGATAACGATCGCCAGGCTTGCGACGAACGCGAGTCTCGCGCCAAGTGTGAGCTCGTCCCATGAAAAATCGAGCATGAACGGCAACGGCCATACCGGCGATTGATGCGCGCCCGGCACCATCGTCCCGAGCACACCGACAATCGCAACGATTGCGACGCCGAAACCGATTTCTGCCATCGCGTTTCTTCGTAGCACGCGGGACGCGTGCGCGACATCCGTGGTCGCAAGCGCGGGCGTCCAACGCAAACGGTTGGTCGCCGCAATGGCGAGCATGAGCGCGAACAGAGCAAGCTTCGCGACGAGCAATCGCCCATACGGCGTGCCGAAAAGCGCGGCGAACGAGCCGACGAGCAACAGCGTATTGACGATGCCGCTTGCGATTAGCAACCCGACGCACGTGATGCCGAGGACCGAGAACCGCCGCGCGAGCCGCCCGAGCGCGCGATCGGACGGCGAGGCACCGAGGCAAAGGACGAGTGGGGGGAGCGCGCCGAGCCAGCCACCCGCGGCAAGGAGATGGCAGGCGTCGGCGACGAGATGCGCGACTCCCGTGGTACCTGTTTCGCCGGCGGCGTGGCCTTCGCCTGCGAGCGCTGCCAGATAAAGTGCCCCGAGCAGCAGGGCAACCGCGCGACCGATGCGTGCCGTGTCCGTGTGCTTCGCGTACCACATCGCCACCAAGGCGACAACTAGGCCGGTGGCGAGAACGCCGCGGGCCATGACGACATGGCCGAATTCGGTCTGTCCCAGAACGATCGCGAGCGTGCCGGGGAATTGCGGCCCGATCGGAACGCCCGACATGTTGACCGCCTCAACGACGAGCCATCCGATACCAGTCAGCACGCTCGCCGCCAGCGCGAATGCCGTATATACGCACAGGTGCCGATCCAGCTTCCCCCGCGCCTCGACACCGCTGCCTGGCGCCGTTCCGTGCGTCGGCACGGCGACGAACGATGCGAACGCGAGTTCGCCGAAGAGCAGCATCGTCGCCGCATAATGGATGGTGCGGGCAACGATGAACAGGGCGTTCATCGCGCGAGTCTCCGATACGTACGACGTCGCATCATGGCTTCGCGTCGAAAGTGAAATCACCTTCGGTCACGTGCGTATCGACCGAGACGACGCGCCAGACGAGCTTGTAGCTGCTAGGCGAAGCGTGGGGGGGCTCGCGGTCAGGATGGTCGCGTCGGAGGCGTCGACGTGCGAAGCACCCGCGTCGATCTCCTTGCCCGACGTGTCGAGGACGCGCACGCGCGAAAACGCGGGTTCGAGCTCCTCGGTGAACCACAAACGAACCGCGTGCGGCGACCCGTGCACGGTACTGCCGACGGCCGGAATCGCGTGGTCGACAAACGCATGCGCCGCCGCCGACGCACTGGCGATGCAGGCGACGGCAGCGATCGGTCCGATCAGAAGAGGCCGTGGATTCATTGCATTGGCGAACCCATCGCTTTCGAAAACCGATCGTCCGATTTGACTCACCGCATTTGTGGCGACGGCTGCGCCGGTCGCACCGTCAGTCGCCGAACAATGGCTTGCCGATCGTATGGGGGAAGAGGTCGTCGAGGAAGAAGTGCAGTTGCACGACCGCGCCGACGCCGTGACCGGTTCGGCTGTTGATCGGGATGATCGCCTCTGCGCCGACTTGAAAATACTGTCCGGCCCAGATGACCCCCGGTTGAACCGTGCCCGTTGATTGCCCGCTCTGTCCCCGGTTGAAGGGCGTCGATACCGCCACCTCGACCAGTGGAATCATGCGATCGAACGGTGCGCGTAGTCCGACGTCCTTCACATGGTGCTGGAGATATTCCAGGCTGTATTCGAACGCCAGACCAACGTTGAACATGTTCGGATTCGGGGAGCCTTCGCTTTGGGCCTTGGTCGGGAAATCGACGCTAAGATTGCCGGTGATCGCGAGCGGTCGCAACCAGGTTAGGGCCGCGGGCAGATCCCCGAAACCCTTGCCAAAATCGAACGTCGGCGACAGCGTCGTGTAATCGGGATTGGCGACCGAGCGCGCCCCGGTATGTGCCCACGTCGTGTCGAGTCCGATCAGCCCCATCGCCTGGTGGGGGCCATCGACGAAGAGTTGATACTGCACACCGACGTCTAGCGCATCAAAACCCTTGGCCGTTGGTTGATCCGGGGCTCGGATCTGGATCCATTGCTCGCTTAGGGTTAAGCCAAGGTTGGGCGTGAGACGCTTCGCTAGGTCGAATCCGACATCCGTTTCCTTCGAATCGTCGCTCGCTTTCGGGTTGAACGTGAGCGTCGGCAACGACATCTCGTCCGCAACGAACGGATCATCGGTGAGAATTGTGGCGGGGAAGAATCGATCGCCGGCAAAGCCATGAGCGGACGTACGCATGGGAAGCGAACAGACGCAGATCGCCGTGACAGCGATCAGGAGGCGGTGAAGACGTTTCATGGTGGGGCTCCATTGGTTCAGGACGGTCGACTACCCAGAAACGAAACCGTCTCCGACAGAACCAACAATGACTTCGAGGCTGCTCCGATCCAACGCAAGAATCGCGATGGGACCTGCCCAACCGCTGGGCGCGTCGCCCAAATCAAAGCCGCTTACCGATCGGCGTCCCAATTACACGTCTTTGGGCACCGCCGTCGTTGCTTGCCTTTGAAGCTCATCGGTTACCCACGGAAGGCAGATTGCCGATCCTGGGCCAGGACGGTCGAACTGCTGGGGCTTCGTCAAATGGACGAGCGCTATGTGGAGGGTGGACCGCGAGAACCGCAAGAACCGATAAGAGGAAGAAATGCGACCGATAGGACTGCTCGCGGTGCGCGAACCCGAACATTCGGCATCGCCGGTGGCGGCGCGAGCCGCCATCCGCGGGGTGATACAAGCGCAACCGATTGTTGTTGTGGCGGTGCGTGCGCGAAGACTTCGTCGCAGCAGCAGTCTCCCCCGCCATGGCCAGGACACGCGGGGGACTGCATCTCCGACGCATCTCCAACGAGGACGGACGCGGACTGCATCACGCCGACTTCGTTGCGACTCTCGGCGCGATGCCCCGGATGCGCCGATGCCTGGCCGATCATTACGAACCCTGCGATTAGCAAGGTAATCGTGCGGATCAGATGCCGCCCGAGGCGGGAGTCCATGCGGGTGTTGTACCACACTAAGCCGATAGTATGTCATTGTCGACCAACGCTCGCACGCTGCGCCAAAAGGCGGCGGTCCAGACGAGCGGCATGATCCTTCGGGTCCGAGCGCTTCGCCGTACCGCATACAAGTTGGTAACGAGGACCTTGGTTCAAGGAGGAGACGCTCGAGCTGAAGCTCCGACTATGCGGCGCGTTGATGCTACGCCTGCCACTTGCTCAGCGCGGCAAGCGGCAGATGCATCTGTCGGAGCTGGACGTGAACGCGCTCGTCGGCAACGCGGTCTCGGTCGCCGATCACTGCTACGGGTGTACGGCTGGGCAGGGCAGCAGTTGCGGCGGCGCAACCACGACTTGAGAGGGCGCAAATGGCGGATGCCGCATTGCGGCGGTCGCGAGCAAGCGCTAGAGCGAGTCGCGCCTCGTCCGTCACCAAATGAGCGCTTTCACCGGATTCGCGCAACCCTTGCAGGCGCTGCTCGCGCGAACCGTAGTTCGTCAAAGCCAGCAAGAGGTGCGCGATCCGGAACGCTTCGTCGTTGGACAGCCAGTCCGCCGGGAGCAGCGCTTCGGCACCGATAAGCAGGTTCGCGATCTGTGCCCTCGAAATGGGCGTCTGGAACGGGACGGCGACCTCATCGCCGTTGAACGTCACGAGCCAGACGTGATGACATTCGGGCGTCACGCGACGACCCGGATAGTCGACGACACGCATGAGTCGGCGGCCTCGACGAGAAGCCGAGCGAGCGCGCGCGCATCGGCGACCGACATACCGATCGAACGCTCGCCGACCTGACCCGCGCGGTACTTCGTCACATAAATGACCGGACTCGGAACGCCGTCGTCCTCGTGCAAAATCCGCAACCAGCAAACGTCGTCCCTATAGATCGTCCGGCGGCTGACGTTGTCGCCGGCGGCGCCGATGGCCAGCAACCGAATGCGGGATAAGTTGGATTACCGGAGTTCGATCACCATGCCGCAAATGGAGCAGAAAATGGCCGTCGGTAAAGACAGTACTTTCGAGAGCAGGCGCACCGAACTCAGGGACTCGCTGCGCCGAGCCAACGATAAGTCGTCGCAATTCGCAAAGACGATCATCGCCGGGCAAAGCGGGCGCGTCGATGCGAGACAGGTAGACAACAAGGCCAACCCATACGCTCGCAAGAAGTAAGGCTTCGCGCTCGCGCCGCTTGCGCGCGGGGCATGTCGGCGTTCCGGTTCGACGATGGCAACAGCGTACCGGCCAAGGCCGTGCTAGGCACGATTGCAAGCTACGATAGCGAACGCGCTGATTCGGCGCGGCTCGCATTGGAAAAAATGATGGCGCTCTACGCGTTGTTCACCGCCCATCAGCGGACGCAATTCGACCAGCGCGTCATCTAAGCACTACGCGATTCGCTCGGGGACCATCCCTAGCCACCGGGAAAAGCGATGAGTCGCTGGTCGTCAAGAAGAAAGCCTCAGCGCCGACAGTTCCCGGTGGTGTCAGGTGGAGCGCGGCCGCTCCCTCCATCGCGGCGAAACGGCGGCTGCGTACGCAGTAGCGCAGGTACCGTCGTCGGAACGGTAACATCAGGAACCGCTCGAAGCGATCGATTTCGGGTGGAGAGCGCAAGTGGGGATTCAGGACGGGCGGTGGCTCCGACAAACGCTTCAACTCCGCCAACGGATGAGAGTGATAGGGGGTCGAAGTGCTGTCCGACAGAGGTGCGAATCTCAGCTTCGCCGACGATTTCCCTCGGCGCTGCGAGCGATCTCCTCCCGAGTGGCCCGGGTGGCGCGCGCCTTTCTCCACCGACCGGTCACCGGGTTTTTGTAGCGGAATGCGTACAGTTCCTCGCTCACTGGGCAAGCCGAGCCATCATGAGCGGTAGTGTTGTCGGCGTCTATGCTTAGTGTTCGGAGCAGTGGGCCCGAGCCAGAACTCGGCCGCCTGCCGTCGAGTCGCCCGCATGAAGGATGCACGTTGACGATGCGCTTCGCGAAGCCATACCGATCGTGCCGATCCGAGCATGGTATTCGCGCCGGTAAGCCAGAGGCTCAACCAAGGATTTCGTGTTCTCATGGATAACGGTTCGGTTGTCAGCTCAACGATGACCGGTGAATTCAGGGCTTCGCGCAAGCGGAGGGCACCCCGTCTGGCCCGGATTCTCGCCGATGGGCCGCAGGCTGGCCAGGTCGTTCCCCGCGCGGGATAATGCAGATGTACGGGAGCATCGCCGCCACCTCGCGCTGCACAGACGAATCCGAAGGTTCCTCCCCGCGACGCCGGAGAATGCCGCGCGCGATCGAGAGAGCCAGTGCAAGTCGCTCCTCCTCTGACGGCACCCGAAACAACGGTGACTCCATGGGTCCAAATTTGCATCATTTGATGTGTGGGCCGATAGCGGACGGAAACCGCAGAACAAGTCGGTCACCGACCTACGAAGACCGAAAGTCGAGCTGATATGAGCAACATCCTGGTCGGCACCTCATCGTGGACCGATAAGACGCTGATCGAGTCGGGCCGGTTCTACCCTTCGACGGCGACGACGCCCGAAGAGCGCTTGGGTTTCTATGCCTCCCAGTTTCCCATCGTCGAAATCGATTCCTCGTACTACGGCATCCCAAGCATCGACAACGCACAGCGGTGGGTCGAGCGCACACCCCCCGGCTTCATCTTCAACATCAAGACGTACCGTCTGTTCACGCGTCACCAGACACCCATAGTGAGCATGGGACGGGACATCGCCAAGGCGCTGAGCGCCAGTAAGAAGAACGTCTATGAAAAGGACTTGCCCGAGGAGATTACGCTGGAACTATGGCGCCAGTTCCGCGCCGTGCTAGAGATATTGCGAGATGGCGGCAAGCTGGGCGCGATCCACATGCAGTTCGCTCCATGGGTCGCCTTCCACCCAGAGACGTTTGCCTACCTTGAACACTGCCGCGCGATGCTCGCCGGTTTCAACGTCGCCGTTGAGTTCAGGAACGCGACGTGGTTCAACAGCGAGAAGCACACGTCGCGGACGCTGGCGTTCGAGCGGGAGAATGGGTTCACCAACGTCGTGGTGGATGAACCTCAGGGCATGCCCAATAGCATTCCGGCCGTGTGGGAGGTGACGAATCCGGCGCTTGCCGTGATTCGCTTGCACGGTCGCAACCGCAGCACATGGAACCAGAAGGGCCTCAAAACATCGTCGCAGCGATTCGACTACGACTATGCCGACGAAGAACTGCGCACGCTCGCGGCCGACATTAAAGCACTGACGCCAAAGGCCGAGTCAGTCCATGTACTGTTCAACAATAACTATCAAGATCAAGGGCAGCGAGGCGCACGAACAATCACACCAATGCTGCTTGAATAGCGGCTATGTGTGCCACTTAGGCTCGGGCGCGCTCTGCGGGCCTGCTTTACGGCCCGCTTCAACGACGACCGTAAAAGCGCTCCTGCCGTACGATTCCACGATTGCTAGCTGGTTTGGTCAGCTAAGGAGACCGTTCAAACCTAGACAGCGTGAACCTCTCGTTCGAGAAGGTTGCGCAGGTCCGGCTCGGGTAGGGGCCGGCTGACCAGGAAGCCTTGCATCTCGTCACACTTAAGCAGGCGCAATATCTTCGCCTGTTCCTCGGTCTCGACGCCCTCTGCCACGACTTTCAAGCTCAATGAATGGGCGAGCTGGATGATCGTCGACACCATTGTCATCGTGTTCGGGTCGTCGGTCATTGCCGCCACAAAGGAGCGATCGATCTTCAGCGCGTGAACTGGCAAACGAGCAAGGTAGGATAACGAGGAGTAGCCCGTGCCAAAATCGTCGATCGCAATTTGCACGTCCATGCGGCAGATCTCGGCGAGCTTGGCCACCGTGTCATCCGCGTCATCCATGATCACGCTTTCTGTGATCTCGATGCCGATAGCCGGTAACTTTCCCTGGCGCTTCACGATATCGCGCACGATCTGAACGAAATCCCGGTTGCGCAATTGCACGGCGGAAACGTTGACGGCGATGGCCGGTGCGGGCAGTTTGAGGCGTTTCCAGCGACGGTGGTCAGCTGCCGCTTGCCTCAGCGCCCACGAACCGACCTCCAGAATGATTCCTGTCTCCTCCAGCAATGGAATGAAGTCTTTGGGAGGTACAAGGCCCGTCTCTGGATTGTTCCAGCGCATCAATGCCTCAACGCCTACGATGTTGCGTGTCTGCACGTCGACCTTTGTCTGGTAGTGCAGCACGAATTCGTTTCTTCGCATCGCACGCCGCAGCTGGTTTTCCAATGTAAGGCGCGCGCTCACCCGTTCGGTCATCTTCTGCGTGTAGAACAGATACCGCTCGGTCGTCGTTTTCGCGCGATAAAGCGCCGATTCCGCATTTTTCAGCAGCGAGTCGGCATGGTCGGCGTCGGATGGATAGACGGCAATGCCGAATTTCGCGCTGACTGTAAGCTCGGAGTCTCCGACGCGGAAGGGTGTTCCGAAGACCAGCGAATTGTGCTGCTCGATCATCCTCGCCACCTCGTCTTCGGCCCTCACATTCAGCACCAGCACCGCAAATTGATCGCCGCCCAGCCGGCACACCAAGTCGCCTTCGGCGAGCGTACGCCATCGTTTGGCGACGTGCTTCAATAGGTCATCACCGGCCTCGTGTCCGAAGGTATCGTTGATCGTATGAAAACGCTCGACGTCGAATAGGACGATTGCGGCCCTTCCGCTTTCGCGCGGAGCGAGCTGTATGTATTGAGCGACACTTTCGCGGAAGGACTCGCGATTGTGCAGACCGGTGAGCGGGTCGTAGACGGCGAGGTATTGAAGGCGCTCGTCACGGCCAATATGGCCGATCGCGAAGCCGATGTCACCCGCTAGTTCTTCGAGCAGGCGCATTTCAGTGGCATCGAAAAACGCCGCTTCGCCCGAGTACAGTGCCAAGACGCCGACCACCTCGCTGGCGGTCTTGATCGGCAGGATCACCACGGAGCGAAGACCGCGCATGCATGCCTGGTCGCGCAGCATGACGCGCGGATCATTCGCGATCTCGTCCACCACCGCGGCGCGTCCCTCCATGACTACTTTCGCTGGAAGGATAAATTCGCCGGTGGGCAGCTCGCCGAGGCTAAGGGGGAGGTATTCGACGAAGCCCTTGCCGTCTCCGTGGGACGCCACGACGTCGATACGCTGTAAGTCCTTATTGACTATGCCGAACCACGCAAGCTGAAGGCCGCCGACTTCGACCGCGATACGGCAGCTTTCCCGATATAGCTCGTGCCGCTCACGCACTCGCACAATCAATGTGTTGATACCGCTCAACACCGCGTAGATTCGGTTCAGTCGCTGAATGCTTAGTTGCGCAACCTTCTCGTCCGTCACATCCTGCAAAGTGCTGAACCAGCGCCCATCGCGGCGCACGCCCATAGGCTCGATGCCTTGCCGGATATAAATCCAAGATCCACCAGAATGGCGGAACCGGTATTCCACGTCCGTGCGCTTTCCCGTGATCCCCGCTCGTATAGCGGTGGTTCGGAACAGTTCTCGGTCGTCGGGATGGATCGAAGCAAGCCAATCACGGGTATTCTCTGGTACTTCGTCTTCGTCCAACCCGATCAGCGTCGTTAGAGACTCGGACCAGCTCTCGAACGACCCGTCCGCCCGGGTGACCACGTGCGCGAGCTTCGCCATGCGTTGCGCGTGCCGCAGTCCTTCGCCGCGCTCTTGAAGCACTTGCGTGAGACTGCGCAGCGCTTCCTCTGCGTGTAGTCGCTCCGTGATATCGATCGGACACACGAACCGCGCGCGCCGACGCTTGAAGGCGATCTCTTGAGAAAGGATCTCGACCGATATTACGGTTCCGTCCTTCTTTCGATGTCGCCAAATCCCCGCGTTAAGGGAACTAGACGGCATCGTCTTGACGGAGACATCTACCTTCGGTACGTCTTCCGTCGGACGGATGTCCCGAATCGTTAATGCAAGAAATTCGTCGCGGCCGTATCCGTAATTGCGTAAAGCGGCGTCATTGACGTCCAGGAAGCGGAGCGTTTCCAGGTCGTAAATCCAAAGCGGCAAGGGGTTGCGGAGAAAGAAGGTCGCAAACGACGTGTCGTCCGTCCACCCCTGTTCCCGACCGGCCACGGCAGGCGACCGTCTCGATAATCCCTTGTACGGCATTCGACCTTGGCCTCCATTGCAACGGCCTTCATTAACCCATGCCGTTCCTGGTCTGACGCTGAGCGGCATCAATTGACGCGAAGCTCGGTCTGATACCGGGGCGCGCGCGGCAGGCAAAGGCCAGTGCAAGTGGTGTGCCTTTCAAGGAGTGGTATTGACCGGCAAGACGTAGGGCTGGAGGCTTGCTACCGCTTGGACTGTGTGCCCCTGACCGCCCCATTTTCTCGGCCACGCCAGGACACGAGGAGGTGCATGCGCGAGCGGC
>DATGGP010000011.1:0-51235 GCA_035308425.1 Casimicrobiaceae bacterium | reverse complement strand
GGCGTGCCAACACTCACCGTCATACAGCGCGATGGCACGTTTCAGCACGTTCCCCATATCGCGCGCGACCAAGACAGCCATACGCTTCGCCGGCATCCGTTCGTCGACGCTGATCCAGTCGCTCCGTGCCATGCAGCCATCGAGTCGCCAGTCCTTGATGTTGCGCTCGGCGAACCAGTCCGAGACCTTGCCGGCGGCGGCGATGACGTCCGCTGGCGGCAAGTCGTTTGGGTGTAACCGGCCCATAAATCCCCTCCGCAATTCTCCCCGTCCCACAGTGGACAAGGGGCTACATGCCCCATCAAACTACGCCATTTTGCGGAAACGCCAAGGCGTACCGTGTTGAAACCATACAGCAAGCCAGCAGACTCGAAATCAGGTTTAGGGCAACCTAACGGGGGTTCGAATCCCTCTCTCTCCGCCAGATAGTTTATTTGATTGCGCGAATTTCTTCGCTTCCGCATCCGCAATCAATTGCGTGGCCCAAATCGTGGCCAAATCCGCCCCTCAAGCTTGTCGCGTTCGCGCGATTTGTCCGCGCCCTCGGGGCAGCTAGGTTTCGTCGGATAGGTACGCCTTCTGGGTCACGTGGCAGGTCCTGCATCAACAGCCAGCACCCGAAGACGCACTCCAATTTCTGCTGGCTTTCGACGGGCGCATCCGTCATCTCGAAAAGGGTTGCTGGATCAAGTTCGAAATCGAACGCGTGAAGGCAACCAAGGAGCGGCCGCCCGGCTTGTCCTACTCGTTCACGCTGCACGCACCGGATAGCAAGCGGCTGATCGACTTTGACAATGCCCATGGCGTGGCGGCGTTCCCGGTTCAAACCAAACCGCCCGCGAGGGATCATTGGCATCGGACGAAAACTGATCCAGGCCGCCCGTATCAGTTCAAGAGCGCCGAGGATCTGATCGACACTTTTTTCGACGAAGTGGAACGAGTCTTGGGCGAGCGCGGGGTTGAGACGACGGTCGTCGAAGTGGAAGAGACACGGAGGTCGTAATGACCAAGTACAAGGTTCAAAATCTTCGTTCGTTGCGCGAAGAAATGAAGGCGGTGGCGCGTGGTGCGCGCAGCGCCAGCCGATGCTGCGAAACCGAGCTTCAATTCGGTCGATGCCCTGGTGCGGCTGTTGACCCCGCAGAACCGACAGCTCCTTGCGATCATTCGGGATCGGAAGCCCCAATCGGTTGCCGAACTCGTCGAGATGAGCGGGCGCGCGCAACCGAACCTCACGCGCACACTGGCCAAGATGGCGTCCGCCGGTTTCATCACGATGAAGACAGTTGGCCGCCGCAAGGCACCGAGCGTCGCCGTCAAGAAGGTCGTGGTCGAGATCGATCCTTACTCGGACCGCGACCGACTCCAGGTCGTATAGTGCCGAACCGGTTGTCCACGGACAGCATCCTTTTCCGCCCCGACTCCCCGATTACCGCACGTTCTCGGCATGCATCTGCGCAAGCTTCTCGAGCTTGTCGGCGAGCGTCTGCGCCGCGCGCTTGATGTCCTTCTCGGAGGCGTTTCGCTCCAGAACGAATTTCGCGGCCATGCCGTAGGGCGTGCGCGTGACGATCGTCGCGATGCCGCCGCCAGGCGCTTTGTTGCCCGCGGAATCAACGTTGAAGTCGAGCAAATCCTGCTTTCCGGGCGGCGCACCCAGGTCCGTGACGCCAACGTAAAGTTGCGCATCCGAATTGCCCGCACCGAAACCGATCACCGCCTTCTGCAGGCGATTTCCGCTCGCGACTTCCAGGAACGCTCCGCGAACGAGCCAACCGTGCATGGGCAATGGCGCACCCGCGACGAGACGTTGCGCGGGAAGCTTCTTCCTGTTGAGATCGTCCACCAGCGAATTCGCGAGCAAATCGCTCAGCTCGTGGAGCTCCTCGGCCGGATTCTGCCGCCGGAATTGAATCAGGCGCGGCCGCCCGGTCAACGTGCCCGGGTCGCTCTTCACCACCGTCTCGCCAAGGTCGAAGTTCTCGACGTAAATCATCGATGGCGCGGCTGATGCCGCGCGATGATCGATTTCATTGGTCACCTTCGACGTGGCGCAACCGGCAACAAATGCTGCAAGGGCCAACCACAACAGAATCGTTCGCATGCGTCGTTCCCTTCGTCGTTTGCAGCGCAATGCCGCGATTTCGAACTGCATCATAGTCCGACGGGTCCATGGACTGAAGCGGTCCGTTGCCCGTCAGCGCTACCCCGGCCGGACGCGAACTGCGGGGCGTGATTCTTGCAATCATTACCCTTCTCACCGCGATCCAGAAGCATTCGCGCCGTTACCAATGTAAAACGTACACCTTGAATACGCAGAAACGGCAGCGGGAACCTGTTGCACGCGGGTTCAACACGTCATGCTCGATCCGGTAGCTCGACAGCTCAGCACGGACGGCGACGCGCGACGAAGACTGGACGGGAGTGCCTGGCATGATCGTGCCGCGAACCGCGTCGTCCCGCACGATCACTTCGTCCAGTTCTACGAACGCGACAGCGAGCTTGCCGAAACCGTCTCGGCATTCATTGGCAACGGGCTCTGCTCGGGTGCGACGGCGATTGTCGTCGCGACGCAGGGACATCTCGCGCAATTCGAGTTGCGCATGAACGCGCGTGCGCTCGATCTTCCTGCGCTGCGCAACATGGGCGCTTACGTGACGCTCGATGCCGATGACACTGTCGAGTCGCTCCAGATCGAAGGCTGGCCCGACGCGAGCCGATTCGAGACGATCATCGGTTCGATCATCGAAACCGCGCAAACGCGTGATGCGCCGATCGTGGTTTTCGGCGAGATCGTCGGCGTGTTGTGGAGCGATGGCAAACACGACGCTGCAGTGCGCCTCGAAGAGCTCTGGAACGCACTCCGGGAGAAGCGCGCCTTCTCGCTCTTCTGCGCGTATCCGCTCGCCGACATGAATCGCGGATCGTGGCAGGCGCTCCACGCGGTGTGCGGAGCGCATTCGCATGCAGTAGCGGATCCTCAGCATGCGACGTCCGGCGAGATGCAGCTTGGCGAGCTTTGCGACCTGACGCGACGTGCGCGGCTTTTCGAGCAGGAGGCCGGGCAGCGGAAGGCGGCCGAACAGTTGCTCGAGATGCGCGAGCACGAGCTTTCGGATTTTCTCGAGAATGCGCCTTACGGGATCCATAGCGTTGACGCCGATGGCGTGATCCTCTGGGCTAATCGCGCCGAGCTCGAGATGCTCGGCTATGCGCGTGATGAATACATCGGGCATCAGATCGGCGAGTCCTACCTGGATCCCGACGGCGCGTCTTCCATTCTGGAAAGATTGCGTACCGGCGAGTCGCTGCGCGACGCGTCCGCGCGAATGCGCTGCAAGGATGGTTCTGTTCGCGACGTGCAGGTCACGTCGAACGTGCGCTTCGACAACGGCGCCTTCGTTCGCACGCGCTGCTTCACGCGTGACGTCACGGGTCAATTGCAGGCCGAGCAACGATTGCGCGAAACAGAGGAGCGCGCGGATCGCATGCAGGCGCTCTGCAAGGCAATCGTCGATTCGTCCGATGACGCGATCGTCAGCAAGTCGCTCGAGGGACGCGTCACGTCGTGGAATGCCGGTGCGACGCGCCTTTTCGGCTACACCGCCGAGGAGATGATCGACAAGCCGATTACGACGATCATCCCCCCCGAGCTGCGCCACGAGGAGGACGGCATTCTCGCGAAGCTCGCGCGTGGCGAGCGCATCGAGCATTTCGAGACGGTGCGAGTGACGAAGGATGGCCGCAGGCTCGATGTGTCATTGACCATCTCGCCCGTGCGCGATGGACGCGGCCAGGTCGTCGGCGCGTCGAAGGTCGCGCGCGACATTTCCGAGCGCAGGCGAATGGAAGAGAAGCTTCGCGAAAGCGACCGGCGCAAGGACGAGTTCATCGCGATGCTGGGTCATGAGCTTCGCAATCCGCTCGCGCCGATCCGCAACGCCGCGGAGGTGCTGCGCAGGACCAGTGCCGGCAATGCGCAGTCGGAGCACCTCTGCCTGATGCTCCAGCGCCAAGTGCAGCAGATGACGCGCCTTCTCGACGACCTGCTCGACGTCAGCCGCATCACGCGAGGAAAGATTCGATTCACACGCGAGCGCGTCGATCTCGCGAACGTCGTGCAGCGCGCGGTCGAGGCGACGCGGCCGCTGACCGACGGACGCCGGCATACGCTTCGCGTCGATCTACCGCAGGAGGTCGTTCACGTCGACGGCGATGCGGCGCGCCTCGTCCAGATGCTCACGAACCTGTTGAACAACGCCGCGAAATACACGCCGGAAGACGGGCACATTACGCTTCGCGTTGCCCGACGTAACGGCGACGTCGAGCTTCGGGTCAAGGATGACGGCATCGGCATTCAGCGGGAAGTGCTGGCGTCGATCTTCGATTTGTTCGTGCAGGCGGGACGTACGGCGGGCGCGGGCCATGACGGCCTCGGTATCGGATTGACGCTCGTGCGGATGATTGCCGAGCGCCATCGCGGCCGGGTGGAGGCCAGAAGCGACGGCGCTGGCCGTGGCAGCGAATTCATCGTGACGTTGCCTGCCGCCGCCGCAACGGATCGATCGGTTTCGGGTGGTTCGCCGGACGCGAGCGCGTCACCAGGCGTGGCGGCAAGGCGGATCGTGATCGTCGACGACAATCGCGACGCATCGGAGTCGCTCGCGACGCTTTTGCGCCTTGGCGGCCATCACGTCTCGCTCGCGTTCGAGGCATCGACGGGCCTTGGCCTCATCGAAACGCTTCGTCCGGATGTCGCGCTTCTCGACATCGGCCTCCCCGGCATGAACGGCTGCGAAATCGCGCGGCGCCTCCGCGCGTCCGGTTGCAATGTCCTGCTCGCCGCTATCACCGGCTTCGGCGCGCCCGAGGATCGCGAGCGCTCGCGGGAGGCTGGCTTCGACCACCACTTCGTCAAGCCGGTCGATCCGCAGGCGCTCGAACGATTGATCGAATCGATCTGCTGACGGCGGCCCGGCGCCCTGTGCGGCGATCGCGACACCTGTCACAATTGACAGGAGGCCCCGCGGCGGCCGATTGCATTATGCTGCGCGCGGCCGTCATCGTGCACGGAGTTATAAGCGCCGTGCATTTTCGTATCTATCCGCTTCTGCCATAAGCTAATGTCGCCGAAGGTGATCGAGTTCCGGCACGCCGCCCGCCAGCGCGTGCTCGTCGCGCATCGAAGGGGCGAGGTGCGTCATGCATTGCGCACGCTGATCGAGACCGCCGATATCGCGGTCATCGAGGCGGCTGACGGCGACGCTGCGCTTGCCGAGCTCGAGCGTGGTCGCTTCGACCTCCTCGTGCTCGAGCTCGATCTGCCGATGAGGGACGGCGTGGCGCTGATGCAGCTTCACCGGGTTCTGCTCGCACACGAGCATGCACGTGTCCATCCGCACGACGATGCGCCTGCGGTCGTCCTGACACTTGCCCGCGAAGTGGCCGGCAACGCGACGCTCACCGATCACCTGCGAACGCTCGGCGTGGCAGGCTTCATCGACGACGATCCGAAACCGCAAGCGGCGAGCGTGATCGAAGAAATTCTTCGCTCCCGCGCGATGCGCATCGACGCCGGCAAGCCCGCCGTCGCCTGAACGCACCTCGCAAGACGCGCTTCGCAAGCGCACGTGCGAGCGAGCGCGTGGCAGAATGGGCGTTCGGCCGCATTCAAAACGTACATCGATGTCCGAATCCATCGCCCGCTTCGGCAGCGGCAAATCCGTTAAGCGCGTCGAGGACGAGGCGCTGCTCCGCGGCGAAGGCCGCTTCTCTGACAACGTCCGCGAGTCCGGCGAGCTTCACGCGTGCTTCGTACGCTCGCCGCACGCCCACGCGCGAATCATAACGGTCGATAAGGCGGGCGCGTCACGCGCACCGGGCGTGATGGCGATCCTCACTGGTCGAGAGCTCGTTTCGGCCGGTGTCAAACCAATTCCCAATTCGGCCGACTTCAAGCGCGCCGACCGTTCGCCGACGGCCTCGCCGCCGCATTACGCCCTCGCGGTCGACGTCGTGCGCTTCGTCGGCGAACCGGTCGCGGCCGTCATCGCCGAGACGGCAACGAGCGCGCGCGACGCGGCAGAGCAGATCGTTGTCGACTACGAGCCGTTGCCCGCGGTCGTCGACGTGGCGGCGGCCGTTGCGCCGGGAGCGCCGCTCGTCATCGAACGAGCGCCCGACAACATCGCATGCGAAGCGCGCCACGGCGACCCGCGCGCAACCGACAAGGCGTTCGCGCGCGCGAAGCATGTGGTCGTGCTCGATCTCGTGAATCAGCGCGTTGCACCGTCCGCGATCGAGCCGCGCTCGACGCTTGCGAGCTTCGACGACGCCACGGGTCGCCTGACGCTTCGCGCAAGCTGCCAGACGCCGACCGGTCTTCGCGACGAGCTTTGCGCGGTGCTAGGCATGGCGAGCGAACGCGTGCGCGTGCGCGTCGGCGACGTCGGCGGCGGATTCGGAATGAAGACGAGCCTCTATCCCGAGGATATCGTCGTCGCCTACGCTGCGCGCCTGCTGAAGCGACCCGTGCGCTTCACCGCGGAGCGCATCGAAGAGTTTCTCGGTGCCGGCCATGGGCGCGACGTGCAGACGCGCGCCGAGCTCGCGCTCGACGCGAACGGACGCATCCTCGCGCTTCGCGTTGCATCGCTCGCGAACGTAGGCGCCTATGCAACGCCTGCGGGCGTCGTGATCCAGCTCCTGATCGGTCCCTGGGTGTCGACCAGCGTCTACGACATCGCAACCATCGACATCGGCATCAAGGCGGTGCTGACAAACACGCTGCCGGCCGGTCCATATCGGGGCGCGGGCAGGCCGGAAGCGATCTACATCATCGAGCGGCTGATGGACGAGGCTGCGCGCGAAACGGGCATCGAACGCACCGAGCTTCGCCGGCTCAACATGATCCGTCCGGAGCAGATGCCGTACACGAATCCGATGGAGAAGACGTACGACAGCGGACAGTTCGCGAAGGTGATGGATCGGGCGCTCGCGCTCGCCGATTGGTACGGCTTCGAGGCGCGCGGCAGCCAATCGAAGCGTCTGGGAAGATTTCGCGGCCAGGGCATCGCGACGTTTCTCGAATGGACCGGCGCGGACGTATTCGAGGAAACCGTCGACGTCACGATCACCGCCGCCGGACGCATCGAGATCTTCTGCGCTGCGCAGGCGATGGGACAGAGCCTCGCCACGACGTTCACGCAGCTTGCCGTCGACGTGTTGGGCGTACCCCCGGAACGGATCGACGTGCGCTTCGGTGACACCGATCGCGCGACCGGCTTCGGCAGCGCGGGTTCGCGCTCGCTCTTCGTCGTGGGCTCGGCGGTGCGCGTCGCGTCCGAGCGCACGGTGAACGAAGGGCGGAAGCTCGCTGCGCGTGCGCTCGAAGCGGCACTAGCCGACATCGAATATCGAGATGGCGTCTTCGCCATCGCGGGCACCGATCGGCGGATCGGCCTGTTCGATCTTGCGAAGCGCGAGGCGGGCGAGCGCATCGTCGTCACGTCGACGAGCGCCGTCGGCGCGGCGAGCTGGCCGAATGGATGCCATGTCTGCGAAGTGGAGATCGATCCGGAAACCGGCAGCATCGAGCTCGATGCGTACTGGTCGGTGAACGACGTGGGCCGCGTCATCAATCCGATGGTCGTCGTCGGTCAGCTCGAGGGCGGCGCGCTGCAGGGAATCGGGCAAGCGCTCTGCGAGCATTTCGTCTACGACGCCGAATCGGGGCAGGCACTCACTGCGAGCTTCATGGATTACGCGATGCCGCGCGCACGGATGATCGGAGCCTTCGAGATGACGATGGACGAATCGTCGCCGTGTCGCACTAACCCGATGGGTGTGAAGGGCGTGGGCGAGCTCGGCACGATCGGCGCGACACCCGCCATCGTGAACGCGGTCGCGGACGCGCTCGCGCGTAACGGTTTCGCGAAGCAGGCTCGTGCGCTGCAGATGCCGCTCACGCCCGAGCGCGTGTGGCGGGCGATGATGCGATAGCCGCGTCTTCTACGCGCCGCGCGTTCGGTGTCCCGACACCTCGATCCCGGCGCCCGACGGCAATCGCAAATGCAGGATCGGCGCGACGAACGAGATCAACGCGATGCCAAGAAACGCCGGCCAGAAATCGGCCGCGACGATCGACATATGCCCCTGGGCCACGCTCGATAGCTGCAACAGGTAAGCCCCCGTGGCGATCCCCGCGCTTTGCGAGAGGCGTTGCGCCATGCTCGAGAAGCTCGCCGCGCGGCTCATGTTGGACGGTGCTATGTCGGCGAACGCGATCGCGTTGAGCGCGGTGAACTGCAGCGAGCGGAGGCATCCCGACAAGAGCAGCACTGCGACGATCACCAGATGCGGCGTCGTCGACGAGAAGAGACCGAACGCGGCGACGCTCGCCGATGCGGCAATGCCGTTGATCGACAGCACGGTGCGAAAGCCGAAGCGGCGGAGGATGAAGACCGTGAGCGTCTTCATGAACATCGCGCCGATTGCCGTCGCGCAGGTCAGGAGTCCCGACTGCAACGGATTCAGCCCGAAGCCGAGCTGAAACAGGAGCGGCAGCAAGAACGGCGTTGCACCGAGGCCCGCGCGAAAGATGCTGCCGGCGACAACCCCATGCCAGAACGTCGTGAGTCGAAGCAGTCGCAAGTCGAGCACCGGGTGCAGCGTGCGCCGTGCGTGAATGACGAACAGGCTCAGCGCGATGGCGCCCGCGCCCATGCAGCCGAGCGCTATCGGCACCGGCAGCAGATGACCGCCGAGCGCGGAGAAGCCCAGCATCAACACCGACAGGCCGATGCCGGTGAGCGCGAAACCACGCATGTCGAACGCCGGCACTTCCGTTTCGCGGATGTTCGGAATGTGCCGAAGCACGAGATAAAGCCCCAGGATTCCGATGGGAATGTTGACGATGAAGATGAAGCGCCAGTGCACGTACAGCGTGATCGCGCCGCCGATCGCCGGCCCGGTGACCGGTCCGAGCAACGCGGGAATCGTCAGGTAGTTGAGCGCCGCGACGTAGTCGCGCTTCGGAATCGCACGCATCAGCACGAGCCTGCCCACCGGCACCATCATCGCGCCGCCTATTCCCTGCGCGAAGCGCGAGATCACGAATGCCGCCAGGCCCGTCGAGGCCGCGCAGAGCAGCGATCCGCCCATGAACACGATGATCGCCGCGGCGAACACGCTGCGCGAACCGAAGCGGTCCGCGACCCAGCCGCTGATTGGAATGAAAACGGCAAGGCTCACTAGATACGACGTGAGCGCGAGCTTGAGCGCAAGCGGGTTTTCGCCGATGTCTTTCGCGATCGCGGGAAGCGAGGTCGAAATGACCGTCGAGTCCATGTTCTCCATGAACAGCGCGCAGGCGACGATGAGCGGGATGAGGACGGTGCGTTGCAAGAGTGGGCGAGAGGCAGGCGGCCGCCGGATTGTCGCAGACGCAAAAAGAGGGACCGCATTTGCGGCCCTCTCGAAGGTCGCTTGCTGCGATTCGAGCTACCAGCCTACGGCTTCACCGTGCTTCCGGTGATCCGGGCCTGCGCGGTAGAAGCCCGCGATCGGCTGCGCGGCGCAGTGCGGATTGTGTGCGGGGCCGGTCCGTTGCATGCATTACCCGGCCAGCTGCTCGGCTGCGAAGCGCTCGGATCCGACGCACTGGAGCGCGATGTGCGCGACCCAGCGTGATGGACCGTCGGTGCAACGGAAACGGTTCGTACGGGCGCGACCGCGACACGCTCGGGCAGCAACTGCCCGGCAGCAGTGCAAGATTGACACGCAAACGCCGCGGCGCTGTCCAAATACATGCGGCGGCGGCATGGGTCTTGCGCCGGTTCTTGTCGGATTGTGCGAACACTCCACCGGGCGAGCGCGTGTGCCGCCTTCGGTTCAACTCATTGGCAAGGAGTTTTCGATGATGAAACACATGAGAGCCGCACCACGGCGCATATTCGGCGCCGCATTCGTTTTCGCCTCCGCCTGCGTGCTGCTTGCGGCCTGCACGACGACGGGCTTCCACACTCAGCCGACTGCGGCTGCGGCGCGGCGCGAGATCAACGCAAGCGCCGACGCGACCATGTCCCGGCTCTACGACGTGTCGCCGAACGCGCGCGCGCTTGTCGCGCGGGCGAATGGCGTGCTGATCTTTCCGGATGTGAACAAGGTGAGCTTCATCGTCGGCGGCGAGCACGGCGATGGCGTGTTGCGCCAACACCGCGAGCCGGTCGGGTATTACACCATCAGCGGGGGATCGATCGGCTATCAGGCCGGCGCGCAATCCAAGGCCGTCGTGTTGCTGTTCATGACACCGGAGGCGCTCGAGCACTTCCGCAACAGCAACGGCTGGACGGTTGGCGCGGATGCAACGCTCGCTGTCGCAAGCTTTGGCGCCAACGCGTCCGTCGACACCGAGTCCGCGAAGCGTCCGGTCATCGAATTCGTGCTCAACAACGAAGGGCTTATGGCTGGCGTGTCGTTGGAGGGGACGAAGATCACGCCGATCAGGCTGGGCTGACACATCGAGCGGGAGCGCGCGGCGAATCATCGGTTGGGGCCGCGCCTTCCCGCCGCCGTCGAAACGCGCGATTGCGATGTTCGCGCTCGACTCCGCGAGCGAGAGAAACGTTGTCATTGATCGCCTGACGCGATGGTGAAAACGTCGGTCGCGTTCGGCAAGTTGTACGTGTGGCGTGAATCGCGGCACGCGGTAGCGGGACGACCCGCGTAACGATTGCGTGGCCTGATGCTTGCAGCGGAGCGGCGAGTCCGGGAAATCGTCCTGGACTTCGTTCTTTGCAAGGAGCACCACGATGAGAAAATGCACCTTCAGACCGCGACTTCTCGCGAGCCTGTTCATTCCGGTCGTCGCTGTCGCGTTGCCCGCGGTCGCGGGTTCGATGAACCCGAGCGAGTCCGCGGCGGGTACAGATTCGCAGCAGAATGCCTCGAACCCGAATGCGTGGGAACGCGGCACGCATTCGATGCAATCACGGCTCGATCGATTGTGGAACGCGCTCGACACCAACGGCGATGGCCAGATCAGCCGCGCGGAATTCGACGCGCACCGCCAGTTGCTCGCGGCGGCATTGCGTCCCGCCAATGCGCGCGCGGTGGCGACGTATTCCCGTGTCGCGGGCCAACCCCTTTCGCACGTGCAGGCCATTCGAGCGAGCAGGCTGCTCGGCGTCGACGTGACCAATCCGCAAGGCGACGATCTCGGCGAGATCCGCGACCTGCTGATCGACGTGCATGACGGACGCGTCCGCTATGCCGTGCTCGACTACGGCGGGATTTCGAACGTCGGCGACAACCTGTTCGCGGTTCCAATCACCGCGTTTCGGCCGACCGCGGACGGGTCGGGCCTCGTCGTCGATATCGACAACGACAAGCTCGAGCACGCGCCGAGCTTCAATCGCGATCAATGGCCCGACTTCAATTCGAGCGACTACACGAGCCGCGTCGATCGGTACTACGCGAGCCAGGGCTCGTCCGAATCGCAGACGAGCGACGCTGCACAGGCCAAACACGAAGGTGCGGGGCCGCACGCATCGGTGGCGCTTTGGCGTGCGAGCCGGCTGATCGGCAGGGATGTCGACAACAAGCAGGGCGACGACGTCGGCAAGATCAACGATCTCGTGGTCAACATGCGCAATGGCCGCGTGCGCTACGTGCTGTTGCAATACGACAAGCCGTCCAGTCTCGACGCCGAGCGGTGGGCGCTGCCGATCGCCGCGCTGAATTTCAACGACACGCATCGCGACGTGGTGCTGAACGCGAGTCCCGAGCAGATGGATACGAGCCGCGCGCTCGGCAACGCCGACGTCAGCGGCTATCCCGTCGCCGTCGAGCAATACTGGCTCGTCCTCGTGCCGAGTGCGAACGCCGCGTCGGCGAACGCCGAGAACAACGGCGCGATGGCCTCGCAACCAGGCACGTCTTCTTCTGAAGAGGGTTCGCCATCGGCGTCGTCGAATGGGACCCGCGGAACGGGCGAGAATGCTTCGTCGTCTGCGTCCGAACAAGGGGAAGCGAATGCGACCTCATCGGCGGCCGACAACGCCGCAACCGCGGTTACGCAGAGCTCGCACGACGAGACTGCGCCATCCGATGCGAACGCGCAGCAGAACGCAAACCGGCGGCTGCCCGCGGCCGGTGGCGGCAATGGCGGCAACACCGAGAATGGTGCTGCGGGCAACGGCGCGAGCAACAACGGCAGCAGCAGCAACACGAGCAGTGGTACGAGCGGCGGCAGCGCGAGCAGCAACGGTACGACCGACAACGGAACCATCGGCGCGAGCAGCAACGGTACGACCGACAACGGAAGCAGCGGCGCGAGCAGCACGGGTACGACCGACAACGCAAGCAACAGCAACGAAAGCAGCACGAGCGACGGCAACCGCGGCAGCGTCCAGTAGCTCGGTAGTACGAGGCGCCGACACCGGCCGGCCATCACGCCGGCCGGGACGGCGCGCGCCTTCGCCGTTCGACGAAGCAGCGCCGATGATCGTCGATGGTCAGGGAAGCGCCGCGGGGCAGTTCACCGAGACATGGCCCGAGGCTTCGCGCGCCATCCGTGGCGACGCGCAGGCGTTCGCAAGGTTCCTCGCGGCGCCGATGCAGGCGCTTGCGATGCCGCCTTACCTCACCGAAAGCGCACGGGGGCCCGAAGGCGAATAGCTTACCTGGCCTGGCGCTGACCGGAGCCAACGCGCGGGTCAGCGCTTCTCCTTGCGATCGTAGCGCGACGCGGTCGCATCGTAGCAGTCGGTGTCGCGCTTGCCTTCGGCGAGATCGCGCGCCGCCTGCGCCGTCACCGGATTGGGTTCGCCGGTTTCGTGCGTGCTTTCGTCGCGCTCGTGGGGCAGCTTCATCCTTTGGCAGCGGTTGCCGCGCGGTAGTCGCGCGTTCATCGACGTATCGTCGGTGGAGACATCGGCCGCAACGCCGAGATCGAATCCGCGCTTGCGGCGGCCGCGTTTCATTCGACCTGGCCGGCATGCGTGCGCTGCGCGATCGCCGCCTCGATCAGCGCGATGACCATCGTCGCGACCGCGTGGTCGTACCACGCTTGGGCTCCGCTTGCGCCGACGATCCATCGATCCTGCCGCACGGCGCCTTCCACACGGATGTCGCCATCGCGCAGTCGTTCGGGGTGCTCGGCGAAAAGCGTGCGAAGCGTCGTTTGCTCGCGCCACGCGAGCCGCGTCTTCTCGCGTGCGTACCACGCGTAATCCGCCTGCCACGCCGAAGGATTGCCGTACCTTCGCTCGATCAGCACTGCGTCGTCGAACGCGCGCATCGTCGGATCAGCGCCCGGTTTCATCACGATCACGTACATCGCCGCCTCGGTGCTGATCGCCGGATCGGCAAGGAGCGTGCCGAGCGTGGGCGCGAGGACGTCGAGCGCACGAGTCGCGGCGACGAGCGATTCGTCGCGCTCGTCCGCCGCGAGAGGCGATACGCGCTGCGATGCGGTGACCGACGACACGGCTACGCCATGTTCCGGCGCTCGACCTCCGACGCGAGCCTTCGTCCCTGCGCGAGCTGCTCGCGCAACGTCGGAACCTGATCGGCGGCGAACCGCTGCACGCGCGCACCGTCCGGGTCGGCCGCGCGCTCGAATGCGGCGAGCGCCTGCTCTTGCGCGAGCACGCCGACGTTTCGTGCATAGGCGCGATCGAACTCGCTGCCCGTCAATTGCTCGAGGACCGCGAGTCGCGCCTGGAATTCATCGGACAACCGCGAAGGCAGCACGACGCCGACGCTCTTGGCGAGCTGCTCGAGATCCGTGTCGACCGCGACGCGATCGCGAAGCGTCGCTTCGGCGTAGCGGCGCACCGCGGCCGATCCGCCACGCGCGAGCGCGACGCGGCTCGCTTCGATCTCGAAGAGGCTCGATTGCGCCGCCTGCGTCAGGAACTCGCGCGTGAGCGAGCCGAGTGCTCCCGACGGCGATGCGATCTTCGCTACGATGCTGTCTCGGATCGACTCTACGGGAAAGGTGCGGAATTCGATCCGATCGCAACCGCCCTGGACCGTCGCGGTGATCGCGATCGTGAGCACGAATGCGCTTTGACGAAACCAGCTCATGGACTTTGACGAATTTAGCAATCGCCATGCCGTGCAACGGACGGCGCGGCGAGGGCGCGGCGCGCGCGTCGTGTCGCGGATTAGCGAGCACCATGAGTGCGCGCACAGCGGCGCGCGACGGAAACTGTTACGCCGCCGCTTTGGTAAGAATTACGATGCGCGATGTCGTCGACCCCAGGCGAACCGACCCGGCCTCCAGAGCGGAGCGAGCGTGCAATGATGATTTGTCGCTCGCGCCAGACATGATTCGGCTCCGAAGCCGGTTCCGGCGTGTTGCGATAAAGCCGTGCCGAACCGCGATCGAGCATTCAACGAACGATGAAGTTGCAACCTCCTGACCGACAGCGTGCAAACGCACCGAGCGCATCGCGCTCCGGCCCTCGTCACGGCGGCGATTTTTTTCGTATACGTGCTCGCATGGTCGATTCACGGGCCGGGGCGGATCATCGAGCGCAATGTCGCCTTGCGCGTGCGCGCGGCCGTCGCCGACGGGCTCTACGCGAAGCTCGCGAGCCTGCCGCTCGCATGGCACGAGACGCACCATTCCGCGAACATGCAGCAGCGCGCACGGCAGGCGAGCCTCGCCTGTCCGATTTCGCGCAAAGCCAGTTTGTCCACCTGCAGAACTTCGTCCAACGTCATCGGCCCGCCTCGTCGCGCTGTCGTCGATGTCGTCGTGGACCGGCGAGATCGCGGCGCTCGGCTACATCGCGGTCGCGCTCGTCATCATTCGCTTCGACCGGCAACTCTTGTGCCTCGTGCACCGCCAGAAGTGCTCGAGCGCCGCTACACGGCGCGCATGATCGATTTTCTCGACAACATCGGCACCGTGTTGAGCCTGCGACGGCAGAACGTGTCGCGCCGCCTGGTCGGCGAGCGGTTGCTCGAGGCGTTCGAGCCGACGCGAAGGATGATCGCGCTCACCGAAGCGAAATGGTGTGCGGTCGATCTATTGACGTCGGGCTTTCGTGGCTGCTCGTCGGCATGTACGTGCGGCGCGTTCGTGTCGACGCCAGCGCCGGGACGCCGCTGTTGCTGGGCGGCCTGTTAATGGTCTACTAGTACGCGCAGCGGGCGGGCAGCGTCCGGGTCGATGGCGTCGAACCTGCAGAACTTCTCGCGTTTCACTACGCGAGCTCCGAGCTCATCTGGAATGCAACGGCGCCGATCCACCGCCTCGCGGCGCTCGTCTATTTCGATCGCGTGAACTTTGATGGCGGAAGGACGCGTCGTCGATGCGGGCACGGTCGCCGAGATCCGCGAGCGGCAACCGGCGTTTCGCGAGGTCGCGTATTCGGCCGCGCACACGGCGGTGCCGCCGCCGCAGCCGACGTGCACCGTGCATAAGCCGTACGGCTGTAACCGGCCGGAAGCGAGTTCAGTGCGCGCCCGCGCGATGCATCCGTTGCGCAACCCAGTCGGCGATTGCGTGCTGCAGCGGGCGGATCAGCGACGGCAGCATCGCCGCGGCCACGGCGCCGAGAAGCCGCGTCGGACGCGTTCCCCGCTGCACCGGTTCGGGTTTCGCGGGTTTGCGCACGAAGCGCGACGCCGCGAAGCCAATCGCGAGCGCGGCGACGACCGCGACCGGGATCGCCTTCGATGCGTTGAACCGGCTGCGCGCTTCGGCGGCAAGATAGCGCAACTCGGCGCGGCGGCGCGAGAGCCGCGCCTCGACCTCGGAGATCTGATCGTCAAGCGAGCGGCCGTTACGAGCCATGCTCGTCCTCCTTGCGCGGCATGTCGCGCCGCAACTGCCGGAGCGTGGCCGCGAACAGCAGGTCCGGCACCTGTTTCTTTGCGTAGAACCCGAGCGCGACCGCGATGCCGATGTTGACGAGCGCGGCGATCAGGATCGCGAGCGCCCAGTTCGCGCCCTGTCCGATCGCGAATGCGACGACTGCCGCGACGATGCCCATCCACGCGGACACGACGAGGATCGAGATCACGATCCCGGCGATGACGATCTTGACAAGCGAGACGCCCGCGCGCTGTACCTCCAGCACCGCGAGCAGCGCGTGATCCTGGACGAGCGCCTTCAGGTTAGCGAAGGCGAGGGAGAGGCGCGATCCGGTCGTCATCGATGTCGGTCGAAGCGGTTGCGCGTACGTGGGATCCATCGCTCGCTTCCGTCTTTCGTTGCGGCACGGACGACATCGCCCGCGGCTGCCGGACGCGACGCCCATCGATCATACGCTGCCATGCAACGCCTATGCCATCGAACCGGTCGATCGCTCTGCGATAGCGTGTTGCACCGACGATCCCGTTCGAGCAATTCTTGCGGCGGTCAGATGGCAAGTCTTACCGCGCGCGTCCGTATGACACCGGCGAGGGCATGCGGCTTGCTGCCCACGCGAAACATGCCCCGCAAAAAGATCGCTTCCGCGCGCCGAAGCCGCGCGCGAAGCGCGGTGTTGCTGATCGACTTCATGAATCCGCTCGATTTCGACGGTGCGAAGTCGCTCGGGCCGCACGCAATGAAGGCCGCGTCACGCGCATCGCAACTCGCGAAGCGGATGCGCGAACGCGGCGGGCCGGTCATCTACGCGAACGACAATTTCGGGAATCGGACTTCAAGGCAGTCGTTGCCGATTGCGAACGACGCGGTGGCACATCGGCGGCGATGGCGAAGCTTCTCGCGCCCGCGCGCCGCGATCGGTCCATTTCTCAAGCCGCGGCATTCGGCGTTCTTCGGCACGCCGCTCGACTTCCTGCTCGACGAGCTCGAGGTGTCGCGTCTCGTGCTCTGCGGCATCGCGGCCGATTCGTGCGTGATGTTCACCGCGCACGATGCGTACTTGCGCCAATACGCGCTGTGGATTCCCGCGATTGCGTCGCCTCCGAGAAGATGCGTGACGGTGCGATGCGCTCGTCTATATGGCGCGCGTGATGAAGGCCGAGACGAAGCCGCTCCGCGATTGAGCGACGCTATCGTGTGAGCGCGGTGCCCGCACGAGCCGATGCGAGCGTCGGTCTATCGCCGGTGCCGTGCGGCGGTTTCGACGCGCGCATCGGTCGTGCCTCCCGCACGCGACGACGTCTTGTGTTCCAGCTTGCGGCGAAAATAGTCGATGGTTCGCGCGAGCCCTTCGTCGACGCCGATGGTCGGCGTCCAGCCGAGCAGGCGCCTGGCAAGCGCGATGTCGGGACGGCGTTGTCGCGGATCGTCGCGCGCAGCGGGCACGAACACGATCTTCGAGCGCGAGCGTGCAAGCTTTCGCACGCGCTCGGCGAGCTCGAGCACGCTCAACTCCGCGGGATTGCCGATATTGATCGGGCCGGGACACGGTTCGGGCAGGCTCATCAGCCGCACGAGTGCGTCCACGGTGTCGCTCACGAAGCAGAACGAGCGCGTCTGCCAGCCGTCTCCCTGAATTGTCAGCGGCTCGTTGCGAAGCGCGGCAACGATGAAGTTCGACACGACGCGGCCGTCGGCGGGCTGCATGCGCGGTCCGTAGCTATTGAAGATCCGGGCGATGCGCGTGTCGAGGCCGTGCTGGCGCCGATAGTCGGAGAACAACGTCTCGGCGCAGCGCTTGCCTTCGTCGTAGCACGCGCGGGGCCCGATCGGATTCACGTGACCCCAGTAATCCTCGGTCTGCGGATGCTGCGCGGGATCGCCGTAGACTTCGCTTGTCGACGCCTGCACGATCGATGCGCGCAAGCGCTTCGCGAGGCCGAGCAGGTTGATCGCGCCGTGCACGCTCGTCTTCGTCGTCTGCACGGGGTCGAGCTGGTAATGCCTCGGCGACGCGGGACATGCAAGGTTGAAGATCCGGTCGACCTCGACGTAGAGCGGAAACGTGATGTCGTGACGCAGGATCTCGAAGCTCGGGTGGGCAAGCATGCCCGCGACGTTCGCCCGCGTTCCCGTGTAGAAGTTGTCGACGCACAACACCTCGTTGCCGGCGTCGAGCAGGCGCTCGCAAAGATGCGAACCCAGAAAACCCGCGCCTCCGGTGACGAGCACGCGCAGCGGCTGGCTGGGCTCGGTTCTCATACGCCCCGCACGCTCGCGGCTCGCGGCGCTTCGCTGCCCCCCGAGGGGGAGCGATTCGCGCCTTGGGACGGCCCGGCGGCGCTCATCCTGCAACCTCCATGAACACGTCGTTCCAGTCGGCGGCGAAGCGTTCGATCGCGAAGCGCTCGCGCGCGTACGCATGCGCACGCCGGCCGAGCTCCGCTGCGCGACCGCGATCGCGGATCAGCTCGCGCGACACGTCGACGAGTCGAGCAAGCTCGCTATCGACAAAGCCCCCGCCGCTTTCGAGGATCACGCGCGGAAGCTCGGTGGTCGCGAGGCCGACGACCGGCAAGCCCAGCATCATCGCTTCGCAAACCGCGAGCGCCAGGCTCGTGTAGCGGACCGGATGCGCGAAGAAGCGATGATGCGCGATCGTTGGCATCAGCTCTGTGTACGTCAATTCGCCCGCGCCGCCGCTTGCCGGCGCATCCATCCCGTAGAGATCGATCGGCACGCTCTGTCGCCATGCATCGAACACGTCCGCGCCAAGCCGGCGTCCTCGCTTCGCGAGATGATTGATGACCGCGACCCCGCGCGGAACGTCGCCGCTCCATTCGACGCCATCGGGCACGCGCACGCCATGTTCGACGATGTGCGTCGGAACGAGCCCGCAATCCCACATCAGCGCGTTGTAATGCGTCACGTGCACGATCAACATTGACGGGTCGTCCACCGGATGCCTGGTGTTCGTCGGATGCGAAAGCGGCGGATCGTGCTCGAGATAGATGCGGGGAATCCGGCGCTGCGCTTCGCTCAGGATCTCGTGCTGGTCGCGCTCGTAATGAACGCGCGACTGGAAAAGAATGCAGTCGAAGAGCTGCGTGCGCATCGTCTCGACGGGGCAATCGTGCACGTTGTCGCCAAAGGGCAGTCGACCCGCGCGTCCTCCGTAGCCTGGCGGACGGTCCGGCTTCGACAACACGTAAAACTCGTGCGGCGCGTGCGTCAGGTAGTAGAGATAGTTGCCGTGCACCTGCCACGTCAGGATGCGCAGCCTTCTCACCGGTTGAGTTCCTCGTCATGCACCGCCCGGCGGCACGCGGCCGTCGAGGGGCGCACCGGGCTTTTGCGGTAAGGGAAAGTGCAGCGCGTGCATGGGCTGGCGCGGCGCGAGACGCGCGCGAACGTGTGCAACGACGCGCTCGGGCGTGAGCTTCTGCGCGCACGGATGTCCGATGGGGCAGTGCACGTGCGCGCAGGGACGGCACGAGACGGCGTAGTGCAGCACCTCGTGCAACGCGTGGTCGAGCGGGGCGAAACGGCGGGGATCGGCGCCGCACGACACGATGACGCTCGGCACGCGCAGCGCCGCCGCGACGTGCGAAACGCCGGTGTCGTTGCACACGAGCAAACGTGCGCGTCGAAGCAGCGCCGCGAACACGCCAAGCGGCGTCTGCCCCGCGAGATCGACCACGCTCCCGGGCGGCAACGCGCGCACGATCCTGCGCGTAACGAGCGCCTCTTCGCCGCTTCCCGTGAGAACGACGCGATAGCCGCGACGAACGATGTCGTGCGCTACGATCGCGAAATAGTCGGCGGGCCAGCGTCGCGTGTACAGCCGTGCGCCGGGATGGATGCAGACGAAGCGACGAGCGGCGAGGCCATGGTGAGCGAGCAGGAGCTCCGATTGCGCGATCTCGTCGGTGCCGAGCGGAAACTCGAGCTCGTCGCCGGCGCGCGGAAGCCCGAGAAAGTCGGTGAGCGCGATGCAGCGATGGATCTCGCTGCCGTTCGCAGGCCACGGGAGGAAATGCATCGGGTCGGGACACGGACCGCCGACCGGATAGAAGCCGCCAATCGCCTTCGCGCCGAGCGCCGCGACGATGGAGTTCGTGAGGTCGCCGCGCCCGTGCATCTGAATGGCCATGTCGTAATGCACCGCTTGCGCGTTCGCGAGGAAACGCGGCAACGCCGCGATGTCGGGCTCGCGCTCGGGCAGTCCCGGGAAGCCCGGAAATTCCACGAACACGTCGACGAGCCGCGAGAAGCGGCGCACGAACGCGCTCGCCCACGGCAATCCGACCAGCGTGATCTCGGCATCCGGGTAACCGGCCCGCAATGCGCGAAGCGCCGGCACGGCGCAAAGCAGATCGCCGAGTTGCAGCGCGCGAAAGATCGCGATCCTGCGCGGCGGCTCGCGGCGAAGCGGAAGCTCGATCACCCGACTCATGGGCCCCCCACGCTCGAGGCTTTGCCTTTTCGCTGCCCCCGAGGGGGGTGCAATTCGCGCTCGGGGCGGTCCTTCGCGCTCATCTTCAGAACGTTCCGCGATAAAGCGAGCACGAGCGGCAGATCGGCGACGGCTCGCCGTGCGCGAGACCGTCGCGAAATCGCTGGTACGAGTCGCCCGCCCAGATGCTTTGGACGCCGTCGTCGAGCATGTTGCCGAAATTGACGCGATCCGGCGTGCCGACCATGCAGCACGGCATGGCGTCGCCGCGATAGCTGACATACGCGCCGCGCCATGGCCAATCGCAGCGCGAGCCCGCGAACGTTGCCGCGCGGCGCTCGAGCGGAGGAAGCCGCAGGCGCACGTCGCATTCGTCGGCGACCGCTCGCGCGCGCGCGAACGCGTGCGCGAGCACATGGCGCGGCACGTCGTCGAGCGCCTGCGCGCGGATGAAGTCGCGCATCGGCCGGTAGGGCTCGGGCAGCGAATGTTCTTCGAAATCGTGACACAGGTACTGAACGAAGACCTCGGCCACGCCTTCGTCGCTCGCGAGCCGGACGATCGACGGCAATTCCTGGAGGTTCTGGCGCATCAGCACGGTGACGACGCGAATATGCAGCGGCGAATCCGCGTCGCGTCGCGCCTCGACCACGCGGCGCAGATTGCGGATCACCTTGCCGAAATGCGCGCCGCGGCGTATCCGCTCGTAGAGCTCGGGGGTTGCCGCATCGAGGCTTACATGCAGCGCGGCGAGACCGCTTTCGACGCATTGGCGCGCCCGGCGCTGCGACCACAGCGTCAGGTTGCTGTTCGTCGACACGCGGATGCCGCGCGCGCTCGCCCACGACACCATGTCGAAGAAGCGCGGGTGCATCGTCGGCTCGCCCAGGCCCTGGAGTTGCAGCTCGTCGATGTCGCCGAAGCCTTCGACGAGGCGCTTGAAATCGTCGAAACCGAGGAACGCGAGCGGTCCGTGCGGCGGGCCGTCTTCGCGAAACTGGATCGCGCACATCTGGCAGCGCAGGTTGCATTGCCCGACGGGCTCGATCTGCACGAAGCGTGGCAGCGGCGGCGAGACCCGCGACGCGGGCGCGCGATCGGCGCAATCGAGTGGCGTCATCGGCTATGCACGCGCTTCATACAAACGGCACGCGAAAGCGCAGCGCGCCGCGCGTACGCCAATACACTGAAAGCCACGGGATGACGAACGACGTGACGATCATCTCGACAACGTGACGCGGCGCATGGCTCGTATCCGCAAGGCGGCGCGTCGCGAACGCGACGCCCATGCAAAGCCAGACGGCGAAGCTCGCGATCGCGAGCGGCCACACGCCGGCGATCGCGTTGACGAGCGCACAGATGCCGGCGACGACCGCGGCGTAGTAGTCCCACGGCGGACGCGGGCGCACATAGCGCCGGTAACCGTCAGGAAATTTCTTGTAGAGGAGCGCGTCGAACATCACCTTGCGTTGCTGCGTGAGGCTTATTCCCCAGCGCGCCGGTCGAACGGGATGCAGCACGCGCGCCGCATGCGACGCGCGCACGATCGCACCGCTCGCGCGGAGGCGAAAGCAGAGATCCGTGTCCTCGCGCCATGCGAAGCGGAAGCGCTCGTCGAAGCCGCCGACCGCGCACAGAAGATCGCGGCGGACGAAACAGTTGGCGGTGACGAATCCCGCGTTCGACAGTCCGGCCGCGTCGCGCTCGTAGTCGGTCGGCACGTCGGGCAGCGGCACGTCGACGGCGCCCGCGACCGCGTCGGCGCCATGTGCGATTGCCGCGAGACCGGCCGCGAGCCAATCGCGTCGCGGTACGGTATCGTCGTCGGTGAACGCGATCACCGCGCCGCGCGCGGCAAGGATCCCGTGATTGCGCGCCGCCGCGGGTCCGCGGTTGTGCGGCAGCCACAGGAAGCGCAATGTCGGCGCGCGACGCAATCGGCGGCGCGACGTTAGCTCGACAATGACGCGCTCGCGCGTCTCGCGCGACGAGCCATCGTCGACGATGACGATCTCGAAGCGCGAGGGCGGCAACGTCTGCGCGAGCAGGGCATCGACACATCGGAGCAGAAGCTCGCAGCGCTCGTAAGTGGCGATGATCACGGAGACCTGCGGGTTCATGGTACTTGCTTTTCCAACGATTTCTCGATGACATAAGGCCCGATCGCGAGCACGTCGATCGGCGAAGCGAAAAAGCATTCGAGCGCGTCGCGCGGCGTGCAGACGATCGGTTTGCCGCGTGTATTGAACGACGTATTGATGACGACCGGCACGCCGCTGCGCCGCCCGAACGCCTCGATCAGTGCGTGATACGCGGGATTGGCCTCGCGCGACACCGTCTGCACGCGCGCCGTGCCATCCGTGTGGCATGCAGCGGGAATCTGCGCGCGTCGATTGGCCGGCACGCGATGCACGAACAGCATGAACGGCGAGCGCGTGCAGCCCTCGAACCATTGCGACGCGGTTTCCTCGAGCACCGCCGGCGCGACAGGCCGGAAGTCCTCGCGATCCTTGAGCTCGTTCAACCGCGATTGCATGTCGTGGTGAAGCGGCGATGCGAGGATCGAGCGCGCGCCGAGCGCGCGCGGCCCGAATTCCATGCGTCCCTGGAACCATCCGACGATGCGGTCGCGATCGAGATGCGAGGCGATCGCTTCGGGCAGGTTGGCCGGCTTTTCGTAGCGCGCGTGCGCGTGTTGCAGCGCCATCTCGATCTCGGCGTCCGAATAGCCGGGGCCGAGATGAACATGATCCATCCGATACGCGCGCTCGCCGGCGCCGCCTTTGCGCCTCTCGCGATCGATCCACAGCGCTGCGCCGAGCGCGGTGCCTGCGTCGCCCGCGGCGGGTTGCACCCAGATGTCGTCGAAAACGCCTGCATCGCGGATGAACGCATTCATGACGCAATTGAGCGCGACGCCGCCCGCCATCGCGACGTAACGCATCCTGGTCACGTCGCGAAGCCAGCGTACCATCGCGAGCACCGTTTCCTCGAGCGCGCGCTGCGCGGCGTACGCGACGTCGGCATGGATCGGCAGGAACGGCTCGCCGCGCTTGCGCGGATCGCAAAAGCGCGCGAGCGGTGGCGCGTCCACGACGTAGCGGCCTTCGCGGACGTGGCGCACGTGGCGACGCATCTCGTCTTCGAAGCGAGGCGTGCCGAACGATGCGAGCGCCATCACCTTGTACTCGTCCGACGAGTGCAGAAAGCCCAAATGCCTGGTCACGTCCTCGTAGAAGAGCCCGAGCGAATGCGGCAGCCGAACTTCGTCGAGCACGGCATAGCGTCCGCCGCGAAAAACGCCGTATTGCGTCGACGCGTTCTCGCCGCGACCGTCGAGCGTCAGCACCGCGCACTGGTCGAACGGCGAAGCGAGGAACGCGCTCGCCTGGTGCGCGAGATGGTGCGAAACGAAATGCCATTGCCAGCGGGGCTTCGCGCGCCTCGAGCGCAGGCGCGCTTGCAGATGGTGTGGCGTGCCGCCCGCGAGCTGGCGCGGCGCGTTGACGATGTACGACAGGAACAGCGGATCCCAAGGCGCCGTGCCGGATGCGACGCGTATCGCGCTGGGTTCGAGCGGTAGCTCGATCTGCGCCGGCAATCCATGACCATTGACGAGCAGCGCCGGGTCGAACGAGTAGGCGACATGGTCGATCGCATCGATGTCGACGCCGGCTTCCGCGAGGCAATAGTCGATCGCGTGGTACGGAAGCTCCCATGCAGAGAACGGGACGGGCCGCTTGCCGTGCTTGATCTGTGTGAAGCGTTCTTCCTCGGCGGCCGCGACGACGACACCGTCCTCGACGAGGCATGCCGACGAATCGTGGAACGCGGCGTTGATGCCCAACGTTTTCATTGCGTGACCATCCTCGCGGTCGCGCATCTCGAACGTGAGACACGCCGCATCGGCGCATCCGCGACGAGCTCGTCGACGGCCGCGACGATCTCGTGGGGCTCGACACCTGCAAGGCAACGGTGATGAACTTGTGGACACACGCTCTTCAGGCAACCTTTGCATTCGACATTGCGAAAGAGCAGCCGATGCGAGACGCGCCATGGCGTGTGCTGTGGATTGGTGAGCGCGTAAAGATCGACGACCGGCGTGCCGACCGCGGCGGCGATATGCGCCGGCGCCGAGTTGTTGCAGACGACGATCTCTGCCACGTCGATCAGCGCCGCAAGCTCGGGGAGATCGAGCTTTCCCGCGAGAACAATGGCATCGCGCGCGCGTGCGGCGAGCGCTTCCGCGGACGCGAGATCCTCGCGTCCGCCAGCGACGGCGATCTGGAAGCGGCCGTCCGATGCAAGCGCCGCGATGGCATCGCCGAGCTTGTCGGGCGGATAGCGCCGCGAAGGCGCCGTCGCACCCGGGTGTACGACGAGCCACGCTCGTGCCGGATCCATGCCGGCGTTGACGACCTTCGCGATCATTCGCGCGCGCGCATCATCGCTCACCGGGAATTGCAGGCGACGATCGGAAACGCGGATGCCGAGGCTTTCGACGAGATCGATCTGTCGCTGAACTTCGTGGCGAACACCGATGCGCACGTCGCGATCCGGCTCGGGCCGCCAGTCGGTCAGGAGGTCGTAGGGATTTTCGCGGCAATAGGCAGCGCGTCGCGGAATGCCGCAAAGATGCAACAGCAGCGCCGCCGGCAATGCGCTTTGCGTGCAGACGGTGAAGATCACTGCCGCGTCGAATGCATGCGTGCGAAGCCGCTCGACGAGCGCGAGCGTCGCGTCCGCGGCGACCGGAGAAGCCCCTGCCGATTTCGTCCAGGGCGCTGCGAACGCGATCACATCATCGACGAAGGGCAGCTCGCGGGCGAGCGCCGCCGCCGTGGGCGACGTGAGCAGCGTGAGCGAGCGATTCGCGGTCGACACCTTCAGCGCGCGGAGCGCCGGCGTCGTCATCAAAAGATCGCCGATACCATCGAGGCGCACGGCGAGGATCGAGCGCGCGCGTCGCCAAACATCGTTGCGCCGCTTCGCGCAAGCATGGTGATCGCTCGATGCGACAATCCGCACACGCGCAGCAGGCGCTTTCCGCGAGGGCGCGCTCCCGCTCATCCGCCAGGCGCCGCGCGCGGGCGTGCCGCAAGCGGCTCGCGCGCGCTTTCGAGAATCATGTCGACCGCGTCCCCGAAGTGGTAGACGATCGCGTTGGGCGTGCGCACGCGTCCGCCGCGCCAGCGCGTCTCGTTGCCGCGGTCGACGAGAATCGTGCGACAACCGGCGCGATTGCCCGCTTCGACGTCGTCGAGGATGTCGCCGACCATCCAGGAATGCTCGAGCGCGATCTGGTGCGTCGCCGCCGCGTCGAGCAAAAGACCCGGCCGCGGCTTGCGGCACGTGCACGCGATCGCGGTACGAACGCCAATCGGCGGATGTGTACACCATCCGCAGCCGGTCAGCATCACGCCGAACGGCGAAAGCAATTCGTCGAGCCGCGCTTCGACGGCGTCTAGCGCGCTCTCGGAAAAGCGCCCGAGGGCGACGCCGGGTTGATTGGAGACGACGAACAGCAGGAAGCCCGCGTCCTGAAGCTTCCGCAGACCTTCGCCAACACCGCCTATGAGCGCGATGCGTTTCGGATCGACGTTGTACGGGACGTCGTGCACGATCGTGCCGTCCTTGTCGAGGAACACGGCGCGCGTGATCGTCGTATCGATGGGCGCTCGTGGCTGCGGCACATCGCTCGACGTCGCGCGATTGGCGGCGTTCGAGGCGCCGCCGGTGTTGCCCCACGGTTGGGGCGTGGTCGTGTTCAAGGCCATGACGTCTCCTGCACGGGCAGCACGGTGATTTCGGCGATGACCGATTCGCGCGGCTGCGAAAGCGCGAAACGGACCGCGCGTGCGACGTCGCGCGGGTCCTGCAATTTGGAAGGATCGAGATCGGGAAAGCGCTCGAGCAGAAACGGCGTGCGCATCCCGCCGGCGATGACTGCGGTCACGCGCACTTCGTGGGCGCGAAACTCGGCATGCAGCGCATACGACAGCCCAAGCAGTCCCCACTTGCTCGCGTGATAGGCGCTGGCGTTCGGCCACCCGCGCTTCGCCGCGGTCGACGCGACGTTGACGATGTCCCCGCGGGATTCGCGCAGAAGCGGCAGCGCGAACTTCGACAGCAGGAACGGTCCACGCAGATTGGTGCGAATGATCCGGTCGAATTC
This sequence comes from Casimicrobiaceae bacterium, assembly GCA_035308425.1. Lineage (GTDB taxonomy): Bacteria > Pseudomonadota > Gammaproteobacteria > Burkholderiales > Casimicrobiaceae > VBCG01. The sequence continues at coordinate 24,775 of DATGGP010000011.1, read as the reverse complement.
GTCGACCTCGAGCGTGTCCACACCGGTCGTGCGATCGACGCCGGCGTTGTTGACGAGGGCGTCGAGGCGCCCGCAGCGTTTGGCGATCGCGTCGATGGAGCGCCGAACATCGTCCGGATTGCCGACGTCCCCGCGCAACGCGTACGCGCGCTTCCCTTCGTTGCAAATTGCCGCGGCGATGTCTTCCGAGCGCTCGCTCAAATCGGCGACGAAGACGTACGCGCCCGCCTCGGCGAGCGCCTGGCAGATCGCCGCGCCGAGTCCCTGGCCGCCGCCGGTGACGAGAACAACCTTGTCGTGAAGATCAGTATCCAAAATTCCTGGAGGCTGTTGACCGGCCTACCGCATGCCTTGCGCAAGGGCCGGTCGCGACAACGACGCGGCCGTCGCGACCTCGGCATAGAGGTCGGCAAGCGATCGCGAAATCTGCTGCCATGTGAAGCGATCCCACGCGCGGCGGCGCGCGCGCTTGCCGAGCAGGCGCGGGATCGCCGGGTCGCTGAAGACGTGGGCGAGGCGGCGCGCGAGCGCATCCGCGTTGCGCGCTTCGACGAGGAAGCCGGTGCAACCGTCCTCGACCGAATACTGGACGCCGCCGACGCGCGCGCCGATGACCGGAATGCCGCACGCCATCGCTTCGACGGGCGTGATGCCGAACGGCTCGTACCAGGGCATCGTGACGAATACGTTCGCCGCGCAATAGAAATGGCGCAGCGCGTCCCTCGGACGCTGCCCGACGAAGATCACGTGGGCCGCGACGCCTTCCTCGGCGGCGATCCGCTGCAGCCTGTCGATTTCTGGCGTGACCTCGGGATCCGGCGTCGACGCTTCGCCGCCGACGATCAGAAGCAGCGGCGAAAGTGCGTAACGCCGAAAGAGCACGCCGAGTGCGCGAATCACCGTGTCCACACCCTTGCGCGGAACCATTCTTCCGAGCTGCAACACGATCGGACGATCGAGCGGCAACGACAGGTGCGTGCGCGCTTCCACACGGCTCATCGGCGCGAACTCATCGGGATCGAAGCCGCACGGAATCATCCGCAAGCGCGACGAGGGCGTTCGGTAGTGACGCGTCAGATCCGATTCGTCCTGCGGGCATTCGGCGACGATCGCGTCCGCGGTGTCGATCACCATCTGCTCGAGAACACAGCGCTCGGGCGGGAACTCGTCGTTCGGCTGGTGAAGGAGGCGCACGCGGCCGAGCGCATGGAACGTCACCACGTACGGGATGCGAAGCTCCTGCTTCAGTCGCCTCGCGACGAGTCCCGACATGAAGAAGTGCGCGTGGCACACGGCGTACGGATTGCCGCGAGCCTGCGCTTCTCTTGCATGCTCGACGACGACGCGCGCGAACTGCGCCATGTAAGGCAGCAGCGATTCCTTGCGCACGAATGTCGCGGGACCGGCGCGCACGTGGATCACGCGGATGCCGGGAAGCCAGCCGACGACGTCGGGCAGATCCTCGCGATCGCGACGGGTGAAGATATCGACGCAATAGCCGAGGTTGGCCAGATGTCGCGCCGTATGCGCGACATAGATGTTCTGTCCGCCGGCGTCGACGCCGCCGATGGTGGCGAGCGGCGAGGCATGCTCGCTGATCATTGCGATGCCAACGCTCACCGGATCGCACTCATCGTTGTGGGGGATAACGTCAAGCGGCCTGCCAGGCTTGCGAATTACGAGCGCTCCTTCTGCAAGGCGCGTGCCGCGTATCGGTCGAGCTTGGTTTCAAGAAAGAACCGCCGCGAAGCGCGGCGCGCGACGAACGCAGGAGGCAATTCTTACCGGCAACAGTGCACGGCATGCGCCGCTGCGTCGGCACGACGCCGAACGCGATGCGCGTTGCGCGAGCGAACCTCTAGGCGCGCGCGGGGATGCGCAGCAGAAGACCGGGCTGACCGTCCACGCTATCGAGAATGGTCACTTCACCGCCCTGTGCCTCGATGATCAGCCGACCTGTGATGGCGGCCGAGTAATCGGACTCGGCGGTACAGGACAACCGGAAGAGCGATGCGGCAAGCGCAGGGGGCAGAGCAGACTCCGTCGTCGTCATTGCCACCAGACACGCATCATCGGCCAGCGTCACGCTCCAGCCGACGCGTCCGCCGGACGAGGTGAGATCGAGCACCGAGATCGCGAACGACAAAAGCGCAAGGCGCACGAGGCGCGGATCGCCGAACGCCATGACCGGCGCGCCCGGCACGTCGAGGTCGAGCACGACTTCGCGCATCGTCGCGCCGTGACGCAGAACGCGCGCGCAATCGGCCGACAGCGCAGCAACGTCGATCGCCTCGTTCGTCGGCTGGTGGCGAAGCGTAAGCGCGTGGATCTCGTCGATGCAGGCGGCGAGCCGCACGGCTTCGTTGCGCAAAACCTCGAGATAACGTTCGCGACGTGCGGCGAGCTCCGAGCCGGCATCGCCGGCGCGAGCGATGGCCGCGGAAAGCAGCGCAAGCGTCAGATTGAAGTTGTTGAGCGGCCCCCTCGCGGCGTGCACGAGACCGGTTAGCACGTGCCGGTTTGTCTGCGCCTCGCTTGCGAGCAGGAGCGCACGGTCCGTCGGAAGCAGCCTCGCACGGTCGCGGACGAGCACCGCGCGATGCACGCGTGCGCCGTCGGCGATCGCGTGCATCTCATAACGGATCGGGCGAACGCCGGTGGGCGTCGTGACATCGGCTTTGCCGAAATGCGCGTGGCCGTCGATGAGGCTTCGCGGCCAGCAGCGCACGCGAAGCTCCTCGCCCGTGTCTCGCCAACGGTGCCGCAGCGTCGCCTCGCCGTCGACGCCGAAAAGCTCGCACGCGCCATGGCTCGCGAAGCGCAGCGCGTCCTGCTCGTCGAGCACGAGCGTTCCCGCCTGCACGAGCCGCGCAAGCAACCGGCTATCGGTCAGGCCCGAATCCTGCAACGGCATCGACGCATTCACTGACCAGGTCCTTGCTCCCCGAAAGGCGGCTCATGGGCGCGGCCGCGCTGCCGCAGGCGAAGTTGAAGCTTCTGATTGTCGACGACGATCCGACGACGCGGGCGCTTCTTGCCGAAGCGCTCGAGACGCGCGGCTCGTGCGTGCGCGCGTCGGCGTCCGCGGGCGAGGCCCGGCAGACGCTCGTCGTCTGGCATCCCGATCTCATGATCTCGGACGTGGGCATGCCGCGAGAGAACGGTTACGAGTTGATCCGGCGCGTGCGCGATCTTCCCGCGCACGAAGGCGGAAGCACGCCGGCGATCGCGTGCACGGGTTACGCGCGCGACGAGGATCGGGCGCGCGCGATGGACGCGGGTTTCGACGCCGTCGTGCCCAAGCCCGTCGACCTCGAGTTGCTCATGCGCACGATCGAGGATGTGATGCCCCCGCGCCAGCCGCGTCGCTAACCCCCAACTCGCCTCGGCCTTATTGGGATGCAAGGCAATGCGTTTCGGCAGCCGCGTCATCATGTCGCCGGCGTTCGCGGGCCCGTCGAAGGTTGCGATGCGGGCGGCGGCTCCGCCGTCGCGTTGGCGCGAAGGTCGGCGCCCGATTCGTACGCGCGAAGCCTGTTGTAGAGCGTCTTGACGCTGATGCCGAGGATCTCGGCGGCTGCTTCCTTCGTATGCGTATGTTGCACGGTCGCGAGGATCAGCCGCTTCTCCACCGCATCGATTCGATCGCCGACGCCGATCTGGAACGAGCGGCCACTGAAATCCGCGGCAAGCGTGGGCTCGGGGGCCAGGCCAACCTGCGTGATCCAGTCGCCGTCGGTCATGATGTACGCGCGATGCACGGCATTGGAAAGCTCGCGCACGTTCCCTGGCCAGTGATAGCGCTTCAGGCGATCGATCGCCGCCGGGGTGAACGCCTTGTTCGTGCCGCTGCGCTTGTTGAGATCGGCGAGAAAATGCGCCGCGAGAAGCTCGATGTCGTCGCCATGCTCGCGTAGTGGCGGGACATACAGTGGGAACACCTGCAACCGATAGAGCAGATCCTTGCGAAGCTTGCCCGCGGCAACGGCATCGTGCGGATTGCGATTCGATGCGGCGAGCACGCGAACGTCGATCTCGATCAGTCGATCGGAACCGACGCGGCTCACTGTCTGCGTTTCCAGCACGCGCAGAAGCTTCACCTGCAGGTCCATCGGCATTTCGGTGATTTCGTCGAGAAACAGCGTTCCACCATGCGCACGCTCGAAGTAGCCGCGATGTTGCCGATTTGCGCCGGTGAAGCTTCCCTTCTCGTGACCGAAGAGCTCGCTTTCGATGATCTGCGGCGAGATCGCGCCACAGTTGACCGCAAGGAACGGCCGCAGGCGCCTGCGGCTCACTTCGTGAATCGTCTGCGCGACCATTTCCTTGCCGGTGCCGCTCTCGCCGGTCACGAAGACGGTCGCGTTTGTTGGCGCCACGCGCGCGATCTGATCGTAGAGTCGCTGCATCGGCGGCGATGCGCCAACGAGCCGCCCGAAATGGCCGAGCGAGCGAAGCTCGGTGCGCAGATCCTTGACCTCGGCGGAGAGCTCGGGCGGCCGCGCGACGCGCGAAAGCACGCCGCGAAGGTGCGACAGGTTGATCGGCTTGAGCAGGTAATCGGTTGCACCGTGGCGCATCGCCTCGATCGAGCTTTCGAGCGTGGCGTGCCCGGTGACGACGACGACCTGCGTCTCGCTTTCGCGGGCGGTCGCGTCGCGCAGCAGCTCGAGACCGTTGCCGTCCGGCAGCATCAGATCGAGCAGGATCACGTCGGGCGACGTGGAGAGGAGATCTCGTGCGCCTTGCAGCGAGTCGGCGCACGCGGTCGTGAAACCGTTATCGGCGACGAGCTCGGCGAGCGCTTCGGCGGCGTGCGTATCGTCGTCGACGATCAGTGCATGGGGCATTGCGAGGAGGTGAAAGGTTTTCGAAAGCTTGCAACATCAGCGCGCAAGGAGCATACCGATCGCCGCGTCCGGGCCATGTGCATGAATCTGAAAGTGAAACGCCCCCTTAGCCGCGCGCGGCGCAATTCCCGGGTAATTATTACCTGCCCGCGGTGAAAATTGCGCGTTGAACGTGGGCGCTTCGCGCCAATGTGCGCATGAAAATGGCTGTAGCCAATTGACGACAGCGCTGATTTCGCTCGACATTTTTATTGTCGAACGCGTCGCCGGCACCGGCATGCATGGCACCGAATCTGCTAAAAACCCGAGGTACCACTTTTTTAATTTATGGGAGATGGAAATGAAAAGCGCTTTGGTTGCGTTGCTTTGCGCCGGCGTCATCGTCGGCGTCGCAGGCTGCAATCGCGAGTCATCATCGACAACCAGCAACACGCCGCCCGTCGTAACGCCGTCGCCTTCCACGTCGCCGTCATCGTCGACAACCACGCCGTCGACGCCGCCAGATAGCTCGACGTCGTCGAGTTCGTCGATGAGCCCGAGCACCACGCCACCTTCGTCGTCCGAATCATCGTCGAGCGCGTCGACACCGCCGAGCAGCAGCACGCCGTCGAGTTCCACGTCGTCTTCGTCATCGAGCATGCCAAGCTCCGGTGCTACGTCGACGACACCGAACGAGAACAACAAGGGCAAGTAACCAACGAAAACGGCAGGCGCGGCTACGTGCGATCCGCGGCAGCGGAAGGCGGGGTTGACAGACATCGGCACCCGCAAGATAGTGCATGGGGACATGCATGACGGCTCCGGCCGCCGTGCCAGCGGCATCAAGCTTCCCACCGCCCGCAACATCCGACCAGAAAGCGCGCTTTCCGCGGGAAGCGCCCGACGCTCCTCGACGGATGCACCTGCTCGACGTGACGATGCTTTACGCGCCGCAAAGTGGCGGCGTGGTGCGCTATCTGCGCGCAAAGCATGCGTGGCTAGGCCGTCACACGGCGATCCGTCATTCGCTGCTCGTACCGGGGACCGAGGATGCGCGCGGTGAGAGTGGCGAAATCTTCCTCAAGACGCGAACGCTTGCTGCGCGCGGCCATCGCTGGCCGCTCGGGGTGTCGCGCTGGGCGCGCGCGATTCGCGACGCGAATCCCGATCTGATCGAGATTGCCGACGCAGGGCCCGAGGCCTGGGCGGCGCTTCATGCCGCGCGCTCGCTCGACGTCCCCCTGATCGCGTTCTGTCATAGCGATATCGTCAAGATGGCGAAGCGCCGCTTCGGTCGCACGACTGCCGCGGCGGCGCAGCGCTATGCGCGCGCGCTCTACCGTCGGTGCGACGTGGTCGTGGCCCCGAGCGCGTTCATGTGCGCGGAGCTTGCATCGTGGGGCGTCGAGCACACGATTGCACGGCCGCTCGGCGTCGACATCGCGCTCTTCTCGCCGCGGCGGCGCGTTCCCGCGCTTCGCCGCGAGCTCGGCCTGCCGGCGTGCGTGCGCCTGCTTTCTTATGCGGGACGTTTCTCGCGCGAAAAGAACCTGCCGGTGCTTCTCGACGCGTTTCGCGCGCTCGGGGCGCGCTACCACCTCGTGCTCGCGGGTCCGCAAACGAAGTGTCGCCTTCCATCGAACGTAACGCTGCTTCCATTTCTCCATTCGTCGCGCGAGCTCGCACGCATTCTCGCAAGCGCCGACGGGCTCGTGCACGCAGGCGATCAGGAGACGTTCGGGCTTGTCGTGCTGGAAGCGATGGCGTGCGGCCGGGGAATCGTCGCGGCGAATGCCGGTGCGTTTCCCGAGATTGTCACGCCGGACGCGGGTGTGCTCGTCGCACCCAACGATGCAGCCGCGCTTGCCGAGGGCATCCGCGCGTTCTATGCGCGCGATCCCGCGCAATTCGGTCGCGCGGCGCGCGCGCGCGTCGAAAGCGAATATAGCTGGGACAGCGCGATGCGCGCGTTGCTCGCGCTTTACCGCGGCGCACTTGCGCCACGCTGTACGCGCGCGCCGCGTTATGCCACGTCCTGAAGCAGCACAAACCGCGGTCGCGATCGCCGTCCACGACGTGTCGCCGGCGACATGGCGCGATTGCCGCGAGCTTCTCGCGATGCTCGACGACCTCGCCGCGACCCCGCTCACGCTGCTCGTCGTGCCGCAGTTTCACTACCGCGCCGACGTCTCGCGCGATCGCGATTTCGTGCAGGCGATCGAAGCACGGCTCGCGCGCGGCGACGAGCTCGCGCTGCACGGCCTCTTCCACGTCGACGACGCTTCGCCCCCGCGCACTTTTCGCGATTGGTTCGAGCGGCGGATGCTGACGCGCGCCGAAGGTGAATTCGCGGCGCTCGACGAGAAGGCGGCGGCCTGGCGCATTGCGCGCGGCGTCGCGCTCTTCGAGGCGCTCGGCTGGCCGCTCGCCGGCTTCGTTCCTCCCGCATGGCTGCTGAGCGACGGTGCGCGCATCGCGCTCGAGCGCTGCGATCATCCCTTCGAGTACGTCACGGTGCGAAGCGGCATGTTTCACTTGCCCGGGTGGCGCTTCGAGCGCACCGGCAATCTCTGGTACAGCCCGACGAGCGCCGCGCGACGCGCGCTCACCGCATGCGCGATTCGAGGCGAGCTTTTCCGCGCGCGCTCGCGCGCTCTTTTGCGCGTCTCGCTACACCCTCAGGATTCGCGCGTGCCTGGTGTGATCGCGCATTGGCGACAGATCATCGTGCGCGCGCTTGCGCAGCGCACGCCGGTCACGAAGCGCGCATGGACGCAGCGGTTCAAGGCGGCGACGCCGCAAGCGACGCTACCGCGCGCGATCGCGCACGAGGACGCGATCGCCTGACCGGCGCGCGCAGCGTGCGCAGCAGTGCGAGCGTACGACGCTCGCTGGCGCGGAGGCCGGGCGCATCGAGCGATACTCGTCGCCGTGGAAGAACGTCGGCGAGGTAAGCCTCGACGACGCCGGGGTGAACGTAGCTTTTGCGGCATACCGCGAGCGTGTTGCCGAGCGTTTGCGCCGCTGAGCGAAGCGCGCGGTTGACCGTTTTCGTCCGCTCGCTGATCGAGCCCGGAAGGCCGTAGCGCGTGAGCAGCACCGTGGCGATGACGGTCGCGCCCCAGGTTCGGAAATCCTTCGAAGTATAGTCGGCGCCGGCGATCTCCTGCAGATACTCGTTCACGTCGGTCGCGCAAAGCGGGCGCGTCTCGCCGTCTTCGACATATCGAAAGAGCTCGTAGCCGGGAAGATCGAGGCAACGCCGGACCACGCGCGCGAGGCGCCGATCGGATAGCGCGAGATCGTGCTCCTTGCCGGACTTGCCGCGAAAGCGCAACCGGATGCGATCGCCGCGTACCTGCACATGGCGATTGCGGAGCGTGGTGAGCCCGAAGCTTCCGTTTTCGCGACGGTAACGCTCGTCCCCGACGCGCACGTACGTGCGATCGAGAAGGCGCACCATCGCGGCGAGAAGCTTGCGCCTCGTCAATCCGGACTGTGCGAGATCGTGGTCGACGGCGTCGCGAATCGAGGGGAGTGCCGCTGCGAACTCGGCGAGGCGGTCGAACTTGTGCTCGTCGCGCTGCGCGCGCCACTGTGGGTGATAGCGGTATTGCAGGCGGCCGCGAGCGTCTCGGCCCGTTGCCTGCAGATGACCCTGTGGATCCTCGCAAATCCACACCGATGTCCACGCAGGCGGGATCACCAGGGCGCGGATGCGCGCGAGGACTTGCGACCGGCGAACGCGTCGTCCGTCGGCGTCGAGATAGCGGAACGCCTTGGGATCGCCCTCTCGGCGGTAGCCCCGATCGCTCGGGCGGCTGTAGCGAAGCGACGCTTTGCGAAGCGTCGCGCGCAGCTCGGGGTCGGGAGCGGGAAAGGCGGCCTTCGCGCCGTTGCCGTTGCGGGCCGCCTCTGTCGTATGGGTGACCATGGGCATGCACTATGACGCGGCGACCGCGTGCCCGTTCACTTGAGCGAGCAGCCACCGATGCGTCATAGGCCGCGGGCAACACGCTGCCAGCGCCGACTGGAAGCGGTCGCCGTAACGGGTGGCGCGCCCGAGGGAGTGCGTGTTGGCCGACCGATTCGGCGCGCCGGGGAACCCGTAGGCGACCGTTTGCGGACTCGGAGCGCTGGCCGCGTGCTGCCCGCGGCCTTCACGCGTTACTGCCAATACGGCCGCGCGTTATAGAACGAGTGCACGTCCTCCGCCCACTGCTGGTCGGCCATCGTTGGCCAATGATCCTTGTCGAACCCCGGTGCCTGCTCGAAGCGGTCCTTCGCGACATTCATCCGGAAGCACTTGTTCTCGGGATCGAGACGAAGCGCCGACCATGGAATCGCGAACAGCTTGTCGCCGATGCCGAGCATCCCACCCACCGACATCACCGCATACGCCACGCGCCCGGTCGGCACGTCGATCATGATGTCGGTGATCTCGCCGAGATCCTCGTCGGCATCGTTCCGCACGTTGTCCCCTTGCAGCGTATCGGCCGCCATCACCTGCGGGCCGGGCCCTTCGTTGCGATTCGACCAGTAGTCGTCGCCGGTGCGATAGCGCGAGTCGACGTCGCCGACGTTCATCGGGTTAGTGGTGGTCGTGGTCCCTGTCCTGGAAGTCGTTGCCATCCTCATTCCTTTCTTGCGCCATAGCGCGGCGTGAATCGTTTGGCCATCAATGCCGTGGGCCGGTAATCCGAGGTTGCGCCGAGCTCGAAGTGCGTGAGCGCGGGTTCGCAACGCGGCCACGAACGGCCTTCGTCGGCGTTCCGATGCGCAGAGGCATCGCTTGGTTTCGACAGACGTTGCGTCGATGGTTCTGCATCGCTTTGCATGATCGGTTCGCGGCTCGAAGTCGACCCGCTTCCGATCGCAATCGACATGCCACCGATCAATCGCCGACGAATCAAGCGCGAAGCCGCGCGCGCATGCGCAACTTCGGTAGGAATTGCAGGTAAGTTGGTGCGGCTTGTAACGATGCGCGGACGACGCGATCAGCGCATGATCGCGGCCTTCGCGTCGGACGTCGACGCGAGCGCATTGCCATGCTCGTGCGGAGGAAGCTGATCCTCGAGCAGAAGCCCGAGGCTTCGACGCAGCCTCGGCCATAGTTCGGCGCGCTTTTGCGCGAACGCGAACTGGGCTTCGAGAAAGCCGAGCTTCGTGCCGCAGTCGAAACGCTGCCCTTCGACGACGCATGCAAACACGTGCTCGCGTTCCATCAACGCGCGAATCGTGCGCGTGAGCAACGGATCGCGCTCGTCGCAAAGCGCGTCCCACACGGCGTTGGTGAACACATAACGGCCGCACGGCGTGACCGGCACCGATCCCGCGCCGATCGGCGGCACCTTGACGAGCGAGCGCGCGTTTCGTATCGCGCTCGTGCCGAGATCGGCCGCGATCAGATGCGCGTCGCTTGCATCGCGCGCGCTTCGCTGGACGCCTGCCACACTCACCTGCTGCTCGTCGAACACGTCGAGAAGCTGCGCGAGCGCCGGTCGCGTCGCATCGATCAGATCGTCGGGCAGAATCACTGCGAAAGGCTCGTCGCCGATGAAGGGTCGCGCTTTACGCAACGCATCGGGCAGGCCGGACGCTTCGCGCTGACGTACGTAGCTGAACGTCACGCCTTTCGGGATCGCGGAGCGGAGCTCGCGCAATGCGTCGTCGCTCTCGCGCGCGACGAGCTCGTGCTCGAGCTCGTACGCACGATCGAAGTGGTCTTCGATCGCACGCTTGTTGCGTCCGGTGACCAGGATGAAGCGCGTGAGCCCCGACGCAGCCGCCTCCTCGACCGCGTACTGGATCAGCGGGCGATCGACGATCGGGAGCATTTCCTTGGGACACGCCTTCGTCGCGGGCAGGAACGCGGTGCCGAGACCCGCCACGGGAAACACCGCGTGCGCGACGCGTCGACGCGATGCACGCGATGCACGCATTGCCGCGTTCGCCATGCGATTCGTTTCTGCCTTCATCGATGAGCTTGCGACTCTCGCGTTCACGTGGCGATCGACCTTGTCGAACGAGTGAGGCTCCTTGTACCGCGCGCGAAAGCGAGCCGTCAATACGTGCCTGTCCTACACGCGCATTGCGTCGTCGAATGCTTCGCGCACCGAGGGAATTCGTCCGCAGCAATTGCCGGCGGCTTCGGTAATTCTTACGACGACGCTTCGCGGTGACGATGACTCGAAGGGACGTTCATGTGTTGCGGTGGATGACAGCGCATGCGAGGCATGGACCTTGCAGATCGGGTTCGACCGCTTCGTTTCGCAACGCCCTCCTGAATGCGCATCGACCACGGCATCGCAGCCCGAGCCGCACCGATCTTTCGCTCGTTCTGGATCGCCGGTTTCGACGGCACCGATCATCTCGCCGGATTGCACGGCCGACCGGATGCCGACTCCTATCGCAGCCACGTCCTTCCCGATTACCGACGCGCAAGCGACGCCGGCATCCGGTGCGTGCGCGAGAACGTCGGCTGGCGTCACGCCTCGTCCGGCGGCGCGTTGGATTTCGAAACTGCGAATGGCTGCACGCCTTCGGCGAGGCGATCGGCGATGCGATCGAGCGGGGCGCCCCGGTGATCGGCGGCTCGCTATGCCGCATCGTCGAGCGCCCGGCGTGGGAAGACCCGCGCCATTGGCGCGCCCGGAGAGTCTGGGACGCGCTTCTTGCCCAGGACGAGGAACCACGCGCCGCGAATTCCGCCTACGGGCAGGCACGCCGCGACCTGCGCGCCCGCATCGATCCGCTTCTCACCGACCCGCAGCGCGGGCGTCAGGTTCGTTCATGAACGAGCTCGTGGTGTTCTCGCATCTGCGCTGGAGCTTCGTCTACCAGCGTCCGCAGCAGATTCTCTCGCGTCTTGCGCGGACGTGGCGCGTGCTGTTCGTCGAGGAACCGGTCTACTCGTCCGGCGATCCACGCGCCGAGCTTTCGGTGCCGGCGCCGAACGTGACCGTTCTCACGCCGCACACGCCGCTCACCGCCCCCGGCTTCCACGACGATCAGATCCCGCTTCTCACCAAGCTTCTCCGCCAGACGCTCACGCGCGAGCGGTTCGGCGACTACGCGGTGTGGCTCTATACGCCGATGGCACTGCCGCTTCTCACCAAGCTGTCGCCGCGGATCGTCGTCTACGACTGCATGGACGAGCTCACCGCGTTCAAGGGCGCGCCGCGTCAGCTCGTGCAGCGCGAGAGCGCATTGCTTCGCGTGGCGAACGTCGTCTTCACCGGCGGACCGAGCCTCTTCGAGGCGCGGCGTACGCGTCATTTCAACGTCCACCATTTTCCGAGCAGCGTCGACCGTGATCATTTCGCGCGCGGCGGGGACGTCGCGATCGCGCATCGCGAAGTGAAGGCGCTGTCGAGGCCGCGGCTCGGCTACTTCGGCGTGATCGACGAGCGCCTCGACTATCCGCTGATCGAGGCGATCGCGAAGGCGCGCCCCGAGTGGGAGATCTGCCTCGTCGGCCCGACGGCCAGGATCGATCCAGCATTGTTGCCGCACGCCCCGAACCTGCACTACTTCGGGCAGCGCAAGTACGCCGAATTGCCGGCCTTTCTCGCCGGATGGGACGTCGCGATCCTGCCCTTCGCGCACAACGACGCGACGCGCTTCATCAGCCCGACGAAGACGCTCGAATACATGGCCGCGGGGCGCGCGATCGTCTCGACGTCGGTCGAGGACGTGAAGCGCCTTTACGGCGAGGTCGTGCGCTTTGCCGACACGCCGGAGTCGTTCATGGCCGCGTGCGAGGCCGCGCTGATCGAGCCCGAAGCTTCGCGCGCGAAGCGTCTTGCGAAGATGCGTGCGATCGTGGCGTCGACGTCATGGGACGAGACGGCGCGCGAGATGCGACGGATCATCGAGGCGGCGGCTGCGCGTGGACTGACCGATTCGGCGCGGATGATGCTCGAACCGGCGAAGCCGCCAAAGCCGACAGTTGCGCCGGCGCTCGCGGGGCCGCCGTGCCTGATCCTCGGCGCGGGACCGACCGGATTGTCCGCGGCCTATCACTACGGCACGGGCAGCGTGCTGATCGAGCGCGAGGCGAAGGTCGGCGGCTCGTGCCGCTCGATCGAAGACACCGGGTTCACGTTCGATCACGCGGGGCACGTCATGTTCTCCGACGATCCGTACGTGCAGGACCTCTATCGACTGCTCCTCGGCGACAACGTGCACTGGCAGGAGCGCGAGGCGTGGGTCTGCAGCAAGGGCGTCTACACGCGCTATCCGTTCCAGGGTGCGCTGCACGGCCTTCCGCCGAACGTGCTTCGCGAATGTCTCGTCGGTGCGATCGAGGCGCGCTTCGGCGCGCTTTCGTACGGTGGCGATGCCGACGACGCTCCGCGCAATTTCGAGGAATTCATCTATCGCACGTGGGGTGCCGGTGTCGCGAAGCATTTCGCGATCCCCTACAACCGCAAGCTATGGACGATTCCGCTGTCCGACATGGAAACGTCGTGGCTCGGCGGCCGCGTTCCGATGCCCGATCTCGAAATGATCGAAGGCGCGCTTTCGCCGGTCGCGAAGCCGATGGGCCCCCACGCGCGCTTCGGCTATCCGTTGCGCGGTGGCTTCCAGTCGCTCGTCAACGGATTCCTGCCGCTCTTGCACGGCGATCTTCTGCTGCAGGCGGATGTCGAGCGCGTCTCGCCGCTGCTTCGCACGGTGACGCTGAAGGACGGCCGGCGGTTTCGCTACGACACGATGATTAGCACGATTCCGCTGCCCGCGTTGATCGCGGCGGTGGGCGACGAGGCGCCGGGCGAGATCCGGCGCGCGGCGAGCGAGCTTCGGCACGTGTCGATACGTTGCGTGAATCTCGGCGTCGCGCGCCTGCGCCTTTCGGACAAGCACTGGATCTACTTCCCCGAGGACACGGTATTCCACCGGGTCTTCCTTCAGGGCAACGCGAGCCCGCATTGCAATCCGCCGGGCGGCTTCGGCCTGACGTGCGAGATCAGCTATTCGCCGACGAAGCCGCTGCCCGCGGTGGGCGCCGCGCTTACCGAGCGCTGCGTCGCCGACTGCATCCGCGTGGGCTTGCTCGACGCTTCCGATGCGCTGCTCACGTCGAACCAGATCGACATGCCGTACGCGTACGTGATCTACGACCACGGGCGTGCCGAGCGCGTCTCGCGCATTCGTGAATGGCTCGCGCATTTCGACATCATTCTCGCGGGCCGGTACAGCGAATGGGAGTACTACAACTCGGACCACGCGTTCATTGCCGGCAAGAAGGCCGCCGAGATCGCGCAGCGCCTCGCGTCGACGCGCGTCGCGGCGAAGAGCGCATAGCGCGAAGCGTCGCGCCCCGACCGCGGCGACGGGCAGCGCGCGCGTGCGACAATCAGCTGACAGTTGACAGTTGTCAGTATCAGCGACGGTAGCGACTGCGCCTGAATGGTGCGCCACCGGATGCGACGTGACGCTGCCGCGTCTGTCAACTGACAACTGACAATGGAGCACGACCGCACGCTGTCGCAGATCGCTCAAGGCCTGACGTGGATCGGGGGCGCGTTCCTTGTCGCGAGCGGCGCCGTCATCGTCTGGGCGGTGTTTCGCACGGTCGGCGTCGACGATCTCCTGGTCGCGCTGACGGTGGCCGGCCTTGGCCTCGGCCTGCCTGCCATTGTCGCGTTCGTTGTCGCGTGGATCCTGAATTCGCTCGGTCATCCGGACGCCGAAGCGGATGTCGACGAGGTGACGAGCGACGCAACTGCCACGGCACCGAAGTCGACGTCGACCAGCGTCGCGTGGGGGTATGCGGTCGCCGTGCTCGCATGCATCGCCGCATGGGGTCTTCGCATCCTGCTCGATCCGTTCCTCGGGCAGCAAGTCACGTATGCGCCGCTGCTGCTGTCGGTCGCGTTCGCCGCGTGGTACGGCGGCCTCGGGCCCGCGGCGCTCGCGACGCTGCTCGGCGCCGGCATTTCCTGGTACGCGTATCTGAGCCCGCGCGACCGTTTTGGCGCGCTCGACATCGAAGACGCCGTGCAACTCGGACTCTACTGCGCGGCCGCGCTTTGCATTGGCGGCATCGCATCGGCGCTGCGCGCGTCGCGCGAACGCGCGCAGTCGCTCGCGCGGGAGGTGCTCGCGCGCGAAGCCGGCCTCGAGCACGCGCGCTCCGAGCTCGCCGCCGAACGCGATCGGATGCAGATCACGTTGCAATCGATCGGCGATGCGGTTATCGCCACCGACGCGCACGGAACGATCACGTTCGCGAACGAGGCGGCGGCGGCGTTGACCGGCTGGCCCGTGGCCGAAGTCATCGGCAGGCCGATCGCGAAGGTGTTTCGCACGCTCGACGAGCAGACCCGGCGGCCGACGACACTGCCGCTCGAAACCGGCGCGCAGGACGCAACCCCGGGAATGATGCTGGTGGCGCGGGACGGTCGCGAGCGTGCCGTCGAGTCGAAAGTGAGTGCGATTCGCGGGCGCGCGGGCTCGCCCGGCGGTTTCGTCGTCGTGTTTCGCGACACCACCGAGTCGCGACGCGCGCGAGCGGCGCTCGAGGAGAGCGAGGCGCGCTTTCGCGTCATGGCCGATCAGACGCCGGTTCCGCTCTGGATATCCGATCGCGACCGCCACTACGTGTATCTCAATCGCGCATGGCTCGCGTTCTCCGGCCGCTCGCTCGACGACGAGCTCGGCGATGGCTGGACCGCGGGCATACACCCGGAGGATTTCGGCCCGCGGCAAGCCGCGTTCGCCGAGGCGTTCGACGCGCGAAAATCGTTCACGCTCGAATATCGTTTGCGGCGTAGCGATGGCGCGTACCGATGGGTGCTCGATCACGGCGCGCCGCGTTTCGACGGCGACGACGAATTCGCCGGCTACATCGGCGCGCTCCTCGATGTGACCGATCGGAAGGAAGCCGCATCGCGTCTCGGCATCTTCGAGCAACGCAAGACGGCGTTTCTCGCCTCGCTCGCGCACGAGCTGCGCAATCCGCTCGCGCCGATCCGCAGCTCGGTCGAGCTCTTGCAGCGCCTGTCGCCTCACGACGATTCGCGCGTAGCGCGCGCGCAGGAGATCATCGAGCGCAATTGCGCACGGCTCGCGGGCCTGGTGGACGACCTGCTCGATCTTTCCCGCATCGACAGCGGGAACGTGCAGATCGCCCATGAATCGATCGACGTTGCGCCGATCGTCGTGCGCGCCGTCGCGCGTTACGACGCGGCGATGCGCGATCGCGGGCAGAAGCTTGCGCTCGACGTGCCGCGGGACGGGCTTTGCATTGCCGGCGACGCGTCGCGGATCGAGCAGATGCTGTCGATCCTGATCGGCAACGCGGTCGGGCATACGCCGCAGGACGGCAACATCGCGATCGCGGCGAGGGCAAGCAGCGACATGGTCGAGATCTCGATTGCCGATAGCGGCAGCGGAATCGACGACCACATGCAACCCATCCTGTTCGACCTGTTCGACAAAGCGAGCGAAAGCGCGGTCAGCGCACCGCAGCGTCTTGGCACCGGCCTCGCCATCGTCGCGCGCCTCGCGCGTCTGCATGGCGGATCGGTGTCGGTGGAAAGCGAGGGTCGCGACAAGGGAAGCCGCTTTGTGCTGCGCCTGCCCGCAGTCGTTGCACCCCCGGTCGCGCAGGCGAAGTCGGCCGGCGAAGCGGCAACCGCCCGCGCGACGCGACTCCTCGTCGTCGACGACAATGTCGACGCGGCCGATGCGATCGGTACGTTGCTGTCGCTCAACGGGTACGAGGTGTTGACCGCGCACGATCCCGACGAGGCGATGTCGCGCGCGGGGACGTTCGATCCGGACGTGATCCTCCTCGACATCGGTTTGCCGGGCATGACGGGCTACGAGCTCGCACGGAAGCTTCGTGCGGACCGTGCGACATCGCGCGCGAAGCTGATCGCCGTCACCGGTTATGGACAACCCGGCGACACCGATCAGGCGCGGGAAGCGGGCTTCGACGGCTACCTTGTGAAGCCCGTCGATCTCGATCAGTTGCACGACAGAATTCAGGAATCAGTTGACAGTTGACAGTTGTGAGTTGTCAGACGCGGCGGCGTCGCGTCGCCTTCGGTGGCGCGCCATTCAGGCGCGATCGCACCGTCGTTGATATCTGTCAACTGACAACTGACAACTGACAACTGACAACTGACAACTCAAATGGACCAGGCGCTCACGCTCGCTTTGCTGGCGATGCTGATCGTCGGCTGCTACCTCGTGCTGCAGCCGTTCCTGACCGCGCTCGTCTGGGCGGCGATCCTCTGCACGACGACGTGGCCGCTCTATCTGCGCTTGCACGGGCGTCTCGGCGGCCGCGACGCGCTCGCGGCGCTCGCGATGGTGCTCCTGCTCGCGCTTCTGATGCTCGCGCCGTTCATCGTCGTCGGGCTCACGATCGCCGACAACGCCGAGCGCGTCGCGTCGTGGGGCCGCCAACTGCTCGCCACGGGACCACCCGAGGCACCCGCGTGGGTCGCGACGCTGCCGCTCATCGGAACGACGATCGCCGACTACTGGAACGGCATGGCGCATGACACCGCGCATCTTCTTTCGGTGCTATCGCAATACGTCGAGCCGCTGCGCAAGCTCGCCGTCGCGTCGGGCGCGTCGGTGCTCGGCGCGGTGCTGCAACTCGCGCTCTCGATCTTCATCGCGTGGTTCATGTTCCGAGACGGCCACGCGATCGCCGCGCGCTTGCGCGTCGCCGGCGAGCGGATTGCGGGCGAACGCGGTACGCATCTCGCCGATGTCGCGACTGCGACCGTACGCGGCGTCGTGCTCGGCATCCTCGGCACCGCGCTCGTGCAAGGTGTCGTCGCGGCGATCGGATTCTGGATCGCCGGCATTCGCGCCGCGCCGCTGCTGGGGCTCTTGACGTTCATCGTGTCGCCGGTGCCCGTCGGGCCGCCGCTCGTTTGGGCGCCTGCGGGGTTGTGGCTCATCAACGATGGCGAGACCGGCTGGGGCATCTTCGTCCTGCTGTGGGGCGTTCTCGTCGTGTCGACGATCGACAACGTCATCAAGCCGCTCATCATCAGCCGTGGCAGCGTGTTGCCGTTCATGCTGGTACTGCTTGGCGTACTGGGTGGCATCGCCGCGTTCGGTTTCATCGGCGTGTTTCTCGGGCCGGTGCTGCTCGCCGTCGGCTACGCGCTTCTCGTCGAATGGGCCACGCATCGCACGACGATCGAGATTGTCGCGAACAATCCGGACGCGCACGTGGGCCGTGCATCGCGGCGTACGCGCGAATGAGTTGCGCCGCTGGACGTTGCCAAAACGATCAGTGACGCGCGGCAGCGAGATCGCGCGCGAGGTCGGCGCGATAGGGCGCGAGCGTCTGTACCATCTGCGCGAACACCTTCGGCGTCGCCGCGATGACCTGTCCGCCGTGAAGATAGTCGCCTTCGCCGGCGAGATCGCCGATCAGGCCGCCGGCCTCGAGCACGAGCAGGCTTCCGGCGGCGACGTCCCACGGGTTCAAGCCGATTTCCCAGAAGCCGTCGTAGAAGCCCGCGGCGACGTACGCCAGATCGAGCGCGGCCGCGCCCGGACGACGCAATCCCGCGCTTTGCACGACCATCGTCTTCATCATCGCGAGATACGTATCGAGATAGCTACCGTCGCGAAACGGGAAACCGGTGCCGATCAGCGAATCGCGCAAATGCGCGCGGCGCGAAACGCGGATGCGCCGATCGTTCAGGAACGCGCCGCGGCCGCGCGTCGCGGTAAAGAGATCATTGCGAACCGGATCGTAGATCACCGCCTGCGTGACCACGTTGCGATGCGCAAGGGCGATCGACACGCAATACTGCGGAAAGCCGTGCAGGAAGTTCGTCGTGCCGTCGAGCGGGTCGATCATCCACACATATTCGGCATTCGGATTCCTGTCGCGCCCCGTGCCTTCCTCGGCGAAGATGCCATGGTCGGGATAGGCGGCATGGAGCGTCTCGACGATCGCCGCTTCGGCAGCGCGATCGACCTCGCTCACGAAGTCCTTCGGTCCCTTCGCGGTGACGGTGAGAAGATCGAGATCGCGTGCGCCGCGCGAGATGATGTTGCCGGCGCGTCGCGCGGCCTTGACCGCCGTATTGAGCATCGGATGCATGTCGCGGATCCCGTTTGGTCGCTTGCGTACGTCAGTGTCGCGCGCACTGTTTCGCATTGTACGAAATGACCCGACACGATCCGCTCGCGCGCGTTCGCATCGTCCTCGTGCGTACGAGCCTTCCCGCGAACATCGGCGCCACGGCGCGCGCCATGCTGACGATGGGATTGACGCGGCTTGCGCTCGTCGCGCCGAAGCGCTTTCCGCATCCCGACGCTACCGCGCTCGCGACAGGCGCGACATTTGTGCTCGACGCCGCGAACGTCGTTGGCACGCTCGCCGATGCGCTCGCTGGCACATCGCTTTCGATCGCCCTGTCCGCGCGGCCGCGACACTTCGCGGGGCGCGTGCTCGGCATCCGCGACGCCGCACACGAAGCGATCACGCATGCTGCATCGGGCGACGTCGCACTTGTCTTCGGGACCGAGATGTCCGGTCTTTCCAACGACGAGGTGGCGCGGTGCTCGGCGATCGCGACGATTGCCGCGAATCCCGACTACGCGTCACTGAACCTGGCGGCGGCCGTGCAGGTTGCTGCGTGGGAGCTGCGCATGGCCGCACATGGCGGCGACGTGTGGAACGCGCCGCGGTTCCGCTCTGCGACGCACGAGGACATCGAGGCGCTTTACGCGCATGCGCAGCGCACGCTCGAAGCGCTCGGCTTCTACGATCCGAAGCATCCGCGCAGACTCTGGCCGCGGCTGCGGCGGCTTTTCGCGCGCGCGGGACTCGAACATGAAGAAGTGCATATTTTCCGCGGTATTCTCGCGGCCATCGACGACGCATGCGATCGCGCGAGGCGGGCATGACACATTCGGCGTCGACCGGAGGGGCGCTACATACGCCTCGACGGACGCTTGTTGCGCTCGCTTCACGCGCTGCTCTTCAAGCCGGGATTTCTGACGCGCGAATATCTTGCGGGCCCGCGGCGACGCTACGTGTAGCTGGTGCGTCTTTTCGTCGCTCTGTCGACCGTGCTCTTCGCGGTGTTGCGATTCTCGGCGGGGACGCCCGTGACTTCGATTCCGATTTCAACGTCGATCTCGATACCGTGCCGAAGGGCTCGCGCCGCTTCGCGGGCGAATCAGGCGCTGAATCGATTTCCCCGGCAGGAAAAGGCGAACCAGATCGTCGCCGGCATGTTTGGCTATGCGCCCTACGCGGCGATCGGCCTGCCGCCGCTTTTCGCGTTGCTGCTCGAGGTCGCGTACGCCGGAAGCGGCCGACGCCATCCGGCACGGCCGCGGCTTTACGCGGCGCATCTTCTGTTTGGCGCGCACACCCACGCATTCCTCTTCGCCGTGACGACCGCGCTCGCGCTCGTTCACTTCGGCTTCCTCCGCGCGGTGCCGCTCGCGGTTGCTTCGCTGAAAGCCGTCTACGCAGGAAGCTGGGCGGGTGCTGTCCTGCGTGCAGGGGCCATCGCGCTTTGCTATTCGATTCTCTTCGGCGTCGCGGTTTCCGCGCTGGTCGTGGCGGCGATTCCGCTGCGCTGAAGTGGTGGCGACCGGACCGCGGGTTGCGTTCCGCCCTCGGTCGGGTCCGTCCAAATAGTCGAGTAAAATGGTCGGAAACTACCGGAAGCGATCCGATGTTCGCCCGCCTTCGAGAAGATGTCCGCGTCGTGTTCGAGCGCGATCCCGCTGCCCGGACGACCTGGGAGGTTCTTACCTGCTACCCGGGCCTTCATGCCCTGGTCTGGCATCGCGCGGTGGCGAGCCGTTGCTGGCGCGCCGGACTGCGCTGGCTCGCACGGTGGCTCGCCCACTGGAGCCGCTGGTTCACCGGGATCGAAATCCATCCAGGCGCGAGGATCGGCAGGCGCGTCTTCATCGACCACGGCATGGGCGTCGTCATCGGCGAGACGGCCGAGATCGGTGACGACACGACGCTCTATCACGGCGTCACCTTAGGCGGCACGTCGTGGAACAAGGGAAAGCGGCACCCTACGCTCGGCGCGAACGTGGTGGTCGGGGCAGGGGCGAAGATCCTTGGGCCGATCAATGTCGGTGACGGGGCGAAGGTCGGCTCCAACGCGGTCGTCGTGCGCGACGTGCCGGCCGGCGCGACCGCGGTCGGCATCCCCGCTCGCATAGTCACGCCGCAGGACCACGATCGGCGCGAAGCGCAGGCGTCAAAGATCGGCTTCTCGGCGTACGCGATCTCGTCCGACATGGACGACCCGGTCGTTCAGGCGATTCACAAGCTCCTCGACCACGCGGCCGCCACCGAGGAGCGGTTCAATCGCATCGTCGAGCTTCTTGCGCACGAGGGCGTGGATTGCAAGGACGCGAAGGCGGTCGCCGACGCGTTCGACCCGAGGCAGATCAACCAGATGTTCGAGTGGGGGGATTAGGAAAAGGGGCCAGGCTCGCATTTCCGCGCAACGCACGGTCGGAGCACGCCCGGAAATGCGAGCCTGGCCCTCTTCCCCGTTTTGAACTTGCCCGCCCTTTAGTTGACTAATTTATTCAGGTATTGCTACGATCGCCGCACCATGCGCCTTACCACCAAGGGTCGATTTGCCGTCACGGCCATGCTCGACGTTGCGCTGCATGGTGCGGGCGGGCCGGTCACGCTCGCGGCTATCGCCGAGCGCCAGAAGATTTCGCTCTCGTACCTGGAGCAACTCTTCGGCAAGCTGCGGCGCCGGCGGCTCGTCGACAGCGTGCGCGGGCCGGGCGGTGGCTACAACCTGGCGCGCCCGCCCGAAATGCTTGCGGTGTCCGACATCATCGTCGCCGTCGACGAGCCGATCGACGCGACGCAATGCGGCGGACGCGAGAACTGCCACGACGATCGCCGCTGCATGACGCACGAGTTGTGGGCCGGCCTGAACGCCCACATCTTCGGTTATCTGCGATCGGTGACGCTCGCCGATCTCGTGCGCCAGCAACGCGCGCAAAGCTCCGAGGTCACCGTGCTGCACGATCAGCGACGCCTGACCCAAAACCATCCGGCCACGCCGGTCAATGCGGCGTGAACCGACCATCTCTCGATGATCCAATGCGATTGCCGATCTACCTCGATTACTCCGCGACCACCCCCGTCGATCCGCGTGTCGCGCAAAAGATGATTCCGTATCTCACCGAGCGCTTCGGCAATCCAGCGTCGCGCTCGCACGCCTTTGGCTGGGAGTCCGAGGCGGCCGTCGAACAAGCGCGCAAGGAAGTCGCGCTGCTCGCCAATTGCGATCCGAAGGAACTCGTCTTCACATCGGGCGCGACCGAATCGATCAATCTGGCGTTGAAGGGCGCGGCGCACTTCTACAAGGACAAGGGCCGCCACCTCATCACCGTGAAAACCGAGCACAAGGCAACGCTCGACACGATGCGCGAGCTCGAGCGCGAAGGCTTCGAGGTCACCTACCTCGACGTCGCGCCCGACGGTCTGCTCGACCTCGCACGCTTCGAGGCCGCGTTGCGGCCCGATACGACGGTCGTCTCGGTGATGTACGTGAACAACGAGACCGGCGTGATCCAGGACGTCGCCGCGATCGGCGAGATGTGCCGCAAGCGCGGCATCGTTTTTCACGTCGACAGCGCGCAGGCGTCCGGCAAGATTTCGATCGATCTCGCGAAGCTCAAGATCGATCTGATGTCGTTCTCGGCGCACAAGACGTATGGTCCGAAGGGTATCGGCGCGCTGTTCGTGCGTCGCAAGCCGCGGGTGCGCCTCGAGGCGCAAATGCACGGCGGCGGCCACGAGCGCGGCATGCGGTCCGGCACGTTGGCGACGCATCAGATCGTCGGGATGGGCGAGGCGTTTCGTCTCGCGCGCCTCGAAATGGATGCGGACAACGCGCGCATTCGCGCGCTTCGCGATCGCCTTTGGGACGGCCTGACGCAGATCGACGAGGTGTACGTCAACGGCGACATGGAGCGGCGCATTCCGCACAACCTGAACGTGAGCTTCAATTTCGTCGAGGGCGAGAGCCTCATCATGGCGATCAAGGACGTCGCGGTATCGTCGGGCTCGGCATGCACGTCGGCGTCGCTCGAGCCGTCGTACGTGCTGCGCGCGCTCGGCCGCAGCGACGAGCTTGCGCACAGCTCGATCCGCTTCACCGTCGGACGGTTCACGACCGAAGAGGAAATCGACTACACGATTTCGCTGGTGCAACGCAAGATCGCGAAGCTTCGCGATCTCTCGCCGCTCTGGGAGATGCACCAGGAAGGCATCGATCTCGACACCGTCCAATGGGCGACGCATTGAACAAATACATGAAGAGCGGGACGACGAGGGATGAGAGGGGCCACTCCCGGCATCCCAAGGACGCCTCTCATCCCCCATCCCTCGCCCCGCTTTTGATTTGAAGGAGCAGTCAATGGCATACAGCGACAAAGTCCTCGACCACTACGAAAATCCGCGCAATGTCGGATCGTTCGCGAAGAACGAGGAGGGCGTGGGTACGGGCATGGTCGGCGCACCCGCGTGCGGCGACGTGATGAAGCTTTCGATCAAGGTCGGCGCGGACGGCGTGATCGAGGACGCGAAGTTCAAGACGTATGGCTGCGGCTCGGCGATCGCATCGTCGTCGCTCGTCACCGAATGGGTGAAGGGCCGCACGCTCGACGAGGCCGCGCAGATTCGCAACACGGCGATCGCCGAGGAGCTCGCGCTGCCGCCGGTCAAGATCCACTGCTCGATCCTCGCGGAGGATGCGATCAAGGCTGCGATCGCCGACTATCGCGCGAAGCATCCGCAAGCGGCGACGAAGAAGACCGCGCAGGCCGCGGACTGACCATGGCAATTACGCTGACCGAAAGCGCCGCGCGGCACGTCGCGGCGAATATCGCCAGGCGCGGCAAAGGCATCGGGCTGCGCCTCGGCGTACGCACGTCCGGCTGCTCTGGCCTGGCCTACAAGCTCGAATACGCCGACGAAGTTCGACCCGAGGACGTCGAGTTCGAAAGCCACGGCGTGCGCGTCGTCATCGACCCCAAAAGCCTGCCGTATCTCGAAGGCACCGAGCTCGACTTTGCGCGCGAGGGCCTGAACGAAGGGTTCAAGTTCAGGAACCCGAACGTGCGCGACTCGTGCGGTTGCGGCGAGTCGTTCAACGTCTAGTGTGCTGAGTCAGAAATTCGCTCGATAGTTCGCGGCGAAATCGACCGCCATGCTGCGTTACTCGGCCTCGCCGTAACACGAGCTACTGTCTCGGCCTCCCGTCTTGCCTGACGGCCGATTTCATCCGCTCCTTTATCTTCGGAACTTCTGACTCAGCACACTCGTCGATTGATCGACTTCTCGCGCAACCACTTCGAGCTCTTCGGCTTTCAGGTGCGCTTCGCGATCGACGAAGCTGCGCTCGACCGCGTCTATCGCGACCTGCAGCGGGCGATTCATCCCGATCGTTTCGCCGGCGAGGGCGACGCGCAGAAGCGCCTTGCGTTGCAGGCTTCCGCCCGGGCGAACGAGGCTTACAAGACGCTGCGTGATCCGGTCACGCGTGCCGAGTACCTGTTGTCGCTTCGCGGGATCGACCCGGCGTCGCCTTCGCAAAGCGCCATGCCGGTCGAGTTTCTCACGCGTCAGCTCGAGCGGCGCGAGGTCGCGGAGCAAGCGCAATCGACGCATGACATCCGCGCACTCCGCGCGTTGATCGACGAGGTGCGCGACGAGGCCGGTGAGCTCGGCGTGGAGGTTGCGCGATTGCTCGATCGCGGCGATGCGCGCGATGCGGCGATGCGCGTGCGCGAGTGGCGGTTCCTCGCCAAGCTCGCCGACGATCTCGACGAAGCGTGCGCTTCGATCACGGTGCCATGAGCGGCAAAGGGCCGCCCCGAGCCGCGAATTCCGCCCCCTGTGGGGGCAGCGAAGCGTCGCCGCCGCGACCGTGGGGGCAACACAC
>DATGGP010000010.1:0-10887 GCA_035308425.1 Casimicrobiaceae bacterium | reverse complement strand
ATCAAGAAGGTGCACCAGAAGGTCAAGACCACGACGGTGTACGTCACGCACGACCAGGTCGAGGCGATGACCTTGGCCGACCGCGTCGTCGTGATGAACGCCGGCACGATCGAGCAGGTCGGCGCACCCAACGACCTCTATCACAATCCGGCGACGCGCTTCGTCGCCGGCTTCATCGGCTCGCCGTCGATGAACTTCATGCCGGGCAAGGCGAACGGCGGCGACGGCCGCATCGCGCTCGATCACGGCGGCGAAGTGCTAAGCAGCAACGTCGGTGCGCAGAGCGGACGCCCGATCACCGTCGGCATCCGTCCCGAGCATTTCATTCCGTGCGGCGAATCGGCGGGTCTGTCGGGGCCCGTCGAGATGGTCGAGCAGCTCGGCGCGGATGCGCTCGTGCACATCGGCCGCGGCGATCGCACGATCATCGCGCGCATGCCGCACGGCACCTCGCCGCCAGTAGGCTCGACATTCTGCGTGACCGCCGATCCCGCGCGCGTGTTCGCGTTCGACGGCGCGACCGGTGCGCGCTTGCAATGAAACCAGCGCAATAAAGGGACTCAATAAAGGGGCCAGGCTCGAATTTCCGGATTCCCGGATGATTCATCATGGCGCCGCGAAGCCGATAGGAAACTCGGGAAATTCGAGCCTGGCCCCTTTATCGACGATGATCGACTGGCCCTACCCGCATCTTTGCGCGCATCGCGGCGCCGGCAAGCTGGCGCCGGAGAACACGCTCGCGGCGCTTCGCGTCGGCTATGCGCACGGCTATCGGATGGTCGAGCTCGACGTGAAGCTCGCCGCCGACGGTGTCGCCTTCCTGCTGCACGATGCGACGCTCGATCGCACGACCAATGCAAAAGGGCGCGCCGACGCGCTGACATGGCGCGAGCTTTCGCAGCTCGACGCCGGCGCTTGGCAGTCACCGACCTACGCGGGCGAGCCGTTGCCGACGCTCGCAGCGGTTGCGCGCTGGGCGCGTGCGCACGAGGTTGCGGTGAACATCGAGATCAAGCCGTCGCCGGGGCGCGAGCGCGAAACCGGTGCCGCGGTCGCACAGGACGCCGCCGCGCTGTGGCGCAAAGCGAAAACCGCGCCGCTGCTCTCGTCCTTCTCGCCGCGGGCGCTCGAGGCCGCGGGCGAAGCGGTCGCTGCACTTCCCCGCGCGTACCTCTGCGATAAGTTCGACGACGATACGCTGCCGCTCGCCGCCGACCTGGGTTGCATCGCGCTCGACATCAAGCACACGCTACTCACCGCCGACGCGATCAAGCGAGCGCGCGATGCCCGGCTGCGCGTCGTTGCATGGACGGTCAACGACGCCGCGCGCATCGCCGAGCTGCACACGCTCGGGGTCGACACCGTGATCACCGACGCGGTCGACACAATTTCTCCGGCCATCCGCTAAGCCGCTCCATCCTGGGCGAAGCGGCCACCCGTTCGCCCATGCTTCGGGTGCTAGACTGGGCTCAGGGTCGCGAACAATCACGGCCACTCGGGCGCAGACACTCGTGAGGCGAACCGCGTGCGCGCCGGACTGATCCGACTCGCGCGTCATGGCCCGAAAATCGAAAGCCCCGCCCGACGTCTCCCGGGCAATCCCCGGGGGAGCGGAAATCATGGTCGTCGGCATCGGCGCCTCGGCGGGCGGCCTGACGCCGCTGCTCGAATTCTTCGGGCGCGTGCCCGTGCCATCGGGCATCGCCTACGTCGTCGTCGTTCACCTGTCGCCCGAGCACGAATCGCGGTTGCCGCATCTGCTCCAGCAGACGACGGCGATGCCGGTGCGCCCCGTCACCGAGGCGGTGACGATCGAGGCCGATCATGTCTACGTGATCTCCCCGAAGTCGCAGCTTCGCATCTACGACGGCAAGCTCGAGTCGCGTGAAAGCGTGAAGCGAAGCGGCAGCACGGTGACGATCGACCTCTTCCTCGAGACGCTCGCCGACTCGCATCAGCATCGCGCCGTCGGCGTGATCCTTTCCGGCGGCGGCTCCGACGGCACGCTCGGCGTGCGCGCGATCAAGGCGCACGGCGGGATCACGATCGCGCAGGCGCCGGAGGAGTCCGAATACGCGCAGATGCCGCGCAACGCGATCGCGAGCGGCGCGGTCGACTTCGTGCTGCCGGTGCACGAGATGCCGCAGAAGATCGTCGCGCTGTGGCAAAACGCCAAGGCAATTCAACTGCCCCAATTGCCCGATCAGCCGACTCCCCAGGACGCGGCGGCCGAGGCGGAAAATGCCATGCGGGACATTCTCGCGACGGTGCGCACGCGAACCGGGCACGATTTCTCGCAGTACAAGCGGGCGACGCTTTTACGGCGCATCGAGCGCAGGCTGCAAGTCAACCAGCTCCGCAACCTCGGCGAATACCGCGACCTTCTCGTCGACCGTCCCGATGAGATCATGCTGCTGCTGCGCGATCTTCTGATCAGCGTCACATGGTTTTTTCGCGATGGCTCGGCATGGCACGCTCTCGAGGAGCGAGTCATCCCGGACCTTCTGGCGGGCCGCAGCGGTGGCACCGTCCGCGTGTGGGTCGTCGGCTGCGCGACCGGCGAGGAGGTGTATTCACTTTGCATGCTGTTGCAGGAACGCATGCAGACGATGGCGGAGCCGCCGTCGGTCAGCATCTTCGGAACCGACATCGACGAGGAGGCGCTCGCAACTGCGCGTACCGGCGTGTACCCGGAATCGATCGCCGAGCGCGTGTCGCACGAGCGCCTGCGCCGGTTCTTCACCCGCGAGCCGGGAAGCTACCGCGTGCAGCGCCAGGTGCGCGAGATGGTGATGTTTGCGGTGCACAACGCGATCCAGGACGCGCCGTTCTCGCGCATGGATCTCGTTTGCTGTCGCAACCTGCTGATCTATCTCACTCGCCGCGCGCAAACGAAAGTTCTCGACCTCCTGCATTTTTCGCTGAGGCCTGACGGCTACCTGTTTCTCGGCATGTCGGAATCGATCGAGGACGGCCACGATGGTTTCGTCGGCCTCGACAAATCCAACCGCATCTTCGTGCAGCAACCGCGTACGCGCGCCGGCATATCGCTGGCGACGCTGCCGCTGGTCCAGCCCAACCGCTACGCAAACGACGCCGGCCCGCCGGGCCGCAGAAGAACGGTGGCGCTCGGCGAGTTGCATCAGCGGCTGCTCGAGCACTATGCGGCGCCGTCGGCGGTCGTCGACGACCGTTACGACATCGTGCATTTGTCCGACCGCGCGGGCCATTTCCTTCAACTCAGCGCGGGCGAGCCGTCGCTCAACTTGTTGAACGTCGCGCCCGAGAACCTGCGATACGAGCTCAAGGCGGCGCTCGACCTCGCGATCGACAGCATGCGCACCGTCGAGCGCAGCGACCTCACGTTTCAGCGCGGCTCGGGCGCCACGCGCCTCGACATCAAAGTGCACCCCGTGCGCGACCGCGCCTCCGGACGCATGTTCGCGCTCGTGATCTTCGACGAGGACAGCGCCGAGCGCAGGCCTAAGCCTGAATCCATTTACGATCTCGCAAGCGGCCCCGATGAGGCGGCGCGGCTCGAGGAGCGGCTGCGCGAGATGGAGTCGCAGCTTCGCGCGGCCATCGAGCGGTACGAGGTGCAGAACGAGGAGCTCAAGGCCAGCAACGAGGAGCTGCAGGCCACCAACGAGGAGCTGCGCGCGACCACCGAGGAGCTCGAAACCGGGAAGGAGGAGCTGCAGTCGATCAACGAGGAGCTCCTCACTGTCAACCAGGAATTGAAGCACAAGATCGATGAGACAACGCAGATCTCCGACGACCTCACGAATTTCGTCACGGCGACCGGCATCGCTGCCGTTTTCATCGATCGCGATCTGCGGCTGATGCGCTTCACGCCTTACGCACGCGATATCTTCAACGTGATCCCGAGCGATGTTGGCCGGCCGCTGCTCGACATCACGCATCGGCTCGAGGGAGTGGATCTCGACGCGGCGGCCGAGCGCGTTTTCGAGTCGCTGCACGTCGTCGAGCTCGAGGCGAAGAGCAGCGACGGCTGCTGGTACATCGTGCGCTGCCTGCCTTACCGTACGACCGACGATCGGATTCGCGGCGCGGTGCTCACCTTCATCGACATCACCGAGCGCAAGCGGGTCGAAGCTGCGAGTCGCCGCGCCGAGTCGTGGGCGCGCTTCATCGTCGGGAGCATCCGCGATTACGCGATCGTCACGCTCGATCCGGCGGGCGTCATCCGGTCGTGGAACCCCGGCGCGCACAGGATGTTCGGCTACGAGGAGGGCGAGATCATCGGCAAGGACTACTCGGTGATCTTCACTCCGCAGGAACGCGCGGCCGGCGTACCCGCCGAGGAAATGCGCCGCGCGCTGGAAAAGGGCAGGGCCGATGACGACCGCTGGCAGCTCCGCCAGGACGGCACGCGTTTTTTCGCGAGCGGCGTGCTCGCGCCGATCGACGACGCTCGCGCGTTCGGCTACGTCAAGGTGCTTCGCGACCTGACGGCGCGGAAGCAGGGCGACGAGGAACGCGCGCGGTCGCTCTCCGAGGAGCGCGTCAGCCGCTCCGCGGCCGAGGAGACCAGCCGCCTCAAGGACGAGTTCCTCGCGATGCTGTCGCACGAGCTTCGTAACCCGCTCGCACTGATGCTGATGCAGGCGGAAATCCTGCTGCGCGCGCCGGAAGCCAGGAAATCGGAGCGCCTCAAGCACGCGGCGAAGGTGATTCACGAAATGGTGCAGGCGCAGGCGCAGCTCGTCGAGGATATGGTCGACGTATCGCGCGCGCGAACGGGCAAGCTCACGATCGACCGTCAGCTCGTCCCGCTGACGTTCGTTATCGCCGATTCGATCGGTGCGCTGCGTCGCGAAGCGACGCAGAAGAACGTGACGCTCGACGTGCAGACCAGCGAGGCGCCGCTGATCGTCGCCGCCGATCCCCTGCGCGTTCGCCAGATCGCGTGGAACCTCCTGGCCAACGCGCTCAAGTTCACCCCGCCCGGCGGCACGATTCGCGTTCGGCTCGTACGCGACGGCAACGACGCGCGGCTCGACGTCGAGGATACCGGGCAAGGCATCGATCCGCAGACGATGCCGCACATCTTCGAATGGTTCCGCCGCCACGAGAGCGGCTCGGACGCGCGCCACGGCGGCATGGGGATCGGGCTTGCGCTCGTGCGCCAGCTCGTCGAATTGCACGAAGGCCGCGTCGAAGCGTATTCCGAGGGCGTTGGCAAGGGGGCGCGCTTCTCGGTCTGGCTGCCGCTCAACGTCGCGACGGCGCAGGCCGAACCGCGGTCGCGAGGTACGCTCGCCGACGGCGGGCGGATTGCGGGCCGGCGCATTCTGATCGTCGACGATTCGAGGTCGAACGCCGACGCGCTGTGCGAGCTGTTGCAGTTCGAAGGCGCCGAGGTGACGGTCGAATCGGTCGCGACGAAGGCGATCGAGCGCGCGGGACGCGAGCGCTACGACCTCATCATCTCCGACATCGCGATGCCCGACATCGACGGCTATGCGATGCTGAGATCGATCCGCAGCGCGGGCGCGAACCGAAACACCCCGGCGATCGCGTACAGCGGCTACAGCGGCGCGAGCGAGATCGATCGCGCGCACGCGGCCGGGTTCGATCGACACCTGACGAAGCCGATCGATGTCGAGAACCTGCTCGCGGCGATCGAGCAGGTCGCGGGCACGCGCCGCGCAGCGGATTGATCGGGGACGCGGCGTTTCGCCGACCCCGGTTTCGGTTCAATCGCTCGCCACCGCGACGCCGGGTCGCGCGACCTCGCGCTCGTCGATCGGAAGATTGATGAGCCCCGCGACGATGCCGAGCGCGATCGACAGGTACCAGACGAGATCGTAGCTGCCGGTCGCGTCGTACAGCACGCCGCCGAGCCATGCGCCGAGGAAGCTGCCGATCTGGTGCGAGAAGAAAGTGAATCCCGACAGCATCGCGAGATAGCGCACGCCGAATAGTTGCGCGACGATCCCGTTGGTCGGCGGCACCGTCGACAACCACAATAAGCCCAGCGCGATCGCGAACAGGTAAACCGACGTCGCCGAGAGCGGCAGGAAGACGAACAGCGCGATCACGATCGCGCGGCCGAAGTAGATGAACGACAGGATGTAGCGCTTCGGCATTCGCGCGCCCAACCAGCCGGTCGTATAAGTGCCGACGATGTTGAAAAGCCCGACGAGCGCGAGCGCGGTGACCGCGACGCGCGCCGGCAAGCCGTGATCGGCAAGATACGCGGGCAGGTGCACGCCGATGAACACGACCTGAAAGCCGCAGACGAAGAAGCCGAGCGTCAGCAGGACGTAGCCGCGGTGGCGGAAAGCTTCGCCGATCGCCTCGCCGGTCGATTGCGCGAACGCGTGCGCATGCGTGATGCGCGGTTCGATCAGCGCGGCAGCGAGCGGCGCCATCGCGATGCCGATGCACCCGAGCGTGAAAAGTGCGCCAGACCAGCCGACGTGCGACAGCAGCCATTGCGTGAGCGGCAGCAGCGCGAACTGTCCGAACGACGCGGCGGCCGCCGAGATGCCGAGGACCATGCTGCGCTTCTCGGGCGGATACGCGCGTCCGAGGACGCCTGCGATCACACTGTAAGTGACGCCCGAAAGACCGGTGCCGATCAGCACGCCCGCGGCGAGCGCGAACGTAAGCGGCGTCGTCGGATGCGACATCCAGAAGAGGCCGAGCACATACAAGAGCGCGCCAACGACGACGACGCGCCCCGTGCCGTATTTGTCGGCGACCATGCCGGCGAACGGCTGCGTCGCGCCCCAGACGAGGTTCTGCACGGCGAGCGCGAGCGCGAACGTTTCGCGGTTCCAGTGCAGGTCGGCGGTGATCGGTTGCAAAAACAGGCCGAAGCCGTGGCGAAGCCCCATCGCGAGCGTGAGGATCACGCTGCCGCAGACGAGAACAACGGTGGGCGTGCGCCAGGCGGTGAGCGCGGTGCGATCCGTGGTCGCGTTCATCTGTTGTTCGAGTGAGTCGCCGTTTGTGTCGTTTTTGTTGAGGTTCCCGTGCGCTTGCGTTTCGCCGGGTGCAGCGTTTCCAGCTCGCCGAGAATGTCGATCAGCGCGTCGAGCTTGCGGCTTCCGAGGTGCGCCGCGACCTCGCGTTGCGCGCGCTCCCAGTGAGGCTCCGCCGCGCGTAACGCGGACGCGCCCTTCCGGGTGATCGCGGCCTCGCGCGTGCGGGCGTCGTCGCCGGTGGCCACGTCGATGAACCGTTGCGCGACCAGCGGATCGAGGTTACGCGACAGCGCCGTGCGATCGAGGAGCTGGCGATCGGCGAGATCGCGGATGCGAAGCGGTCCGTCGCGCGCGAGCGTGCGCAGGAGCGAAAACTGCGTAACGCGCAGGCCCGCCGGAGCCATCGCGTCGTCATAGAGCTGCGTGAGCGCGCGCGTCGCGCGGCGTAGACGGCCGCAGGCGCAGGCGGGGGCCGGCGACTTCGCGCGCTTTTGACGCCCGGAGTCAGGGGTTACGGGCACATGCATGGAAATGCGAGCATATGCACGTTTCGGGTGGAAGGCAAGTGTCGTTCCTGGTCGCGGCCGACCCTGTCGGCCAGCTCGTCGCGCGCGAAGCGCTTCGCTACGTCGTCGAGGATGCGGGCCTCGGCGTCGGATCGGGCTCGACCGTCAACTACCGGTCGCCTTTCACCGGCTTGTGGCGATCGATGTCACGAACTTGGCGCGACCGCATGAACCAGCGTAGCTAACGGATATCGTACGGGGCGCCAACGGGGGCTCGAACGCCGATCGACGTGCCCCGATTCGCGAGCAAGGCGCTTTCGAAACTATCACTCGCCCGCGCACCACCGCTTCCACATTTCGCGGTACGCGGCCTCGAGCGCCGCGACGAACCGGGGCGCGTCCATCAGCGGCGACCGCTCCAACATCGGTCTCAGCGACCGCGCAAGCGATGCTCGCCGATGACCATCGAGCGCAAGACGAACGTTGATTTCTACGTACTCGTCCGCCGAGGTTGCGCATAGCTCGGTCAGGCCGATCGATTGCAGGATGCTAAAGGCGCCTCTTGCGATGCTTCGGTCTCCCTTGAGCGCGACGACCGGTGTTCCCATCCACAACGCGTCGAGCGTCGTGGTGGCGCCATTGTAGGGAAAGGTGTCGAGCGCAATGTCGACGCTTGCGAGGGTTCGAAAATAATCGGCGACGCTCGACCTTCCATGCATCGAAACCCGATCGGCTTCCACGCCGCAAGCCGCGAGAGAATCAAGCAACCGGCGTCGCAAACGTTGATTGTCCACATCGAACACAATCAGACGCGATTTCTGTACCCGCGACAGTACCCGGCACCATAGCGCCAGGCATTCGTCGCCTATCTTCCGGAACTGGTTGAACGAGCCGAACACCACGTCGGCGTGAAAGTCCGCCGATGGCTTCGAGGGAGGCAGATCCACTTCTTCCAGCGGAAAGTAGCACCACTGGCTGTGCGGCAAGCGAATCAATTTCTCCGTATGCAGCGAGTCCGATTCGCCCGCCGGGTCG
This sequence comes from Casimicrobiaceae bacterium, assembly GCA_035308425.1. Taxonomy (GTDB): domain Bacteria; phylum Pseudomonadota; class Gammaproteobacteria; order Burkholderiales; family Casimicrobiaceae; genus VBCG01. The sequence continues at coordinate 2,390 of DATGGP010000010.1, read as the reverse complement.
GTATGGTGGTCGCAAAGCCGGTAGTCCATGTTCCGAAGGCCCGACGTGTTCAGATAGCCGAGCCAGGTTAGCTGGACCGGCGCGGCCCTGCGCGCGAATACCGCGAGGCGCGATCCTTTCGAATGTCCGGCGAGGTCGACCAGGATGTCGATCGCATCGTCACGAATCGACTCGCACACCGCGGCGTCGTCCAATGCATCGATGTCGCGCCACGAATCGACCGACTGTCGAATCGACCTCGTAACGTGATCGACGAACGGATTGTTGGAATAACAGTGGATGGCGAAGGCATCGCGATCGTGTGCCGCGACGATGCGCTTCATCGTGACGCCCACGGGATGCAGCCGAAAATCCCCCGAGACGTAACCGACGCGTATCCGATCACGCCTGACGTGCGACGCGCGCGATGGACGTGCGGCACCGGCACGCCTCGCGATCGCTTCTCCGGCGCGCACGTGTTCCGCGAAGACGACGCGCGGGTCGAGGTCGGCGCGATAGTTGAGGTTCCAGCAATAGTCGTTCAGCGCGCCGCGAGCGGCGATGGGATCGAATTCCATCGCGTCGAGCAGTGCCGTTTCAGCCTCCTCGAAGCGATTCGCTTTTTGAAGCGCCATTCCGAGGTTGTAGGCCGCACCGGCAAAACGCGGCCGCAGTTCGAGCGCATGACGAAGATTCGCGATCGCGAGCTCGAGCTTTCCCCGAGTTTCCTCGACATCGGCAAGCGCGACGTACGCCTCGACCAGATCAGGCTTGTCCCGGATCGCCGCATGAAACTCACGTTCGGCTTCCTGCTCTTGACCGATCGCCAGGAGCAGCATCCCCGAATTGAACCGCGCGGGTGCAAACGCAGGATCGACGCGCAACGCTTCCTGGAAAGCCGCCAGCGCATCGTCGATGCGGCCCAGTTGCTGCAGCGCGTTTCCGACGTTCATGTGGGCGCGCGCGTAAGTGGGCGCAATCCGGGCCGCTTCCCGGTAGATTTCAAGGGCAAACGCGTGTTCTCCGCGTCCCTGGAGTCCAAAGCCAAGATCGAGCAGTTCGTCCGCGGCGGCGATCGGGTCCATCGACAGGGCTTGCGTGCGTGCATTCCGCACGCCGCTGCGGCTTTAGCCTGGAAGTCGCAGCAACTGCCTTTGTGCAGACGTCGGGGTCGTCCTGAAGGCAAGCGCACGCACCTCGAAAGCTGCGGGTGACGGAAAGACATAGACGGGATCGAATCCCGCGCGCCGCAGCGTACCTTCCAGCGACGCGGCGCTGAAGCCGGTCTTGTGCGCGTAGTAGTCCTTCCCCGATTGCTCGATCTCCTTGCGAAATCCGTAGATGACGTCGATGACGGCGATCGGGCCCGCGGCGGACTGGTAAAGAACATCGTCGAGATCGAGCCGCGCATCGAGCGCGCGCTGCATCACCGAAATCAGATCGGGCACTCTGATTTCCGCGAAACCGTCATCTTTCAGCACGTGACGAAAGCCGTGCAAGACCCGCGACCCGTCGTGCGCGTAGTAGTGCTCGAGGTTATGCGAGCAATAGACGGCGTCGAACTGCGCAGGCTCGAGCGAATCCAGCTTTCTCGCGTCGCAAACGATATCGGGTCCTCCGCGAGGATCGACATCGGCGAGTACATGCTCCCAGTCGGCGTAATGCGCGCCGATCGGTATCGTCTTGCTTCCGCCTCCGACATTGAGCACCCGCGGCCTCGATGCCACGGAATTGCGTGTGGGCTCGGCGTTGCGTGCGGTGTCGCCCTTCAGGATATCCGCGAGGATCTGACGCAGCATCGATCACCTGCCGATTTCAAATTCCGACAATGGATGTCCTGACTGGCGCGCGCACCAATCGGTCCAGATCTCCCGGTATCTCGCCTCCAGCGCTGCAACGAAGGCCGATGCGTCCATCAGTGCGGATGCGGCGAGCCTGCGGCGCAGCGAAGAACGCAGCTCGCTTCTCCACTCGGGCGAATTCGCGAGCCGACAATTGATCTCGACATACTCGTCGGCTGAACGAGCGATCAGCTCGGGTGCATCGAGCGATTTCAGGATGCTGTACGAGCCGCGCGCGATTGGCCGGTCACCCTGCAACGCCACCACGGGGACGCCCATCCAGACGGTGTCGAAAGTCGTCGTGGCGCCATTGTACGGGAACGTGTCGAGGGCGATGTCGACGTTGCCGATGCTCTGAAAATAGTCGGAAAACGACTGTCTTCCCTGCAACACGATGCGCGCGCGGTCGATGCCGTTTCGCTCGAAGCGGCGAACGAGCGTTTTGCCGATATGCCTGTCGCGAACGTCGAGCACGACCAGGGAGGCGGCCGGCACTTCGTTCAGCACTCGGCACCAGAGCGCGAGGCATTCGTCGCTGATCTTCGCGTGCTGATTGAACGAGCCGAAGAC
>DATGGP010000009.1:0-107897 GCA_035308425.1 Casimicrobiaceae bacterium | reverse complement strand
CGAGCAGCTTCAATCCCTCGACGGCGCTGTAAACCTTCGTGCCGCTTCCCTGGCAGATTTTGCGCACGTTGTCGCGAATGCCGGTGCCCGTCGCGACCTTCGCCTTCGCGATCGAAAGCGACACGAGGCTCGCCCAGTCGGTCGCCTGTGTCTCGTACGAATCGGGTTCCGCGACGCCGAGACGTTTCTTCGCGAGCTCGTACGCGGGCGACCCGACGTCCGCCGACGGCTGCACGGTGATGACGCCCTCGGTCACTTCGTGCGGGAGCGAATCGATCACCTTCTGCGTCACCGCGTACGATTGCGCGAAACGGTGGCCGGCGTAGCTTGCGCGGTAGAGATCGCGCAAAAGGATCGTCACGTCCGGCGCGTAGCCGTTCAGGTAAATCAGATCGGGGTTCGTTCGCAGCGCCTGGTCGACTTCGCTTCTGTACGTGGTCTTGTCCTTGTCGTAGATCAGCGTGCCGACCATCTGCGAGCCCTTTTCCTTCAGCACCTCGGTGGCGCGCGTTTGCGTCGGCTCCGCGAACGGCGCCTGGATGGACATCATGAACACGCGCTTCGCACCCATCGACGCGATGAATTGCGCGTGCTTGCCCGCCTGCAGATAGTTGTTGGGCTGAGTGCGGATCAGATAACCCTGGTGCGGGAGCTTCGTGATCGAATCCGCGCCCGACACCGTAGTCAGGAACGTCTTGCTCTCCCAGCAAAGCGGCGCGACTGCGGTGGTCACCGCCGACGCCCACGTGCCCATGATCGCCGGCGCCTTCGTCACGTCGATCAGCTTCCGCGCCGCGCGTACGGCGGCTTCCGGATTGGTCTGCCCATCCTCGACGACAAGCACGACCTTGCGGCCGAGCAAGCCCCCCGCGCCGTTGACCTCGTCGATCACCGCCTGCATCGCCTTCGCCATTCGTGGTCCGTCGAAGCCGCCCGCACCGGTGAGTGGCGTCAGCACGCCGAGTTCCAACGCCGCATCCTGGCCGCGCACGATCGCCGGCGCCATCGTTGTCGCGGCGAGTGCGCCCGACGCTGCAAGAAAACGGCGGCGATGTGGATCTACAGTTCGCTTCATCTCGTTCCTCCTTTTTGATCAGCGGCGGCTTCACCCGCCAAGAAATATTCGTCTTATGTCGGGATCGGTGGCCAACGTCGCCGCGCGGCCGTCGCGGTGATTGCGACCGTCGACGAGGATGTACGCGCGATCGGCGATGGTCAAGGCCTCGCGTGCATTCTGCTCGACCATCGCGATCGACATGCCTGCATCGTTGATCGCGGCGATGTCCGCGAAGAGCCGTTCGGCTGCAAGCGGCGAAAGTCCCGCCGATGGTTCGTCGAGCAGAAGAAGTGCCGGCTCGACCATCAATGCCATCGCCATCGCCAGCACCTGGCGCTCTCCCCCGGACAACGCGCGCGCCTGCACGCGCCTGCGTCGCGCGAGCATCGGGAAACGCGCGAACGCCTGCTCGATTCTGCGCGTGCTCGCCTTCGGATCGACGTAGCCGCCGATTTCGAGATTCTCGCGAACGGTCATCGTCGGGAAGATGTTCTGCTCCTGTGGCACGTACGCGACGCCGAGGCGCGCGATCTCGCGCGCTTCGCGGCCGCCGATCGGCTGTCCATCGAGCACGATGCTTCCACGGCTTGGCGCGAGCAGTCCGGCGATCGTCTTCACGAGCGTCGATTTGCCCGCGCCGTTGGGTCCGAGGATCGCGACGATCTCGCCTGCATCGACGCGAAGATCGACGCCCTTCAGCACTTCATCGCCGGGACCGTAGCCCGCAACGATCCCTTCGACGCCAAGCAGGCTCGCCGATCCGCGCGCGACCTTCGCCTGCCTCGTCGACATCGCGAGCGTCACCGCCTTCGTCCCATGTACGCTTCCTGCACCGACGGATTCGCCGCGACCTCCGCGAACGTGCCTTCCGCGAGATTGCGGCCCTCGGCGAGCACGACGACGTGATCGCAAAGCGCGGCGATCGTGTCCATGTGATGCTCGATCAAAAGCACGGTGAGCCCTTCGTCGACGAGCGTGCGGAGATGCCGCGCGATTTCGCGCGCGAGCGTCGGATTGACCCCAGCGACGGGCTCGTCGAGCAGCACGATCGCGGGCTTCGCCATGAGCACGCGCGCGATCTCGAGCAGCTTCTTCTGTCCGCCGGAAAGCGCCGACGCGGGCGCGTTCAGCACGCGCACGAGATCGAAGCGCCGCGCGATCGCCTGTGCCGTCTCGACGAGCTCGGCCTCGCGCGCTCGCGCCGTCCCGGTTCGCGCAAGCGCCGCGAGAAAGCGCTCGCCCGGCTGGTGATGGCCGTAGAGCAGCAGGTTTTCGTAAACGGAGAGGCGCGGAAAGCCGCGCGCGATCTGGAACGTGCACACGAGGCCCGCATCGGCGATCCGATCGGCGCGCCATCCGGTGATGTCGCGTCCGCCGAAGCGTACGACACCGCGATCGGGCGGCACGACGCCGGAAATGCAATTGAAAAGCGTCGTCTTGCCGGCGCCGTTCGGACCGATCAACCCGGTGATGCGATGCGCTTCGACTCGGAGATCGATACCGGAAAGCGCATGCACACCATAAAAACTTCGCGAAAGATCGCGAACATCGAGCAGCGGTGATTGCATGCCGAGGTTCGCGACGCTTACGACCCGAGCAGCGCCGGCACCAGAAACGGCGCGATCAGCCGTCCCGCGACCTCGTCCTGCTCGGTGAACCGGCGAGCCTCGTGCGCGACGTTCATCGTGCCGATGCGCCGTCCGGCCCATCCGATCGGAACGTTCATGATCGAGCCGATGCCGAGGCTTTCGATCAGCGCGTAATCGGCGAATGCCTCGCGCACTTCCTCGGGTGTTCGCGCAACGAAAACTTCGCCGCGATCGACCACGACGCGGCTCCATGGCGTGCCGCGTTTCTGCTTGCGGCCGCCGACGGGATATGCGGATGGATTGCTGCTGTAGACGCGCTCGACTTCGGCGCGCGCTTCGTCGACGCGCATCAGCGTCAGAAGACGGTGGCCGATGACCTCCTGCACGAGCGCATCGACCGCCGCGTAGAAACGCGCAGGCTCGCGCTCGGTGGCAAAGCGTTGCGCGAGGGCCGCGAGATCGTCAAGCGTCAACGCACGTCTGTCGCTGCTTGGCATCGTCGAATGGAGGTCTTTGGGAGCCGGTGCTGCGCCGCCGCGCCGAGCATACAATATTCGCCGCTGCCCGTTCATTCGACAAAAAGCGTTCGCTGGAGGAGACATGAACCGAAGACGAGTCCTGAAGGCCGGCGGCGCCGCGATCGCCGCCCCGCTGCTGGCGCCGCTTCTTGGTGCGCGAGACGCGTTCGCGAAACCGGATCACATCGTCGTCATGACGTGGGGCGGTCAATGGGGCGACGCGATGCGCGACAACGTCGACGCCGCATACGAAAAGGCAACCGGCATCAAGGTCATCCAGGAGCGCGGCGCGAGCCCCGCCGAGCGGATCACCAAGATCAAGATCAGCGAGCCCAATCCGACCGCCGATTGCTTTCAGCTCGCCGATGGTCTCGTGCCGCTCGCGATCAAGCAGGGAGTCTGCGAGAAGATCGACCGCAACTCGCCGCGGATGCCGAATCTCCGCGACATGATTCCGACGTTCTGGAACGATTACTGGGTGCCGCAGATCTTCTCGGTCATCGGAATCGTCTACAACACGAAGCTCGTGAAGAATTCGCCGACCGGCTGGGCCGATCTGTGGCGATCGGAATTCAAGGGACGCATCGTGCTGCCGGAGATTTCGCACTCGATCGGCTCGTACGTCATTCCGATCGGCGCCGTGGCCGCGGGCAAGCCTCAGGACGACGAGGAGACGGGCTTCGCGATGCTGAAGAAGATGGCCGCGCTGCGCCCGATCTGGGCGAAGGACACCGATACGATGATGAATTCGATGCGCACCGGCGATGCGATGATCGGCATCCTCTACAAATCGCAAACGTACACGGTCAAGGGCTACGGTGCGCCGGTCGAATGGGTCTACCCGAAGGAAGGCGGCATCGCGTACACGTCAGGAACCAGCATCGCGAAGGACACGAAGAACCTCGAGGCGGCCGAGCAGTACATCAACACGACGATGGACCCGAGCGTGCAGACGTTCGCCGCTAAGATCTACAACTACGGCGGCACGAACAAGGAGACGCTGTCGAAGCTGCCGTCGGAGTTGCAGGAGCGCGTCAAGTTCCCGAAGGAGCAACTCGACCATCTGATCAAGCTCGACCTCGGCATGATGACCGAGCGGCGCGCGGCCTGGGTCGAGCGCTGGAACCGGACTGTCGCTGGATAGCACGCTTCGCGCGACGGCGTGCCGAGGCTTTTCCGTCGAACTGATGGCGGCGTCGCGCTTCGGAACGACGTGACGGCCGATCCCGACGTTCGGCTCGACGGCGTCCGCAAGCGCTTCGGCACGGTGACCGCGGTCGACGGCGTTACGCTCGATATCCCGCGCGGCACCATCTTCTCGCTGCTCGGTCCGTCGGGCTGCGGCAAGACGACAACGCTGCGGCTGATCGCGGGCTTCGAGCAACCGGACGCCGGCAACGTCTACATCCGCGGCGAGCGTGTGACGAGCGTCCCGCCATATCGTCGCAACTTCAGCATGGTGTTCCAGAGCTACGCGCTGTTCCCGCATTTCACCGTCGCCGAGAACGTCGCGTTCGGTCTGCGGATGCACAGGGTGCCGCGCCGCGAGCGCGCGAAGTCGGTCGCTGACGCGCTCGCGCTCGTCAAGCTCGATGCGCTGGCCGATCGTTATCCGCGCCAGCTCTCGGGCGGCCAGCAGCAGCGCGTCGCGCTGGCGCGGGCGATCGTCGTCAAGCCTGCCGTGCTTCTGCTCGACGAGCCGCTCGGCGCGCTCGACAAGATGCTGCGCGAGGAGATGCAGGTCGAACTGCGAAGTCTCCAGCAGCGGCTGCGCATCACTGCCGTGTTCGTCACGCACGACCAGGAAGAGGCGCTTACGTTGTCCGATCGAGTTGCGGTCATGCGCAACGGCGCGATCGAACAGGTCGGCGCGCCCCGCGACATCTACGACCTGCCGCGCAACGAGTTCGTCGCGGCGTTCCTCGGCGCGAGCAATTTCGTCGACGGCGAAATCGTCGCGAGAGACGGTGAGCATGCGATCGTCGAGACCGCGAGTGGGCGGATGCCGCTTCGCGCGGATGCAGCGATCGGCACACGCGTCAGGATCGCCGTGCGTCCCGAGCGTTTGCGCATCGATCGTTCGGAGGGCGACGGGATGAAGGCACGCATTCGCGATGTCGTCTATCGCGGACCGGTCACGCACTACTACCTGGAAAGCGCGGTGGGACCGCTTTTGTCGTACCGTCAGGATGCGCGCGCGGATACGTGGTCGATCGGCGACGAAGTGTGTGCCGGCTTCGATGCCGAAAGCGGCGTCGTGCTCGACGCGACGTCGCGATGAAAGGCCGATTCTCCTGGCTGCTCGTCGCGCCGCCGCTCGCGACGGCACTCGTGTTCTTCGTCGCGCCGGTCGCATATCTTTTCTGGGTCAGCCTTCACACGCCGTCGGCGAGCGAGCTCTACGGGAAGGCGCTGACGATCGCCAACTATGCGAACGTCCTCGGCGATTCGTTCTATCTCGCGATCATCCGCCGCACGCTCGGCGTCGCTGCAGCGATCCTTGCGCTTTGCCTTCTGATCGGCTATCCGGTCGCGTACGTGATCGCGCGGCTTTCGCCGCGGTGCCGGATGATCGCGCTTCTCGCGCTGCTGTTTCCGCTGATGGTGAGCAACGTCGTTCGCGCGTACGGCTGGGTCGCGCTCCTCGGCCGCCAGGGCGTGATCAACAACTCGCTTCGCGATCTCCGACTCGCCGACGCGCCGCTCGATCTTCTGTATACGACGCCCGCGGTCGTCGTCGCGCTGATGACGATCCTGTTGCCGTACATGACGATCTCGATCGCCAATTCGCTCACCGCGCTCGATCGCCGCTACGAAGAAGCGGCGCAGGCGCTAGGCGCCAGTCCGTGGCGCACGTTCGTGCACGTCACGCTGCCGCTGTCCACGCCCGGCGTCGCGTCCGGCATGCTGCTCGTGTTCCTACTGACGCTTTCCGCCTATGTGACGATCACGCTGCTCGGCGGCCCGCGCTCGAAGCTTCTCGTGAGCCTCGTCTACGATGGCGTCGGCGCATTCCAATGGCCGCATGCGGCGGCGCTCGCGTTCATCCTGCTCGCGATCGCGCTTGCGGTGACGGGAATCATCCTCGCGATATTGCGTCCCGGACGCGTGCAGGGGGCGCGCCGATGACGCGTGATGCGCGATCGAGCGATGCAGGGGCTCGCATCGGCCGCGTGGTTCGGATCCTCGCGACGATCGTCGCGTTCGCGCTCGTCATCGTGCCGATTGCGATCGTCATCGTCGCCGCGTTCTCGCCAAGCGACTATTTCCAGTTCCCGCCACCGGGATTCTCCATGCGCTGGTTCGTCGAGTTCTTTCGCCTGGAGACGATGCGAAACGCGTTCGCGTTGAGCATCGAGCTGGCGCTTGCCGCCGCGACGCTTTCGACGTTGCTCGGCACGCTCGGTGCGCTCTACCTCGCGCGGCGACGCGGGCCGGCGTCGGCGCTTTTGCAATCGCTCTTTCTCGCGCCGCTCGTGTTTCCGACGATCATCCTCGGCGTCGCGCTGCTTCTGATGTACAAGACGCTCGGGATGCCCATCTTCCCCGGTCTTCTGCTCGCGCATTGCATCGTCGGCATGCCGTACGGATTTCGCACCGTGCTCGCGAGCGCGCAGTCGCTCGACCCCGCGCTGGAGGAAGCGGGGCAGAGTCTCGGCGCCGGGCCGCTTTCGACGCTTCTGCTCGTGACGCTGCCGCTCGTCTGGCCGGGCGTGCTCGCCGGTTGGCTCTTCGCGTTCATCGTCTCGTTCGGCGAGCTCAACACGGCGCTGTTTTTGACCGGGCCCGGGATGACGACGCTTCCGATCGAGATCTTCAGCTACCTGCAGTTCGAGGGCAGCCAGCTCGTCATCGCCGCCGCATCGACGGTGCAGATCGCGCTGATCATCGTGCTGGTCGCGGCGATCGAGCGCGTCGTCGGCGTCGCGCGACTGGCGCGCGCCCGCTGACGAATCACGAAGGCGCGCGTGGCGAAAACGGGTCGCGCACGCGCGTCCGTTCGACAAGCCCGTACGCCTCCGCGGCGACCGAGCCGATCTCGCAGCGATGAAAGCCCAGGTCGCGCAGCGTGCGATCGTCGAGGTCGGAAAGCACGCGGTGCATCCGGCGCGCCTGGAGTTGCCGCAGATAGCGCGACAACACCCGTCTCGCGAATCGAGCGGTCGACGAAAGGGTTGTCCGAAGAAGCGTACCGAGCACCGCGGCCCGGCGCGCCCGCGCCGCGCACTGAAAATCGTGGCTCGTCATCTCCGGCCAAATCTCGGCGGGCACCGACAGCCATGCGAGGGACGGCGACTCGGGCGCGTGCTCGATCAGCGCATCGCAGCACGGATCGTTCGACGGCGCGGCCTCGCGAGCGCTTGTCGCGACGAGCTTCGGACGCGGCGCTCTCGGCGCGTCGGATTCGCCGATCGATTCGGCGATGCGATTCATGCGAAATGATGCGGACACGGCCAATCCTTTCGTTTTCTCAATACATGCGTGATGTGTCGGGAGCATCGCGCGGGCGCACCGACGCCGCGTGCTCCGGTGGGGACAATTGCGGCACGAGTGCGGCCGTCGCATCCGGCGACTTCGCCATGTGCACGAGCGCGGCAACGGCGAGATAGAGCGCCGCGCAGACCGCCGCGAGCACGACGATGCCTCGAATCAGCAACTTCGCGACGCGATCGGCGGTCTCTTTCGCGTCGCGGCGGACCTCGCCGGTCGCAGGCCTGGAAACACAGGGATCATCGAGCAACGCCGGATCGTCTTTCAGGGATTCGTCGTCGCGCTCCGCGAGGTCGAGCGACAGAATGCGCGTCCAGTGCGTTTCCGCGCGTACCCGATCGCGCGCCGGGGATGCGTCACTTTTCCCGCTTCGCGCGATGTCGAGAAGCAAATCGACGAGGCGGCTGTCGTCGGCGCTTTCCCAGGTCCCAAGATCGCGCACCCGCCGGCGTCGCGCTGGGCGCGACATCGATGCGTCCACGTCGACCGTTTCGCGCGACTGCAATCGGCGCGCGGCGTGTGCGGCCCATTCGTCGGGCTCGATTCCAGAACGGCTCGTGTCTTTCCCGAGATACATCGCGTCTTCCCTCGAATAGTGGGGTGAGGGCCGGGACGGCGGCGAGGTTTGCGTACCGCGGTCGCCGCATCGGTAGGGCGCCGCGGGATTTGCGAGCCTCGCCGCTTTCCGGCGAATGTCACTCTACGGACGCGGTGTGGCAGCGCGATTTCAGCGAACGCGCCCCTTTGTTTCGTCTGTTTCCCGTGGTACGCGAAGCGCTGCGAACGCAACGCATTCCATCGATATTTGTTTCGTTTGTTTCAGGGCGTACCGAAGGTGCCGCAAAACGCGCGGACCCGACTTATCCTTGTTCGCCGATGCTGCGGGGCAGGGGTTCCTCCATCGGCGGTACGATGAGCGCTTTCGCCCGCCGTGCCGTCCCCGGACCGGGGCGTGCCCCAGGAGGCAACGAAGCGGCCGTGGACTCGAAAGCGACTCTGCTCGTCGTCGACGACGAACCCGACGTTCGTGAAGTGCTCGACGAATATCTCGTCGCGCACGGCTACGCGGTGCTGGCCGCGGAAAATGCCGCCACCGCGAAGACGATGGCGGCGCGCCAGCCGATCGACTTGGCGCTCGTCGACATCCACATGCCGGGCGAGGACGGCTTGAGCCTCGCGCGGCACTTGCGCGAGCGTTACGCGAAGATCGCGATCATCATGCTCACGTCCGCCGGAACGGTCGTCGATCGCATCGTCGGCCTCGAGATGGGCGCCGACGACTACGTGCCGAAGCCGTTCGACCCGCGCGAGCTCGTCGCGCGCGTCAAGAGCGTGTTGCGCCGGACATCGTCGTCGAACCGCGGCGAGATCGGCGCCGCACGCGTGCGCATCGGCCGCTGCGTGCTCGACATTGCCGCGCATCGGCTCATCGACGAGCGCGGCAGCGACGTGGCGATGTCGCCGCTCGAATTCGATCTGCTGAAGGCGCTCGCCGAGCACCCGAACCGCGCGTTGTCGCGCGAACGCATCCTGAATCTCAATCGCCAGCGCGACTGGGACCCGTTCGACCGGAGCGTCGATCTTCGGGTCATGCGGCTTCGCAAGAAGGTCGAGCCCGATCCCGAGCATCCGCGCTTCATCAGGACGATCCGCAACGAGGGATACGTCTTCGTTCCGGACGGCAAATGAGAATCGGCATGACTCGCGTGGTGCTCACATTCATCGCCGCTCTCGTCCCGGTCGCTTTGGCCGGCTGCATGCGCGCGCCCGAGACGGCGCTTCGCATCCGCACGAACGTGTGGATCGGCAGCGAGCCGCTTTATCTGGCGCGCGACCTCGGCCGCCTCGATCCGGCGAAGGTGCAGCTCGTCGAGTATCCGTCCGCGAGCGAGGTGCTTCGCGCGTATCGCAACCAGGCGATCGACGGGATGGTGATCAGCCTCGACGAGCTCTTCGGGCTCGCGGTCGATGGTCTTTCGCCGAGGATCATCCTCGTCGTCGACGTGTCGAACGGCGCCGACGTCGTTGTCGGCCAGCGCGGCATGCGATCGATGCTCGATTTGAAAGGCAAGTCGGTGGCGGTCGAGAGCGGCGCGCTCGGCGCATTCGTGCTGAGCCGCGCGCTCGCGTTGTCGGGCATGCAGGCGAGCGACGTCAACGTCGTGCATCTCGAATCGAACGAGCAGCCGAGCGCGTTCGAGAAGGGACTCGTCGACGGGGCCGTCACCTTCGATCCATACCGCGCGCAGTTCCTGCGTGCCGGGGCAACGACGCTTTTCGACAGCACGCGCATCCCCGGCGAGATCGTCGACCTTCTCGCGGTGCGCGCGAGCGTGCTCGACAAGGAGCCGCATGCGATCCAGGCGCTGCTCTCCGGGTGGTTCGATGCACTGGACTACATGAAGCGCGAGCCCGCCGATGCCGCGCGCCGAATGGGCATTCGCCAGCAGACGAGCGGCGAGCAATTCCTCGCGGCGCAGGAGGGCCTGCACGTTCCTTCGCGCGAGGAAAATCTGCGGATGCTCGGCGGCAAGGCGCCGGCGCTCGCGGTGACGGGCCGGCGACTGATGGGCCTGATGGTCGACACCCGGCTTCTGCGCAACAGCATCGACATCGAGACGGTGCTCGCGCCGGGACCGATCGAGAATTTGAAGCGATGAAGCCGTTGCGTGCCGCGACCGGAGGTGCAGCGGGCATGGAATCGCGCGCCGAGCGCAGGCGCTTTCGCATCCCGGTCTCGCTCAAGGTCACCGTCCCGCTGATCCTGCTCGCGTTCGCCGGCACGCTTTCGGCGATCAACCTGCTCTACCACGTTCCCCAGGCCGAGCACGAGGCGGAAGAGGACAACCGCAAGCGCCTCGCGCAGGAGATGTCGCGGCTGCAGAGCACCGTCGAATACCTGCTGCTCAAGGGCGACATGGAAGCTGCGCAGCACGAGATCGCCGTGCTCGCGCACAACCACGACGTCGTCGTTGCCGCGCTCACCGACCAGGACAACGTCGTCATCGCCGCGACGCGCCGGGCGTGGCTCGGACGGCCGATCGCAGAAGTGTCGCCGCAGTTCGACGCCGATCGCGCGGCGCGTGCGATACGCGAGCGGCGCGCGGGCATTGCGATTTCGTCGAATGGCGAGGAGCTGCTCGGCAATGCGGGCATCCTGATGGGACGCGAGCGCGACGAGATTCGTCCGTCGCTGACCGGCAGCCTGTTTCTCGCCTACGACCTCGCGCACTACAAGGCCGAGGCGCGCGCGCAGGTCGTTCAGCAGTCGCTCTACTGGGCGGGGTGGGTCACCGCCCTCGCGCTCGCGATGTGGCTCGTGTTCCATTTCCTGCTGACGCGCCGCACCGCGCGGCTCGTCGGCGCGGCGGAGCACTTCGCCGCCGGCAACCTGGGATCGCGCGCGAATCTAAAAGGCGAGGACGAGCTCGGGCGCCTTTCGCGCGCGTTCGACAAAATGGCGCTCAAGGTCGCCGAGACGCAGACGCGCCTTCGCAGCGACATCGCGCAGCGCGCACGCGTTCAGCGCGAGCTCGAGATTTCCGAGGCGAGCTACCGCGCGATCTTCGACGCGGCCGAGGACGCGATCTTCGTCCACGACGTCGAAACCGGCGCGATCGTCGACGTGAATCTCAAGGCGTGCGAGACGTTCGGTTATACACGCGAGGAGTTTCGCAACCTGGAGGTCGGGACCCTCGGCACCGGGCAGCGCCCGTACACGCAGCAGGACGCAATCGAGCTGATCGGTCGCGCGTCGGCGGGCGAGGACCTGCTGATCGAATGGCACGGCCGCAGCAAGGACGGCAACCTTCGGTGGTACGAGGTGTACGTCAAGCGCGTCACGATCGGCGGCATCGATCGCGTGCTCGCGCTCGCGCGCGACATCACGGGACGCAAGTCGGCGGAAGCGGCGCTTCGCGCGAGCGAGGAGCAATACCACGCGATGTTCAACGCGTCGATCGACGGGCTCGCGCTGTGGAACGAGGCCGGCGCGATCGTCGACGTCAATCCCGCGCTGTGGCGCATGTACGGCTACACCGACGAGGAGTTCAGCGCGATGCGTCCCGGCGCATTCGCGGGGCCGACGTTTCATCGTGACCTGCTCGCCGACGTCGCGAAGGGCGCATCGCGACACGCCGAGGCGACCGAAGTGCGCAAGGACGGCTCGGCGCTCACGATCGAGGTGCACGCGATCCCGATGCATTATCAGGGCAAGCCGCACGTGCTGACGATCGCGCGCGACATCACCGAGAAGAAGCGGTCCGAGGAAGAGCTTGCGCGGCAGCGCGAATCGCTTTATCAGCGGGAGAAGCTCGCCGCGCTCGGCTCTCTCCTGGCCGGCGTCGCGCACGAGCTCAACAATCCGCTGTCCGTCGTCGTCGCGCGCGCCGTGCTGCTCGAAGAGCAGGGCGACCGGGCGACGCAGGCCGCGGCGCTCAAGATCCGCACGGCGGCCGAACGCTGCGCACGAATCGTGCGCACGTTCCTCGCGATGGCGCGGCAGCAGCAGCCGGCACGCGGGCCGGTCGCGATCAACGATGTCGTCGCCGCCGCGCTCGACATCGCCGCTTACGCGATTCGCACCAGCGGCATCGACATCGCGCTCGGCCTCGGCCGCGACCTGCCACTCGTGCAAGCCGACGCCGACCAGCTCCATCAGGTGCTGCTCAACCTGATCATCAATGCGCAGCAGTCGCTTGCCGACGTGCCGCCGCCGCGCCGCATCGCGATCGCAAGCCGCTACGATCGCGCGCGCGACATGGTCTTGCTCACGGTCGCCGACACCGGACCCGGCATTCCCACGCATCTTCGTGCGCGCGTGTTCGACCCGTACTTCACGACGAAGCCGATCGGCATGGGCACCGGCGTCGGGCTCGCGGTGAGCCTCGGCATTGTCGAGGCCCACGGCGGCACGCTGACGATCGAATCGCCACCAGGCGGCGGTGCGGCGTTCGTGATTGCGCTGCCTGTGGGCACCGTCGCCGTCGACGGACGTGACGACGACGCGGCGACGAAGGCGAACGCCGGCGAGCGCTCGGTGCTGATCGTCGACGACGAGCCCGACATCCGGGAATCGCTCGCCGACATTCTCGCCGGCGCGGGACACCGAGTGACGAGTGCTACGAGCGGGCGCGAAGCGCTCGAGCGCATTGCAGCACAGCACTTCGACGTGATCCTCACCGACATCCGGATGCCCGACCTCGACGGCCGGGCGCTTTATCGCGAGATCGAGCGACGCTGGCCGTCGCAGGTCGTACGCGTCGTATTCGTGACCGGCGACACGCTCGCATCCGAGCTTCGCGAATTCGTTTGCGAAGCCGGTCGCCGCGTGATCGAGAAACCGTTCCTACCCGCCGAGGTGCGCCGCGTCGTCGCGGAGGTGGCGATGGAGCGATCCGCGCTTCGCGCGAGTTAGCGGAATCGCGCGACCATGGCGCAAGGCGATACAAACGAAACAAGAAGGGGCGGCCGATGAAATCGCGCTGCAACGCATACGCACTAGAGTTGCACTCATCATGCGTACCCGACTCTACGAATCGTCGTCGCCTCGCGCGACGCTTGCATTGGCGGCGGTCGCCTTGACGGCGATCACGATGGGTGTCTTCGTCGGGTTGCCCGCGACCATCGACACGAGCGGCACGGCCGCCGTCGTGGCTGCGTCGCCTCCGCCAGGCACTCCCGTCGACGTCGCGCGGGATTCGGACGTCGTCGAGCGCGCTGCGCAGGCGCGCGCTGTTTCCATCAACCATGCCGAGGAACGCTCATGAGCGCGAAGGGCCGCTCCCGAGCGCGAATTAGCCCCGAAGCGCGAAGCGCGGAGGGTAGTCCAGTGAGCGCGAAGGGCCGCTCCCGAGCGCGAATTAGCCCCGAAGCGCGAAGCGCGGAGGTAATCCAATGATGACCGATAGGACCTACGAGGGCGGTTGCTTTTGCGGTTCGGTGCAGATCGCGGTAAGCGGCGAGCCCGTCGCCGAAGGCTATTGTCATTGCGCTTCGTGCCGAAGTTGGGCAGCGGCGCCGGTGAACGCTTTCACGCTGTGGAAGCCGGAAGCCGTCAAGGTGGTGAAGGGCGACGCGCACATCGGCGAATATCACAAGACGCCGAAGAGCTATCGCCGGTACTGCAAGGTCTGCGGCGGCCATCTGCTGACCTGGCACCCGCCGTTCGGCTTGATCGACGTTTACGCTGCGACGATTCCTTCATATCGCCATTCTCCGAAGCTGCACGTCAACTACGCGGAAAGCGTGCTGCCGATCAAGGACGGCCTGCCGAAGTTCGCCGACATGCCGAAGGAGATGGGCGGATCGGGAGAAATGCGCGCCGAATAGCGGAGCGCGCGACTACGGCGGCTGAAATTCGATTTCCGCGCCCTGGCAGGAGCCCGGCATGGTCGGTGTATTCGTGACGTTTCGCTATGACGAGAATTTCGACGAGCATGCGGTGCGGAAAATCGCCGAGACTGCACGCGCACGGTTCGAAGGAATGCCCGGATTGCGCTCCAAGGCTTTCACGTTCAATCCTGCAAAGCGGGAAGCCACGAACTTCTACGTCTGGGACTCGGAGCCAACCGCCAGAGCCTTTTTCACCGAAGCGCTTCTGGAGCGCGTAACGGGTCTTTACGGAGTACGCCCCGAAGTCGAGTTCGTGCAGGTGGCCACGCTCGTGGAGAACGCTCCGGAGACCTGACGTTACTCGCTCGAAATACCGCTGACGTTGCCGCGCAACCGCTCCTCGTCGAGGTCGAGGTCGCGCTCGATGCGGCGGCGGATGTCGTCGCTGATCGCGCCTTCGCGGAGCAATTCGTTGAGCCGCTTGCGCTGGGCGGCAATGAGGGCGAGCTCGACGCGGCGAATCGTGAGTGACGACGCGCTGCGATCGCCCGCGCGCTCGCCTTCGAGCGCCGCGACGCGCTGACGTTCGCGCTCGCGCCACGGCGCGACGATCGCTTCCGGCAGTCGCTCCTCGCTCGCCGCAACATCGAGGCGCGCGAGTGCCGCGCGGGCCGTTTCGGTGCGCGCGCCGATCTCGCGTTGTCTTCGCCGTTGCGATTCCGCGGCGCCGAGCTTGTCGAGACCGAGCTTGCGGAGCACCCACGGCAGCGTGAGCCCCTGCAACACGAGCGTGACGACGATCACGACGAACGTCAGCATCAGAATACGGTCTCGTCCCGGGAACGGCACGTTGCCGGCAAGCGCGATCGGCACGCTCAGCGCCGCCGCGAGGCTCACCACACCGCGCACCCCGGTGAACGCGATGACGAACGGCATGCGCCAGTCCGGCACGGGATCGCGCGCGGCGACCGAAGGAAGCAGCCTCGGCAGGTACGTCGCGGGAAACACCCACGCGAATCGCACGACGATCACGAGCGCGCTGACGACGAGTCCTTCGATGGCGAGATTGCGGATCGTCGCCGCGTCGAATCCCGCCTCGACGGTTCGCGCCTGCAGGCCGGTGAGCAGAAAGATGACGCCGGTAATGACCGTGTTGACCGTATCCCAGAAGAACAGCGCCTGAAGCCGTGTGTTCGACCGGATAAGCGCTACGCCGGCGAAGCCGACATACAGGCCCGAGACCACGGTCGCGAGCACGCCCGAACCGCCGAGCGCATGCGGCGGCCAGAAGGCGACGAACGGCGTCATGAACGACAGCAGCACTTCGAGTCGCGGTTCGCCGGCGTAGTGCCGAAGCCGCAGCATTACGTAGCCGACGACATAGCCCCAGATCGTCTCGCCGACGAGCACCAGCCCGAAATCGCGCAGCGCGATCGGTACCGAAAAGCGCCCCGTGAACACGGCGGTGAGCGCGAGATTGAACAGGATCAGCGCGGTCGCATCGTTGACGAGACCTTCGCCTTCGAGGACCGAGATGATTCGCCGCGGAATGCTGAGGCGCTCGGCGATCGCGAGCGGCGCGACGACATCGGGCGGCGAAACGACCGCGCCGAGGATGAACGCGACGCCGAGCGGCAGCGCAAACAGCCAATGCGTGGCCACGGCAACCGCGGCGGTCGTCGCCACGACGCAACCGATCGCGAGCAGAAGGATCGGGCGCAGATTCGCGCGAAACGCCTGCCAGCTCATGGTGAAAGCCGCGAAATAGATGAGCGGCGGCAGCAGGACGAGCAGGACGAGATCCGGCGCGAGCGCGATCGCCGGCACCCACGGCATCAGGGCGAGCGCGATGCCCGCGATGACGAGCAGGATCGGCGCGGGAATCGAGAGCCGTCCCGCGATCCACGCGACGACGCCGACGACGGCGAGAAGCGCCGCGACCGTGTACAGAATGCCGGTCACGGCATCGCCGCGATTCGCAGGCGCGCGGGATCACGCGCGGCGCAGTTTCGCACCGCGCGGGCGGCTACGACTTCTTCGATGACTTCTTGCGCGAAGACTTCTTCGCCGAGGCTTTGCGCGACGAGGATTTCCTCGAGCTCGATTTCTTCGCGGCCGATTTTTTGGTCGTCGATTTCTTCGCGGACGATTTCCGCGACGACGACTTCTTCGCGCCCGATTTCTTCGATGCTGACTTCTTCGCCGGGACCTTCCCGCCGGCGCGTCGCGCTTCGGAGAGTCCAATCGCGATCGCCTGCTTGCGGCTCGTCACCTTCTTGCCGGAACTGCCGCTCCGAAGCTTCCCTTCCTTGCGTTCGTGCATCGCCTTCCTGACCTTCGACTGCGCGGTTTTTCCGTACTTCGCCATATCGCTCCTCCTTGCTGTGGCGTCAGGGAGAAATGGTACGCCGGTCCGCGAGTGCGCACCGCATCCTGCCGTCAAGCTCCGCCCGGAGCCTATCGGCGCAACGGGGAAATGCAGGTAGGATCAGGACTACTGTCTGCCTGAAAGGACACATCATGAACGTCGGACGCGAAGCCTTCATCGCCGCGCGCGACTTCCTGCTCGCGCATCGCACCGACTACGACACCGCGGTCCGCGATTTCCGCTGGCCCGAGCTTCGCGATTTCAACTGGGCGCTCGATCACTTCGATCCGACGGCGCGCGACAACGACGCGCCGGCGCTTTGGATCGTCGGAGATGATGGCAGCGAGCGGAAGCGCTCGTTCCGCGAAATGTCGCTTCGCTCATCGCAGGTCGCCAATCATCTGCGCGCGCTCGGCGTGCGGCGCGGCGATCGCATCCTGCTCATGCTCGGCAACGAAATCCCGCTGTGGG
This sequence comes from Casimicrobiaceae bacterium, assembly GCA_035308425.1. GTDB lineage: Bacteria > Pseudomonadota > Gammaproteobacteria > Burkholderiales > Casimicrobiaceae > VBCG01. The sequence goes on along the minus strand of DATGGP010000009.1, from coordinate 91,070 downwards.
AGACGATGCTCGCGGCGATGAAGCTCGGCGCGGTCGTGATTCCCGCGACCGCGTTGCTCACGCCCGGCGACCTTCGCGATCGCATCGATCGCGGGCGCGTGCGCCATGTCGTCGCGGCGAGCGCGTACACGGACAAGTTCGAGACCGTCGCGGGCAGCTACACGCGCATTTGCGTCGGCGCGCCGAGCAGCGGGTGGGTGAATCACGACGACGCATACGGCTATCCCGAGCAATTCCCGCCCGACGCGCCGACGCATGCGACCGATCCGCTGCTGCTCTACTTCACGTCAGGCACGACGTCGAAGCCCAAGCTCGTGATGCATACGCATCAGAGCTATCCGGTCGGTCATCTTTCGACGATGTACTGGATCGGCTTGCAACCGGGCGACGTGCATCTCAACATATCGTCGCCTGGTTGGGCGAAGCATTCGTGGAGCTGCGTGTTCGCGCCGTGGAATGCGGGCGCGTGCGCGTTCATCTTCAATGCGCCGCGTTTCAATGCCGCGCGGTTGCTCGCTGCCGTCGAGCGACATGGCGTGACGACATTGTGCGCACCGCCGACCGTGTGGCGGCTGCTGATCCAGGAAGACCTCGCCGCGTATCGCGGGCGCCTTCGCGTACGCGAGCTTGCGGGCGCGGGCGAGCCGCTCAACCCGGAGATCATCGAGCGCGTGCGCGACGCATGGGGCATCACGCTTCGTGACGGCTACGGGCAGACCGAAACGACCGCACTGCTCGGAAATTCGCCGGGCCAGCCGTTGAAGCCGGGCTCGATGGGACGGCCGCTGCCAGGCTATCGCGTCGTGCTGCTCGACGTGAGCGGCAACGAGGCTGCTGACGGCGAGGTGTGCCTCGATCTTCGCGCGCGTCCGCTCGGGCTCATGCAAGGGTACGAGGACAGCCGCGAAGCAACGGCGCACGCGATGCGCGATGGTTACTATCACACCGGCGACACCGCGACGCGCGATGCCGATGGCTATGTCACGTTCGTCGGTCGCGCCGACGACGTATTCAAATCGTCCGATTACAGGATCAGTCCCTTCGAGCTCGAAAGCGCGCTGCTCGAGCACCCGCGCGTGACCGAAGTGGCCGTCGTGCCGAGTCCCGATCCCGTGCGTCTCGCGATTCCGAAGGCGTATGTCACGTTGACCGCCGAAAGCGCGCCCGATCGCGATCTCGCACGCGACATCTTCGCGTTCGCGCGCCGCGAGCTCGCGCCGTACAAGCGCGTGCGGCGACTCGAATTCGTCGCCGAGCTGCCGAAGACGTTGTCGGGCAAGATCAGGCGCGTCGACCTTCGCCACACGGAAGCGCAACGTCGCGAGCGCGGCGAGCGCGCGCAGAACGAATACTTCGAGGAAGACTTCCCCGATCTTTCGTAAACCAGTTTGCGGTCAGAGACGAAAGTCATCGTTCGGTGTCTGACCCACACCGGTAGCCGACGCGTACGGTTCGCGCGCGAGAAAAATGCTGCGCGAGCCGGCTTTCACATTTGCCGATCGCGATGCACGTCTTCACCGCACGAGGCCGCGCGGCAAACGCGCCGATCGATCAACCAACCGGTGGAGGCATCATGATCCAATGGCAACTCAAGGCGCTCGTCGCAGCGGTCTCGCTCGGCGTGTCGGCGATGGCGAGCGCGCAGGCGGCATCGTCGTCGACGATCGTCGATGTCAAGCCGTCGGACGTGGGGGCGGCCGGGAGCGTCGTCATATCCTCCGGCCCGGCGAGCAGTACGAGCGATTGCAGCGCATTGAATAGCGACGCGACGATCCGCTGCGTTCAGCGGCAATCGAGAAGCGTCGTTGCACCGACCAACGTCGTCGTGCGGTCTCCGCGGTCCGGCATGATGCGCCGAGGCGGGACAATGCCTGGCGGGCGTTCGGGCACCGCGGGCTTGGGCGCAAGGGCGGGCAGCGGGGGTGCGAACGGTAGAATGGGTCCCGCAGGCGCCGACGGTGGTGCCAAGGGCGGCGGCGGCAGCGGCTGATCGTCGTTGCGGCACGTGAAGAGGGAAGCGAGGCAGCGCAATGCGCTGCCTCGTCGAGTGTTGCCCCGCGGCGAGGCGCCGCGCGGTCGAAGGTTGCGTGCCGCGTTCCGCGTCCGCGCCATCCGGTATACGATCACAACGCTCCCGCGCCCGGCGCCGCGGCGCAGCATCCCCGCTTGGCAATCCACGAACCGAGAAGGACTTCCGCCTCGACCCCGGACGATCCGCAATGAATAAATTCCGACGCCTCTCCTGCCTCGTCGCCGCGCTGGCGGCGTTCTGCCTCGCAGCCCCCGTCTCGGCGCAGGGCGGCAAGCTCGTCCTGTACACGTCGCAGCCCGATCGCGACGCGCAGCGCACGGTCGAAGGCTTCCGCAAGAAGCACCCCGGCGTCGACGTCGAAATCTTCCGCTCGGGTACCACCGAGGTGATGAGCAAGCTGATGGCGGAGGTCGCCGCCGGCTCGCCGCGCGCCGATGTGCTGCTGATCGCCGATGCGCTGTCGATGGAGAAGCTCGAGGCGGCGGGGCAGCTCCAGCCGTACCCGCAAGCCGACGTTCGCGAATTCCCGGCCGCGACGTACGACAAGAACAAGACGTATTTCGGCACGAAAATCATCACGACCGGCATCATCGTGAACAACCAGGCGCCGATGAAGCCGCGCTCGTGGAACGATCTTCTGAAGCCCGAGGCGAAGGGTCAGGTGGCGTTGCCGAGCCCGCTCTACTCGGGCGCCGCGGCCATTCACATGGCGGCGCTTCGAGCCGATCCGGCGATCGGTCCCGATTACTACGAAAGGCTCGCGAAGAACGGCGCCGTCGCGTTGCGTGGCAACGGCGCCGTCCTCAATGCCGTCGCCGGCGGCCAGAAGATGTACGGAATCATCGTCGAATTCATGACGCTGAACGCGAAGGCGAAGGGTTCGCCCGTCGATTTCGTCTTCCCTGTCGAGGGCGTATCGATCGTGACCGAGCCGACGGCGATCCTGAAGGCCACGAAGAACCCTCAGGCGGCGCGCGCATTCGTCGATTTCCTGTTGTCGAAGGATGGACAGGAGCTGGCCGTGTCGCAGGGCTACTTCCCGGCGCGCAAGGACGTGAAGCCGCCGCCAGGGTTCCCCGACGTGGGCGAGCTCAAGATCCTGCCGGTCGACATGACCGAGCTCGAAAAGCACGACGAAGCCAACAAGAAGCGATTCGCCGACCTGTTCGGCGGCTGAAGTCCAGACAATGCCGTGGATGTCCGCCCGCCGCGGCGAGCGATTGACGTTCCTTGCGCTGCTCGGAATCGTCTTCCTGCTCGCCGTCGTCCCGATGGGGCGCCTCGCGCAGGAGGCGCTCGCGCCGCGTGGCGCGCTCGATTTGCGCGCGCTCGACGATGTGCTGCAGAGCCCCGCCGTCTGGCGCGCGGCCCGCAACACGCTGACGGTATCGATCGGCGGCGCCGCGCTCGCGGTCGTCCTCGGTTGCGCGTTCGCGCTGCTCGTCTCGCTCACCGACGTCCGTGCGAAGAAGCCGCTCGTCTTCTGCTTCATGACGCCGCTTCTGATCGCCCCGCAGGTGACGGCGCTCGCGTGGATCAATCTGCTCGGGCCCAACAGCACGCTCTTGCGCGCGATCGGCCTCGCGCCCGCGCCGGGCACGACACATCCGCTCTACGGGCCGGGCGGCATCGTGCTTCTGCTCGGCCTCGAGCAATCGCCGGTCGTCTTCCTCGCGGTGCGCGCAGGGCTTCGCGCATTGCCGCGCGATCTCGTCGAGGCGGCGCAGGCGGCGGGCGCCAAGCCATGGCGGATCGTGCGAACGATCGTGCTGCCGCTGATGATGCCGAGCGTCGCCGCGGGTGCGATGCTCGCCTTCGTTGGCTCGATCGGCAATTTCGGCATTCCCGCGTTCCTCGGCATTCCGGCCGGATTCACCGTGCTCGTCACGCTGATCTATCAGCGCCTCGCGGGCTTCGGCACGAGCGTGCTCTCCGAAGTGGCGGCGCTGTCGCTTCTGCTCGCGTTGATCGCGCTCTGCGGCCTCGCGTTGAACGGCTGGATTTCGCGTCGGCGCGACGTGCGCGTCACCGCCTGGTCGAGCGCCGCGCCGCAATGGACGCTTGGACGCTATCGTCGCCTCGTCGAGGGCGTCTGCTGGGCGGCTCTTTTCGCGGTGCTCGTATTGCCGTTCGCGGCATTGCTCGCGACGGCGCTCGTACCCGCGATCGGCGTATCGCTGACGCCGAAAACGCTCACCTTCGCGAATTTCCACTTCGTGCTGTTCGACTACGCCGCAACCCGGCGCGCGTTTCTCAACAGCGCATCGCTCGCCGCGGCCGCCGCGGTGTTGCTCGTCATCGTGGCGGTGCCGCTCGGCTATTCGCTCGCCGCGCGCCGTGAAGGCGTGCGCCAGACGGTGGGCTTCGTCTCCGAATTGCCGTACGCGGTGCCCGGCGTCGTGCTCGCGATCGCGATGATCCTCTGTCTGCTTCGTCCGCTGCCGCTTCTCGGCTTGAGCCTCTACAGCACGATATGGATCATCCTCGTCGCCTACCTGTCGCGCTTCATGCTGCTCGCGCTTCGCCCGGTAGCGAACGCGCTGCGCCAGATCGATCCGAGCCTCGACGAAGCGGCGCGTATGAGCGGCGCTCGCTATGCGCGGCGCATCGCCACCGTCATCATGCCGATGGTTGCGCCGTCCGCGATCGCCGGCGGCATGCTCGTGTTCCTGATGGCGTTCAATGAGCTCACGGTGTCGGCGCTCTTGTGGTCCTCCGGTTCGGAGACCGTCGGCGTCGTGCTGTTCAGCCTCGAGCAGGCAGGCGATGGCGTGTCCGCGGCGGCCGTCGCGGTGATCGCCGTCGTCGTGACGCTCTCGATGATGCTGCTCGCCAATCGCCTTGCGTCGCGCGTCGCGCGTGGAGTGCTGCCATGGCAGCCGTGACGCTTGCAGGCATCACGAAGCGCTTCGGCGCGATCGCCGCCGTCGACGACGTATCGCTCGACGTCGCCGACGGCGAGTTCCTTGCGGTGCTCGGTCCTTCGGGATGCGGCAAGAGCACGCTGTTGCGGTTGATCGCCGGCTTCGAACGTCCCGAGCGCGGAACGATCCGTCTCGGCGACACGATCGTCAGCGGCGCTGATATGTATATGGCGCCCGAGGATCGCCACGTCGGCATGGTGTTCCAGTCGTATGCGCTTTGGCCGCACATGAGCGTCGCCGAGAACATCGGCTATCCGTTGCGCGTGCAGAAATTCGCAGGACGCGAGCTTGCGCGGCAGGTGGGCGAGGCGCTGGACGCCGTCGGACTTTCGGGATTCGCCGATCGCCGGCCCGCGGAGCTTTCCGGCGGACAGCGCCAACGCGTCGCGCTTGCGCGCTGCCTCGCGATGAAGGCGCGCATCGTCCTGCTCGACGAGCCGCTCGCGAATCTCGACGTACATCTTCGCGCGCGAATGCTTGCCGAGATCGCCGCGTTCCGCACGCTCTCGAGGGCGACGCTGATCTACGTCACGCACGATCAGGCGGAAGCGCTCGGCGTCGCGGATCGTGTCGCCGTGATGTCCGAAGGACGCGTGCGCCAGATCGCGCCGCCGACTGCGCTCTATCGGACGCCGCGCGACGGCGTCGTGAGCCGTTTCGTGGGACCTGGCGCCGTTGCACGCGGTGAAGTCACGCGCACGTTCGCGAACGGACATTCCTCCGTCGCGCTCTTCGGCAAGGAGTGGGAGATTCGATCGGCGCCCGGGCAGATGATCGGACCGGTCGAGGTCTGCATCCGTCCCGAGGACCTGACGCTCGTCGCGCCCGGCGACGGCTTCGAGGCGAGCGTTGCGCGCGTGCTCTATCAAGGCGGACGCAGCGTCGTGGAGGCGACCCCGCGAAGCGATCCCGAAACGATGCTGTCGTTGTCGCTCGATTCGGGCAGCGCGTGCGCGCCGGGCGCTACGGTGCACCTCGCGCTCGTCGACGGCTGGGTGATTCCGGGGCCATGAGTGGGCTGGTCTTCCTCACCGGAGGGACAGGTTTCGTCGGCTCGGCCATCGCGCGCGCGTTGCTCGCCGACGGTTACCGGGTGCGCGCGCTCGCTCGCGCATCGTCGGTTCGGCGCAACCTCGAAGGCCTCGACGTCGAGATCGTCGAAGGCGACATCCGCGATGCGGCGTCGCTGGAGCGCGCGATGAACGGCGCGCGCTACGTCGTGCATGCGGCGGCCGACTACAGGCTCTGGGCGCGCGATCCGTCGGAGATCGTGCGAACGAACGTCGAGGGCACCCGCGCGGTGATGCGCGCCGCGCTTGCATCCGGTGCCGAGCGCATCGTGCATACCAGCAGCGTCGCGACAATCGCGACGCACGACGACGGCGATGCCGACGAGACGGCGCCGCTCGACGAACGCGCAGCCATCGGTGCCTACAAGCGCAGCAAGGTGGCTGCCGAGCGCCTCGTCGAGTCGATGATCGCGCGCGACAGGCTGCCGGCGATCATCGTCAATCCGTCGACACCGGTCGGTCCGCGCGACATCAAGCCGACGCCGACCGGGCGCATCATCGTCGAGGCGGCGCGTGGCCGCGTTCCTGCATTCGTCGACACCGGCATGAACCTCGTTCACGTCGACGATGTCGCGCGTGGGCATGTCGCCGCGCTTCTCCGCGGCCGGATCGGCGAGCGCTACATCCTGGGCGGCGAGAACGTGCCGCTTCGCGCCATGCTCGCGGAGATCGCGCGCCTCGTGGGCAGGCGTCCCCCGCGGGTGAAGCTTCCGCGCGGGCCGCTCTATCCGTTGGCAACGGTTGCGGAGATGATCGCGCGCGTCACCTCGCGCGAGCCGCTGCTCACGCGCGATGGCTTGCGGATGTCGGAGCATCGGATGTTCTTCACGAGCGCGAAAGCGCAACGCGAGCTCGGCTATCGGGCGCGACCTTATGGCGAGGCGTTGCGCGATGCGGTCGACTGGTTTCGCGCGGCGCGCTATCTGCAATGATGATCGCCATCATCGCCGCGCTCGGCCTTTTCGCCTGGCTTTATCTGCTGGCTGCGCGTGGCGGCTTCTGGCGCGCCGCCGAGCGCGACGATGAAGAGATTGTCAGCGTGTCATGGTGGCCGCGCGTGATCGCGATCATCCCCGCGCGTGACGAGGCGCAGACGATCGCGGAAAGCGTGGGCTCGCTGCTCGCGCAGGATTATCCGGGTGATCTGTCGGTGATCGTCGTCGACGATCACAGCAGCGACGACACGGCGGCGATCGCGCGAGAGATCGGCGCACGTGATGGGTCCGATCGCGTCACCGTGCTGCGTGCCCCAGATCTCGCAACCGGCTGGACCGGCAAGCTCTGGGCGCTCGAGCAGGGCGTGCGCCACGCGAACGCGCTTCCGATCGCACCCGAGTATCTGCTCTTCACCGACGCGGACATCGCGCATGCGCGCGATTCCCTTCGGATGCTCGTCGCAAGCGCCCATCGCGACGGCCTCGGGCTCTCTTCGCGGATGGCGAAGCTCAACGCGCAAAGCGCCGGCGAGCGCGCGATGATTCCAGCGTTCGTGTTCTTCTTCCAGATGCTCTATCCATTCGCATGGGTGAACGACCGCAGGCGAGCGACCGCGGCGGGCGCGGGCGGATGCATGCTGGTCCATCGACAGACGCTGAACCAGGCAGGCGGCCTCGCGGCGATCCGCGGCGAGCTGATCGACGACTGCGCGCTCGCGCGGCTCTTGAAGCCGCTTCGTCCGATTCGCATTGCGCTCACCGATCGCGTGCGAAGCCTCCGCGCGTATCCGGGTTTCGCGGACATCCGGCGGATGATCGTGCGGACCGCCTTTACCGAGCTCGAGTTTTCTCCTTGGCGGCTCGCCGCGGCCACTGCGGCTATGATCGTCGTATTCGTGGCGCCCCCGGTCCTTGCGCTGGCACCGGTCGGCACGCTCGCCCGTGTGCTGGGCGGCGCCGCGTGGCTTCTGATGGCGCTCGCGTATCAGCCGATGCTGCGCTTCTATCGGCTGTCGCCGGCGTGGGGATTGGCGTTGCCCGCGATCGCCGCGATCTATGTCGCGCTCACGATCGAATCGGCGATCCTGCATTGGCGGGGACGCGGGGGCGAATGGAAAGGGCGCGTACGTCCGCGCACGGCGGTCGCGCATTCGAGGAAGGGCATGACGACGAGCTTCGACGCAAAAAGACAATGATCCACGCCTGATGCGAAATCCCGAGCACATGAGCCGGCGATTGCGCGGCGACGAGCCGACGGCGCGCCTCGACCGCGCGATCGGCGGCGCGACGCAGGCGCTCCTCGACGCGCAGCGCGCCGACGGTCACTGGGTGTTCGAGCTCGAGGCCGACTCGACGATCTCGTCCGAGTACATCGCGCTGCTGCATTTTCTGGGCGAGCGCGATCGGGCGCTCGAGGTGCGCATCGCCCGGTATCTGCGCAGGCGCCAGGGCGCGGACGGCGGCTGGCCGCTCACGTACGGCGGCCCCCTGGACATCAGCGCGAGCGTCAAGGCGTATTACGCGCTGAAGCTCGTCGGCGATTCGCCCGATGCGCCGCACATGCGGCGCGCGCGCGAGGCGATCCTCGCGCACGGCGGCGCGGGAACGGCGAACGTCTTCACGCGCATCCTGCTCGCGCTCCACGGCGTGCTCGACTGGAAGGCGGTGCCCGTCGTGCCGGTCGAGCTCATGCTGTTTCCCAAGTGGTCGCCGTTTCACCTGTCGCGCGTGTCGTACTGGACGCGCACGGTGCTCGTGCCGCTGCTCGTACTTCAGGCACGAAAGCCGCGCGCGCGAAATCCGCTCGGTGTGCGCATCGACGAGATCTTCCGGGGTGGGCGGCCTCATGCACGGCGGTGGATGCGCGCGCCGCACCAGGCGAAGCTGTCGTTCGCGTTCTTCGCGTTCGTCGATGCGCTGCTCCATGTCATCGAGCCGCTGGTGCCGTCGCGCACGCGCGAACGCGCGATCGATCGCGCAGTTTCCTGGGTGAACGAGCGCGCGAACGGCGAGGATGGACTGGGCGCGATCTTTCCCGCGATGGCGAACGCCGTCATGATGTACGACACGCTCGGTTACGCGCACGATGGCGAGCCATACGCGACGGCGCGGCGGGCGATCGACAAGCTGCTCGTCGTCAGCGGCGACGAGGCGTATTGCCAGCCGTGCGTTTCACCGGTCTGGGATACGGCGCTCGCGTGCCACGCATTGCTCGATGTCGGTGGCGTCGCGGCACTGTCGTCGGTGCGGCGTGGCCTCGCCTGGCTCGCCGAAAAGCAGGTGTTGTCGACGGTCGGCGACTGGAGCTGGCAGCGCCCCGACGTCCGCCCCGGCGGCTGGGCGTTCCAGTACGCGAATCCGCACTATCCCGATCTCGACGACACCGCGGTCGTCGTGATGGCGATGGATCGCTACACGCGTCTTCGCGGTGTGCACGACGAGCCGATGCTGTTCGAGTCGATGCGCCGCGCGCGCGAATGGGTCGTCGGCATGCAGAGCCGAAACGGCGGCTTCGGCGCATTCGACGCCGACAACATGAGCGAATACCTGAACCACATTCCGTTCGCCGACCACGGCGCGCTGCTCGATCCGCCGACCGCCGACGTGACCGCACGATGCGCGAGCATGATGGCGCAACTCGGTCCCGCGAACGACGGTGACGCGCTTGCGCGCTCGCTCGCTTTCCTGCGGCGAACGCAGGAGCCCGACGGCTCGTGGTACGGGCGATGGGGCATGAATTATGTCTACGGCACGTGGTCGGCGCTTTGTGCGCTCGCGTGTGCAGGCGTGCCGTCGGATTCGACCGAAGTGCGAACGGCGGTGCGCTGGCTCGAAAGCGTGCAGAACGAAGACGGGGGATGGGGCGAAACGGCGGAGACATACGGGTTGCGCTACACCGGCGACAAGCGCGCGCCGTCGACGCCGTCGCAGACCGCATGGGCGTTGCTCGGCTTGATGGCCGCGGGCGAGGCTCGAAGCCCGGTCGTCGCGCGCGGAATCGAGCATCTGTTGCGGACGCAAGGCAACGACGGCTTCTGGGCCGAGCCGGAATTCACCGCGACAGGCTTTCCGCGCGTCTTCTTCCTGCGCTATCACGGCTACGCGAAGTTCTTTCCCGCGTGGGCGCTCGCACGCTACCGCTTGCATATGCGCGAAGCGATGCCGCGGATGCGATTGGGGATGTGACGAGATCGCCTCACCCCAACCCTTTTCTCGATGGGGAAAGGGAGCCGAGCGCGAGCGAGGCGGGTGAGGGGAGTGTGAGCCGATCGGGATTCGTCGTCGCCGCATGCGGCCTCGCGCTGGAAGCGCGAATCGCATCGGGCGATGACGTTCAGGCAGTCGCCGGCGCAGTCGATCGCAAGCGGTTGGCTAGCGCGCTCGAGCGTGAAGTTGCGCGAGGCGCCGGTGCAGTCATGAGCTTCGGCATCGCCGGCGGCTTGGCGCCCGATTTTGTCGCGGGAACTTGGATCGTTGGACGCGGCGTCATCGCAGGCGCCGAATATCGTCGCAGCGACGACGCGTGGACGCAGCGCCTGCTTGCGCGATTACCCGGCGCGCGCTTCGGCGATATCGCGGGTTCCGATGCGCCGATCGCAACGGCCGACGCGAAGCGCGCGCTTCACGCGGCAACGTCCGCGCTCGCGATCGACACGGAATCGCACATTGCCGCCGACATCGCATCGGCGCACGGTCTTCCATTCGCGGCGTTTCGCGTGATCGCCGATCCGGTGAGCCGCGACCTGCCGCCTGCGGCGAGCGTCGCGCTTACGGCTCACGGCAACGTCGATGTCGTCGCGGTATTGCGCTCGCTCGTCGCAGCGCCGTGGCAATTGCCGCTGCTTGCGCGGACCGCGATCGACGCGCGCACCGCGTTCGCGGCGCTTCGACGTGCTCGAGAGCGACTGGGTGATGACCTGCGCGCCGCGGCGCGCGATGCTTGACGCTATGCCGGCGCGCGCGCGGCCGGCTTCGTCTCCGCCACGATCTTCGCGCGCTCGATCTCGACGTGCTTGGCAAACACGTATTGCGCGGGACGCTGACCGCCAAGCGGAATCTCGGGCGCCATCGGTCCTTCGGTGCGAACGCCGCGAAGGCCGACCGCGAGCGCCTTCAGCGGATGACGAACGGCATCGTCGACGGCGGTCGCTTCGTAGCCGCTATGCACCATGCAATTGGCGCACTTCTCGTAATTGCCGGTGCCGTAGCCATCCCATTCGGTGTCGTCCATCAGCTCGCGAAACGATTTCGCGTACCCTTCGCCGAGCAGATAGCACGGACGCTGCCAGCCGAACACGTTGCGCGTCGGGTTGCCCCACGGCGTGCAGTGATATTCCTGATTGCCGGCGAGAAAATCGAGGAACAGGCTCGACTGACTGAACGACCATGCGCGAGCGCCGCGTCCGCGGCGAAAGATGTCGCGGAAGAGCTGCTTCGTGCGCGTGCGCGTGAGGAAGTGCTCCTGATCGGGCGCGCGTTCGTAGGCGTAGCCGGGCGATACGGTGATCGCATCGACGCCCATCTTCGCGACATCGTCGAAAAACCCGGCGACGCGCGCAGGCTCGGCATCGTTGAAGAGCGTGCAGTTGATGTTGACGCGAAAGCCGCGCGACTTGGCCGCGGCGATGGCCGCGACGGCGCGATCGTAGACGCCCGACTCGCACACCGACTTGTCGTGCATCGAGCGATCGCCGTCGAGGTGCACCGACCAGACGAAATACGGGCTTGGCGAAAAGCGCGACAGGCGCTTGTGCATCAACAGTGCGTTGGTGCACAAGTAGACGAATTTGCGTCGCTCGACGATCCCTTCGGCGATCTTCTCGATCTCCTTGTGCAGAAGCGGTTCGCCGCCGGCGATCGACACGACCGGCGCGCCGCATTCGTCGACCGCATCGAGGCACTCGTCGACAGACAGCCGCCGATCGAGAATCTCCTTCGGATAGTCGATCTTGCCGCAGCCCGCGCATGCCAGATTGCAACGGAACAGCGGCTCGAGCATCAGCACGAGCGGATAACGCGCGCGGCCTGCGAGTTTCTGGCGCAGGATGTAGCCGCCGACGCGTGCCTTCTGCAATAGCGGAATGCTCATCGTTGTCGTCTTTCAGCTCGCCTGGCCGCTTTCGGCATGCTTGCGCAGCAATTCAGCCGGAAGCCGGAACTCGACCTTTTCCTCGATGCCCGGCAACGTGTCGACGCCGATCGCACCGAGCGCGCGGAGCGCCTCGATGACGCCGTCGACGAGGGTTTCGGGCGCCGAGGCCCCTGCCGTAATGCCGACGATGTCCGCGTCGCGAACCCAGGCCGGATCGAGTTCGCTGCCGTCGGCGATCAGATAGCTCGGCACGCCCGACTCCATGCCGATCTCGCGCAGGCGGTTCGAGTTCGAGCTGTTGCGCGCGCCGACGACGAGGATCACGTCGGCCACCCGCGCGAGCGCGCGCACCGCTGACTGGCGGTTCTGCGTCGCATAGCAGATATCGTGGGTGTCCGGGCCGACAATGTTCGTGAAGCGACGCTTGAGCGCGGCGATCACGCTGCGCGTGTCGTCGACCGAAAGAGTCGTCTGAGTTACATATGCGACAGGTGTATCCGGCGGGAGTTCGAGGCGCTCGACATCCTGCTCGTTCTGGACCAGCAGCACCGGACCGGGAATCTGGCCCATCGTTCCCTCGACCTCGGGGTGGCCCGCGTGGCCGATCAGGATCACGGTGCGGCCCTTTGAAACGTAGCGCTTGCCCTGGCCGTGGACCTTGGCGACGAGCGGGCAGGTTGCGTCGAGCACGCGCAAGCCGCGTGTTCGCGCATCGTCCTCGACGACGCGCGCGACACCGTGCGCGCTGAACACGGTGATCGAGCCGACCGGTACCTCGGAGAGGTTTTCGACGAAAAGCGCGCCCTTCGCGCGCAGATCCTCGACGACGTGACGGTTGTGGACGATCTCGTGGCGCACGTAAACAGGCGCGCCGAAACGGTCGAGCGCCTGCTCGACGATGTCGATCGCGCGTATGACGCCCGCGCAGAAGCCGCGGGGCTGAGCAAGCATCACGCGCATGGCGTGGAGGGCACGTCGGTGGCGTACATTGGTCTTTTCAAGCAATGAAACAACACGCTCCCCTTCAGAGGAAGGATACACGCGGCCCGGACCGACCGCTCATCTCGCCGATACGCCGGGCAGTCATCGCGTCGGTCGAGCACCCGATCGTCGTCATCGCCGTCGCGGTGCTCCTTTTCGCGGCGGCCATTCTCTACATTGTCTCGCACTTCGAGATCGACACCGACGCGGCGAAGCTCATTTCGAGCAACGTGCCATGGCGTAAACAGGAGCTCGCGTTCGCCGCGGCGTTTCCGCAACGCGTCGATCTGATCGCCATCGTCCTCGATGCCGCGACACCCGAGGCCGCCGAAGCGACGACGGCGCGTCTTGCCGCACGCCTCGCGTCCGATCACGCGCACTTTCACGCCGTGTGGCGGCCCGACGGCGGCCCATTCTTCGAGCACGAAGGGCTGCTGTTCGAATCGAGCGACGAGGTTGCACAGACGACGAAGCGGCTCGTCGCCGCGCAGCCGCTGCTCGGCACGCTCGCCGCCGACCCCAGCCTTCGCGGTCTGATGGACGCGCTTTCGCTTTTGACGATGGGAAGCGGAGAAGATTCGACGGCCCTCGACGAGCTCGCAAAGCCGCTCGGCGCGCTTGCCGGCGCATTCGAGGCAATCGTCGCCGGCAAGACGCCGCCTTTCTCGTGGCGAACGCTTTTCACCGGGCAGCCGCCCGATCCGCGCGAGCTCCGGCGCTTCGTCCTCGCGCAGCCGGTGCTCGACTACAGCGCGCTGATGCCAGGCAAGGTGTCGAGCGATGCGATTCGCAGCGCGGCGCGGGAGATCGAACGCGAGAGCGTGCAACCGGTGCGCGTCCGCTTGACGGGCCCCGTGCCACTCTCGGACGAGGAGTTCTCGACGATCGCCGAACGCGCCGGACGCAATGCAGCGTTGACGATCGCCACCGTCATCGCGCTGCTCTTCATCGCGCTTCGCTCGTGGAAGTTGATCTTCGCGGTGCTCGTGAGCCTGGGCGTTGGTCTCGCAGTGACCGCGGCGTTCGGGCTTCTTGCCTATCGGGCGTACAACCTGATCTCGGTCGCGTTCGCGGTGCTGTTCGTCGGCTTGGGCGTCGACTTCGGCATCCAGTTCGCGATGGCGTATCGCGCGCGCCTTCACATTACCGGCAATTCGCGCCACGCATTGCGTGACATCGCTGGCCAGGTGGGGGCGGCCCTCGCACTGGCAGCCGCCGCGACGGCCGCGGGGTTCTACGCGTTCGCGCCGACCGACTACAGCGGCGTTTCCGAGCTCGGCGTCATCGCCGGCACAGGCATGATCATCGCGTTCATCGCCAGCATCACGGTGATGCCGGCGCTGATCTCCGTGCTGCGGCCGCACGGCGAGCGGACGCCGGTCGGATACGCCGCGCTCGCGCCGCTCGACACGTGGCTCGTATCGCATCGACGCGTCGTGCTGATCGTCGCTGCCGGCATCGCGCTTGCGGGTCTCGCGCTCGTGCCGAGGCTCACATTCGATTTCAATCCGATGCATCTGCGAAGCCCGCAGGCGGAATCGGTCGCGACGCTGCTCGATCTGATGAAGGACTCGGCGACGGCGCCCGATACGATCGATGTTCTTGCACCGTCGGTCGATGCGGCGGTCGCGCTCGGCGATCGAATTTCGCAGTTGCCGCAAGTCGATCACGTGCTTTCGATTGCGAGCTTCGTTCCCGAGCATCAGGACGAGAAGCTTGCGTTGATCCAGGACGCGGCGCTCCTGCTCGATCCGACGCTCAATCCCGATTCGACAAGAACGCCCCCGGACGATGCGCAGACGGTTGCCGCGATGCGACGCGCGGCGCTTCGACTCGACGAGGCTCGGCTCGCGCATCGCGACGCGCCCTTCGCTGTGCAGGCGAAGCGCTTGTCCAATGCGCTGCGAGCGCTTTCTGATCAACCGGCGGCTGCCCGTGAACGTGCACGCGCGATCATGATTGCGCCCCTCGAGACGACGCTCGCGGGGCTTCGCGGCGTGCTGCAGGCGTCGCCGGTGACGCTCGGGATGCTTCCGGATTCGCTTCGCCGCGACTGGGTGACCCCTGATGGACGCGCACGGATCGAGGTCTATCCGAAGGGCGATGTGAGCGAAAACGTCGCGCTGCGCCGCTTCGTCGATGCGGTACAGACGATCGCGCCCGATGCGACCGGCGCACCGGTGTCGATCGATGCGTCGAGCCGCACGATCGTCGGCGCGTTCGTGACGGCGGGAATCATCGCGTTCGTGTCGATCACGCTGCTGCTCGCGGTCACGTTGCGGAGCGCGCACGATGTCGCGCTCACGTTGTTGCCGCTATTGCTGTCGGCGCTCGGCACGCTAGGCACCTGCGTCGCCATCGACCTGCCGATGAATTTCGAGAACATCATCGCGCTGCCGCTTTTGTTCGGCATCGGGGTCGCCTTCAACATCTACTTCGTGATGGCATGGCGCGCGGGCAGACCGAACCCGCTGCAGTCGAGCCTCACGCGCGCGGTGGTGATGAGCGGGCTCACGACGGGCACTGCGTTCGGAAGCCTCGCGCTTTCGCATCATCCGGGAACGGCGAGCATGGGGGTGCTGCTCGCGCTGTCGCTCGGATGGACGCTCGTGTCGGCGCTGCTGTTTTTGCCCGCGCTACTGGGGAAGCCGCGGAGAGAAGCTTGAGTTCGAATGACGCGGACCAATGCGAAACTGCCACGAGTCACACAACACCTCCGATTAAGCGAGTTGCTGTCCCGAATCAGCAGAGCGGAGCGTTCGCAGTGCAGTCGGCAGCGTTCGGCGGGCGCGACTCGGGAGTGCCGATCGTAACGGGTGCCGCGACGAGGGAGGGCGTGTGTGCCCGACCGACTTTCGCGCCGGGCAACCCGTAGATCGGCCCTTACGGACGCGGAGCGCGAGCCGAACGCTGCCGACTGCCATAACTCATTTGCTAGCCTCCCTCCCTCGCGTCTCGACGTGATGCCAGGCGAATAGCCCGGGGATGTAGATCACGATGTCGCGCAGTCTCCGTGCCGCCGCGAGCGCAAGCGAAGCGGTCGCGTCGAGACCGACGAGGCTGCCCATCAGCATGAACGCGCCCTCCTGAATGCCGACAGCCCCCGGTACGATGAACGCGGCGCTGTTGATCGCCTGCACGCACGCCTCGATCGCGATCGCCTCGTGAATGTTGACCGGCGTGCCGAGGAAATGCAGCGCGAGCCACGTCTCGCCGCTCGTCGACAGCCACGCGACGAGTTGCAGCACGATGCACGTCGAAACGTCCGCGTGACGCGCATGCACCGCGCGTAGCGCGCGGTCGACGCGAAGCGAGCGTGCGCGCGCCGATCGCAGCCGTCCTGCGAAGAGCCGCTCCGCGATGCCGGCCATGCCCGCGAGCGCGCCGACGCGCTGCGCGAGCAGAAACGCGATGCCGCTCGCGAGCATCAACCCCACGCCGAACGCGATTTCCTTCGTATACGCGCCTGCCTGGCCGGCGACGAGCAGCATCGACAATCCGAGCAGCGCAAACGCCGACTGGCTCAACACCGAGAGCGCGACATCGGCCGCGAGGCTCGCCGCGACCGCGGGGCGCGACGCCACGTGGCGCCGCAGGATGCGGTACGCGGCGATTTCACCGCCGACGCGCGCGACAGGAAGCACGCCATTCACCGATTCGCGGATCCACACAACGCCAAACAGCACGCGCAATCGGGGGCGATCGTTCCGCACGAACAGCCGCTGCCATGCAAGTGCGTTCGCACTCATCGGCACGAGATGGAACGACGCGGCTACGAGAAGGCCGGGGATCGCATCGGCGACGAGGAGCGCGATGCGCCCGATGTTCTGGCGCGCGAAGAGCAGCGCGGCGAGTGCAAGCCCGGCGAGCGCGAGCAACCGCGCGACGCGCTTCATCGTGAAGACTTCCGCATCGGGCGGCTAGTGTGCTGAGTCAGAAATTCGCTCGATAGTTCGCGGCGAAATCGACCGCCATGCTGCGTTACTCGGCCTCGCCATAACGCGGGCTATTGTCTCGGCCTCGCGCCTTGCCTGTCGGCCGATTTCATCCGCTCCTTTATCGTCGGAACTTCCGACTCAGCACATTACAGGAAGTCCGAATATCCGCCCGTTGCAACTCCGTGGTCGAGGACGAGCTTCGCGAGGCCGGGCGCGATCAGCGCCGCGAGCTCGTCGGCATGGCGACCGGTCGCGCCGGCGAAGCGATCGTTGGTCGCCGGATGCGTATAGATCTCGCTGATTCCATCGGGAAGGTGACGAAGCAGACCCTCGATGCGCGCCTTGGTCATCGCCCCCGACCATGCAAGACCGAACACGCTCTTCGGCGTCATCAACCCGCGGCGATGCGCACAAAGGCCAAGCAAGCGCCTGCAATGAACGGCGCGCCAGTCCTCGCGTTGTCTGGGCGACGCGTCAACACGCGCCAGAACCGACGTCGGCTCGCGCGGCACGCGAACCGCGCGAAGACCATGCGAACGTCCGATGTCGAAGGCGAGTCGCGCGACGGTCGGATGCAGATGGAAATGATGGTGCGCGTTGACGTGGTCGAGCGGCAGTCCCGTGGCACGAAAGGCATCGAACTGCGCCTCGATCTCGGCGGCAAGCTGCCGCCGCGCCGATCGGCTGAAGAAGATGTTCCAGCCGGCCGTGACCGCATTCGCCGGAAAGCGCCCGCGCGCATCGACGAGGTCGGGGATCGCCGATGGCGACAGAAGCGGCTTGCCGTCGATCAGCACGAGGTGCAGGCCGACGCGAAGCGACGGCAGCCGCCGCGCGCGCGCCACCGCATCGTCGATCGCGACACCGCTCATCATGAGACTCGCCGCCGTCAGGATGCCGCGCGTATGCGCGACCTCGACGGCTTCGTTGACCTCGCGCGCGGCGCCGAAGTCGTCGGCGGTGACGATGAGATTCTTAGGGGACCTCGGAACGGCTCTCACGCGGGCGCGACGGTCAGCTTGCCGGACCGCTGGCGCGAAGCAAGGCGCCGCAAATAGCAAGCGCTATTTGCGAGCCAAGCGACAAAGCCTGGGGTCCGGCAAGCCCCGTCCCTTCGGGTTGACGCGAAACGCGGCGCCTGCTGCGGCGGTCTCCTTGGCTCGTAGGATGTCCTACGACCTTCGTAGCTTCGGCCGCCGCTTCGCGGCTTAACCCTCGCTGCGCTCGGGCTAGCCTGCGCTCAAACGGAGTTTTCGTCCGTCTCGCATTCATCCGCCAACGCGCTCCGTGTGTGAGAGTCGTTCCGAGGTCCCTAGTGCGCCGTCCCCCGGCGCTCGCGCAGGAACTGGAAGAACTCGACGCCTTCGCGGAGCCGCCGCTTCATCATCTGCGGGCTTTTCAGCATTTCGCCGACGATCGACGCGATCTTGCCGCTTCGGAAGTAGAAGCGCCGGTAGAACGTCTCGACGGAATCGAAGATTTCGGTGTGGGAAAGATGCGGATAGTGAAGCGGCGCGATCTGCACGCCGTGCGCGTCGACGAGATCGGCGTGTGCGTCGTCGAGCCAGCCGTTGTCGAGCGCCTGCTTGTAGAGATAGGTGCCGGGATAAGGCGCGGCGAGCGACACCTGGATCGTATGCGGATTGATCTCGGTGGCGAAGCGAATCGTCTCCTCGATCGTCTCCTTTGTCTCGCCCGGCAGGCCGAGGATGAACGTGCCGTGGATCGTGATGCCGAGGTCGTGGCAATCCTTGGTGAAGCGGCGCGCGAACTCGACGCGCATGCCCTTCTTGATGTTGAAGAGGATTTGCTGATTGCCGGTCTCGTAACCGACGAGCAGAAGTCGCAGCCCGTTGTCGCGCAAAACCTCGAGCGTCTTGCGCGGCACGTTGGCCTTCGCATTGCACGACCACGTGACGCCGAGCTTGCCGAGCTCGCGCGCGATCGCCTCGGCGCGCGGCAGATCGTCGGTGAACGTGTCGTCGTCGAAGAAGAACTCCTTCACCTGCGGCAGCGCCTTTTGTGCCCACGCGATCTCCTCGATTACGTGGGTGACGCTTCTTGTTCGATAGCGATGACCGCCGATCGTCTGCGGCCACAGGCAGAACGTGCAGCGCGACTTGCAGCCGCGACCCGTGTAGAGCGACACGTACGGGTGCTGGAGATAACCGATGAAGTAGCGGTCGATGTCGAGATCGCGCTTGTAGATCGGCGTCACGAACGGCAGATCGTCCATGTTCGCAAGCGCCGTGCGCGGCGGATTGTGGACGATGTGGTCGGCGTCGTTGCGCCAGGAAAGTCCGGCAACGTCGGCAAGCGGACGACCTTCGGCAACGTCGCGAATCGTGAAATCGAATTCGTTGCCGGCGACGAAATCCACGGCTTGCGATGCGGCAAGGCTGCCCGCCGGATCGACGGCGACCTTCGCGCCGATCATCCCGACCATGAGGTCGCGATTGACCGATTTCATCGCCTCGATCGTGCGGATGTCGGAAGCGAACGATGGCGCCGACGTATGCACGATCGCCAGATCGAAATCGCGCGCCATCGGCAGCACGTCGTCGAGGCCAAGGCCGTGCGGCGGCGCGTCGACGAGCTTGCTGCCCTGGACGAGCGCCGCGGGTTGCGCGAGCCACGTCGGATACCAGAACGAGCGGATTTCGCGGCGCGCCTGGTAGCGCGAGCCGGCGCCACCATCGAAGCCCTCGAACGACGGCGCTTGCAGGAACAGCGTGCGCATCATGAACGATGCTCTCCGAGCGGCACGAGCGTTCCATCGGCGCGCACCTTGTAGCGATGCCCGCGCCAGCTCACGACGCCGACGAAAAAGCTTGCGAAATGGATTCCGAATGCGAGGAGATCGCGGACGGGTCCGAGCCACGCATTCGAGCGAATGCCCAGAGTATCGTCGACCTGCACCTGCAGCACAAGCCGGCATGCGAGCGCGGCGGCGATCATACCCGCGCTTATCAGCGGCTGGCCCGCGAGCAGCGAGCCCAGGACAGCGAACGGCAGCGGGTGCGTCATTACGAGGCCGGCGTAACCCAGCGGGCTCGCGGCGCGAAGGGTGCGTGCCCAGCGCAACTCGTGACGCAGCAGTTCGCCGATGTTGCGCTCGGCGCATGTGTGGCTCAGCACGAGTTGCGGGATCCATACGATGAGGCCCGCCTTGCGAACGGCCTCCCCGATCGCGTTGTCATCGGCAAGGTGCGAGAGAAACGCGTCGAAGCCGCCGATCGCCGCGAGCGTTTCGCGCTTCATCGCCATCGTCGCGCCGAAGCACGGACGCGCAAGCCCTGCAGCGAGACCGACCAGCACGTTGGGCAGGAACTGATAATCGATGGCCATCGCGGCAAGTCGCGCCCATACGCCGCCGCGTACGTCGCCGCGATAAAGGTACGTGACGAGCCCCACGTCGGGCCGGCCAAGCGCCGCGACGGTGCGCGACAGGTAATCGCGCGGGACCGCGATGTCGCTGTCGGCGATCACGACGATCTCGTGGCGGATCCATGCCTCCATGCCAAGCAGGTTGGCGACCTTCGGATTGGCGCCGCGCGACGCGCTCGTCACGCGAAGCTCCAGATGCTTGTCCGATCGTGCGGCGATCAACCGCTCGATGACCAGCACCGCGGGATCGAGCGGATCGTGCACGCCGAAGACGATCTGCGTTTCGCCGGGATAATCCTGATCGCAGAACGACGACAGGTTTTCGTAGAGACCGGCCTCCGTGCCGTGCACAGGCTTCAGGATCGTGACGCTCGGAAACGCGGCGAGCTCGGGCACATGCTCGGTGCGAAATCGGCGCACGAGAAACGCCGCCGCGAGCGCATGAATGCAGCCGCAGCCGGCCAGCACGAAGCACGCGAGGCCGATCGCGTGAAGAACGGTATCGGCGCTCAACATCGATTCGCTACGCTCATGGTTTGTTCCGCTCGCGGCGTCTGGCAATGCAATAATCCACCTGCGATGTCTCCTCGTTCACGATCCGGCGTCGCGACGGCCGGCGCCGCCGCCCGGCATTGTGCCGCATGCGGGCACCGAGGTCGCGTGCATGGCGCATTCCCCGCCTATTTTGCCTCTGCCGGCAGGGCGATCCTGGCGATCCTCGCGCTTGGCACGCTCGCCGGCTGCGCCAGCATGCCCGCGGGGCAGGGCTCGCCGGACGACCCGCTCGAGCCGTTGAACCGAAAAGTGTTCGCGTTCAACGACGCGCTCGACGAAGGGGTCATCAAGCCGGTCGCGAAGGCGTATCTCGCCGTCGTGCCGTCCTTCGTGCGCGACCGCATCCGCGCGGTGATCGACAATCTCGCCGAGCCGCGGATCTTCGTGAACGACGTGCTGCAGGCCCGCGTCAACGCGGCAGGGACGACGTTCGCGCGCTTCGTCGTCAACACCGTCGCGGGCATCGGCGGCATGTTCGACGTGGCTTCGGTGCACGGACTTCCGAAGCAAACGGGCGATTTCGGCCAGACGCTTTATGCGTGGGGCGTCAACGACGGGCCGTATCTCGTGCTCGTCTTCTTCGGACCCTCGGATGTTCGCGATGCGTTCGGCCTGGGCGTCGATCTCGCGACGACCCCGCCGGCGCTCGTGTTCCACGGCCACGACGCGAACGTCGCGAGCTTCGCGGTCGGCGTGGTCGACGGCATCGATCTTCGCGCCCGGAACATCGACGCGCTCGACGCGATCAAGGCGAGCTCGCTCGACTACTACACGCATTTCAAGAGCATCTGGCGCCAGCATCGCGCCGCGACATTGCGCGAGGGACGCGGGCTTCCGCCGACGCCGCCCGAGCTCATCGACCCGGGCGCGACGCCCGCGGACCCGCCGTCACAGCCCTGATCGGCACAAGAAACTGGCATCGCGGAGACATCAGCTACACGTTTCCGCGACATGCGTGAATCAGCTCGAAGGCGCCGGCTGAAGCAGCCGATCGGCCTGTTGCGTGAGCGAGCCGATCAATGCCTTCGGGCCGCCCGTGTCGAGAATCGAGCCGAATTCAGAGCGCCGCGTCGCGAGTTCGCTGATGGTGCCTGTCAGATACACGTCGACGATCTTCCAATCGCCACCCGACTTTCGCATCAGATAGTTGATCGTGACCGGCTCGCCCTTCGGCTGCACGATGCGTGTATGCACGACGCTGCCGCTGCCGCGCGCGTCGACATTCGTCTCGACCTCGAAGCGCTCGCCTGAGTAGCCGTCGAAGCGGTTCGCGTACGTCGCGATCGTCATGCGGCTGAACGCATCGACGAGCGCGCTTTGTTGATCGGCCGGAATCGACGTCCAGCGTGGCCCGACGGCGATGCGCGTCATCGCCGGCAGGTCGAACGCCTTGCGGATCACCGGCGCAAGCGCATCGTAGCGGCCGCGTACGCCGAGCGTCTTCGCGCGTTTCATCACGCCAAGCAGCGCGTCGTAGAACGCACGGACCGGCGCCGTCGGATCGGACTGCGCCTCGGCGACCGATTCGCGCGCGAGCACCATGGCGGCGGCGCACGCGAGCACGCGCATTGCATCGCGTCGGTTCATGTGGTCTCCGCGCTCGCGGCCGAAATCCGCGTCGTCCAGCGCGTGACGTGCGAATCGACGTCGGGCGCGGGCATCGCCGGAACGGGCGACACCGGCGTGCCGAGATAGAGAAAGCCGACGATCGCGTCGTCGTCGCCCAAGCCGAGCGCGCGCTTGACTTCGCCGTCGTACGCGGCGGCGCCGGTGCGCCAGAAGCCGCCGAAGCGAAGCGCATGCGCAGCGACGAGGATGTTCTGCGCCGCCGCGCCGGCGGCGACGATCTGTTCGACCTGCGGCACGCTGCGATGCTCGCGGAGCTTCGCGGCGACGACGACGATGAGCGGCGCGCGCATCGGCTTCGCGCGCTCTTTCGCGAGCACTGCCTCGGCGACGTTCGGCTCGCGGCGTCGCAGCGCATCGGCCAGCACGTCGCCAAGACCTTCGCGCGCCGCGCCCTCGACGATGATGAATCGCCACGGGCGAAGCCGCCCGTGATCGGGCGCGCGCATCGCGGCGCGCAGCATCTGGTCGAGCGCTTCCGAGGAAGGCGCAGGATCGGTGAGCCCGCCCGGGCTCGCTCTTGTGGTCAATGCTTCGATCGCATCCATCGGCGGCATCATGCCGATTCGGGCGCGGCGGCTTCCGCGCTGCTGCCCGGCGCGTCCGACGTCGACGCGAGGCGAAGCGCAGGTCGTGCACGGCCTTCTTCGCGCTGCGCGAGCCGCACGAGCGGACGGTTCGCCGCGCCGCGCACGATCAACGCCACGCCTGCCCCGACGAGCGCAACGCCGGCGATCGAGCTTGCGCGAAGACCGCAGATCGTCATCGCGGCGCCACCCATGATCGCCGCGGCTTGCGCGGCCGGCGTCCAACGCTCGAACGCGCGGTGCGTGCGCTCGGCTCCTCCCCCTTGCAGGCTGGAGATCGACTCGGACGAATCGTAGACGACGAGGCGGTTCTCGACCGACGTCACGCCCCACACGCTTCGTATCGCGTCACACAGACGCGTCACTTCGTGCGCGAGCACGGGTCCGGAGAGCGTCACGCGTCCGTGATTCGCGCCGACCTGGATCGCGTGCGGGTGGGAAACGAGGCGACCGATCCGCGCGCGCACCCGTTCGATCAATTGCAGATCGTCAGGCACCGGCGCGTCGGTCAGGAGGTGTCGCGCACGCGCCCGAAGTCCTTCGATCCTGTGCGCGGCGTCGCGTCCGGCGGCGCCAAGCGCCTGGCGCGCATCGCTCACGATGCTGTAGGCCTTGTCCCCGACGATCGCCCGGCGCCGCCTGCCGCGGTCGGGATCGAACATGTACATCGCGACGACGCCGAGCGCGGCGCCGCCGATGACCTTCGTCCATTCGCTCGAAGCGGGCATTGCCGATTTCATGATGCATCCTCCGTCATGCGCGATGGTCGCGAAGCCGCGCCATGGAGCGGCGACACACCACCATCGACGCCAAACGCGCCGATTGAAATCGACAGCATATCGAAGTCACAATTCCCGCCGCCGAAACGCCGCGAACCAGACACCGCGACGCGGAGCAGATCAGGTCGCGCCGCCGATCGCCGACGCATCGATGAACACGTGCCGGATGCGCGGATAGCGCGTGCGGATCGCGTTAGTCATGCGGCCGATCGCCGCGCGCGTCTCGCGAAGCGAAAAGTCGCTGCGAAAGCGAATCTCGAGCGCGAGCATCACTTCGTCGGGGCCGAGATACATCGTGGCGAGCCGGCCGATCGATTCGACCGCGGGATCGCTCGCGATCAGCGCGCGAAGACCCTGCGCGGTCGCGCGGCCGACGCCTTCGCCGACCAGGAGACTCTTGCTTTCGTAGACCATCACGAGCGCGATCGCGCAGAGCAGAATGCCGATCGCGATCGACGACGCGCCGTCGGCCCACGGCACGCGGAAACGCTGGCCGATGAAAATCCCGGCGAAGGCGAACGCGAGTCCGACGAGCGCGGCGGAGTCTTCGAGCAGCACCGAGAACGTCGTCGGGTCCTTGCTCACCTGGATCGTCTCGACGACGCCGCGACCGCCTTGCTCCTTGCGAAACGCGCGAAGCCCGAAATACCAGGAGATGCCTTCGAACGCCGCGGCGACGGCAAGGACGCCATAACCGAGCAGGCTCGCTTTCGAGGAAACGCGGTTGACGATATGCAGGATGCCGGTCAGGATCGACATGCCGCCGCCGAGCGCGAAGATCAGCATGCCGACGACGAGGGTCCAGAAGTAGAGCTCGTGGCCGTAGCCGAACGGATGGTCGGCATCGGGCGGCTTGCCGCTTCGCTTGATGCCATAGAGCATCAGCGCGTCGTTGCCCGTGTCGACGAGCGAGTGGATCGCCTCCGACAGCATCGCCGCGCTTCCCGAGATGGCGGCAGCCAGGAATTTGCAGGCGGCGATCGCGAGGTTGCCCGCGATCGCGGCGATCACGGCGATCGTCGATTCGCGCGCCATCGTCGATCGGCGATCGGCGGCGCACTCAGCGCAACTCGTCGCTACGCCACATGATTGACGTCATCACCGTCATCGCGATACCGCAAAGCGCGAGCGGCACGAACGCAAGTGCAGGGACGCCGGTCGTGTCCCAGATCGCGCCGCTCACGAGCGCGAGCGCGACCGCTCCGCCATAGCTCAGCATGAAAACGCCGGCCGACGTTCGCGCGACGTCGTCGGGCTTGCTCAAGAGGGCCGGCAGCGTAAGCCCGAGAATCAACGCGACGGCGACGAAGAAGCCGAGAATCGCCGCCCATGCGATGGCCGGCCAGCCGGGCATGAGCACGATGCCGGCGACGGAAGCGAGCAATCCGACACCCGCCGCCAGGTACGGCCATGCGCGCCGTTCCAGGCGATCGGCGATCGCCAGCAACAAAAGCGACGCCGGAAGCTGACCGAGGTTCAGCGCCAGCAGCGTCGCGCTGATCAAATCGGACCGTCCCTTGCTCGCGAGATAGATCGGCACGAAGCCGTTCATGTCGAAATAGATCGAGTTGATGCAAAGGAACAACGCACCCAGGCGCCAGACCTGCCCCTTGTGCCAATCCGGAAGCCACTTCCCGCGTACCGCGATCTTTGCACGCGGCGATGACGAGCGCGGCGCGAACGCGTAGACGACGACGGCGATGATCGCGATCGGCACCGACCACGCGACGAGCGAAAGACGCCAATTCCCGTGCACGAGCGGAAGCACCAGCGGCGCGGTCAACAGCACCGCGAGGATCTCGCCGACGAGGAGTCCGTTCGTGTAAAGCGCTGTTCCGAGCCCGACGCGTCGCGGCAGCCACTGGCGCACCGCGGTGGGCATGATCGGCTGCATCAGCGCGACGCCCGACGACATCACGATCGTCGTCACGAGCAGCGCGAGGTAACCGGGGCTCGCGCCGCGCAACGCGGAGCCCGTGGCGACGAGCGCGAGGCCACCCACCATCGCGACGCGTACGCCGACGTGCGCGACGAGCAGCGAGCCGGCGAGCGCGGCGATCGCGAACATCGCCGGCGGAATGCTCGAAAGAAGGCCGACCTCGGTCGCGCTCAAGTGAAGGTCGTCGCGAATGGTCGCGATCACCGGCGGCACCGCGAGGATCGTCAGCCGCAACCCGTTTCCAGCGAGCCATAACATGAGCGCGGCGCTGAAGCTCGCCCGGGGACCGGTGTCCGCAGGGACATTCACCGCTTGGGGCAGCCAGCCAGCGCTCATGACATGAAGGGTCCCACGGATGTCGCAGGGCCGCTTTCACGCCCTCGTATGGCGGACATTTTTTCGTCATGATAACGTCACGCCTTCGCGACGGCGTCCCTGCGCGCGAAGCAGGATCGAAGCGCCCTTTCCGCATCGCCTTCCTCCCCCGCTCGCGCCATCCCGGGTATGACCATCCGCGCGCACCTGTTGTTGCTTGCGATCGGCGCCGCGCTGCCCGTGCTCGCCTTCGCGCTCGTCCTTTCAGCCGTGCTCGTCGAGCAGGATCGCAGGACATTCGAACGCGGCGCGACCGATCGCGCCCGCGCGATGATGACGGCCGTCGACGCCGAGTTGCGCGGCTCGATTGCGACGGTTCTCGCGATCACGGCGTCGCCCGCCTTGCAGGCCAACGATCTCGCGTCGTTCCACGACGAAGCGGCGCGCCTCCTCGTGACCCAACCGTCATGGCTCGACATCACGCTCTCGCGACCTTCAGGCGAAAAAGTCGTCGACGCAGCAAAGCCACTGTCCGACGCGGGTATGCGTGTCATCGATCCCGAGAGCGTCGCGCGCGCGGTGACAACGCGGGGGGTTGTCATCGGCAACGTCGATCGGCTCGATAAAGCGTCGCCGCCCGGCATACCGATTCGCGTTCCCGTCGTCGTCGACGGCAGGATCGCCTACGTTCTGACGGCCATTGTGCGTCCCGACTCGTTCGAGGATCTGATCCGCCAGCAGCGACTGCCGGGCGACTGGATCAGCGGCATCGTCGATGCCAGGGGAAATTTCGTCGCGCGCATTCCTCCCCGCCCGGCCGGCGAACGCGCGGGAGCCGCGTTCCGGGCCGCCGTTTCGCGTGCGCCGGAGGGCTGGTATCGCGGGCCCACCGTCGAAGGGAAAGACACGTTCAGCGCGTACGAGCGGTCGCAGTTATACGACTGGAGCATCGGGCTCGCGATTCCCGCCGAGCTCGTCGAGGCGGGCGCGTGGCGCACGTCGTGGTTGATGGGCATCGGCGTTCTGTCGTCGATCGTCGTCGCGTTCGCCATCGCGACGGTGCTCGGTCGGCGGATTGCCGTGCCGATCGCCGCGCTCGCGTCCGTGGCGCAGTCTGTCGGATTGGGGCGTGCGGGAAGCACGAAGATCGACGAAGGCGTGCGCGAGGTCACGGACGTGGCAGTGGCATTGCGCGAAGCGGACGCCGCGGTAAGCGAGCGCGCGCAGTTGATCGAGCGCGAGAAGCACGCGCTGCAGAACGCCGACCGCGCGAAGGACGAGTTCATCGCGACGCTGTCGCACGAGTTGCGCAATCCGCTCGCGGCGCTCACGGCCGCGGCGCACATCTTGCGCATGACCGATGCGACGCATGCGGCCGCGGCGGACGCGCGCGGCGTGATCGAGCGCCAGACGAAGCACATGTCGCGGATGATCGAGGATCTGCTCGACGTGAGCCGCCTGATCGCCGGCAAGGTGCACCTCATGCCTGAAACCTTCGATCTTGCGACGATCACGACGACGACGGTCGGCGCATGGCGCAGCGCGCGCCGTTTCGGCGATCGGAACGTCACGCTCGACACGCAATCGACGTGGGTTCGTGCCGACCGTACGCGCACCGAGCAGATCCTGGCGAACCTGCTCGACAACGCGATCAAGTTCACACCGCCACGTGGCCATATCAGTATCAGCGTCGCCTCCGAAGATGACGCGGCGGTGCTTCGTGTGGCGGACGATGGCGAGGGCATCGCGCCGGCGCTTCTGGAGCGCGTTTTCGACGTCTTCGTGCAGGGCAGCCAGGATGCGAGCCGCTCGAAAGGCGGCATCGGCCTCGGACTGACGCTCGTCAAGCGCCTCGCCGAGTTGCAGGGCGGGTCTGTGGGCGCGACGAGTGCCGGCGTCGCGCGCGGTGCGACGTTCACCGTGCAGCTTCCGGCGGCGGCACCGGTTGCGGCGTTGATCGGCGCGCCGACGACATCGCACGCAGCCTCACCGTGCCGGATCGTGATCGTCGAAGACAATGACGATGCGCGCGAGATGCTGCGCGAAGTGCTCGCGATGGCGGGCCATTCGGTCGGCGAGGCGGCAAACGGAACGGCGGGCGTGGACCTCGCGCGCGAGATCGCGCCCGATCTCGCGATCATCGACATCGGACTTCCGGACATCGACGGCTACGAGGTCGCGCGCCGCGTCCGCGCGCAATCGACGCGTCCGATCTCGCTGATTGCGTTGACCGGCTTCGGCCAGCCTGAAGATCTTCGCCGCGCTCGCGAAGCGGGCTTCGATTTGCATCTGGTCAAGCCCGTGACGGTCGAGCGTCTCGATCACGCGATTGCGACGCTGGAGACGTCGTCCAGTGCGCAGCGCGTTGCGGACTGAAGCGCTGCAAAGGACTTGTTCCGTGCAGAGGCGGTCGGCAGCATGCCGCACGCGCTCCGCGTTCGTGAACGCCGATCTACGGGCTACCCGACGCTTACGGAGGCGCAGCGCCAGACACGGATTGGCCCGCGTCCAAAGTGAAGTGTCAGACTTCGCGGCAGCGGCGCCAGCGGTACGATTAGTCGCTGTAACTGTCTGCTGGATTTCCCCATGAACGACACGCCTACCCGGGAGACGATGGGATTCCAGGCCGAGGTCAAGGAGCTCCTCGGCCTGATGATCCACTCGCTGTATTCCAACCGCGAGATCTTCCTCCGCGAGTTGATCTCGAACGCGTCCGACGCCTGCGACAAGCTTCGCTTCGAGGCGCTGCACAACCCCGCGCTGCTCGAAGGCGGCGCTGACTTCCGCATCCGCGTCGACTACGACGCGCAAGCCCGCACGATCACCGTCGCCGACAACGGCATCGGCATGAACCGCGACGAGGTGATCGCCAATCTCGGCACGATCGCCAAGTCGGGCACGCGCGAGTTCTTCTCGCAGTTGACTGGCGACGAGCAGAAGGACGCGCACCTCATCGGTCAGTTCGGCGTCGGCTTCTACTCGTCGTTCATCGTCGCCGACAAGGTGAGCGTCTACACGCGTCGCGCGGGCGAGCTCCCCGATCAGGGCGTGCGCTGGGAGTCCGACGGTGCCGGCGAGTTCGTAATCGAGATGGCAGACAAGCCCGAACGCGGCACCGAGGTGACGCTGCACCTTCGCGAGGGACAGGACGACCTGCTGTCCGGAATGCGCCTTCGGGCGATCGTCCGCAAGTACTCGGATCATATCGTCCAGCCGATCGTGATGCCGAAGGAGGAATGGAAGGACGGCAAGTCTTCGATCGGGACCGAGCTCGAGACCGTCAACCAGGCGTCGGCGCTTTGGGCGCGGCCGAAGAGCGAGATTTCCGACGACGATTACAAGGCGTTCTACAAGCACGTCGGCCACGACTTCGAAGACCCGCTCGCATGGATCCACACGCGCGTCGAGGGGCGCCACGATTACACGCTGCTGCTGTACATCCCGGCCCGCGCGCCCTTCGACCTTTGGGATCGCGACGCGCGCCACGGCGTCAGGCTCTACGTGCGGCGCGTGTTCATCATGGACGACGCGAAGCAACTGATGCCCGTGTACCTGCGCTTCGTGCGCGGCGTCGTCGATTCATCGGATTTGCCGCTCAACGTCTCGCGCGAGATCCTCCAGGAATCGAAGGACATCGAGGCGCTTCGGAACGGCGCGACCCGCAAGGTGCTCGACCTGCTCGCCGGCCTCGCGGCGAACGAGAAGGACAAATACGTGAAGTTCTGGTCCGAGTTCGGACGGGTGCTGAAGGAGGGCATCGGCGAGGACCATGCGAACAAGGAGCGGATCGCCGCGCTCCTGCGTTACGCATCGACGCACGCCGACACGCCCGAAGAGTCCGTGTCGCTCGCCGACTACGTCGCGCGGATGAAGGAGGGCCAGGGGCAGATCTATTACGTGACCGCCGAATCGTTCAATGCGGCGCGCAACAGCCCGCATCTCGAAGTGTTTCGCAAGAAAGGGATCGAGGTGTTGCTCATGTCCGAGCGCGTCGACGAGTGGGTCGTCGGAAACCTGCAGGCGTTCGAGGGCAAGGCGATCGTGTCGGTGGCGAAGGGCGGGCTCGATCTCGGCAAGCTCGAGGACGAGGCGGAGAAGAAGACGCTCGACCAGGAGGCGGGCGAGCTCGCGCCGCTTGTCGAGCGGCTGAAGAAAAATCTGGGCGAGCGCGTCAAGGACGTACGGATCAGCAAGCGGTTGACCGATTCGCCGGCATGCCTCGTCGCCGACGAGCACGACGTCGGCACGAACCTGGCGCGGATGCTGAAGGCGGCCGGTCAATCCGTGCCGTCATCGAAGCCGATCCTCGAAATCAATCCGCAGAACCCGGTCGTGCTGCGCCTTCGCAACGAAGACGCGCATTTCGACGACTGGGCGAAGGTTCTTTTCGACCAGGCGGTGCTTGCCGAAGGCGGCCAGCTCGACGATCCCGCTGCGTTCGTGCGACGGGTCAACGCGCTGATGCTCGAGATGGCGGGATCGGCGAGCTGAGCGAACCAGTCTGCGGTCAGAGACGCTGGAAAAGGGGCCAGGCTCGATTTATCGGGGCGTCCTCGTAAGCCCAGCAGATACCCGACGACATCACGTCGCCGGCGTCTCCGGTCCCTTGTCGTCGGCGACGGCACGAATCGCGATGTCGCGATCGGAAATGGCGCCGATCATCCGGTCGTTCTCCGCCACGGGCAGCATGCCGAAATCGCCGTCGCGCATCTGTTGCGCGGCTTCGGGGATCGTCGTTCCCGGCGTCACGAGCTTGACGTCGCGGCTCATCACGTCCTTCAGTCGTTGCATGGTCGAAATCCCTCCAGTATCAAATCGGCACGCGCGCGGCGAAGAGTCGCGTCCGCCGTCGCGTTTCGACAACGACGCGCGGCATCGCGTTCTGACGTAGCGCGAAAGTCTGGCGGTCCGAGTGTTGTTTCCGTGTGCACATCGCGCGCTCGCGCGCGCGAAAACGCGATCGACGCTTGCCATTTTCGCGACGCTGCATACACTTGACGCCATGCAGTCGACGTCCGGAAGCGAATGACCAGCAATTCCGCCGCGTGGGGTATGCGCGGCATGGCAGTGGCGCCTCATTCCCTGGCGGCGCAATCGGCAGTAGCGGTCCTTCGCGAAGGCGGCAACGCAATCGAGGCGATGGTCGCCGCCGCGGCGACGATCGCCGTCGTCTATCCCCACATGAACTCGATCGGGGGCGACGCGTTCTGGCTCGTTCACTCTCCCGGCGAGACGCCGCGCGCGATCGACGCCTGCGGCGCAGCGGGGATGCGCGCGACGCGCGAGTTCTATCGCGAGCAAAGACTTTCCGCGATTCCGTTTCGCGGCGGCATTGCCGCGTGCACGGTCGCCGGCACCGTTTCGGGATGGTCGCTCGCGCTCGATTACAGCCGCGACGCGCTCGGCGGCCGACTTCCCCTGTCGCGGCTTCTTGCCGACGCGATCCATTACGCGCGCCACGGCATCCCGGTGACGCGCAGCCAGCATGCGGTGACGAGCGCGAAGCTCGACGGACTTCGCGGCGTGCCGGGCTTCGACGAGACGTTTCTCGAAGGCGGCGAGGTGCCGCGTTTCGGCACGCTGTTCCTCCAACCGCGCCTCGCAGCGACGTTCCAGCAACTCGCCACCGCGGGCCTCGACGACTTCTATCGCGGCGACCTCGCGCGCTCGTTCGCCCGCGATCTCGCGGCGATCGGCAGTCCGATCACGATCGACGATCTGCGCCAGCATCGCGCGGCCTGGCGCACGCCGCTCTCGCTCGCGCACTCGCGCGGGACCGCCTACAACCTCCCGCCGCCGACGCAGGGCGTCGTATCGCTTCTGATTCTCGGCATCCTCGACGTGCTCGACATCGGCGCCACCGATCCGAACGGCGCCGATTACGTGCATCTGTGCGTCGAGGCGGCGAAGCAGGCGTTCGCCATTCGCGATCGCCACGTCACCGATCCCGCGCACATGACCGAGGATGCGCAGGATTTTCTCGCGCCTTCGCGTATCGCGGCATTGGCGGCGAAGATCGATCGGCGGCACGCGGCGCCCTGGGGCAGCGGACGCGAACCTTCGGACACCGTCTGGATGGGGGTGATCGACGGCGCCGGACGCGCGGTGAGCTTCATCCAGAGCCTCTATCATGAGTATGGCGCGGGCGTCGTGCTGCGCGAGTCGGGCATCAACTGGCAAAACCGCGGCTGCAGCTTCTCGCTCGACGAGCGCGCGCTTAACGTGCTCGAACCGGGACGCAAGCCGTTTCATACGTTGAATCCGGCGCTGTCGTTGTTGAGCGACGGCACGACCCTGGTCTACGGCAACATGGGTGGCGATGGGCAGCCGCAGACGCAAAGCGCCGTGTTCACGCGCTGCGCGATCTTCGGCATGAATCCGCAAGCCGCGGTCGCCGCGCCTCGCTGGCTCCTCGGTCGAACCTGGGGCGAGACGAGCGACACGCTGAAGATCGAATCGCGCTTCGATCCCGCCGTTATCGCCGAACTGCGCGAACGCGGACACGACGTCGAGGTTCTCGGACCGTACGACGAGATCGTCGGGCACGCGAGCGCGATCGTTCGCGACGCGAGCGGCGTGCTTCGTGGGGGCAGCGATCCGCGCTCCGATGGAGGCGTGGCGGCATGGTAAGCCTTTGTCGGCGGGCCTCCGATGCACGTCTACCGGATTGCATCACTCGTCGTACCGATTGCCGAAGCGGCGCTCGCAGGACGACGACAACTTTAGCGGTCGATGATGTCGAGTGCTAACAGCCCATTTGAACAACGGCTTGCTATCGCGCGACCTGTCAACGTCGGCGCATTGGCACACGTTATGCACCATGGAGTAGACCGGAGGTATGCGACGCATTGCGACGTACGTTCGTCGAGTGCTCGAAATCCCCGGAATCGCCCGCCACGCCTTTTATGTGGCGGATCGAGCAAGCGAGTGAGTTGCTAGGGCTTCCCAAAAATACCAAGCTGTCAGCCGCTTCGTACGCCCAAAAGCGGCATGCAATGACAGTTAGCCGGCACCGGGTTTTCGCAACATCTTTTTTGGGATCAACGATGGCAAGCGTCCTCGAACAGTTCCGCTCGAACTACTCCGCCACGCAGGCGGAGGAGATGAGCATCGAAGCCTATCTCGATTTGTGCCGGCGCGACCCGCAGGCGTACGCGAGCGCGGCCGAGCGCATGATCGCGGGCATCGGCGAGCCGGAGCTCGTCGACACGCGAAACGACCCGAGGCTCGGGCGGATCTTCGGCAACCGCGTGATCCGGCGCTATCCGGCGTTTCGCGAGTTCTACGGAATGGAAGACTCGATCGAGCAGATCGTCGCCTTCTTCAAGCACGCGGCGCAGGGACTCGAGGAAAAGAAGCAGATTCTTTATCTGCTCGGACCGGTCGGCGGCGGCAAGTCGTCGATTGCCGAGCGGCTCAAGGCCGTGATGGAATCGCGGCCGATCTACGCGCTCAAAGGCTCGCCGGTCAACGAGACGCCGCTCGGACTTTTCAATCCCGAGAAGTACGGGCCGGTCCTCGAGCAGGAATATTGCATACCGCGGCGTTATCTGACCGGCATCATGTCGCCGTGGGCGGTGAAGCGGCTGCAGGAGTTCGAGGGCGATCTGTCGAAGTTCCGTGTCGTGCGCGTGCAGCCGTCGGTGCTGCGCCAGGTGGCGATCACGAAGACCGAGCCCGGTGACGAGAACAACCAAGACATCAGTTCGCTCGTCGGCAAGGTCGACATCCGCAAGCTCGAAAGCCTGTCTCAAAACGATCCCGACGCGTACAGCTATTCGGGCGGGCTTTGCCTCGCGAACCAGGGTTTGCTCGAGTTCGTCGAGATGTTCAAAGCGCCGATCAAGATGCTGCACCCGCTGCTCACGGCGACGCAGGAAGGCAACTTCAAGGGCACCGAAGGTTTCTCGGCCATTCCATTCAGCGGCATCATCGTCGCGCACTCGAACGAATCCGAGTGGCACACGTTCCGCAACAACAAGAACAACGAGGCGTTCCTCGACCGCATCTACATCGTCAAGGTGCCGTATTGCCTGCGCGTGTCCGAGGAAGTGAAGATCTACGAGAAGCTGCTCGCGCACTCGTCGCTGTCGGGCGCGCCGTGCGCGCCAGGCACGCTCGAGATGATGGCGCAGTTCTCGGTGCTGACGCGATTGAAGGAGCCCGAGAATTCGAGCCTGTATTCGAAAATGCGCGTCTACGACGGCGAAACGTTGAAGGACGTCGATCCGAAGGCGAAGACGCTTCAGGAATATCGGGATTACTCGGGACCCGACGAGGGTATGACCGGTATGTCGACGCGCTTCGCGTACAAGATTCTCTCGGCCGTCTTCAACTACGACCAGACGGAGATTGCCGCGAACCCGGTGCATTTGATGTACGTGCTCGAGCAGCGGCTCGCGCGCGAGGACCTGCCGGACGAAACGCGACGCCACGCCGTCGAGCACATCAAGGGGTATCTCGCGCCGCGCTACGCCGAGTTCATCGGCAAGGAAATTCAGACCGCGTATCTAGAGTCCTACTCGGAATACGGGCAGAACATCTTCGACCGCTACGTCACGTACGCCGATTGCTGGATCCAGGAAGAGGACTACCGCGATCCGGAAACGGGGGAAAGCTTCGACCGCGCGGCATTGAACGCCGAGCTCGAGAAGATCGAGAAGCCGGCGGGCATCGCGAATCCAAAGGACTTCAGAAACGAGATTGTCAACTTCGTCCTTCGTGCACGCGCGAACAACGCCGGACGCAATCCCGCGTGGAGCAGCTACGAAAAGCTTCGCGAGGTGATCGAGAAGAAGATGTTCTCGAACACCGAGGACCTGTTGCCTGTCATATCTTTCAACGCCAAGGCATCCGCGGACGAAAAGGAGAAGCACCAGAACTTCGTCGCGCGAATGGTCGCGAAGGGCTACACCGAGAAGCAGGTTCGCCTGCTCGCCGAGTGGTATCTGCGCGTGCACAAGTCCTCGTAACGATGGCCACGACGACGGGGAACGAGCCATGCTTCATTTGATCGACCGTCGACCTAGCAGCCGTGGCAGGAGCGCCGTCAACCGCGAGCGGTTCCTGCGGCGCTACAAGTCGCACATTCAGGACGCGGTACGCAAGATGGTTGGCGAGCGCAAGCTCGCCGACATGGAGCAGGGCGGCCAGGTACGCGTGCCGAAAAAGGACATCTCCGAGCCGTCGTTCGGCTTCGCACACGGCGGCGATCGCGAGTTCGTGCTGCCGGGCAACCGCGAATTCGTCGCGGGCGATCACATTCCCAGGCCGCAGGGGGGCGGAGGCGGCGGCGGCAATGGAAGCGCGGGCGAAGGCGAGAGCGAGGACGCATTCGTGTTCTCGCTATCGCGCGAAGAGTTCATGCAGATCTTCTTCGACGACCTCGAGCTCCCGAATCTCGCGCGGACCGAGCTCGGACATACCGAGCAGAAGAGAAGCGTTCGCGCGGGCTACGCGAAAACCGGCGTGCCGGCGAATCTCGCGATCGTGCGTACGCTGCGCCAATCGCTCGCGCGACGGATCGCGCTCGGCGGAAGTCTCGCGCAGTCGATCGCCGAGCTCGAAGCCGAGTTCGGGACCGCGGCCGCGACGGGCCATGCGAAACGCGCGGCAGAGATCTACGCCGAGCTCGAGCGAATCGGACGCCGCCGCGGCGAGCTGCCGTTTATCGACGAGCCCGATCTGCGCTATCGCAATCGGGTCATGCGGCCCGAGCCGATTGCGCGCGCCGTGATGTTCTGCCTGATGGACGTATCGGCATCGATGGACGAGGACAAGAAGGACCTCGCGAAGCGCTTCTTCACGCTGTTGTATCTGTTCCTGACGCGCAAGTACGGGCAGGTCGATCTCGTGTTCATCCGCCACACCGACGACGCCGAGGAAGTCGACGAGGACACGTTCTTCCACGACACGCGATCGGGCGGCACGGTGGTGTTTTCGGCGCTCGATCTGGCCGAGAAGATTCGCGCCGAGCGCTATGCGCGCGGGTGGAACGTCTACTGCGCACAAGCCTCGGACGGTGACGCGTTCGGCGCGGACCCGGCGCGAAGCGCGCGGTTCCTGCGCGAGAAGCTATTGCCGGCGACCCGCTATTACGCTTATCTGGAACTCGCCTCGTCGAACTCGATCGATCACGTGTCGGCGCTATGGTCCGAATACGAGCGCGTGGCCGATTCGACGGACAACCTCGCGATGCGCAAGGCCTCCGAGCGCGACCAGATCTATCCGGTGTTTCGCGAGCTCTTCAGGAAAGAATCGCAATGAGCGTGATTTCGCACGGCGCCGACTGGGACTTCGATCTGATCGAGCGCTACGACCTCGAGATCGGAAAAGTCGCGGCCGAGTTCGGCCTCGACACCTATCCGAATCAGGTCGAGATCATCACTTCCGAGCAGATGCTCGATGCCTACGCGTCGAGCGGGTTGCCGATCGGCTATCCGCACTGGTCGTACGGCAAGGAGTTCATTCGCAACGAGCAGGCGTATCGCCGCGGCATGCAGGGCCTCGCGTACGAGATCGTCATCAATTCGAGCCCCTGCATCGCGTACCTGATGGAAGAGAACACGATGACGACGCAGGCGCTCGTCATCGCGCACGCCTGCTACGGCCACAACTCGTTCTTCAAGAGCAACCACCTGTTCCGGCAATGGACCGATGCCGAGGCGATCCTCGACTACCTGGTCTTCGCGCGCCACTACGTGATGGAATGCGAGGAGCGCCATGGCGCCGAGGCGGTCGAGGAAGTGCTCGACGCGTGCCACGCGCTGATGGCGCACGGTGTCGACCGTTATCGCCGCCCCGCGGCGCCTACGTTGAAGGCGGAAACCGAGCGGCTCAAGGCACGCGAAGCGCATCGCGAGCGCGAGTTCAACGATCTCTGGCGCACGGTGCCGACGATAACCCGCGAGAAGCGCAAGCCCAGGAGCGAGCATTTTCCGGCGGAGCCGCAGGAGAACATCCTCTATTTCGTCGAAAAGCATTCTCCGAAGCTCGAGCCGTGGCAGCGCGAGCTCGTGCGCATTGTTCGCAAGCTCGCTCAGTACTTCGATCCGCAGGCGCAGACGAAGGTGATGAACGAGGGATGGGCGACGTTCTGGCACTACACGATTCTCAATCGCCTGCACGAGAAGCGGCTCGTCGACGACGGCTTCATGCTCGAGTTTCTGAAGAGCCACACGAACGTGATCGCGCAGCCCGCGTACGACTCGAAGGCGTACAGCGGCCTCAATCCTTATGCGCTCGGCTTCGCGATGTTCAGCGACTTGCGACGCATATGCGAGAAGCCCACCGCGGAGGATCGGGCGTGGTTTCCCGACATCGCCGGCGGCGATTGGCAGAAGACGCTCGACTTCGCGATGCGCAACTTCAAGGACGAGTCGTTCGTCGGCCAATACCTGTCGCCGAGGCTCATCCGTGAATTCCATCTGTTCGCGATCGCCGACCACGAGAGCGAGCGCGATTTGGTCGTCGACAGCATTCACGACGAGCACGGTTACAAACGCGTTCGGAAGCTCC
This sequence comes from Casimicrobiaceae bacterium, assembly GCA_035308425.1. Classification (GTDB taxonomy): domain Bacteria; phylum Pseudomonadota; class Gammaproteobacteria; order Burkholderiales; family Casimicrobiaceae; genus VBCG01. The sequence continues at coordinate 53,393 of DATGGP010000009.1, read as the reverse complement.
TGTCCGAACAGCACGCGCACTACATGCGCGTGCCGGACGTGCAGGTGATCCGGTACGACCGCGACGGCGACCGCTCGCTCACGCTTCGCCACCATCGCCGGCGCGGACGCCCGCTCACCGACGCCGCGGCGCAGGTCGTCGCGCATTTGCGCCGGCTGTGGGGCTTCTCGGTCCGTCTCGAGACGTGGGACGGCGAAAGCCGCATCGGCGACGTAATGGAGTGCGCCGCGTAACTTAGGGTCCGAGACGAGGAAAAGACCCAGAAAAGGGGCCAGGCTCGCATTTCAGCAGTAAAAGGGGGCAGGTTCGCGGAAATGCGAGCCTGGCCCCTTTTTGCTGGCCTCTTTTCTGCGGCTTGAATAAGCCCGCGCGGGCCTCATACTGTTGCCCATGCGCGGACCTCTTCGGCCCTTGCGGCGCCTCGCGTGAGCGACACCTCGTCGCCCGGGAGCCTTCGCGTCGCCTGTCCGCAGTGCGCGACGACGAACCGCGTGGCGCGCGAGCGCCTCGGCGACGGTGCCACGTGCGGCAACTGCAAGGCGCCGCTTTTTCCCGGGCGGCCGTTCGCGCTGTCAGGTTCCGACTTCGATCGCCAGGTCACGGGCGATGCGCCGACGGTCGTCGATTTCTGGGCGTCGTGGTGTGGGCCGTGCAGGATGATGGCGCCGGCGTACGAGGAGGCCGCGGCGCGCGTCGCGCCAGGCATTCGTCTCGCGAAGCTCGACACCGAGGCGGCGCCGGCGATCGCCTCGCGCTATGGCATCCGCAGTATCCCGACGCTGATCGCCTTTCGCAGCGGACGCGAGATCGCGCGCCAGTCCGGCGCGTTGTCGCTACCGCAACTGATGCAATGGATCGCGACGCATGCACAGATCTGACCCGGGCGACTTCCTTTGGGCGCAAGCCTGCGATCTGCTCGACCAGGCCGAGCGGCTGCAACGACGCTTTTTTCGTCTCGACTCGTCGCGACCCGCATGGGAGCCGCCGGTCGACATGTACGAGAACGAGCGCGAGATCGTGATCGTCGTTGCGATGCCCGGCGTGCCGGCCGATCGCGTGCAAGTGACGAACGAACAAGGCGCGCTGTTCGTGCGCGGCCAGCGCGCGTTGCCATTCGCGGGCGGCCGCCTCGTCGTTCGCCATCTCGAAATTCCGTATGGCGCGTTCGAGCGCCGGATTGCACTTCCCGATGGTCGATTCGAAAGCGGCGCGCCAGAGCTTACCCATGGTTGTCTGGTGCTGCGCCTGCGCAGAATCGAATGACACGATGAAGGACCCCCACGCTCGCTTGGCTCGCTGCCCCGAAGGGGTCGCACTCAGTTGCTCGGGGACGGCCCTTCACAACTGAGATGAACGAAAAAACCAACGCGAACCCCGCTCCGCTCTCGGCCGAAGGCCGTGCACCGAATGACTCGCCCCCGAGCCAGGCGCCGACACGTCCCGAAGCCGCCACACGGCCGTTGCCCGAGGACGCGCTGATCATTCTGCCGGTGCGAAACGTCGTGATGTTTCCGGGCGCGGTGTTCCCGATCACCGTCGGACGTGATCGCTCGCGCGCTGCTGCTCAGGAAGCGGTACGCCTCGAGCGTCCGCTCGGCGTGCTTTTGCAGAGCAAGCCCGACGTCGAGGAGCCCGGCCCTGAGGACATGCACTGGGTCGGGACGAGCGCGACGGTCTTGCGTTACATCACCACGCCCGACGGCTTGCACCACGCGATCGCGCGCGGGCTTCGCCGGTTCCGCGTGCTGCAGTTCCTCGAAGGCTGGCCGTTTGCCGTCGCGCGGGTGCAGTTCATCGACGACACGACCGAGATCGACGCCGAGATCGAGGGCCGCGCGCGAGCGTTGCGGGATCGCGCAACCGAGATCCTGCAGCTTCTGCCGCAGGTGCCCGAGGAAATGGTCGCCGCATTGCAGGCGGTCGAGGGGCCGTCGCGGCTTGCCGATTTCATCGCCGGCCTGATGGACGTGAGCGTCGAGGAGAAGCAGTCGCTGCTCGAAACGTTCGACTTGAAGGCGCGGCTCGACAAGCTTCTGACGCTGCTCGCACATCGGATCGAGGTGCTGAAGGTTTCGCGCGACATCGGCGAGCGCACGCGCGAGTCGATCACCGAGGTCAATCGCAAGCACCTGCTGCGCGAGCAGATGCGCCAGATCCAGAAGGAGCTCGGCGAAGGCGATGAGGGCAACGCGGAGATCGCCGATCTCGACAAGTCGATCACCGATGCGCACATGCCGGAGGAGGTCGAGAAGGTCGCGCGCAAGGAACTGAAGCGGCTCGAGCGGATGCCCGAGGCGGCCGCCGAATACTCGATGGTTCGGACGTATCTCGAATGGCTGATCGAGCTGCCGTGGGCGGTGCCCGAGCAACCGCCGATCGACATCGCCGAGGCGCGCAAGATCCTCGACGAGGATCACTTCGGTCTCGAGAAGATCAAGACGCGCATCCTGGAATACCTGGCCGTGCGCAAGCTCAATCCCGAAGGCCGCAGCCCCATCCTGTGCTTCGTCGGGCCACCCGGCGTGGGCAAGACGTCGCTCGGACAAAGCATCGCGCGCGCGACGAAACGCAAGTTCGCGCGCGTGAGCCTCGGCGGCGTGCACGACGAAGCGGAGATCCGCGGGCATCGGCGCACCTACATCGGCGCGCTGCCGGGCAACATCATCCAGAGCATTCGCAAGGTCGAAAGCCGCAACTGCGTGATGATGCTCGACGAGGTCGACAAGCTCGGCATCGGCGGCTTCCAGGGCGACCCGTCGTCGGCGCTGCTCGAGGTGCTCGATCCCGAGCAGAACTCGACGTTCCGCGACAACTACCTCGCGGTCCCGTTCGATTTGTCGAAGGTGATGTTCATCTGCACGGCGAACGTGCTCGATACGATTCCGGGGCCGCTTCGCGACCGCATGGAGATCATTCCGCTTCCCGGCTATACAGCGCAGGAGAAGCTGCAGATCGCGAAGCGCTACCTGGTGCCGCGCCAACTGAAGTCGACCGGGCTCACGAGCGAGCAATGCGAGATCACCGACGAGGCGATCCTCGCCATCATTCTCGACTACACGCGCGAGGCGGGCGTGCGCAATCTCGAACGCGAGATCGGCCATGTCTTCCGCCATGTCGCCGTGCGCATCGCCGAAGGCAGCGCACAGAAGACCGTCGTCGGTCCCGACGACTTGCACGCGATCATCGGCGCTCGCAAGTTCGAGGCCGAGGTCGCGATGCGCAGCGGCATTCCCGGCGTCGCGACGGGACTCGCGTGGACGCCGGTCGGCGGCGACATCCTGTTCATCGAGGCCGCGAAAACGCCGGGCACCGGCAAGCTGATTCTCACCGGGCAACTCGGCGAGGTGATGAAGGAGAGCGCGCAGGCAGCGCTGTCGCTCGTCAAGGCGCGGTCGGCATCGCTCGGCATCGATGCGCAATCGCTCGAGAAATCGGACATCCATGTGCACGTGCCGGCCGGTGCAACGCCTAAGGACGGACCGAGCGCGGGCGTGGCGATGTTCGTCGCGCTGACGTCGCTTCTGACGTCGCGACCGGTGCGAAGCGACGTCGCGATGACCGGCGAGATCAGCCTGCGAGGCCTGGTGCTGCCGATCGGCGGCGTCAAGGAAAAAGTGCTCGCGGCGCTACGGGCCGGCATCAAGACGGTGATGCTGCCTGCACGCAATCAGCGCGATCTCGAGGACATTCCCGCCGACGCGCGCGCGCAGGTCGATTTCGTCTGGATGAACGAGGTCGACGACGCGATCGCGACGGCGCTCGCGGCGCTGCCGGCAACGTCGCATACGACGTAAGCGGCCGATGCCGAAATTCACCGCACCCGAGCAGGCGCTGATCGATGTGTGGCAGGCCCACACGGCGGCCGAGTTCGAGCAGCGCAATGCCGACCTCGACAATCTGCCGGTGCTTGACGCCGATCAGGCGCAGCGGCTGCTACGGTCGTTTTGAACCGCGACGACGGTCGACAGGCTCGTCAAGGAGCGCAAGCGGCGCGCTCGGTCGCGCGCTGATCTGGTCGAACGTGCATTGACGGGATGCCTTGTCGGGACGAAAGCGCAGCAGGTTCGTGCCGTGTCGAAAGCGGTCCCCGCTGAAATGATCGTAGCGCACTTCCACCACGAGCTTCGGCTTCAGCGGCTCCCATTGGCCCGATCGCTCGGTACTCCAGCGGCTCGGGCCGCCGGGCGCGCGCCCGGTGAAGCCCGGCTTCTCGATAAGCGCGACCAGCGTCTGCGTCAGCGCCTTCTTCTGCGCCGAAGGAATGTTCGACGTGAAGCCAACGTGATCGAGCAACCCTTGATCGTCATAGAGGCCGAGCAGAAGCGAGCCGACGAGATCGCTGTTCGTGCCGTAGCGAAAGCCGCCGACGACGCAATCGGCCGTGCGCATCCGCTTGTATTTCTGCATGCCGGTGCGATCGCCGGAGCGATACGGTAGATCGATCCGTTTCGCGACGATGCCGTCGATGCTGTCGCCGAGCGTACGCAGCCACGCGTCGACGTCGCTGCGCGAGCGCGTCGCCGGAGAGAGCCGAAAAGCCGGCGCACCGGCGAACGCATGCGCCGCAAAGTCCTCGAGTCTTTCGCGTCGCACCTCGAGCGGCTCGTCGATCAACGATCGGCCCTTCGCATCGACAAGCAGATCGAACACGATATAGCTGGCCGGATGCTCGCCGGCAAGCTTTCGCACGCGGCTTTCGGCGGGATGAATGCGAAGCAGCAGCTCGTCGAACGACAGCGTCTTGCCTTGCGGAATCACGAGCTCGCCGTCGAGCACGAAGCGGGTCACCGGCAACGCGCGCACCGCGTCGACGATCTCGGGGAAGTAACGCGAAAACGGCCGGGCCGCTTTCGAGCGCAGGTCGACCCCGTTGCCGTCGCGAAACGCGAGGCAGCGAAAGCCGTCCCATTTCGGCTCGTATTGCCATCGATCGCCGCTCGGCAACGCGTCGACCGGCTTCGCCTCCATCGGCGCGTAGTCGATGGTGATCGGCAGCTTCATCGCGCGCTCGCGGCGAGCAGCGGCGCGAGATCGAAGCGGCCTCGCTTTGCATCGACGGGCGCCCACAGGTCGCCGAGCGCATCGATGCGCTGGGGAACGTTGTCGATGCGAAAATCGTCGATCGTAGCGCCCGCTGCCAGCTCGTCCCATGTCAGCGGCGTCGAGACGGTTGCGAGCGGCTTTGGTCGCGGCGAATACACCGAGGCGAGCGTGCGTCCCCACGCATTCTGGTTGTAATCGACGAGGACGCGCCCCGCGGGGCGTTTCGCGATCCGGTATTCGGCGGTCATTCGCGACGAGTGCCGCTTCGCAAGCGCAAACGCGATGCCTTTCGCGAGCGACCACACCTCCTTCTGCGTCGGTCCGCGCACGATCGGTACGTAGACGTGAACGCCCTTCGAGCCGGTCGTCTTCACGTACGCCGGCATGCGAAGCGCGCCCAGCTCGTCGCGGACGATCAGCGCGCAGGCGCGCACGTCGTCGAAGGTCGCATCGGGCACCGGGTCCAGGTCGAAGTGCAGGTAGTCGGGACGATCGGTATCGTCGCAGCGCGCATACCACGGGTTCAGGTCGATGCAACCGAGATTGACGAGCCACAGAAGCGATGCGAGATCGTCGACGATCGGAAATGCGATCACGCTGCCCGAGCCGTGCTCGATCGAGCAGGTCCGTATCCATTCCGGTCGCGGCTCGGGTGCGCGCTTCATGAAGAAGCATTCGCCGTCGGCGCCGTTCGGATAGCGCTTCATCACCATCGCACGATCACGCACGTGGGGAAGAAGCGCCGGCGCGACGGTAGCGTAATAGCGCAGCAGATCGCCTTTCGTCACACCAATCGCGCGCCAGAACGGCTTGCGCAAGTTTGTCAGGCGAACGGGCTTGCCTTCGATGGCCAGGGTGACATCGTCGACGTCGCGGGGAATGTCGATCGTCGCGCGACCTTGCCGGCTGCGCGGTCGTGCATGAGGCGCGGTTACCTTCATGGCAGCGCGGTCGCAACGCTCGTTCGTTCGCTCGCGTGCCGGTGATCGGCCGCTTCGAATCCCCCGATCAGGAACGAAGGCAGCGGCGACGATGAAAGGGCTTCGAGCCCGGCGGGCTGAACCGGGTCGGCACGCGTTGCCATTGCGAGCATGCTCGAAAAAAGGCTGAGTCAAAAATGCAGCAAGCCGCATGCCGTGCGATTGCCTGGCGGATCAAGGCCTTCGCTTCGACGCCCGATGCAAGCCTTACCGATCGGAAGCAGGAATTGCGCAACCGCTCGGTGGCGCCGGTGAGAAAATGGCGCTCAGACCGAATTTGTGGAAACGAGGACGCGCATGAAAGCAGCAGGCAACCTGATCGCGGGCGAATGGCTCGAATCGAGCGAGACCGCCCCGGACATCAATCCGTCGAACACCGCCGATATCGTGGGACTCTTCTCGCGCGCCGACGCGAAGACCGCCGAGCGTGCGATCGAGGCGGCGAAAGCGGCGTATCCCGCGTGGTCGGCGAGCGGCATCCAGAAGCGCCACGACATCCTGAAGCGCGTCGGCGACGAAATTCTCGCTCGCAAGGAGGAGCTCGGGCGCCTTCTCGCGCGTGAGGAGGGCAAGACGCTTCCGGAGGCAATCGGCGAAACCGTACGCGCAGGCCAGATCTTTTTGTTTTTCGCTGGCGAATGCTTGCGTCTGGCCGGCGAGAAGATCGCGTCGGTTCGGCCTGGCATCGACGTCGAGATCACGCGCGAGCCACTTGGCGTCGTCGGCGTCATCACGCCGTGGAATTTTCCGATCGCGATTCCGGCTTGGAAGATCGCGCCGGCGCTTGCATACGGCAACTGTGTCGTGTTCAAGCCCGCCGATCTCGTGCCCGGCACCGCGCACGCACTCTCGAAGATCATCGCCGACGCCGGCGTGCCGCCCGGCGTGTTCAATCTGGTGATGGGACGAGGCTCGGTGGTGGGCGAAGCGTTGACGAAGCACCCGGACGTCGCCGCGATTTCGTTCACCGGGTCGGTTGCGACCGGGCGCACGATCGCCGCAGCATGCGCGGCGGGCATGAAGAAGTTTCAGCTCGAGATGGGCGGAAAGAATCCGCTCGTCGTCGTCGAGGATGCGGACCTCGCGATCGCCGTCGAGTGCGCGGCGAACGGCGCGTTCTTCTCGACGGGGCAGCGCTGCACGGCATCGTCGCGCCTCGTCGTCACCGAGGGGATTCACGATCGCTTCGTGCAGGCGCTCACGGCAAGAATGCAATCGCTCGTGATCGGCGATGCGGGAAACTCGGAAACGCACATCGGACCCGCCGTCGATCAATCACAACTCGATCAGGATTTGCGCTATGTGGACATTGGCAGGAACGAGGGCGCGCGCGTCGTCGCCGGAGGTGAACGACTCGATCGCGAAACGCCCGGCTATTACGTTGCGCCGACGCTTTTCACGGAAGCGCGCAACGACATGCGGATCGCGCGCGAGGAGATCTTCGGTCCGGTGGCGGCGGTAATCCGCGTACGCGACTACGCCGAGGCGCTGGCGGTCGCGAACGACACGTCGTTCGGGCTCTGCGCGGGCATCTGCACGACGAGCCTCAAGCTCGCCACGCATTTCAAGCGCAACGCCGACGCGGGGATGGTGATGGTGAACATGCCGACGGCGGGCGTCGATTATCACGTGCCGTTCGGCGGCCGCAAGGGATCGAGCTACGGGCCGCGGGAGCAGGGGCGCTACGCGGCGGAATTCTACACGACGGTGAAGACGGCGTATACGCTGGCTTGAAAGCGCTACTTTTCGCCCGCGTCCGCTGCAGAAGTCGCAACGATCGACAATTGCACTTCGGCACCCGCAACGGTGATTTTCCTGTAACGGTCAAGAAAGCGGACCCGAACGAAAGCGAGTGCGCCGTATCATGTCAGTCGGGGCTTCCCAAGCGGGTGTTCCTCTCGGCCTTCGGGAAGCGAGCGGGGACAACAATAATCCTTCGAACCCACAGAACCGGAGTTCCACATGTCTCGCTTCGCAGTTTTCCTCGCGGCGCTCACGTTCACGGCGGCCGCCTATGCTCAAACGATTACTTTCGGCGCCTCGGTGCAATTGACCGGTCCGGTCGCGAACACCGGCCGTTACTACAAGGACGCCTACGAATTCGCGATCGACAAGATCAACGCGGCGGGCGGCGTCAAGGTCGGCTCCTCCCAGCAGAAGATCGCGCTTCGGCTGCTCGACAACCAGTCGGATGTGAACCTGAGCGTTCGCCAGTACACGCAGCTCCTCTCACAGGACAAGGTCAACTTCCTGCTCGGGCCGTTCGCGAGCAATTTCGTGCTGGCCGACTCGTCGATCGCGGAGAAGGCGGAAGTGCCGATGGTGCAAGGCGGCGGCGCATCCGATGAAATCTATGCGCGGGGCTACAAATACACCTTCGGCACGTTGCCGGCCGCGAGCGACTATTTCGGCAGCACGATCGACGCGATGGCGAAGCTCAATCCAGCGCCGAAGACCGTCGCGCTGCTCTACGCCGACGATTCGTTCGACGTGTCGGTCGCCAAGGGCACACGCGAGCTCTTGAAGAAAGCCGGCATGCAGGCGGTGATCGACGAGCGCTACAGCACCAACGCCTCCGATTTCTCGGTGCTCCTGTCGCGCATCAAGAGCCAGAACGCCGACGCGGTGCTGGTCGCGGGCCATGAAACGGAAGTGCTGAACTTCGTCCGCCAGGCCAAAAGCCTCGGCGTGAATCCGAAGCTTTACTCGTTTACCGTGGGCGTCCCAAGTGCCGACTTTCGACGGGCGCTCGGCAAGGATGCGAACGGCGCGTGCGGGATGACGGCGTGGCTGCCGTCGCCATCGCTCGCGGACCAGTGGTTCGGTGACGCCGAAAAGTTCGCGACCGCATACAAGGCGAAGTACGGCTACGATCCCGACTATCATGCGGCGGCCGGCGTTGCCGCCGTCGAAGCGCTCGTCAACGCGATCGAGGCCGCGGGAAGCTTGGACCATGGCAAGGTGCGCGACGCGCTCGCGAAGTCGAGCTTCGAGAGTCTCTACGGCCGCATCGCGTTCAACGAAAAGGGCCAGATCAGCCTGCCGCAAATCATGATTCAGATACAGAACGACAAGGTCGTCCCGATCTACGCCGGCAAGGGCTTCGAGAACAAGCTCGAGTATCCGCTGAAGCCGTGGGGTCAGCGCTGACCACGTCATCGACTTCGCCGACGTAACGCCGGGATCGCCTTGCAACTGCTCGCCCAGGTCGCAGCAAGCGGCGTTCTCCTGGGCGGGCTCTACGCGCTGATGGCGCTCGGGCTCGCCCTCGTCTGGGGCGTGCTCAACATAGTCAACCTGTCGCACGGGGCGCTGATCATGATCGGCGCCTACACGACCTATTATCTTTTCACGATCGCGCACATCGATCCGTTTCTCGCGCTGCCGATCACCGCGATCGTTCTGTTCGTGATCGGCTACATCATCGAGCGCGGCGTTCTGAATTACGTGATTCGCGGGCCGATGTTCAACACGCTCCTGATCACGTTCGGCATCGAGGTGATCCTTACCTATCTCGCGCAGTTCTGGTTCTCCGCGGATTTCCGCACGATCAACCCGGGCTACGCCGGCGCGAATTTCCCGCTCGGCGGCATCGTGATCCCGACGGTGCAGGTCGTCGTTTTCGCGATCGCGATCGGCCTCACGATCGCGATGTGGCTCTTCCTGCTGCATTCCCGGATCGGCCGCGGCATTCGCGCATCCGCCCAGAACCTCGTCGCCGCGCGTCTCTACGGTGTCGATCCGAAGCGCATCTACGCGCTGACGTTCGGAATCGGTTCCGCGCTTGCCGGCGTGACCGGCGGGCTGTACGGCACCGTGTCGCAGATCAATCCGTACATCGGCGGCCCGCTCACCGCGAAATCGTTTGCGATCGCGATCATCGGTGGCCTCGACAATCCGCTCGGCGTAATCGTCGGGGGACTGGTGCTCGGCCTCGTCGAATCTTTGACGGCGCTCTACTTTGGCTCGACGTACCGCGACGTCGCGAGCTTCGGCGTGCTTCTGCTGGTGCTGATCCTGCGGCCGAGCGGACTTCTCGGGCGAACCACGTGAGCGCGCAGGGCCGCCCCGAGCGCGAATCGCGCCCCTCCGGGGGCAGCGAAGTGGCGAAGCCACGAGCGTGGGGGGCCTATGAGCGCGCAGGGCCGCCTCGAGCGCGAATCGCGCCCCCTCCGGGGGCAGCGAAGTGGCGAAGCCACGAGCGTGGGGGTTGAGTGAATACCAAGGTCGGTATCGTCATCTCGGCGATCGTTGTCGCGGCGCTCGCGGCACTCCCGTGGTACGGAAACAACGTTCTGGTGCAGTTCGGTATCAGCGTGCTGCTGGCCGCCACGCTGGCGCAGGGCTGGAACATCATCGGCGGCTACACCGGCTACGCGTCCTTCGGCAATTCGGTCTTTTACGGTTTGGGCGCGTATGGTGTCGGGATCGCGATGGTGCAGCTTCACCTGCCGTTCTGGGTGGGCATGCTGCTCGGTGTCACGCTCGCGGTTGTTTTCGCGGCCTTGCTCGGACTCGCGGTGCTGCGGCTTCGCGGCCACTATTTCGCGATCGCGACGCTCGGGCTTGCGTTCATCATGACGGCGATCGTGTCCAACCTCGAGATCGCCGGGCGCAACATCGGCCTCGTGCTGCCGCTATTGAAAAGCGACCTCCTGTTCTACGAGCTCGCGCTCGCCTTGCTGGTGCTCGCAACGCTGACGGTCTTCTGGCTGTCGCGCAGCCGCTTCGGCCTTGGCCTGATCGCGATTCGCGAGAACGAGGAGGGCGCGGCGGTGATGGGCGTCAACACGACGCTCTACAAGGTGCTCGCGTTCGTGCTGTCGGCGGCGTTTTCCGGCCTCGCGGGCGGCATCTACGCGTACCACATCACGTTCATCGACCCACTCGGTGTGTTCGACGTGGCGCTCAATGTGCAGATGATCATCATGGCCGTGTTCGGCGGACCGGGGAGCGTGCTCGGTCCGGTCGTCGGCGCCTTCGTATTGTCGACCATCTCCGAAGTGCTCGCGACTCACGTGACGAGCTTCGCCAGCATGTTCTTCGGCATCGTGATCGTGATCGCCGTCGTATTCATGCCGCGCGGCATCGCACACTTCGTGGAAAATTTCCGGCACTTCGGCCTTCGCTATTTCGCCGAGAACGTGCGCACGCACCGGCTATAGATGACGCCAGCGGGCAACTACATCCTCGAAGTGCGCAACGTGACCAAGCGCTTCCACGGCCTGGTAGCGGTCAATGGCGTCAGCTTCGACATTCGCCACGGCGAGATCCTCGGCCTGATCGGGCCGAACGGCGCCGGCAAGACGACGCTCGTCGGAATGGTGAACGGCACGCTGCAACCGACCGAAGGCGATGTGGTTTTCGAAGGGAAGTCGGTGCGCGGATTGCCGGCATTTCGCCGCGCGCATCTCGGCATCGGACGCACGTTCCAGGTGATGAAGCCGTTCCCGGGAATGAGCGTGCTGGAGAACGCGTCCGTGGGTGCACTGTTCGGGGCGGATGGCGGTGAGCACAACCTTCGCCGCGCACGCGAGAAGGCGCGCGAATCGCTCGAATTCGTGGGCCTCGGCAAGCGGATCGGTCAGCGCGCAGATGCGCTCGGCGGGCCGGATCGCAAGCGCCTCGAGCTCGCCAAGGCGCTCGCGATGCGGCCGCGTCTTCTCCTGCTCGACGAGGTGATGGCGGGCCTCAATCACGTCGAGATCGAGGAAGTGATCGAGGATATTCGCAAGGTGCGCGATCGCGGCATCAGCATTCTCGTCATCGAGCACGTGATGAAGGCGATCACGAGCCTCGCCGACCGCACGTTCGTGCTGCACCACGGCGAGAAGATCGTCGAGGGGCCGACCGACGAAGTGCTGCGCGACCCGCGCGTGGTCGAGGCGTACCTCGGGAAGAAGCGATGAGCGTCACCGATTCCGCTTCTCGGGGGCAACACGCGCTTCTCGACATCGCCCACCTCGACGCGGGCTACGGCGAGATGCAGGTTCTGCGCGGCATCACGATGTCGGTGCGGCCCGCCGAGATCGTCGCGATGGTCGGCAGCAACGGCGCCGGCAAGACGACGCTTTTGCGCGCGATCTCGCGGATTATTCCGTCGAAAGGCGAGGTCCGCTTCGATGGGCGCCCGCTCGGTCACGCGAGCGCCGACGACGTATTCGCGATGGGACTCGTGCAGGTACCCGAAGGCAGGCAGTTGTTCGATCGCATGAGCGTCGAGGAGAATCTGCGGATGGGCGCGTACCGGCGCCGCGACGCGAAAGAGATCGCCGAGGATCTCGATCGCATGTACGCGATCTTCCCGCGCCTTGCCGATCGGCGCCGGCAGATCGCGGGCAGCATGTCCGGTGGCGAGCAGCAGATGTGTGCGATGGCGCGGGCGTTGATGGCCAAGCCGCGGCTAATGATGGTCGACGAGATGAGTCTCGGACTCGCGCCGGTGATCGTCGATCTGCTGCTCGAGACGATGTCGAAGATTCGCGCCGATGGCGTCACCGTCCTGCTCGTCGAGCAGGACGTGCACGCGGCGCTGTCAGTGGCCGATCGCGGCTACGTGCTCGAGACCGGCGAGATCGTGCGAGAGGGCAGCGCGCGCGAGCTGGAATCGGATCCCGAGGTGCAGCGCGCGTACCTGGGCGACATCACCGGCGAGGCGTGACCGGACGCTTCGCGAGACGATGAACGCTTTGCAGATAGCGCGCGAGCAAATTCGCGGGCGCGGCGCACGAGTCGTGTTTCCCGAAGGCGGCGACGAGCGAATCGTCGCGGCCGCGGCATCCCTTTTGGAGCAGGAGCTCGCGACGCCAATTGTGCTCGGCACATCGACCACCGACGATATCGATCGCTATGCCGATTTGTATCGGCAAGGACGACCGGACGCGAGCGCTGCCATCGCACATCGCCTCGCGGCGAAGCCGCTCTTTCATGCTGGCCTGATGGTGAAGGCAGGCGACGCGGACGCGATGATCGCCGGCGTCGCGAATCCCACGGCGCGCGTGATCGAGGCCGGCATGATGACGATCGGCGTTGCACCGGGCATCGAGACGCCGTCGAGCTTTTTCCTGATGGCGCTGCCCAATCGTCTGCTGATTTACGCGGACTGCGCGGTCAACGCCGATCCGTCACCCGAGGTGCTGGCCGATATCGCGATCGCATCCGGCGAAACGTGCCGGCGACTTCTGAACGAGGAGCCTCGCGTCGCGATGCTCTCGTTCTCGACCAAGGGGAGCGCGCACCATCCGCGCGTCGACAAGGTCGTGCAGGCACTCGCGATCGCGCGCGAGCGCGCACCTTCGCTTGCGATCGACGGCGAGCTGCAGGTCGACGCCGCGCTCGTGCCCGCGGTCGCCGCCCGCAAGCTGACGGACATCGGAAGCGTTGCCGGTCGCGCGAACGTGCTCGTGTTTCCCGATCTCGACAGCGGCAATATCGGCTACAAGCTGACGCAGTATCTCGCCGGCGCACAGGCGATCGGCCCGGTTCTGCAAGGGTTCGCGCGTCCGATCAGCGATCTCTCGCGCGGGGCGAGCGTGGACGATATCGTGGCGACGACGACGGTAGTGCTGGCGATGGCGGATCAGCGTCGCTCGATCGGCACGTAACTCCTCGCCGGCGCCCCGTTGTACAGCGTCAGCGGCCTGATCAGGATGTTGTTGCTCAGTTGCTCGACGACCTGCACCGTCCATCCCGGAACGCGACCGGCCGCGAAAATCGGCACGAACAGGTCCTCGGAAATGCCGTTCAGGAAATAGACCACGCCGGCGTAGAAGTCGACGTTGACGTTCACGCCGTGCCGCGCATACGGCTTCATCGCATCGACGAGCGCGGCGAGAATCCGGTACCACTTGGGCTCGCCCATCGCGCGCGAGAGCCGCTCGACGCCCGCGCGCATGTGGCGTGCACGCGGATCCTCGGCGCGATAGACGCGATGGCCGAAGCCCATCACCGGCTCCTTGTTCGCGCGCTTGCGTTTGACGTACTCGGCGGCGTTCGCCGGATCGCCGATTTCCTGCGCCATCCGCATGACGTTCTCGGCCGCACCGCCATGCGCAGGCCCGGACAGCGCGGCGATGGCCGCGGTGATCGCCGCATGGAGGTTCGCCTCGGTTCCCGCGACGACGCGCGCGGTGAACGCCGATGCGTTCGAGCCGTGCTCGGCGTGCAGGATCATGTCGATGTCCATCAATCGCGCGGCATCGCCGCCGGGTGGCGAGCCTTTCAACATCCGCAGAAAATTCGCCGCGTGCCCGATCTCGGGATCGGGAGGCACCGGCTCGCGACCGTGGCGAATGTGCTCGTGTGCGGCGATGATGATCGGCACCTGCGACGTGAGCCGAATCCCCTTGCGAAGCGTCGCCTCGGACGAATTGTCGTCGACGTCGGGGTCGAACGCCGCGAGCGCCGAGGTCGCGGTACGCAGCACGTCCATCGGATGGGCGTCGCGCACCGCGCGGATGATGTCGTAGATCGTCGCAGGCAGCGTGCGCGCGGCCTTGAGCTCGGCGTCGAAACGCGACAGCTCGTCGGCGGTCGGCAGCTCGCCGTACGTCAGCAGATAGCAGGTCTCCTCGAACGTCGAGCGCTCGGCGAGATCGTGGATCGAGTAGCCGCGATAGAGAAGCTCGCCCGCGCGACCGTCGATGAAGCAAACTTCCGAGCGGTCGAAGTAAACGCCCTTCAAGCCGCGATGGATGTCGATCTTCTCCTCCGTGTCGTCGTTCATGCAATGGTTCCGTACGAGGCAATGGAATTTCGACGACATTATCCAACGCGCTCACGTGCACGAAGCGCGTTTGCGTGAACTTCGTGCGCGGCGCGCGTCAGATCGAGGCCAGGAATCCGCGTGGGTCCTTGGTGATCGCGACCGACACGATCCAGGCGAACGTCAGCATCGCGAGCAGCCACGCGCCTGCGCGAACGGTCTTCGTCGAACCGAACCGAAGCGCGACCAAACCCAGTGCGATGTAAGCGATCAGTCCACCGATCTTCGCGGCGATCCACGGCGCATTCGTCGGCGTCAACCGCAGGATCCAAGCAAGCCAGACGGCCGACACGATCAGCACCGTGTCGACGACGTGCGGCAACGTCTTCGCGAGCCGGCCGCGTATCCAGCGAGCGTTGCCCAGCATGCCGAGACCGCGCGCAAAGAAGCCGGCGAACGATACCGTGACGGCGGCTTCGTGAACGAGTTTCAGCGTCGTGTAGGCCATGTTGGCGCAGAATTCAACGAGTCAAACGATTTCGTGAAGGGCAACCATGGAAACCAATCCTGAGAAGTCGAACGCCACCACGCCCGACGCCAACACCGCGCACGCCGCGTGGCCCGCGCTTCCTTTCGACGCCTGGCGCGACACCTGCGCGACGCTCCAGCTTTGGACCCAGATCGTCGGCAAGGTTCGGCTCGCACGCACGCCCTGGCTCAATCATAGCTGGCACATCCCGTTCTACGTCAATGCGCGCGGGCTCACCACGTCGCTCGTCCCGAACGGCGCGACCGCTTTCGAGATCGAGTTCGATTTGATCGCGCACGCGCTCGAGATCAGGAAGAGCGACGGCGAGAGCGTGAGCCTTCCGCTTGCCCCGCAATCGGTCGCTGATTTCTACGCGCGCTTCATGTCGACGCTGCGCGGGCTTGGGCTGGCGGTGACGATCGACGAGCTGCCGTGCGAGATTCCCGGCGCGATTGCCTTTTCCCGCGATCACGCGCACGCGTCGTACGATCCCCAATACGCGAACCGGTTCTTTCGCGTGCTCGTGCAGGTGCAGCGGGTGTTCCAGCAATTCCGCACCGCGTTCCTCGGCAAGTGCAGCCCGATTCATTTCTTCTGGGGCAGCTGCGACCTTGCCGTGACGCGTTTCTCGGGTCGCCGCGCGCCGCTGTGGCAGGGAAAGGTGCCCGGCGTCGCGACGCGGGTGATGCAGGAGGCGTACTCGCACGAGGTGTCGAGCGCCGGTTTCTGGCCGGGCGGGCAGGGCGTCGACGCGTCGTTCTACGCGTATGCGTATCCGTCGGCGTCGGCGTTCGCCTCGACGAGCGTGCGACCCGCCCAAGCGCAGTTCAATGAAACGCTCGGCGAATTTCTCCTTCCCTACGATCTGGTCCGCCGCGCCGACGATCCGGACGCGATGCTTCTCGAATTCCTGCAGAGCACGTACGAGGCAGCCGCGAACGCAACCGGCTGGGACCGCTCAGCGCTCGAGTGCGCACCCGGCATCCCGGGTCGATGCCCCGACGTTCAGGCGCGCGCGTCGAGCGGCGGATAGCGGATCGTCGTTCCGTCGACGACGGCGAACGGCGTCAGCGCGTGCAACGACGTCTTCGTCTCGCCGACGATCTCCTCGACACGGAAGTGCCGCACGACGAGCGCGTCGGCGATCAGCGACCGGTGACAGCGCCAGGGCACCGCTTCGGCGCACATGACCGCGACGACGTTCTTCTGCGCGAGCGCGATCAACGCGTCGAGGTTCGACACGAATGCGTCGGTCTGCATGTAGTCGGCGTAGCCGCGAAACGACGCGTTGCGCCAGCCGCCGTTCGGCGAATCGGGCGCTGCGCGCCGAAAGCCGCCGAGTCCGGGAAACGGGACGTAGCGAATGCGGTGCGCGGCCAGCGTTTCGGCAAGCGCGTCGCCGTTAAACTGCGGATTGTGGCGCGAGCGGGGAACCGTGCGAACGTCGGCGAGGCGCGTGACCTCATGCGCCTCGAGCAGCGCGACGAATTGGTCCGCGGTTCGCGTCGAATGGCCGATCGTGTAGACGACGCGCGTCGACATCCGGTCATTGGAACATGAAAAGGAGTAGATGATGACATTGCGCGAGCTTCTCGGGATCGAATTGCCGATCATCCAGGCGCCGATGGCCGGCGTGCAGGCGAGCGCGCTTGCGATCGCAGTATCGAGTGCGGGCGGACTGGGCTCGCTGCCGTGCGCGCTGCTTTCGGCCGACGGCGTCGCGCAGGAGATCGGCAAGATCCGCACGGCAACGTCGCGACCGTTCAACGTCAACTATTTCTGTCATACAGAGCCGCCGATCGAACCGAAGCGCGAAGCCGAATGGCGAGACGAGCTCGCACCGTACTACCGCGAATTCGGCATCGATCCTTGGTCGATCAAGCCCGGACCCGGGCGCGCGTCCTTCGATGCGGCGGCCGCGGACGTGCTCGATAACATGAAGCCTTCGATCATCAGCTTTCATTTCGGCTTGCCCGCCGACGCGCTGCTTGCGCGCGCTCGCGCGATCGGCGCGCGCATTCTCGCGTCGGCAACGACGGTCGACGAGGCGCGCTGGCTCGAAGCGCGCGGCGTCGACGCGATCATTGCGCAGGGGCTCGAAGCGGGCGGCCATCGCGGCAACTTTCTCACCGACGATCTGTCGACGCAGGTCGGCACGCTCGCGCTCGTGCCGCAGATCGTCCGCACCGTGCGCGTGCCCGTCATCGCGGCGGGCGGAATCGCCGATGCGAAAGCCGTCAACGCGATGCTGTCACTTGGCGCCATTGCCGTTCAAATCGGCACCGCATTCCTGTTGTGTCCGGAGGCAACGACCAGCGCCTTGCACCGCAAGGCGCTCGCGAGCGATAGCGCGCGACACACGGCCGTGACGAACGTGTTCACCGGGCGCCCGGCGCGGGGCATTGTCAACCGCATCGTGCGAGAGATCGGGCCGATCAGCGCGAAGGCGCCCGCGTTTCCGCTCGCCACGGCCGCGCTCGCGCCGCTTCGCGCCGAGGCCGAGCGGCGGGGCTTGGGCGATTTCTCCCCGCTTTGGTCCGGGCAGAACGCGAGCGGTTGCCGCGAAATTCCCGCTGCCCAACGGGTGCGCGAGCTGGCGGGGATCTGATCGCCGTCAGCCGACGCGAACGCCTACGTCGTATTGCGCGGCGAAGCCTTCGCCATTTTCCACGACGTCGAGCGCGAGCGCGCGACCGCCGTCGCGAAACAGGCCGTCACCCGCGTTACGCATCCGCCGCGAAATGGCGCCCGCGTACGCCCGATGCGCGTGCACGCTATCGGTCAGTGCATCGTCGAAATAGAGCTGCGACGTGAACTCCTGGCGTCGACCGCCTTGCGTGCGCACCTTGAAATGGATGTGCACGGCGCGGCCGGGATAGGCACCCGGATAGATGGTCGTGAAACGCACCTGTCCGCCTTTGTCGGTGATCTGGTAGCCGCGGAGGAATTTCGACCCTTTCGTATGCATCCCCATGCCCTGCGCGTCCGAATAGCGGCCTTCGGCGTCGCAATGCCAGACGTCGACGATGGCGTTCGCAAGCGGTGCGCAGCGGCCATCGGCCAGCGCGGCGATGCGCAGCGTCAGCGCGAGCGGGATCCCTTGCCGCATGGTGCCGTCCGCGGGATCGCTGCGAATGTCGGAACGCTCGAGACGCTCGTCGACGAAGAACGGTCCTTCGGTTTGCGCCGGCGTCAGCACGCACGCCGGTGCCCCTGACTGCGACGTTGCGCCTCGCGCGTAGCCATGCAACGCGAGCAGCGTCGCGCTTGCGGCGAGTGCGCGAAGGGCGGTACGTCGCACACAGCCTTCGTTGGTGGTCGATCTCATTTGTCCTGACTCGTGAAATAAGCCTGATAGGCCAATGATCGATGATCGAGCCACGGATGGTAGATGTCGGCAAGCTCGATCCTGCTTGCGATATCGGGGTGAGTCGCCCTGAACCATCGCGTGATCGGCGTATAGTGAATCAGCATCGGATCGCGTTTGGCGTCTTTTAGCATGACCGACACGAAGGCGGCGTTATCGCGATTGAGCTCGAGCCCGAATCGATCCGCTTCCAATTCGACGTTGGTGCGAAACGCGCTGATGGCGGGAAGCGTGAGGAGGTACAGGCACCACCCGGCGAAAAGCATCAGCGGTACGGACCGCGGATCAGCCAGACTGGAAAAGCCGAGCGCCCGCGGATAACGATGGATCAGCGCGTTGGATGATCGATCCACGACGAACAATCCGAGGAACGAGAGGAGCGATATCGCAACGAACGCTTTCACGTTGTCGTCGAGGACGTAATGTTTGGTTTCATGTGCGACGACCTGCAGCAGCTCACGCTCCAATAGCCGCGACGTGAGCGCGCTGTCGAGGACCAATCGCCGCGAAGGACCCAACCCGATCACATGACCGGGCGGGCAGTCGTCCGACCCGCACGATTCCTTCACGACCGCGGCTGGCGGGATATTCACGCGCGCGGTCAAGCTGCGTATTTTCTGCTCGGCAGTCGATGCGCCGAGCGGCCGAAGATCCTGCGTGTAGGGCTCGGCGTACAGGCCGACGAACGTGATCGCGCTGATCGCCATGGCTGCCCATAGCCACCACTTCTTTGGAGACGCCGTCATCAGCAAGATCGCGATGGCCGCCAATGCCGCCGCAATGGCCGCATAAGCGAGTATCTCGAGCGAGCGTGAGACCAGGAATTGCATCAGGGACGGCGCTGGATTGGTTGAAATGTGGTTGGCGAGACCGACATAGCAGTAGACGAGGAATGCATGGACGATTCCCAATGTCACGCAAAGCGTCGCCCCGAAGAGAGCTGCAACCGCGTACTTGTTCGTCGTCAAGGACCGGAATCGCGCAAGAAGCCAGGTACCGAGCCTTGCCCTCATCGCCAGGAAGGCAAGCGCGAGACACAACGCCTGGAACAATAGCCACAAGGCGTTGGCGAAGACCTGCAACTCCCTATACGCCTGCGGTGGCAGCGGGATGTTCGTGACCAGATCGAGAACCCTCTCGATTCGCGGGCGAGTCTGATGCCGATGCTCCGGGCGCCATCGGCCGACGTGCCTCGGCCCGGTATTCCATTGTGGCATGCGACGACAAGGTCAAGGAACGCTTCGCGATGTCCCGGATGACGCTGTTTCTTTGGCTCCTGCATGCCTACGTCGGCGCGCGGTTGCTGCCGGATCTGCCGTTCGGCATCGCGGAAGTCGCGGTGGGCGTCGCCGTGCTTGCGGCATCGGCATGGCTGATCCCGTTCGGCTTTCGCCGGCGACGCTCGGGCGCTGCAGGCGTGAAGAAGCACCTGATGTGGGCAGGGTTGGTTTCGCTCGGCGCATTCTCTTCGTTGTTCGTTCTCACCGTCTTGCGCGACGTCGGATTACTCGTCGCGGTTGGCGTGAACGCGCTGCGGCCCGGCTTGCTTCCCCTCGCCGATCTCGTTCACGGATCGGCCGTTGCGGTGCCGATCGCGACCGCATTGCTGACTGTGATCGGCTACGTCAATGCGCGGCGCGTCGCGGCCGTCAGGACGGTCGACGTCCCGATCGCGGCGCTTCCCGCGGCGCTGCACGGATTCACGATTGCACAGGTCACCGACATGCACGTCGGCCCGACGATTGCGCGTGGCTACGTCGAAGCGGTCGTCGACGCGGTCAACGGCCTCGACGCCGATCTTGTCGCGATCACCGGCGATCTCGTCGATGGCACGGTCGCGCAGCTTTCGCGACATACGGCGCCGCTTGCCCGCATCGCATCGCGCCATGGCGCGTACTTCGTCACCGGCAATCACGAGTACTACTCGGGCGTGCATCCCTGGCTTGCCGAATTGCGCCGGCTCGGCGTCAACGTGCTGCTGAACGAGCATGTCGTGCTCGATCACAAAGGCGGCAAGCTCGTCGTCGCCGGCATCACCGATCCGGACGCGCATCGATTCGACCCGGCGCATCGCAGCGATGCGTCGCGCGCGATCGCAGGCGCGCCGAAAGATGCGTTCAAGCTGCTGCTCGCGCATCAGCCGCGGTCCGCATTCGACGCGGCGCGCGCCGGTTTCGATCTGCAACTATCGGGTCACACGCATGGTGGCCAGTTCCTGCCGTGGAATTTTTTCGTGCGATTGCAGCAGCCGTTCACTGCCGGACTGAAACGCCTTGGCAAATTGTGGGTCTACACGAGCCGCGGCACCGGTTACTGGGGACCGCCGAAACGTCTCGGCGCGCCTTCCGAGATCACGCGTTTGCGGCTGGTGCCGGCGGAGGTCAGGGACGAGTTTCCCGGTGTTTCGAAAGTCGTCTCTGACTCCGCCTAGGTCTTTCCCCGGTACAGTTCGATTCTCGGCGCTTGCATTGCGCATGCGCCGTTTACCCGCACCCAAGGAGATCGCGATGGCCAACCCGTTCGTCCATGTCGAATTGCATACGAAGGATCTGCCGACGGCACGCAAGTTCTACGAGAGCCTCTTCGGCTGGGAGTTGAAGGACATGCCGATGGGAGGCGGCCATAGCTACACGCTGATCGGCGTCGGCGAGGGCACGGGCGGCGGCATGATGTCGGATCCGCAAGCGCCGCCGCACTGGCTCGCGTATGTCGGCGTCGACGACGTACGCGCGAAAACGGATCAGGCGAAAAAGCTTGGCGCGACGGTGTTGCAGGATGTCATGGAGGTCGGCGAATACGGGACGATGAGCGTCATCCGCGATCCGTCGGGAGCGGCGATCGCGCTATGGCAGGCGAAGGGCCACTGAAAGCAACTAAAGGCGGGGCAAGGGGCGCGGGATGAGGGATGAGAGCGGTCAAGCGAGACGTCTCGCCGAAGCCACTCTCACCCCTTGCCCCGCTTTTGTCATTTCCTCGCCCGTCCGTACATTCCCGTCACCGACGCCTTCGCGATCGCGTTCGCATTGACGACAAAACCGACGACGGGCGCATGCGCGCCCTGCGGCAGCTCGAGCTTGTCGACCTTCAACGCATAGAGCGTGAAGATGTAGCGGTGCGGTTCGTCGCCCACCGGCGGACACGGGCCGCCGTATCCGGGCGTGTTGTAATCGTTCGCCACGCTCTTCGACCCGGGCGGCATCGCCGAGCCATCGGGCTTGCCCGCACCCTTCGCGAGATCGGTGGTGCCGGCGGGGATGTCGTACGCGATCCAATGCCACCAGCCCGCCCCGCCGGTCGGCGCATCGGGATCGTGCAAAAGCAGCGCGAAGCTCTTCGTGCCGGCGGGTGCGCCCGACCAGCGCAACGCCGGCGAAACATTCTTTCCCGTGCATCCCATGCCGTCATAGGCCTGCTCGTCGTGAAGCGCTCCGCCCGGCTGGAAATCGGAACTCGTCAACTTGAACTGGCGTTCCGCAACGCCCGCGGCGAGACCGACGGTCATAAGAAACGTGGCTGCGCGAACGAACATGTCGAAGATCATCGCGATATCTCCTTGCAGTCATTGCAAACCGGATATTCTGCGCGCGTGTGGCCGCGACACGCCAGCTTGTAAGAATTGCAATGCCCGATACGCGCGTGCGCCGGATCGCGTACATTTGCGAATCCGGCGGTGCGCCGCCACCACCCGGCAGATGCCGGATCGAATCCATGAGCGCTGACGTCGCGTCGAAGGACGCAAATTCCCGCAAGGCGGGCACCAGAGCGGCGAAGCCCCATGCGTCGGGGACGCGCATCGAGCACGATCTCCTCGGCGAGCGTGCGGTGCCGGCCGAAGCCTATTACGGCATCCACACGCTTCGCGCCGTCGAGAACTTTCCGATCACCGGCACTGCGATCTCGATCTACCCGGACCTGATCCGCGCGCTGGCCTGCATCAAGGAGGCAGCCGCGGTCACCAATTTCGAGCTCGGCCTCCTCGACGAGAAACGCAAGAACGCGATCGTCAAGGCATGCGAAGAAATTCGCGGCGGCAAGCTGCACGACCAGTTCATCGTCGACGTGATCCAGGGCGGCGCAGGGACGTCGACGAACATGAATGCGAACGAGGTGATCGCGAATCGCGCGCTCGAATTGATGGGCCATCGTCGCGGGGAGTACGAGTACCTGCACGCGAACGAGCACGTCAACATGAGCCAGAGCACCAATGACGTGTATCCGACCGCGCTCAAGGTCGCCTCGTATTTCGGCATCTTCAGGCTCGTCGATGCGATGGCGCATCTGCGCCATGCGTTCGAAGCGAAGGCGGAGGAGTTTCGCGACGTGCTGAAGATGGGCCGCACGCAGCTGCAGGATGCGGTGCCGATGACGCTCGGCCAGGAGTTCTCGACATACGCGGTCATGCTCGGCGAGGACGAGGAGCGGCTCAAGGAAGCGTCGACGCTGATCCGCGAGATCAATCTCGGCGCCACCGCGATCGGCACCGGCATCAACGCGCCGCCCGATTACGCGGAGATCGTGTGCCGCAGGCTCTCGGCGCTGACCGGCATTCCGCTGATCACGTCACCGAACCTGATCGAAGCGACGCAGGATTGCGGCGCGTTCGCGCAACTGTCGGGCGTGCTGAAGCGCGTCGCCGTGAAGCTGTCGAAGACATGCAACGACCTTCGGCTGCTGTCGAGCGGTCCGCGCGCGGGTTTGGGCGAGATCAACCTGCCGCCGGTGCAGGCAGGGTCGAGCATCATGCCGGGCAAGGTCAACCCGGTAATTCCCGAAGTCGTCAACCAGATCGCGTTCGAGGTGCTCGGCAACGACATCACGGTGAGCTTTGCTGCCGAGGCCGGTCAGCTTCAGTTGAACGCGTTCGAGCCGATCATCGCGTACAGCCTCTTCAAGAGCATCACGCATCTTCGCAACGGCTGCATCACGCTCGCCGATCGCTGCGTGAAGGGCATCACCGCGAATCGCGAGCGACTGCGCGCGACGGTCGAGAATTCGATCGGCGTCGTCACCGCCCTCAATCCCTACATCGGTTATGCCAATGCGACGCAGATCGCGCAGGAAGCGCTCGCGACCGGCAAGCGCGTATACGACCTGGTGCTCGAGCGCAATCTGTTGTCGAAGGCGCGCCTCGACGAGATCCTCCAGCCCGACGTGCTGACGAAGCCGCGGCCGATGGTCGCGACGAAGCGCGATTAGGCTACCCCATGCATCGCGCGATGGGCCGTGGCCTGATCGGAATCGCAGTCGCGGCGCTTCTCGTGCTCGCGCCGACGGTCGAGGCGCAAGCGCCGCCTCCAGTGCGCGTTTCCTGGGTGTCGATCGAACGGGCAAGCGCTCCATCGCCTTTCCTCGACGCCTTCCGCCGGGGCATGGGTGAGCTCGGTTATGTCGAGGGCAGGAATCTCACCATCGACAAATGGTGGGGTGAGAGCTCGGAGGAAGGACTCTCGCGACAGATCGATGCCATCGTTCGCTCGCGACCCACGGTGATCGTCGCTCAGGGCGGTCTTGCCCTGCAGCCGTTGATGGTTGCACACGTCGCCACTCCGATTGTTTTCGCGGTGAGCGTCGAGCCTGTCGAAGCGAAAATCGCGCAGAGTTTTGCGCGCCCGGGCGGCAACGCGACCGGCATGAGCTTCTTCGCGCTCGACCTCGTCGGCAAGCGGATGCAGATCATGCACGAAGCGATGCCGGCGATGAAACGCGTTGCCGTGCTCGCCGATCCTCAGCATCCGGGACAGAACCAGGAGTTGTCGGTCGTGGAGTCGGCCGCCGACAGGCTCGGATTGCAGATGCATTACTTTCCGGTGCATAGCGCCGGCCAGCTCGAGTCGGCGCTTCTCGATATCGCGCGTGATCGCTACGACGCGATACTGGCTTTTGCCGATGGTTTCACTCAAAGCTTCGCCGGTCGCATCGCCGCGTTCTCGGAACAGCAACGCATTCCTGCCGTCGATGGTTGGTCGTCGTTCGCGCATGAGGGAAACCTGATGACGTACGGGCCCGTGCTCGAGGAGTGCTATCGCCGGCTCGCGGCTTATGTCGACAGGATCAACAAAGGCGCGTTGCCCGCCGATCTGCCGATCGAGTTGCCGACCAAGGTCGAGCTCGTGATCAACCTCAAGACGGCGCGAAAGCTCGGACTGACGATTCCAGGGTCGCTGCTGTCGCGAGCGGACGAAGTGATCGAATGATGAGCGCTGCCGGGCCGTCCCAAAGCGCGAACTGCGCCCCCTCGGGGGCCACCGCGACAACGTGACATCGGCGGGATAGGAGTCGTTGCATGCCCATCCTCGAAGTCAAGGTGCCGGACATCGGCGATTTCAGCAACGTGCCGGTGATCGATGTGCTCGTGAAGCCGGGCGACACGATCGCGGCCGAGGATCCGCTCGTCACGCTCGAATCGGACAAGGCGACGATGGACGTTCCATCGCCGTCGGCGGGGACGGTGAAGGCGCTCGTGGTGAAGGTTGGCGACAAGGTGTCGGAGGGAAGCGCGCTGTTGACATTGGACAGTGCTGCACCCTCACCCCAACTTTCTCCCGCAAGCGGGAGAGGGGGCACCCCAGCATCAGCGCCATCGTCCGCCCCGCAAGCCGGTGCGGGAGAGGGGCCGGGGGTGAGGGCCACGCGGGAGCCACCGAGTGCGCGCGCCGACATCGAATGCGAAATGCTTGTGCTCGGCTCCGGCCCCGGCGGTTACTCAGCGGCGTTTCGCGCGGCCGATCTTGGCATGCAGACGGTGATCGTCGAGCGTTACGCGACGCTCGGCGGCGTCTGCCTCAATGTCGGGTGCATTCCATCGAAGGCACTCTTGCATACCGCCGCCGTGATGGACGAAGTGAAAACGATGGCCGCGCACGGCATCGCGTACGCCGCACCGTCGATTGATCTCGACAAGCTGCGTGGCTTCAAGAACGGTGTCGTGAAAAAGTTGACCAGCGGCCTCGCGGGCATGGCGAAGGCGCGCAACGTCATGGTCGTTCGCGGCATCGGCCGCTTCGTCGACGCGAATCGCCTCGAAGTTGTGCTCACGGGCGGCACCAGCCGCGAGCCATCGGGCGAGAAGAAGACGATCCGCTTCGACAAGGCGACCATCGCCGCCGGCAGCGAAGCGGTCAGGCTGCCGTTCATGCCGAACGATCGGCGCATCGTCGACTCGACCGGCGCGCTCGAGCTGCCGTCGATTGCGAAGCGTTTGCTCGTCGTTGGCGGCGGCATCATCGGTCTCGAGATGGCGAACGTCTATTCGTCGCTCGGAAGCCGCATCGACGTTGTCGAGATGCTCGACGGCGTGATGACGGGCGCCGATCGCGATCTCGTCAAGGTGTGGGAGAAGAAGAACGCGCCGCGCTTCGATCGGATGATGCTGAAGACCAGGACGGTGTCGGCGGAAGCGACGCGTGATGGCATCAAGGTGGCATTCGAAGGCGCCAATGCGCCGGCGCAGCCGCAGGTGTACGACCTCGTGCTCGTCGCCGTCGGAAGAACGCCGAACGGCAAGTCGATCGATGCCGCCAAGGCCGGCGTCGCTGTCACCGATCGCGGCTTCATCCATACCGACGCGCAGATGCGTACGAACGTGGCGCACATCTACGCGATCGGCGACATCGCGCGCCCGCCGATGCTCGCGCACAAGGCGGTGCACGAAGGCCATGTCGCGGCCGAGGCCGCATCGGGCATGAAATCGTATTTCGACGCGCGTCAGATTCCGTCGGTCGCGTACACCGATCCGGAAATCGCATGGACCGGCGTCACCGAAGACGAGTGCAAAGCCAAGGGCATCGCGTACACGAAGGCCGTGTTCCCGTGGGCGGCATCAGGACGCGCGATCGCCAACGCGCGTGACGAAGGCTTCACGAAGCTTCTGTTCGACGCCGACACGCACCACATCATCGGCGGCGGCATCGTCGGCACGCACGCGGGCGATCTGATCAGCGAAATCGGGCTCGCGATCGAAATGGGCTGCGACGCCGTGGACATTGGCCGCACCATCCATCCGCACCCGACGCTTTCCGAAACGATCGGCATGGCGGCCGAGGTATTCGAAGGGGTTTGCACGGATTTGCCGCCGGCGAAAAAGAGCAAGACGGCGGCGTGAGCTGGACTGAGCGCGATCGCACCGCGCATCGCGTCGTCATCGTCGGCGGCGGTGCTGGCGGGCTCGAGCTCGCGACAAAGCTCGGCGATCGACTCGGCAAGCGCGGCAGCGTGCATGTCACGCTGGTCGACCGCGCACGCACACATTTCTGGAAGCCGCATCTGCACCAGCTCGCGGCCGGCAGCATGGACGTGCGCGTCTACGAGACCGACTATCTCGCGCAGTCCCACTGGCACCACTTTGTCTATCGCGCGGGACGCATGATGGGTCTCGATCGCGCGCGGCACACCATCGAGATCGCGCCGTTCATCGACACGGACGGCGACACGATCGTCTCACGGCCGATCGCCTACGACACGCTCGTGATCGCCGTCGGCAGCCGCACGAACGACTTCGGGACGCCGGGCGTGCGCGAGTACGCGATCTCGCTCGATGATCCTGTCGAGGCCGCGCGCTTCCATCGCCGCTTCGTCAATGCGTGCCTGCGCGCCCACGAGCAGAGCGAGCCGCTGCGACCCGAGCAGTTGCACGTCGCCATCATCGGCGCCGGTGCGACCGGCGTCGAGCTCGCGGCCGAATTGCACAACACGACGCGGACGCTCGTCTCGTACGGGCTCGACCGCATCGACGTCGACAAGGACGTGCGCGTGATGGTGCTCGAAGCGGCTGATCGCATCCTGCCGGCTCTGCCAAAACGAATCGCCGATACGGCGAACCGCCTGCTTGCGAGCATGAACATCGGGGTGCGCACGTCGGCGAAGGTTGCCGAAGTGCTGCCAAACGGTGTCAGGCTGGCGAGCGGCGAAACGATCTCCGCCGAATTCGTCGTCTGGGCGGCCGGCGTGAAGGCGCCCGACTTCCTGCGCGACCTGGATGGCCTCGAGACGAATCGCGTCAATCAACTCGTCGTACGTCCGACGCTGCAGACGACGCGGGATGACAACGTATTCGCACTGGGCGATTGCGCCGCGTGCCCGTGGCTCGGGAAGGAAGGAGAAATCGTACCGCCGCGTGCACAGGCCGCGCATCAGCAGGCGTCGCACATGGTGAAGCAGATCAGGCGACGGCTCGCCGGGAAGCCGCTATTGCCCTGGCGCTACCGCGATTTCGGCTCGCTCGTCT
This sequence comes from Casimicrobiaceae bacterium, assembly GCA_035308425.1. Lineage (GTDB taxonomy): Bacteria > Pseudomonadota > Gammaproteobacteria > Burkholderiales > Casimicrobiaceae > VBCG01. The sequence goes on along the minus strand of DATGGP010000009.1, from coordinate 25,547 downwards.
CGCTCGGCGAATACTCGACCGTCGGCAATCTGATGGGCAGCCTCACCGGCGGCAACATCTGGCTCGAGGGCTGGTTCGCGCGAATGATGTACCTGTCGCTCTACAAGATGCACGAGCTTGCGATCCACGGCTTCTGGAAGACGACGTTCGACACGATCGCGCGCCTCATCACGCGACGCACCGAGCCGCACGTGAAGCTGCACTGAAATCGGTGCCAGAGATGTATTTCCCGGCGCCAGCTTTGTGGAGTGTCACGGTTGCCCGGGAAATACATCTCTGGCACCGATTTCGGGCGCCTAATTCATCCGCCCGTCGTCTCGCCCCCCATCACCTGCAGCACCGTGCCGGTGATGTAAGACGAATCTGCGTTGGACGCGAGAAATACGTAGGCGGGCGCGAGCTCCTCCGGCTGCGCCGGGCGGCCCATCGGGCTGTCCTCGCCGAAATGCGAGACCTTGTCCGGCGTTTCGCCTGCATCCGATGGATTGAGCGGCGTCCAGACCGGTCCAGGCGCCACCGCATTCACGCGGATGCGCTTCGGCAGCAGTTCCATCGAGAGCGTCTTGGTGAACGCGTTGATCGCACCCTTCGTCGCCGAATAATCGGGAAGCTGCTTCGATCCGAAGATGCCCGTTTCGGTGCTCGTCGCGATGATCGCGCTGCCCGGCTGCATATGGCGAAGCGCCGCGCGCGAAAGCCGGAAATACGCGTAGATGTTCGTCTTGAACGTCCGATCGAATTCCTCGTCGGTCACGTCGGCGAGCGAGGGCTTGCGGTTCTGGTGCGCGGCGTTCGAGACGAGAAGGTCGATCTTCCCGAAATGCTGCATCGTGTCGTCGACAGCCTTATCGCAGAAGGCGGCGTCGGTGAGATCGCCCGCGATCGGAAAGCATTCGCCGCCGGCGGCCTCGATCGCCTTGCACGTTTCGTCCGCATCCGACTGCTCTTCTGGCAGATACGCGATCGCGACCTTCGCGCCTTCGCGCGCGTAGAGGACGGCCACCGCGCGGCCGATGCCTGAATCGCCGCCTGTGACGAGCGCAACCTTGCCGTCCAACTTGCCGGCCGGCTTGTACGCTTCGGCTTCGTAGCGCGGCCGTGGTTCGAGCTTCGATTCGAGCCCCGGTTTCGCCTGATGCTGCTTCGGAAACGGCGGTTTTGGCTCATGCTTGCCGGGCGCCATCCGTGCTTCCATTTGCTTGCTCATCGTCGAGCCTCCTTGAAAAAATTACCTGCGACGGCCTCTTTCGATCCCCGTCAAAGCGAAACGCCTGCGGTGTATGCTGCGACGAACGGTTCCAGCCTCTCGCAACGATCGGTTGGACCGCGGAAATCCGGATTCAATCGTCTTGGGAAAACGCAATGGGATTGATCGACTTCGTGAAGGACGCAGGCGAAAAGCTCTTCGGTCATGGACAAGCGCAGGCAGCGGCCAGGGACACAACGAGCGATGCATCGAATCAGGCCAGGGCAACTGCGGCGAACTCCGCGGCCAGCGATGCCATTCTCGAATACGTCAAGTCGCAGAAGCTGAACGCGACCGGCCTCACGGTCACCTACGACGGCGCCACCTCGACAGTCACCGTCTACGGTGTCGCGCCCGATCAGGCGACGCGCGAGAAGATCGTTCTCTGCTGCGGCAACGTGTCGGGTGTCGCGTTGGTCAAGGACATGATGAGCGTCGACCAGAGCGCACCCGAAGCGCAGTACTACACCGTCGTGTCGGGCGACAATCTGTCGAAGATGTCGAAGCAGTTCTATGGCGATTCGAACAAGTACATGAAGATCTTCGACGCGAACAAACCGATGCTCACGTCGCCGGATCGCATTTATCCGGGACAGAAGCTGCGCATTCCGCCGCAATGAGTGTCGATGTCTTGCCCGCATGGGCGCGCCTCATCGCCGCCCGGGACGCGGACGACGATGACGACGACGAAGCGCCGATCGGCGATCCGCCGGACGACGACGAAGACTCCGACGACGAGGACGATGACGACGAGGACGATGACGACGAGGAGCCGCTCCAGGTGGCTTTTTGCATCGCAGCATCGCCACCGGCGCCGCGTCGCGGCACAATGTCGCGCCGAACAAGGCTGAAAGCGTTGCCCGGTGCGCGACAAGCCGACTCGCATGCTCTGACAACTGTCAACTGACAACCGCCAACTGACTCCTGAAACCTACCTCGCCATCGAGCGCGTGTCGATCGCGTACGACGGCACGCGCGTGCTGTCCGACGTCACGCTGGACGTGGCAAGCGGCGAGCTCGTCGCGCTGCTCGGAAGCTCGGGCTGTGGCAAGACGACGCTCCTGCGGTCCATCGCGGGCTTCGTGACGCCACAGTCGGGGCGCATTCGCATTGCGGGACGCGACATCACAGGCCTGCCGCCGGAGAAGCGTGGCACCGCGATGATGTTTCAGTCGTACGCGCTGTGGCCGCACATGAGCGTGGCGGGGAACATTGGCTACGGGCTGCGGATGCGCGGTGCGTCGCGCGATTCGATCGCGAAGCGCGTCGACGAGCTGCTCGCGCTGATGCAGATGCACGGTTTCGCCGCACGCTCGGTCGCGCAACTATCCGGCGGCCAGCGACAACGCGTCGCGCTCGCGCGCGCGCTCGCCGTCGATCCACACCTTCTGCTGCTCGACGAGCCGATGTCGAACCTCGACTACAAGGTGCGCATCGAGCTTCGCCACGAGCTTCGCGCACTGCAGAAGCGAATCGGCATCACGGCCGTGTACGTTACGCACGATCGCGAGGAGGCGCTGACGCTTGCCGATCGCATCGCCGTGCTCGATTCCGGTCGCGTTGTCCAGTATGCACCGCCCGAGGAGATCTTCCATCGGCCGGCGTCGGCGTTCGTCGCGGGTTTCATGGGCGCCGACAATGCGGTGGCGCTCACGCGCGCGAGCGATGGTCGCCTGGTTGCCGCGAGCGGCAATGGCGGCGAGCCGCTGATGGCGCATTTCCGCAGCGACGCCGCGCGCATCGAACCGGCGTCGGGCGCGGCGCGCGATTCGGAGCTTTCGCTGCCGGGCGAGGTCGTGCAAACGCAGTACGTCGGACAGGGTTATCGCTATCGCGTGCGCACCGACGGCGCCGATGTCTGGGCGCACGCGACGCATCGGATCGACGAGGGCGCGCCGGTGGCCGTCGTCGTTCCGCGCGAAGCGCTTTTGCTTTTCCCGCGCAAAGCCGCCTGAGGCTGATCGGGTACGCGCGGCGATCGAATCGATCAGCACCTCCATAATTCGGGAGCCATCATGAACTTGCGCAGTGTTTTGCCCATCGCGGCGATCGGGTTCGCCTTCGCGATGCCCGTGGCCGCCGAGACGACGCTCAATGTCGTGTCGGCGGGCGACCAGAACATGGTCGATTACGTCAACAATTATCTTGGTCCGAAATTCGAGCAGATGAATCCGGGCGTCAAAGTGCGCGCCGTCGGCACCGGACCGGGCGATTCCGGCTCGCAGAAGATCTACGAAAAGCTCGAGGCGCAGCAGAAGGCCGGCGCGCCGAAATGGGACGTCGACGTCGCAGTCGTTCATCAGCGCGGCGCGGCGACGATGGTCGAGAACAACCTGCTGATGAAGTATCGCAACGAAGTGCACGCTGGCAAGCTCGTCTCGCGCGACAGCGCGAAGAACGCGCTCGGCGCGAACGTCGATGGGTACGTCTTGCCGATGTTCCACAGTCAGATCGCATTCGCGTACAACCCCGACCTCGTCAAGACGCCGCCGAAGAGCTTCAAGGAGCTTGCAGAATGGGTAAAAAAGAACCCGAAGCAGTTCGGCTACAACGGTGTCAAGGGCGGCATGTCGGGCGTCGGCTTCGTGATGGGCTGGGTCGAGGCGAACGCCGGCATGCGCGACATGTTCGAGAAGGGCCCGTACGATCCGAAGATGAAGCCGGTGATCGACAAGTCGCTCGAAAGCCTGAAGGACTTCAATCAGTACGTCGTGATGACGCCGGGCAACGCGGGCACGCTCGACATGCTGAATCGCGGTGAGATCGCGATGGGTCCCGTTTGGGTCGACATGTTCTACACGTGGATGGCCGACGGGAAGATGAACCCGAAGGTCAAGCTCGAACTGCCGGCGCCAGGATTGCCGGGACAGCCGATGTACTACGTGATCCCGGCGAAGGCCGAGCACGCGGATATCGCGAAGAAGTTCATCGACTTCGCGGAAAGTCCCGAGGTGCAGGCGGACGGCATCGTGAAGCAGTTCAACTGGTACCCGGGAATCGATCCGCAGTACGTGCAGTCGAAGATGCCGCCGAAGGAGTGGAACAAGCTCTTCACCGATATCACGCCGCAGGATCTCGCGAGCAAGGGGCGGCCGTTCCCGCTGTCGCAGTACTTCACCGATATCGTCGAAGGCTACGAGCGCGTCGTGTTGAAGTAGTCGAGCGCGACCGCCGTTAAGGGAGAACGGGCCCGATGGCATCGTTGGCCCGAGAGGCAGTTGTCGACGCGCGGTCCATCGGGGAGCGCCGGTGGGTCGCGCTCGCGCTCGTTGCGCCGGCGCTTCTCGTCGTCGGCGTGTTCTTCGTCGCGCCGCTCCTGATGTCCGCGGTGCAGGCGTTCCGCACGCCGGACGGCGCGTTCACGCTCGCGCACTTCGCGAAATCGCTCGATCTTTACTCGCGCGATTTCATCTTCACGATCGAGATCGTCGTACTGTCGACGGTCCTGATCGGCATTGTCGCGATCGCAATCGCCGGTTATCTGACGCTTGGCGAGCATCCGCGCGCGGTTGCAATCCTGCGCTGGCTTTATCGCTGGCCGCTTTTCATACCGTTCGTCGTCGCGGGCCAGATCATGCGCACGTTTCTCGCGAAGAACGGAATGCTCAACCACGTGTTGATCGGCACCGGCCTGATCGAGCCGATTTCGGCGCAGTCGATGCTCGACTGGCGCGGCATTGTCGTCGCCTTCGTCTGGAAGCAGGCGCCGTTCGTGACGCTGCTGCTCGCGGGCGCGATGGCATCGCTCGAGCGTCAGCACATCGAAGCAGCTCGCAATCTCGGCGCGCCGCGCCTGCGCGTCCTGTTCGACATCGTGCTGCCGCAAGTGCGCGGAACGATGCTCGTCGGGCTCGTGTTGTCGTTCGTCGCGATGCTGTCGGTGCTATCGGTGCCGCTGATGATCAATCCGAACTCGCCGACCATGATCACCGTCGACGTCGCGTATCGGATCAATACGTTCGCCGATTACCCGGTCGCGAATGCGCTGTGCCTGCTGTCGCTGCTGCTCGCGGCGATCGGGGCGGCGTTTTATTTGCGGCATGCGGTACAGAAAGCGGAGGGGGCGTGACGATGGCACCCGCGAGCAACGGCCGGTACGCGTCGCTCGCTCCAATACCCCAGTCGCTCTGGCCGCATGCCGGCCGCTGCCTGTCGTGACGACGTCGCTTCCCCGTATCGGTCGCACGCTGTTCGTCGCGCTCCTGCTCGCGCTCCTCGCGTTCGCGATCTTCGGGCCGCTTCTGAATCTGGTTCTGTGGGCGTTCGCCGAGAAGTGGTATTTCCCGAACAAGCTGCCGCTCGAATACGGGTTGACATTCTGGTATCGCGTCTTCTCGCCGCGCGGCAACGCGCTCGCGTCGCTCGGCACGAGCATCTGGATCGCCGTGCTGACCGTCGCACTGAGCCTCATCGTCGCCGTCCCCGCCGGCTATGCGCTAGGCAGGCTCAAGCTTCCGCTGCGCGGACTGATCCTGCTCGCGTTCCTTTTGCCGCAGGCGGTGCCGAACCTGCCCGTTTACGTGAATATCGCGCAGGTGTTCTATCGGATCGGACTCGCGGGCACGATTCCGGGCGTTGTTCTCGTGCACGCATCGCACGGACTCGTGCTGGCGGTATGGATCGCGTCGGCGGCGTTCGCGTCAGTCGACGAGTCGCTCGAGGAGGCCGCGCGCAACATGGGCGCGTCCGCATGGACGTGCTTTCGCACGGTGACGTTGCCGCTTGCGGCGCCGGGACTGATGGCGAGCGCGATCTTCGTGTTCCTCGAATCGGTCGACGAATTCACCGGCACGTATTTCGTCGGCGTGCCGGATGTGATCACGCTGCCGCTTCTGATGTTCAACGCGAGCATGGGCGGCAACTACCAGATCGCGTCGATCACGGCCCTGTTGCTGCTGGTGCCGTCCATCGCGTTCATGCTCGTGGTCGAGCGGTTCCTAAAGGCCGACGTGCTGGCGATGGTTGGCCGCTGAATGCGACCTGCGCCGCTTCGTCACTCCGCCATCTGCGCGCGCTTCCTCGACAGCGCCGCGATCAGCCGATCGAGTGCACCCGCATCGAGCGACGTGCCTTCGTCGCTGAAGCGAAGCGACAACCGGCGCGCCTGCGTGTCGAAGCGAAACGTCACGACGGCATCACCACCGAGCGGAATCGATTCCTCGCGCATCCGCGTCGATGGTGCCACGCCCTGATTGCCGATCGTTCGCGGTTCGCGCTGCGGGAATTCGCGCCGCGGATCCGGCCGATTCGCGCCGGCTTCGGGCGCACCGGCGGCCCGTCCCGGGAGTTGCGTCGCATCGCTCGCGGGAAACGTATCCTCGACCATTTCGTCGATCGTCTGCTCCTGGCGGGTGTGCGGTGTTGGTTGGCGGTGCTTGGGTCGCGTCATCGTCGTCCTCCCGATCGTCTCCGAAAGGCTATGACCGCGGGCATGCACGGATGATTCACCGAGCGGACGCGTTATTTGTGTAATGCGCCGCGTCCGACCGATCAGCGCCTTCGTTGGCGGTATGATGTTTGCACCCCCTGTCGCATCGAAGTGTCATGTACGCACAAGTCGTCGACACCGGCGTAAAGCGCGTCCTGGACGTCTCCGAAATGACGCCCGAGGAGGCCGCCTTTCAGGCGCGCATCGACGCCGATATCAAGATCGAGCCGAAGGATTACATGCCCGAGGCATACCGGCGCACGCTGATCCGCCAGATCCAGCAGCATGCGCACTCGGAAATCGTCGGCATGCTTCCCGAGGGCAACTGGATCACGCGCGCACCGTCACTGCAGCGCAAGGCGATCCTGATGGCGAAGGTACAGGACGAGGCGGGCCACGGCCTTTATCTCTACTGCGCCGCCGAGACGCTCGGCATCGCGCGCGATCAGATGATCGAGGATCTGCACGCAGGCAAGGTCAGGTATTCGTCGATCTTCAACTACGCGACGCTCACGTGGGCCGACATCGGCACGATTGGCTGGCTCGTCGACGGTGCGGCGATCATGAATCAGATCCCGCTTTGCCGCTGCAGCTTCGGGCCGTATGCGCGCGCGATGATTCGCGTTTGCAAGGAGGAATCGTTCCATCAGCGCCAGGGCTTCGACATCATGATGACGCTTTGTCGCGGCACCGACGCGCAGAGGGCGATGGCGCAGGATGCGTTGAACCGCTGGTGGTGGCCGTCGCTGATGATGTTCGGGCCGCCGGACACGCAGAGCGTGCACGGCGCGCAGTCCGCGCGCTGGAAGATCAAGCTTTTGTCGAACGACGAGTTGCGCCAGCGTTTCGTCGACCAGACGGTGCCGCAGGCCGAATATCTCGGCCTGATGATCCCCGACGACAAGCTCGCGTGGAACGAGGCGCGCGGGCATTACGACTTCGGCGAAATCGACTGGAACGAGTTTCACGAAGTACTGAAGGGTCACGGCCCGTGCAATCGCGACCGGATGCGCACGCGGATCGAGGCCTGGGAAGAGGGGGCCTGGGTACGCGAGGCGGCCGAGGCGTACGCGCGAAAGCGCGCGATGACGCCTCATCCCACCACCCCCTCTCACCGTTGAAGACAGGGAGACCGTCCAATGACCGGTGAATGGCCGCTGTGGGAAGTCTTCATCCGCTCGCAGCACGGCCTCGCGCACAAGCACGTCGGCAGCCTCCACGCGGCCGATGCCGAGATGGCGATCCGCAATGCGCGCGACGTCTACACGCGGCGCAACGAAGGCGTCTCGATCTGGGTGGCGCGCTCGTCGGACATCCATGCTTCGTCGCCCGGCGACAAGGCGTCACTCTTCGAGCCCGCGAACGACAAGGTGTATCGGCATCCGACGTTCTTTCCGATGCCGGATGAGGTGAAGCATCTGTAGGGGCTGCGATCTGTCGATTGGGGGCTGGGGAAGGACATGCCGAAAGCGGGTGACACGCACAGCTCGACAACAGGAGCATCCCTGGTCGAAGGCGAGGAGCCCGCGCACGACAAAGGCGATCCCAAGTCCCTAACCCGTGGCCCCAAGCCCCCGCTCTTCGACTACCTCCTCCGCCTTGGCGACAACGACCTCGTCCTCGCGCAGCGACTCGGCGAATGGGTGGGCAAAGGCCCCGCGCTCGAGGAGGACATTGCGTCGACGAATATCGGCCTCGACCTGCTTGGCCAGGCGCGGTTGTGGCTCGGTTATGCCGCGGAAATCGGCAATACGACGGAGGATCGGCTTGCCTACTTTCGCGACAGCGGGGAATTCAGGAACCTGCTCATCGTCGAGCAGCCCAATGGTCATTACGGCGATACGATCGCGCGGCAATACTTCTTCGATCAGTGGCACGCGCTCGTGCTGGCCGAGCTCGCAACAAGTCGTGATGCACGGGTGGTGGCCATTGCCGCAAAAGCGCTCACCGAGGTCTGTTATCACCTCGAGCGCTCGTCGGGCTGGGTCGTGCGCCTCGGCGACGGCACCGACTTGTCGCACACCCGCATGCAGGCCGCCGTCGATGCAATGTGGCCGTACACCGGAGAGATGTTCGCCGTCGATGACATCGAGCGTACGCTGATCGATGCGCGCGCGGCGCCCGACGTGCAGGCGCTGCACATGCCGTGGATCGCTGCGGTCCGTTCCGTTTTCTCCGAGGCCGCGCTCGCTGTCCCGAGCGATGCATGGATGCACGGCGCCGGCAATCGTGGCGGCAAGCAGGGCGTGCACACCGAGCATTTGTCGCACATGCTGGCCGAGATGCAGGTGTTGCCGCGCTCGCATCCGGACGCGCGCTGGTGACCGTGCAGTGATCGACTCGACTCCATGACCGACAATTCGCACGGGGACCCCGACGTCATGGGCACGATCGCGGTCTGGCGCGCGCTTGGCGACATCGCCGATCCGGAGCTTCCGGCGGTATCGATCGTCGAGCTCGGGATCGCTCGCGGTGTCGCGTGCACGTCGAACGAATGCGTCGTCACGCTGACGCCGACGTATACGGGCTGTCCGGCCATCCGTGCGATCGAAGCCGACGTGCGATCCGCGCTCGCGAAAATCACGAACGCGCCGCTACGCGTCGTCACCCTCCTGACGCCGCCATGGAGCAGCGACTGGATCGCCCCCGAGGCGCGCGAGGAGCTCGCCCGCTACGGCGTCGCGCCGCCCGCGCGCGTCGTGCAATGGTCCGACCGGTCGCAGCCCGTGATCGACTGTCCGAACTGCGGGTCGTCGAATACCGAAGAGCTGTCGCGCTTCGGTTCCACCGCATGCAAGGCGCAATACCGCTGCCGCGATTGCCGCGAGCCCTTCGAGTACGTGAAGGCGCATTGACGCCGACCACGCGCGCGCCTTGAGCAAGTTCCATCCGCTACGGATCGCGAGGGTCGACCGCGAGACGCGCGATGCGATCGCGCTCACGTTCGACGTTCCCGAAGCATTGCGCGACCAGTTTCGCTTCGTCTCCGGTCAGCACCTGACGCTTCGCGCGAGGATCGAAGACGAGCACGTGCGCCGCTCGTACTCGATCTGTGCGCCCGAGGGCGAGCCGCTTCGGATCGCGATCAAGCGCGCGCCCGGCGGGCTTTTCTCGTGCTGGGCGAACGAGGCGCTGCACGCGGGGGACGTGATCGACGTGACAATGCCGATGGGCCGCTTCAACGTCGCTCGCGATGCGCAAACGGCGCGTCACTATCTGGCGCTTGCCGCGGGCAGCGGCATTACGCCGATCCTGTCGATGGTAGCGACTGCGCTCGAAACCGAGCCGAAGTCGCGCTTCACATTGATCTACGGCAACCGGTCCTCGGCGAGCGTAATGTTTCGCGAAGAGCTTGCAGCACTCAAGGATCGTCATCTCGCGCGCTTCAATCTCGTGCACGTGCTGTCGCGCGAGGCGCAGGACATCGAGCTGCTGCACGGCCGCATCGACCGCCGGAAGGCCGATGCGTTGTTCGAGCATTGGGTAGCGATCTACGACGTCGACTACGCATTCGTTTGCGGCCCGGAAGGCATGATGGACGCGGTGCGCGAATCGCTCCTCGCGCATGGGATAGCGGCTTCGCGCATTCGCATAGAACGCTTCGCCGCGAGCATCCCGAAGCATACGCACGTGCCGCGGCCGCTTCCCAAGGCGGCAAGGACCCAATGCGAGGTGAACGTCGTGATCGATGGTTCGCAGCGAACCTTCCTGCTCGAAAAGGGTCGCGAGAACATCATCGATGGCGGCCTTCGCAATGGCATCGAGCTGCCGTTCTCGTGCAAGGGTGGTGTGTGCTCGACGTGTCGCTGCAAGCTCGTCGAAGGCGAAGTCGACATGGATGTCAACTTCGCGCTCGAGGATTACGAAGTCGCGCGCGGATTCATCCTGGCGTGTCAAAGCTATCCGGTCACCGATCGCGTCAGCATCGATTTCGATCGCGCCGCGTGACGTTCGCGAGCTTCTTGCAGCCGTCGCGCGCGAGCGTCGTTTGCGTGCTAGAGTAACCGCATTCACGAAGGAAGTCGTCTCGTGCCGCATCCATTCTTCGAGCGACATCGCGCGACGCTCGATCGCGCGGTGGAAGCGATATCCACGCGCGCATTCTGGACGCCTTACCCCGAATCGCCGAGTCCGAAGACCTACGGTGAAGGCGCAGCCGAAGCGGGCAAGGCCGCGTTCGACAAGCTCGCCGATCATCGCTTCCCGCTCACGCAACCGGCCACGGTGGGACAAGTTGGCGGCGAGCACTCGCCGTACGGCGTGCGCCTCGGCATCACCTATCCCAAGTCGGACATCGACGCGTTGATGGCTGCCGTCGAAACGGCGCAAGCGGAATGGCGCAGGGCGGGACCGAAGGCGTGGGTCGGCGTGTGCCTGGAAATCGTCGATCGCATCAACAAGGCGAGCTTCGAGATCGCCAACGCGGTGATGCACACGACGGGACAGGCCTTTGTCATGTCGTTCCAGGCGGGCGGGCCGCATGCACAGGACCGCGGGCTCGAAGCGGTCGCCTACGCGTGGGACGAGATGCGTCGCGTGCCGGAGCAGTCGGTGTGGGAAAAGCCGTTGGGGAAGGGCGAGCCGGTGCGCATGGAGAAGCGCTTTCGCATCGTGCCGCGCGGCGTAGCGCTCGTCATCGGCTGCAGCACGTTTCCGACCTGGAACGCTTATCCCGGCATCTTCGCGAGCCTCGCCACCGGCAATGCCGTCATCGTCAAGCCGCATCCGAACGCGATCCTTCCGCTCGCGATCACCGTGCGCATTGCGCGCGACGTGCTGCGCGAAGGCGGCTTCGATCCGAATGTCGTTACGCTTGTCGCGCATGAAGCCGGCGATGACGTCGCGCAATCGCTCGCGCTTCGTCCCGAAATCAAGATCGTCGACTTCACCGGCAGCACAGCGAACGGCCGCTGGCTCGAGGAGCACGCGCGGCAGGCGCAGGTCTACACCGAGAAGGCCGGCGTGAACCAGGTCGTCGTCGATTCGACGAACGACTTCGCGGGCCTCGTGCGAAACCTCGCGTTCTCGCTGTCGCTCTATACCGGCCAGATGTGCACGGCGCCGCAGAACATCTACGTGCCGAAGAGCGGCATCGGTACCGCCGAGGGTCATTTGTCGTTCGACGATGTCGCCGCGGCACTCGCGCAAGGCGTGCAGAAACTCCTCGCCGACGACACGCGCGCGATCGAAGTGCTCGGTGCAGTGGTCAACAACGGCGTGCTGCGCAGGCTCGAGGCCGCGCGCTCGCTCGGCGACATCGCGCTCGACACGCGCGCGATCGCGCACCCGCAATTTCCCGATGCGACGATCCGCACGCCGCTGATCGTCAAGCTCGACCGCAACGATCGCGCAAAGTACCTGAACGAGTGGTTCGGGCCGATCGCCTTCGTGATCGCGACCGAAAGCACCGCCGACAGCCTGGCGATCGCGCGCGATGCGGTCATCGGGCATGGCGCGTTGACGCTGTCCGTCTATTCGACCGACGAGGCCGTCATCGAGCGCGCGATCGACGTCGCGGAGGACGTCGGCGTCGCCTTGTCGATCAACCTGACCCGCGGCGTGTTCGTCAATCAGTCCGCCGCGTTTTCCGATTTCCACGGCACCGGGGCCAATCCGGCGGCGAACGCGGCGTTGACCGATGCCGCGTATGTCGCGAATCGCTTTCGTGTCGTGCAGCACCGGGTGCACGCCCCATGAACCATGGACAGATTCGCTTCGAATGCGCGGATGCCATTGCGCGCATCATGCTGAACCGGCCCGATCGGCTGAACAGCTTCACGACGCAGATGCACGAGGAATTGCGCGCGGCGCTGCGCGATGTCGCGAACGACCGGTCGATCCGGGTCTTGCTTCTGACCGGCGCGGGCCGCGGTTTCTGCGCCGGCCAGGATCTCGCCGACCGCGCGGTGGTGCCCGGTGAAACGCCGGTCGATCTCGGCGCGTCGATCGAGAACCACTATCGCCCGCTGGTGCTCGCGCTGCGCGAATTGCCGCTGCCGGTCGTGTGCGCGGTCAACGGTGTTGCCGCTGGCGCAGGCGCGAACATCGCGCTCGCGTGCGACATCGTCGTCGCGACGCGTTCAGCGAGTTTCGTGCAGGCGTTCTGCCGCATCGGCCTGATTCCCGACGCAGGTGGCTCGTACTTTCTGCCGCGCCTCGTCGGCTCGGCGCGCGCAATGGGGCTCGCGATGCTTGGTGACAAGCTCACGGCCGAGCAGGCGGAGGCGTGGGGGCTGATCTGGAAATGCGTCGACGACGACGTGTTCACATCCACCGTCGATGCGTTGCTCGCGCAACTCGCGCAGGCGCCGACCGGCGGTCTCGCAGCGACCAAACGCGTTCTGCACGCGTCGGCGAGCAACACGCTCGAGCAACAGCTCGCGCTCGAGCGCGATACGCAGCGCACGCTCGGTCAAGGCGCCGACTATCGCGAAGGGGTTACCGCCTTTCTCGCGAAACGGCCGCCGAAGTTCGCCGGTCGCTGACCCGCCCGACGACCGGTGATGCCCGCAGCCGTCGCGGTACCGCGCGAGGCGACCGTCGCCGTCATCGGCGCGGGCACGATGGGCTGCGGCATCGCGCAGATCGCCGCGCAGGCCGGGCACCCGATCCGGCTCTTCGACACGCGGCTCGGCGCGGCGGAGAAAGCGCGTGGCGGCATCGCGCAAACGCTGTCGGGCCTCGCGGCGAAGGGCAAGCTCGATAGCGCCGCGGCAGAAGCAGCGTCGCGGCGCATCGTTGCCGTGCACGCGCTCGGGGATTGCGTCAGCGCGCGTCTCGTCATCGAGGCGATCGTCGAGGACCTCGCCGAAAAGCGCACGCTGCTGCGCGAGCTCGAGAAGGTCGTCACCGCATCGACGATCCTCGCGTCGAACACGTCGTCGCTGTCGATCACCGCGCTCGCGGCGGGATTGCGATTCCCAGGGCGCGTCGTCGGCATGCACTTCTTCAACCCCGTGCCGTTGATGCAGCTCGTCGAGATCGTGAGCGGGCTTTCGACCGACGAAGCGGTCGCCGACACCATTGCCGCGACCGCCACAGCGTGGGGCAAGCAGCCGGTGCGGGCGACGTCGACGCCGGGCTTCGTCGTCAACCGCTGCGCGCGGCCGTTCTACGGCGAATCGCTGCGCCTGCTTTCCGAGCGTGCCGCCAACGTGCCTACGCTCGACGCGCTGATGCGCGATGCGGGCGGCTTTCGCATGGGCGCGTTCGAGCTGATGGACCTGATCGGCAACGACGTCAACTTCACCGTCACGCGCGGCATCTGGGAAGCGCTTTATCACGATCCGCGCTACGCGCCGTCCGTGCTGCAGCAGGAGCGCGTCGCTGCCGGGCACCTCGGCCGCAAGAGCGGCCGGGGTTTTTACGACTATGCGGAAGGCGCGAGCCGGCCGGCGGCCGCGGCGCTCGCACCGCAACCCGCGCCGAAGCGAGTCGTCGTGCGTGGCGACCTCGGCGTCGCGGCGCAGCTCGCGCGCCGCTTCGATCAGTCGGGCATCGCGGTCGAGCAGGCGCCTCCGCGCGAAGGGTTTCCAGACGGTGCGGTCGAGGTCGCCGATGCGTTGCTGGCCCTCACCGACGGGCGAACGGCCACGACGCGCGGCGCCGCGACCGGTGTCGCGCGCCTCGTCGTCTTCGATCTGGCGCTCGAGTATTCGCGCTGCATGCGAATAGGGCTCGCACGGGCGGACACGTGCTCGATCGGCACGTTCGAGGCCGTCGCCGGCGCGTTGCAGGCCGCGGGCATCGCGGTTTCGCCGCTCGACGATGTCGCGGGTCTTGTCGTCATGCGAACCGTCGCGGCGCTTGCCAACGAAGCGGCCGATGCGGTGACGCACGGCGTCGCATCGGCGCGCGATGTCGACGCCGCGATGCAGAAGGGCGTCAACTACCCGCGCGGGCCGCTGCGCTGGGCCGACGAGATCGGTATCGCGCGCGTGCGCAACGTGCTCGTCAATCTCGCCGCGCATTACGGGGAGGACCGCTACCGGCTCTCGCCGCTGATCGCGCGCCGCTACGCCGCCGGCGCCCCGCTTGCCGATACGTGAATCGTCGACAATGAACGAGGCGGACGCGCAGCGGCTCGCCGAATGCGTCGCCGCTCGCATGTTCGCGAGCGATCCGGCCTCGCAGGCGCTCGGGATGCGAATCGTCGGCATCGCGCCAGGTCGCGCCGAGATGACGATGGCGGTGCGCGGCGACATGGTCAATGGCCATGGCATCTGTCACGGCGGCTACGTGTTCCTGCTCGCCGACAGCGCGTTCGCGTTCGCGTGCAACAGCCATAACCGCAACACGCTCGCACAAGGCTGCTCGATCGAGTATCTCGCGCCCGTACGTGTCGGCGACGTGCTGCACGCGATCGGCGTCGAGCGCAGCCTCGCCGGGCGAACGGGTGTCTACGATATCGAAGTGCGCAATCAGCACGGCAAGACGATCGCGCTCTTTCGCGGAAAGAGCTATCGTATCGACGGGACGGTCGTCGACGCGGCTTGACGAAGCGGTGTGCGTCGCGTCGAGCTCGCGAGGGATCGTCAATGCCAGCCAAATCTCCACGCAGGGACGAGCTCGAACCGATCGAGATCGCGAGTCGCGACGAGCTCGCTTCGCTTCAGCTCGAGCGCCTGCGATGGACGCTGCGACACGCCTACGATAACGTCGCGCATTACCGCAACGCGTTCGACCAAGCCGGCGTCCATCCCGATTCGCTTCGCAGCCTCGACGACCTCGCGCACTTTCCGTTCACGACGAAGGCCGCTCTTCGCGACAACTATCCGTTCGGCATGTTCGCGGTGCCGCGCGAGCGGATCGTGCGCGTGCATGCATCGTCCGGAACGACGGGCAAGCCGACGGTCGTGGGCTACACGCGCAACGACATCGACACATGGGCGAGCGTGATGGCGCGCTCGATACGTGCAGCAGGCGGACGCGCCGGGGACATCGTGCATGTTGCGTACGGTTACGGACTTTTCACCGGTGGCCTCGGTGCGCATTACGGCGCCGAGAAGCTCGGCTGCACGGTGGTGCCGATGTCCGGCGGGCAGACCGAAAAGCAGGTGCAACTGATCCGGGACTTCCGGCCCGGCATCATCATGGTGACGCCTTCGTACATGCTCGCGATCGCCGAGGAGATGCAGCGCCAGGGCCTGGATCCGCGTGAATCGTCGCTTGCGATCGGGATCTTCGGCGCCGAGCCGTGGACGCCGACGATGCGCGCCGCGATCGAGTCGATGCTCGACATGGATGCGATCGACATCTACGGGCTCTCCGAAGTGATCGGCCCGGGCGTCGCACAGGAATGCATCGAGACGAAGGATGGCCTCACCGTATGGGAGGACCACTTCTATCCCGAGATCGTCGATCCGCTCACGGGTGACGTGCTGCCGGAAGGCACGAAGGGCGAGCTCGTGTTCACGTCGCTCACCAAGGAAGCGATGCCGGTGATTCGCTATCGCACGCGCGATCTGACGCGGCTTCTGCCCGGCACCGCGCGCACGATGCGCCGCATCGAGAGGATCACGGGTCGCTCGGATGACATGATGATCATTCGCGGCGTCAATGTGTTTCCGACGCAGATCGAGGAATTGATCCTCGGCGATGTGATGCTCGCGCCGCACTACCAGGTGGAGATCACGAGACCTGGAAATCTCGACGAGATGACGGTGCTGGTCGAGCGCGCACCCGGCGCGGGCACGGCCGATGCCGATGCGGCGGGCGAGCGTCTTTCGCAGCGGATCAAGAACCTGATCGGCGTGACGTGCGCGGTTCGCGTGATGCCGTCGGGCGGCATCGAGCGCTCGCTCGGGAAGGCGAAGCGGGTGGTGGACAAGCGGCTGTTGCGCTGATTTGCGCGCCCTTTGCGCCAGGCGCTGGGGCGGCGGTCGCCGCGTGCGCCCGACATCGCTCACGGTCGTGGACCAAAGAGGTCGCTCGGCACGGCCAGGGCATCGATGTCGGATTGAGTCTTTCTCCTACAGACCCGCGCCGCCCCGGGGACGAGAATGTCGCGGGCTCCGTATGACGATTGGTGAGCGTGTAAAACTTGCACCGCGGACGGAGACGAAACGAATCGGCCAAGGCATTCACTTGGAAAAAGACGCACTTGCGGCAGACGGAACCGATCGCAAGGACGAGCAACGATTTCGCCTGCTCGTCGAGAGCAACCGGGACTACGCGATCCTGCTGCTCGATCGCGAAGGATATGTCAGGAGCTGGAATGCGGGCGCGCAGCGCATCAAGGGCTACTCGGCCGACGAGATCATCGGCCGGCACTTCTCCAACTTTTATCCGCGTGAAGCGGTAGAGCGGCAGCATCCGCAGTACGAGCTTCGTGTCGCGGCGGAGCAGGGTCGCTACGAAGAAGAGGGATGGCGCGTTCGCAAGGACGGATCACTCTTCTGGGCGAACGTCGTCATCACCTCGCTGCGCAATGCTTCCGGGGAGCTGGTGGGATTCGGCAAGGTCACGCGCGATCTCACGCACCGGCACGAGCACGAAGAGGCGCTCAGGGAGAGCGAGGAGCGTTTCCGTCTTCTCGTCGAGGGCGTCGCCGACTACGCGATCTTCATGCTGGACGCGAACGGCCATGTCGTCACATGGAACGCAGGGGCGGAGCGAATCAACGGCTATACGGCCGGCGAGATCATCGGCCGGCATTTTTCGATTTTCTATCCGAAGGATGCCTTCGATAGCGGTTGGCCGGAACACGAGCTGCAAATCGCTAGCACGCAGGGCGAGTATCGGGAAGAGGGTTGGAGGGTGCGCAAGGATGGCAGTCGGTTCTGGGCGCAAGTCACGATCACCGCGCTACGGGACGGCGCGGGACGGCTGCGCGGGTTCGCAAAGCTGACGCGAGACCTCTCGGAGCGCAGGCGCACCGAGAGCATGCAGGAGTACGGCGCACTGCGGGACCAGATGCTCGAAGCGGAGCGGGCCGCGCGCATGGAGGCGCAACGCGCGGCGCGCATGCGGGACGAATTCCTCGCGACGCTTTCGCACGAGCTGCGCACCCCGCTGAACGCCATTCTCGGCTGGACGCAGATCCTGTCGATGCCCACCCGGGTGCACGACGAGCGGGAGCTGCGACGAGGCATTGACGTCATCGAGCGCAACGCGAGAGCGCAAGTCGAGCTGATCGACGACCTTCTGGACTTGAGCCGCATCCTTGCCGGGCAGGTTCGTCTCGACGTGCAGCGTGTCGCGCTCGTCGATGTCATCGGCAATGCGATCGAATCGGTACAGCCGGCTGCCGATGCCAAGGGTGTCCGGGTCGAGAGCATCCTCGACACGCGTCGCGGCATAGTATCGGGCGATGCGGGACGCCTTCAGCAGGTCATGTGGAACATCCTGACCAACGCGATCAAATTCACGCCGAAGGGGGGCAAGGTGCAGCTGCTGCTCGAGCAGATCGATTCGCATATCGAGATCAGCGTGAGCGACACGGGCATCGGCATACCCGCGCATTTTCTGCCGTACGTCTTCGCGCGCTTTTCGCAGAAGGACAGCACGCCGGCGCGGTCGTATGGCGGCCTCGGCCTGGGGCTCGCCATTTCGAAGGAGCTCGTCGAGCTGCACGGTGGATCGATCCATGCGAAGAGCGCCGGCGAGGGGCAGGGCGCAACCTTTGTCGTTCGTCTGCCGCTCGTACTGATTGAGCCCGATCGCAACGATACGGCTCAATCAGCCGGTGCCGGTCCACAGACCAGGGACGATGAGCTCCTTCCTCAGTTCGATCATGCACGAATACTCGTCGTGGACGATGAGGCCGACGCGCGGGATCTGGTTCGAACGGTATTGGAAAGCCGGGGCGCGAGCGTCACCACAGTGGCATCCGCCGAAGAAGCGCTCAAGGTTCTGAACACTTCCGCACCCGACGTCCTGATCAGCGACATCGGTATGCCGGGCACCGACGGCTATCAGATGATGCGCGCGATCCGGGGTCGCGAGCCCGGCGGACGGCGACTTCCTGCACTCGCATTGACGGCCTTCGCGCGCGCGGATGATCGCAAGCGCGCAATGCTCGCTGGATATCAGGCGCACATCTCGAAGCCGTTCGATATCGGCGAGTTCGTGCTCCTGGTCGCAGGACTTCTCGATCGCCGCTGAGTGCCTTCGGCGACGATGGGCCAGTTGAAGCGGCCGACAAGGGCGAGCCCGATGGTTCGCGCGGGAAAGCAGCACGCCCTTCTGCATTCTGCGGTCGCCGGCTGTCGCCGTAGAACTACACCTTAGCCGCAGGGTCTGACCAAGGCACGTTTCCCATCGAGACCGCGTCCGAAAGCGTGGGCCGTCTCCTTCTCTAACGCCCGAGGTTGATATGGCCGGAACACCACCGTCGCGCGCTGTGGGCGCGCCCCTTTGCTTGTTGGCGCTGATCGGATTGGCCGTCGCGCTGTTCGACTACTTCTGGCCGGGCAACGGCATCCACGGCACCGGTGGCGTGCTGCTCGTCATCGCAAGCACCGCCGCTATGGCGATCCTCGCCTTTGCATTGCTGCCGACGATGTCGCGCAGCTTGCGCGGCCTTCTGCTCGTGCTCCTGATCATCGACATCGCGGGCAGCGGCTTCGCCGCGTACATGCTCGACGCATGGTGGCTATCGCTCGTGATGGTGCTCGCGTGCATCGCGTGGCTGGTGCGCGTCGCATGGCATCCCGCGCGAGGCATCCCCGCGCCGGCGATCGGTATCGTGTGCATCGGCATCGCCGCGTCGCTTGCCGCCTTTGTGCTTGGCGGCACACCGCGCGCTCGCGGCCAGGATGGTTCCGCTGCGCCTTCCGGCAGCGCGCAAGCCAGCACGAGCGCCAAGCCCGCCGCCGAAACGACGCGCTATCACGGCTGGTACACGTTCAACGGCGATTTGATGGACCAGAAGTATTCGGAGGCCGACCAGATCACTACGCAGAACGTCGGCCGTCTCGCGAAAGCGTGGGAAGTCCATACGGGCGACGTATCGAACGGCGACAAAAGGGTGAACGGCAACAAGGTCCCCGTGACCGACTGGTCGGCGACGCCGCTCTTCGTCAACAACACGGTTTACGTCGCGACGCCGTTCTATCGAATCTTCGCGCTTGCGCCCGACACCGGGAAGGTCAAATGGATCTTCGATCCGCACGCGGAACTCGAGGCGTTGACGCAACCCGACATGAAGACGCGCGGCGTCGCGTACTGGGAGTCTGCCGCGCCCGAAGCCGCCAAGCCCTGCCAGAGGATCGTCTACGTCGGCACGATGGACGCGAAGCTCTATGCGGTCGATGCCGATACGGGCAAAGCGTGTGACGGCTTCGGCAATCACGGCGTGCTCGACATCAATCAGTGGAATACGGTCAACAACAAGTGGCCGCTGTCGATCCTGCAACCGCCCACCGTCTACAAGGACATGCTCTACATCGGCTGGGCGGGCAAGGACTGGGCGTACGAGGAAGCGCCCCCCGGCACCGTGTTTGCCGTCGATGCTCGAACCGGCAAGCTCAACTGGACCTTCGATGCGCTGCCCAAGCAGGACGCGCCAAAGACGGGAACGTCGAACGTCTGGGCGAGCATGTCGATCGATCCCGAGCACGGCATTCTGTACTTGCCGGTGAGCTCGCCGAGTCCCAACTTCTGGGGCGGCAATCGCAAGGAGAAGCTGCCGCTCGCGACGTCGATCACAGCGCTCGACGCGAACACCGGCAAGATGCTGTGGAGCCGGCAAATCGTGCATCACGACATCTGGGACTACGACACGAATTCGGCGCCCACGCTTGTCGACTTGCAGAAGGACGGCAAGACGATTCCCGCACTCGTGCAATCGAGCAAGATGGGCTTCTTCTTCGTGCTGAATCGGCTGACGGGCGAACCGATCTATCCGATCACCGAGCATCCCGTGCCGGCCTCGGACGTGCCAGGCGAGCAGGCATCGCCGACGCAACCGTATCCGGAAACACTGCAGCCGACGGTTCCCGACACTTTTCCGGGCATCTTCAAATTGGCCGACTGGGCTGGCCTCGGCGAGTGCAGCGCCACGCTTGCGAAGCTCCGTCACGATGGCCGTTACACGCCGCCAAGCGTCAAAGGCACGCTTGCGTATCCGTCAACGGCGGGCGGTGTGGAGTGGGGCGGTGGTGCCGTCGATCCGCGCACGGGCGTTTACGTCGTCAACAGCTCCGCGGTCGCCCAGATCTATCGTCTCGTGCCGCGCGATCAGTACGAGGCGGACAAGAAGAAGGGATCCGCCAAGGACTATTACCCGCAGACGGGCGCGCCGTACGGCTTCTACCTGCATAACTTCGTCAATCGTTGGGGCATGCCGTGCTGGAATCCGCCCTACGGCACGTTGTCAGCGTACGACCTCGAAAGCGGCAAGCTGCTCTGGCGCAAGCCGTTCGGCGAAGTGCAGAAGTGGGGCTTCTACATGCCCGATTCCTGGGGCTCGGTAACGATCGGCGGTCCGCTCGTCACGAAGTCCGGTCTCGTGTTCCTCGGCGGGTCGATGGATGCGCGCGTGCGCGCGATCGACATCAAGACCGGCGATGTCCTGTGGAAGTCGCTCGTCGATGCGCCCGCGGTCGCGAATCCGGGCACGTACATGTACAAGGGACGGCAGTACGTCGTGTTCGTCGCCGGCGGCAACGCGATTCTCAAGCCGCAGGTATCGGATCAGATCGTCGCGTATGCGCTGCCGAAGGGGACCGGTTGACCGGAGACGCGTCGCGCCGCTCCACGAAGACCGAATCCCCGTACTCGTGCGTCCTATAGCCGTGCGCTTCGAGCTCGCGATCGGCTTCGCGCAGCGTCGCGGGCGATGCGAACGCGCCGAGCAGCGCGTAATGGCTCGTTCCCGGTTCATGCGTGCCCGATAGCACTGCATCGATGACGCGCAGCCGCGTGTAGGGTCCGATGCGCTGCGTCGCCACGCCCGAACCCGCGCTGACCTTTCCATTCCCGATGGCGGCCGCTTCGAGCGCGCGGACGACAGTCGTTCCCACGGCGACAATGCGGCTGCCGCGATCGCGCGCTCGTTCGATCGCAGCCGCGGTCGACACCGGGATCGCGTAGGGTTCGTCGAACGGAAGCAGCGCATCGAGCGCTTCGTCGCCGGTCGACGAGATGCCGGCCGCGTGTGTGATCGTCGCGAAATCGCCAC
Source organism: Casimicrobiaceae bacterium (assembly GCA_035308425.1). GTDB lineage: Bacteria > Pseudomonadota > Gammaproteobacteria > Burkholderiales > Casimicrobiaceae > VBCG01. The sequence goes on along the minus strand of DATGGP010000009.1, from coordinate 3,749 downwards.
CGCGACGCCGCATGTCCGCAAGCGTCTCCCAATCGAGCGCGAAGCCCGCCGATGGCGGCTCGAACGCGGCGGCCGCGCCGGCGATCGGCGTCCACACGTCCCAAAGCTTCAACGGCCGACGCATGTACGCGTACTGAATCGGTTTCCCATGTGTTGCCAGGCCGCGCCAGATCGTCTGCGGAGTTCCAGCGAAGCGAATCGCGACAAAACGCGGATGGCCAAGCACCGATCGCACTTTTGCGCGAAGCGGACCGAGGTCGAGAACGTCGCCGCGTGAAAGCTGTGGCGGCGCCGCGCGATCCTCGGTGGGCATCCGATAGTCGCCTTCACCGAACACGATCGCAGCGAAGTCTTGAACGTCGTCGGGTTGAAGCGAGCGGCGCCGCACGAGACGCACCTCGATCCGTCGGCCGCTCGCGACATGGGTGCCCTCGAGACTCCCGGGTAGCGTGGCGGCGTCGTTCGCGATCACGAGGTCGCCTCGCCGGAGCAGCTTCGGCAACGCGCGTCGAGGCCAATGCGTGATCCGCCCGCGTGCATCGATGGCGAGAAGCTTCGCGTCGATCGGGCGCTGAACAGGGTCTCGAGCGATGATCATGCGCTGTGGATCTCGCGCTTGCGACGGTTAAGCGATGCGATGTCGCGAAGCTCGTCGACGATCGCTCGCGTGAGCTCGCGCGCCGATTGCTCCGGCTTGCGAAGCGTCGACGAATCGGCGTCGGGAACGGCGAGCTTGTGGAGCGGCGTGTCCATGTCGCCCGGATCGAGCGACAACACGCGAATGCCTTCGTCTTCGAGCTCCGTGCGCCAGATCGCGCTCATGTGGGCAAGCGCGGCTTTCGATGCGCCGTAGGCGCCCCAGTGCGGATAGGGTGTTACCGCCGCGTCGCTCGAGATGTTGAGCACGACGCCACCGCGTCCTTCCGCCGCCGATGAACGCAGTGCACCGAGCAACGCCTTCGTCAAGCGAAACGGACCGAGCAGGTTGGTTGCGAGCGCAACCTCGAGCTCCTCGCATTCGGTATCGGCGAGGAGGGCGAGCGGAAACGGCCCGAGACTCGACGCGTTGTTGACGAGTACGTCGAGGCCACCCAACCGGCCAAGGATCTGCAACGCGAGCGGATGAATGTCGTGCTTGTTCGAGACGTCGCCGGCAATGCCTGCCGTGCCGGGAATCTCGCGCGCGATCCGGTCGACATTTTCCTGCGTGCGTGCGACGAACGCGACGCGCGCGCTGCGGCTATTCCACTCGCGCACGAGCGCGAGCCCGAGTCCCGAGGTGCCGCCGGTGATGGCGATGCGTACGCCGGCGAAATCGTTTTGCGACGAATGGTTTCGATGCGTCACGGTTTTCTCCCGTTCGATGTCTGGGACAATACGGGCGCCGCTTCGCATTTTTAAGCCGACTGTCCAGGCGCTTGGCGAAGGGTCATCCTGATGGACAAACCGCCACTCGTATCGACTCATCTCGCGCGAAACCTCGCGTCGTTGCGCCAGGTGCGCTCGCTGACGCAGGAAGCGCTCGCGAAATCGGCCGGCGTGCCGCGCTCGACGATCGCCAATCTTGAATCGGGCGACGGCAATCCGTCGCTCGCGGTGCTCGTGAAGGTGGCCGAAGCGCTGTCGACGTCGATCGACGAGCTCCTCGCCTCACCACGGGCGAAGGTGCGCCGTTGGGAAGGAAAGGATCTCGCGTCGCGGCGTCGTGGCCGGGGTGTGACTACGCGCGCGCTCGTCCCCGAACCCGTGCCCGAGGAAGTGATGGAGCTGATGGAGTTCGCGCCCGATGCGGTGATGGCCGGAACGCCGCACCTGCCCGGCACGCGCGAGTTCTTCTCGTGCCTTCGGGGGCACGTCACGATTTTCGTCGCCGGCGAGCGTTACGAGCTCGATGCGGGCGATGTGCTCGGGTTTCCCGGCAACGTGCCGCATTCGTATCGCAACGTCGATCGCAGTGCCGGCGCGCTCGGCGTTTCGGTCGTCGTGCTGGCGAAGGCGGGTGTTTGAATGGCCGCGACGGAACCGACGCTCTTGGCGCGGTCCGAGCGAAAACATCGCGGCCTTGTTGACACGATCGGCTTTGCGCATCGCCCGCAGCAGATCGAAGCAGTCGTCGAACGGATCGCAGCCAAGGACGGCGCAAGGCTCGAGCGGACGCTCGCAGACAAGCGCATCGCGACCGACGATCGATGGCGCATCGCGATCGCGCCCCATGACGACTACGCGTACGTCGGCTATCTGTACGGTCTCGCGACTGCGCGAGCGGATCGTCGCGCTATTGCCCGAGGATGCGTACTGCGTGCACGACGAGATGCAACGTATCGAGCATTCGATCGAAGCGAAGCTTCCCTTCCTGCAGCAGCGAAACCGCGACGTACAGATCGTGCCGATCCTCGTGCTGTCGATGTCGTTCGCGCGAACGAACCCGTGGGCGCCGCACTTGCGCGCGCGATCGCGACCGTCATGGGCGAAGACGGCCCGAGTGGGGAAGGGATGTCGCGATGATCGCGTCGACCGACGCCGTTCATTACGGCGACGAAGGCTGGAGCGGGCGCAATTTCGCTCTTTGCGTTGTCGATGCCGACGGGTACGCGAAGGCGCTCGCGCACGAGCATCGAATCATCGCCGATTGTTTCGATGGCGCGCTTTCGCCGCAGCGCATCGAGCGATTCACGCGCTTCATGCTGTCAGAACACGACCATCGCGAGTACAAGTAGACCTGGTGCGGGCGCTATTCGGTGCCTCTCGGCCTGCTTGTTGCATGGCATTTGCAGCAGCTGCGCCGAGATTCACCGTTGTCGGGTACGGTACTCGGCTATGCGACGTCGCTCGACGATCAGCGCATCGAGGTCGGCGATCTCGACGGCATGGGCGTCACCCGGCGCGCTCATTCGCGATCCCGCGAAACGATCCGTACCACCGATTCCTTGCAGACACGAAAGCCCATCTGTTCGTAAACGCGGCGTGCGCCGTGATTGTTGTGCATCACGTGCAGGCACGGCGCTTCGTCGCGCTGCATTTCGCGGCGGACGAGCTTCGTCATCAGTCGCCGGGCGAGTCCGCGACGCTGAAAGTCGGGATGCGTGCAGACGGCGCTGATTTCACGCCAGCGACCGGCATGGAGCCGCTCACCAGCCATGGCGACCAGCCGATCTGCCTCGAAGATGCCGAAGTACTCGCCGAGCTCGAAGTTCCGCGGGCCGAAGGGTCCCGGCTTGGTAAGCGCGACGAGCTCGGCCGCCTGCGCCATGTGACGCTCGTCGAGGCGCACGGCTTCCGGCGCTTCGTCGGTCACCGGCATCGGAGCGTCGAAGATCATCCCGAGCATCGGCGCCTCGACGTCGATGCTCCATCCGTCCGGCGCTTTGCCGTACCAGCCTTCGCAATAGAAATGCTCGCCGGGCTCGCAAAACGGCGTAAGCGCATCGACGTTCGCGCGCTTTGGATCGCTGAAGCCGATGATCGGCGAGAAACCGACCGCATACCTTCGTAGCTCAGCCGTGCCCGCCGCGAAACGCGCGTGCGGGCCGGCGAGCGCATGCCAGACGATGTTGTCGGGCACCTCTTTCACTGGACGACCCTCCGCGCTTCGGGGCTAATTCGCGCTCGGGAGCGGCCCTTCGCGCTCACTGGATTACCCTCCGCGCTTCGCGCTTCGGGGCTAATTCGCGCTCGGGAGCGGCCCTTCGCGCTCACTGGATTACCCTCCGCGCTTCGCGCTTCGGGGCTAATTCGCGCTCGGGAGCGGC